>WRMN01000003.1 GCA_009777095.1 Bacteroidales bacterium | reverse complement strand
GAATGCGTTCCCACTCCCAGCGTTTTTGCCGCTCGCAGTTGTTCTGCTTGATTTCCTGCATACCGGTAATCATTTGGTAGAGGTTGCTCTGCTGGGCGGAAGCCTGTGCAAAACGTTTATAATCCAAGGCTTTTCGCCGTTTGAGAAAGAGCAGCACCCACAGCACGTACAGCGTACTTGCAATTAAAAAAACCAAGAGCAGGGTTGCATTGTAAAAAGCCAATACTCCGATAAAGACCACAAAACTGACCAAAGAAAAGAGCGTAGTCAGCGTGGTAGAGGTCAGGAATGATTGAATGCGGCTATGGTCGCCGATGCGCTGCATGATGTCGCCGATCATCTTGGTATCGAAAAATCCGATGGGCAGCTTCATGAGTTTGATGAGGAAGTCGGATATGATAGAAATGTTGATGCGGGTGCTGATGTGCAGCAATATCCACGAGCGGATAAACTCCACGGCCGTTTGCGCGGTAAAGAGGGTAAGCTGCGCAATGAGAATAAGCGTTACGAAAGAGAGATTATTATTGTTGATTCCGTAATCGACTATGCTTTGGGTGAGGAAGGGAAAAATGAGTTGCAATAGCGTGCCTAAGAGCATACCCAAAAACAGCTGCCCGATGAGTTTATAGTAGGGTCGCAGGTATTTAAAGAGGAAGAAAAACTTGGTACGGTCTTCGCGTTCTCCCTCTTGAGCGTAGAAATCGGGCGTAGGTTCGAGCAGCAGGGCGATGCCGCGGTCTTCATCATCTTTGCGCGACGAAAGCCAGCCGCTCAGAAATTCCTCTTTGCTATATTTGATGAGGCCGTGCGCAGGGTCGGCTACGAGAATTGCTGCTTTAGTAAGATTATCGGTCAAGGGCGGATTTGCTTCGTCGTCATTGCGAGCGTCAGCGAAGCAATCTGCTCCGGCAAAGACCTTAGGTTGTAGCCCCATTCTCTCACCCTTCACCTTACACCTTTTACCCTTCCGCTTTATGTCATAGACCACCACAAAATGATTTTGCTTCCAATGCACAATACAGGGCAGCGGCGCTTCGGCCAATTGTTCAAAAGAAATTCTCGCGCCTGTAGTACGAAAACCGATTTTCTCTGCCGCTTCGCTAATTCCCAGCATCGACACTCCTTCGCGCGTGAGGAAACAGTTCTCGCGCAGGCCCTGCAGACTGTAGTTCCGCCCATAATGCTTGGCAATCATTTGCAGGCAGGCAGGGCCGCAGTCCATGGCGTCGTGCTGGCGGGTATGAAGAAACCCTTTGTTCATTTCTACTTGTTTTAGGATTCCCACTCGGTAGAATATGGGTTGTAAGTACAATTTTTTGGTTTGGAAAATAAATTATCTTCTTCTGTCAAGAAACAGCGACAGTCTGTACAAATATTTCTAAATTCACAATCTTGACAAACAGAAATTTCTTTTTTTGTAATATCCCAAAATTTTGTAAAATTTGGACTGTTTAAAGCATCTTGTAATGCTGTATTTTTAATATTGCCATAACTTTCTTTCATTGAAGGGCAATTTTTTATATTTCCATTTTTGTCAATAGAAATTTTCTTATAAAGACAAGAATTAAATGAAAGAGAAGTCAAGTAATTTCTCAAATTTGGACAAAAGAATTTTTCACTAATTTTACCACACTGATTTTCTGATATTAATTTTTCTTCTACATAATAAACATTCTCTTTTTGCAGATATTTTTTTAATTTATAGTCGAATATGACAATTTTTGTTATACATTCATAAGCGTTGTAAACTTTTACATAGTCGCTTGATAAGTTGTTTTTGCTATGGTTAAAAAATAATTCTACTGAACTGAAATTATTTTTAATCACTTGATTTATAATACTATAAATTTGATCTACGTCAAGTTTGCAGTAAAAACGAAGTTGCATTGTTTCTATTTCAAAAGGATTGATATTGTTTATTCTATCAAAGAAGTCACTGACATTTGAAAAGTCAAATATCAAATTTT
Source organism: Bacteroidales bacterium (assembly GCA_009777095.1). Lineage (GTDB taxonomy): Bacteria > Bacteroidota > Bacteroidia > Bacteroidales > UBA932 > UBA932. The sequence continues at coordinate 169,369 of WRMN01000003.1, read as the reverse complement.
CAAAAATAAAGGGACTAAATACTTGATTATGCTGTATTTGTTTTGTTATTTTCTTTTCCGTAAAATAAACAAAGCCTTCATTTTTAAGAAAATCAATATATTGTTTGAAATCTGAATCTTCCGAAATTTCATTATTTTCTAAAATGGCGCATAACTCAAGCGGAATAGAACAATGTAAGTTTCTTTCGACATCAATTAAACAGCCTTTTGAAAATCCTTTTGTAAGAAAGCAACAAGTATAAAGAGAAAAGTAAATCATATTTCAAAAAATTTTAGAAATCACTTGACCTGAAACTTTTCTTAATATGGATTTTTGTTGGTATTTTTCATTGAAGTAAGGAATAGATAGTATATCTGAATAATGTACGTTCAGATCAATGACTTTACTGTCAAAAAAACTAACAGGCAGCATTCCCTTAAAAACTATATTGTTTATATCTTCAACTGTTTTGTTTGTCATATTCTATCATAAATTCAACCACGTCTTTTTCAAAATTTAAATTTGATTTTGTTGAGTAGCCTTCAATTTGTCCTACAGGATTAACTTCTAAAAAATAATACTTTTCAGCACATTTAATCAAGTCGATGCAACCGATATTCAAATTCAGCTTTTTCATTAAAATTGATAAATTTTCTTTCACATTATCGGGCAAATCACTTTTTACAATCCTAACAGTTGACATTAGGTTATCTATATTCCTTGAATCAATTGACGAAAAATCATTTTCTTGTGTTAATAGCTCGGCGGTATAACATAGATTATTGAAAAACAAAACTCTGTATTCTTTTTCTTTTGGAATATATTGTTGAAAGAAACTCATGAAAAATGTCTCTGGTAGCTTTTCTATTAACTCATCGGTAATTAATTTCGTGTAAATAGGATTTATCAATAAATTATCTGAAGTGTTTAATTTCTTGAAATTACTTAATGCTTTTGTAATAACCCTATTATGCTTACTACAAAATGCAATCAATTTGTTTTTTTGGTTCGTAACAATATAATCGGGCACATCAATAGCAACACTTCTGGCTGTTTCTAAAACAGTAAGTTTATTTACGTTCATAGATTGCGGATCAGGCAACCAAACTGCTTTTTGCAAATTATAATTCAAAAAAGCATATAATTCGTTGATTTCCCTGGATAAATTTATCTTTAAATCCGTATTTAAAATCTTGTCTTGTGAAATTATCGGCAACTCGCTTGTAGTTAACCATCGACGATTAAAAACAATCTTAACATTTTTTGTAAGATTAGTATCATTTAAAAAAAGCTCATTATTGATAAGCGCTATTTTATTTCTGCCCTCAAAAATACTTTCACCTGTTAGTATAAAATAATCGGCTTTATAGTAGTTGAGCCAATCAACAAAACGAGGGTGCGAACAATCGCCTGCCTCTGTTGTAAGTACTAAAATCATTCGTTACAGATTCTAAAGTCCTCATCTTCTAAGGGAGGCAACCCTATGTCTTTGCGTAGCGAATCAGATATTGCACGGTCCTCTATACAGGGTTTCGCAAACTGCGAACCCATATAAAAACGCTGTCTATTAAAATGTTGTAAGTTATATATAACATAGTACTTATCAAGGAATGTTAAAAAAGTCTTTATATGCAAATTCCCCTTTTCTACCTCGTTTAACAATAATTGTTTGTTTTCTGAGTTATTGACGATCTCCTCTGGCTTATGCAGCATCACGACAATCGCTGCCGCTGTTACACATTCATGTTTTTTAAAATTTGCTCCCAAATTTTTCGGACTGGGGAAACCATATTTTTTTATAAATTCAATAACTTTTACAAAATTAAGAGAATCTATTTGAGAACTCACTTTTATTCCCCATGTCCTCATTGTTTGGTCGGAACCATATATTTGACAAAGTTCAAAAGCCAAGCTGTCTTGAAAAGCGGTAGTGGTTGGTTGTGTTACAACTTCTTTCTTTTGTACAGCACAGGAAAAAAGTACAACTAAAATAATCAGAGAAATTGCTACTCGTTTCATAATAACAAATTTGAATTGGTAAAAAATATAATCCAAAGGAAATTCTTTATTTCCTTTGGATTATGGTCGCTTCACTTCTTATCTATTAGCAAGGAATCTCTACTTCTTCTATACCTATGAACGTGTCACCCTCGCTCAGCTTTCCATCACCATCGCAGTCCCAGTATTCATTTTCGGATACAGTATTTGCATAACCGATTACTACTTTTAATGTTGTAGAAGTTCCACCTGTAATTGCAGCCATTGCTGACTTTTTAATTTCTAACATAAACATTTTTGCTACATATACCCCTGTGTAGCCCGGTTTTAAAGTTGTAAAAATAAATAAAAAATTTAACATTGCAAAAATAATCTAATGATTTTACAATAATTTTCGTTTTTCGGATATTTTTTGTACTTTTGCATAAAAAACATTTCGATTATGGAAAATTCACAAGAAACGGTAAACAAAATAGTCAATAAAATACGTGAAATTCGTAAACAAAAGGGCTATTCAAATGAAGCTATGGCTATAGATTTAGGCATTAGTACCTCTGCCTATAACAAAATGGAAAGAATGGAAGCGTCCATCTCTTTGGAAAGATTTATAAAAATACGCGAAATTCTTGAGGTCCCTTACTCTGATTTTTTTGAGTTCTCAGGAAAAAATGTCTACCAACAAGACTTAAATGATAACTCTATTGGTCATTACGAAGTTCAAACACTATATCAGGAAAATCGTGAAGTTTATGAAAAGTTGCTCGCCGCTAAAGACGAGCAAATAGCCTTTCTGAAAAGCATGTTGGAAAAGAAATAAAGTTGAGCCCAGCACCACTGTGTCGTAATGTTCCCATATCAAGGACTGATTGCTTCATACCTGTCAATGACGGTTGACGGTTAGAGCAAGTTGTTGAAAGTTGTTATTCTTCTACTTTCTTCCATCTTCAACTATTTTCCTCTATTTAAAAACCTTATTTTCACCTTATTCACACACCAACCTCAATAGCAAGAAGCAGCACAGGTATGTGAACCAATTCCTTGCCCCCTACTTGTAATATTTTATGCTTTTGGGATTACGCCGCCCGTCCCAGATACTGTGTATCAATATATCAGTCGCTGTAGCTTCATAAAACACATGATAGTGTAATACAAAAAGAACTCGAATACTATTTTTATTCACTATTCTTCCGATATAAGGCTGATGTTTTAGCAGATTCAATTTCAACTTTATTGTCTGACGAATTACTTTACTGTATCTGCTGTTTCCGTTCCGGTGCTTGTAATACAACAATATGCCTATCAACTGTTCTTCCGATTCTGCCGTCCAGACTATTCTTCGCCTAACCATGTGTCAATATCTTGCAATATATCTTCTTGAGTACGAAATTTCCCTTGAGTATATTGTTGTTGAGATATTGCAATACTTGCTCGTTGTTCAGGAGTTAAAATATATACGCCATTCGCATCTAAGCGTGAATCGAAGAGTTGACGAGATTCATCTATGTCTGTGTATTTATCCATTCCGGCATAGATTTTTTGCTGTGAAGAGGATATTCGCGGTGTAATCCCCATTGGTCGAGTAGTGGTTTGCATAATTTTAATTTAAAAATTAATAATAAAGATAACATTACAAAGGTAGCTATGTTTTTTGAATTGGCAAAATTTTGAGGGGAAAAAGATTGCTTCGCTGCTAAAGCGGTTCGCAATGACGGTTGAAAGTTGATGAAGGTTGATAAAGAAGAAATAAAAAGACGCTAAAAATCATCATACATTTTTACAATCAGACCAGAGTCTATTTTATTTTCCTTAATCATTGCAACTAATTCTTCGAATAAGTCAAATTTGTCATAAAGCCACTCTCCCACTGCCGGCTCTATCGGGATATCGGGGGTTAAGTACTCATATTTTTTCGGTAAAGAGGCGCTCGTTAAAGTTACAGGAATATTTAATGGCATAAATTTAGAGGAAGGCAGTTGTATTGTAATAGCATCTCCCGATGTAACATTAGTATAGCCTCCGAGGGCATTGCCGGCTACCAAACCTAATTTATGGGATTGGAATAATTGGGCAAAAATAATACTCGCCGAGTAGCATATTGCATTGGTAAGCAAATATGTTTTACCTGTATATTTTTCACCCGAATATCGCGGCGTATATATCATTGGAAGTAAAGTATCACTTCTGAAATATGAATTAACAGGCATTGCATTAAAAATCTCCATTGAACGTAGTACTTCGCTATTATTTTTCCCATAAATACGTTGATATTCTTTTTTCAAACGCTTAGAAATCCATTTTTCTCCTTTAGTAATATTTGTTATTCTATAAGTTTCGACAAGGGGAAATTTCGTATCGGTAAAACAAGCTAATAATTCATAAATATTATATTCATATCCTCCTACATTGTCGCGCAAATCAATTATCAAATGTTTAATATCGTCTTTTTTTATTTGCGCCATGAATTTTGCCATTTTTTTATAGAATCCTGTATCTGTCCCTGTAAAAAGAAAGCGAAGAACTCCGGATCCTAAAAACATTTTAATTTGCAATACTCCTATGCTGTCGTTAAGTTTATTGTATGATATTGTATTTTTGCCGAGACTGAATAACATAGCAAAGCCCTGTTTAGAAATATTACCATCTTTCTTCTGTATTTTGTAAATTTCCTGTCGATGCATTCCATTAAGAGTTGTTGAGTACAAGGCATTTTCATACATATATTCAACAGTAAACGGTGATTTTATATTTTCACAAAACAAATAATTGGGAAAAGTTGTCGATATTTCCGGCTCGCCTTCGTGTGCCGACGAGCAATAAGCCATTGCCATGCGGCCTTCCATAGCCATTAATCTGCGCTGTTCAAAAGCGATGTTTTTAGCAGATATCCCATTTACCGAAATTATTTCTGAATATTTTGGTATATTTCCCGAAAAATCTCTAACCGTAAAAACGCGGTAATCGTGCCATGATTTCACCCATACAGGAAATAGTGTGTCGTTTTTTGAGAAAATCTTTTCTCTGTTATAAACTCCGCCATCAGGAAATTCGGCATGGTAATCGTTTATTAATGCACCAAAATAACGTAAAGCATAATAATACTCGGTATTTGTTGTTGCAGCATTTGCTTTTTTATGGATTTCTTTTATACCGTTGTCCCATTCCTCTTGCGTTAGCCCACGCAAATAATCAATACTATTGTCCTGTATTGACCTTGCTATAAAATCAATTTCGCTATGCCAAATCTGACGTAAACTATCAATATTTGCGGCTTGCGAAAAATTTACAAAAAAGCTAAATAATAGTACAATTAAGGCTAATCGTTTTTTATTCTTTTGCTTGTGGTTTTTGTTTCTTAAACTCATGTTAATCTTTTTGTTCTAATACTTTCTGAAACACAGGGTCATGATTAAACAAAAATTCTTCACTATAGCGTTCGCCTTCATAACTTCGTTCAAACATGTAATCATTAATAGTAAGCATTACCGGAACTTGCACAAAACGATCGTAATAATCTCCAATACTTTCAACATCAGTAGCATCAAGCATAGGAATAACGGTGAAAATTAACTTTGAATGAGGTAAGGTAAAAAAGAAAGGGGAAATACCACGCCCGCCAATATAATTGCTTGGTTGTCCAACAGTAATAAATTTGTTAGTCCTATTACATATAGCTGTAAATGCCAATGCGGAAGAAAAGCATTTCTCATTTACCAACACATATATTTTCCCTGTATATTGTATGGACTCTTTTAACGGAACAATGGTGTCATTACCAGAGATGTCAATGTAGTCATTATTACCAATATTGAACGTATCTATTTGACTATGCGTTATTTTAGTTTTACGTATATTATTCATATAATCAATAACCAAGGGTGTGTTTTTTAAATAGACCTTGTTCTCGCATATAATAGGCTTATCAATAATAGCAGATAACAATGCCAGCCATACTTCATCATTACCGCCGTAATTATATCTAATGTCAATAATTATTTTTTGTATAGATTGATTTTTATATTGTTGAATGTTTTCCAAATAATAATTGATATCCTCGGTGTTCATATCAGGCAAACGAATATATAAAATGTTGGTCTTTTGAAAATACAAAACTTTTGGTTCGAAATAATCCTTACAAAGCCAACCTTTCATGAAACGAAGAATATTCATATCAACGGTTCTTATCACACTATCTACTTGAAAAGTAATATTAAAATCTTTAGATAAATCAGTTATATTTGGAGGATACAAACGATAGGTATAATATTTTTGTTTTTCAAAATCCCATCGAGTACTATTATCGACCTTTCGATTCCACTTACTGATATAATCATCTATGGGAATATTATTTACCTTTAATAGCTTTGCAGACACAGGGAGTAATATTTCCTTGCTTTGCGTGTTGTATGTGTTCTCTGCAAAAAAATAATCCCCATTAATATAAATAATATCCTCACTATCAAACACAGAATACTTATCGTAGCGTAGTTCGCAGGCTTCAGAAACAGCCACAGCTTTTGCACTTATGTATGAATTATGATTTTCTATTCCTTCGGGGTAAAATGATTGCAGTCCAATGTGTTGGTCTTGACATAAAAGTAACATGCGAGCTGCTAAATAATAAAAATCCTCGAAACTTTTTAGCGTATTACTACATCTTCGTAAACTATCTAATTCCTCATATAAATTGGTTTTAGTAGCCTGTTGACGAATAGCTAAATGCGGATTAACCGCTATAATTGTTTGATATAGAAAGTCTATATCTTCCTCCATCTCAGTATTGCTGAGTATTGGAATTGAACCGTTTTGAGTATTATTACTACACGCGCTCAATAGTAGAAAAAGCGCGAGTAGAAGGCTATAATTTTTCATTCCTTTTCAAAGGCCTCAATGCCGCTGTTCAGAAATTTCAGGAAATCATCAACGCTGCATTCGGCTACAGGTTTGGCAAGCGGCTTTTCATCAAGGCCAATCAAGGCATAAAAAGGCTGCGCCCTTGAGCCAAAACGCGTTTCTTGATAGTCGCGCAATTTCAGACCAAGTGTTTTAAGCACTTTCTTATTGAGGGTAGAAGTTACCCATTCGTTTTCGGGCAACTCGGTTTTATCATCTATATACAGGGTTGCAATTACTACCTTATTGCGTAAAATATCCAACACGCGCTCATCGCTCCACACATTAGCTTCCATTTTTTTACAGGTGCTGCAACCATCGAATTTGAAAGCCAACAGCACCGGCTTGTTTTGCTGCTTTGCACATTCTATGGCCTGCTCAATATCGTAATAAGCAGGTAAACCGTATGATAATTGATGCTTAGGATTAGCGTATTTGGCCTCTCCGCATAAGCCCTGATTGTAGGCCGCAGCCGAAGCCCCTGTCGGAGCAGTTGCCGCTGTAAATACCGAAGGTCCCTTAGGGTCGGGAATAATACCCGACATGGCGGGTAGCGGAGCCCCCATTAATCCGGGCAACAAATATAAAGCAAAGCTAAAGGAAGCCATGGCAAACAATAAACGAACCACGCTTACATGCGGCACCTCGCTGTCGTGCGAGAAGCGCAGGCGGCCGAGGAAGTAGAAACCCAACATTAGGGCGCAAACTATCCACACGGCAATAAAGATCTCGCGAGAAATTAAAGTCCAACCGAAATATTGGCCGAACATCAAGAGGAATTTTAAGCTGAAGGCTAATAAAACAAAGGCAAATACTACTTTCACCATATTCAGCCAACCGCCCGACTTGGGCATTTTCTTCATCAGTGAAGGCGAAACGGCAAAGAGCATAAAGGGAAGCGCTAAGGCAAAACCAAAAACAGCCATGCCAAGAACAGGCTTCACCGCCAACCCGCCTCTCATCGACTCAACCAAAATGCCGCCAACAAAGGGACCTGTACACGAGAAGGACACAATGGTTAAAGCAACCGCCACAAAAAAAGCGCCGAAATAACCGCTGCTGTCGGCCTTTTGGTCAGCCTTGTTGGCCAAGCCTGTCGGCAGGGTTATTTCATATCCTCCGAAAAACGACAGGGCAAAGACAAGGAATACCAAGGCAAATATCAGGTTGGGCAGCCAATGCGTACTAAAGGCGTCAACTGCACTTGCACCTTTAAATATGGCCGCCAGCACGCCGATTGACGTATATATAAGCGTTACGGAAGCGCCGAAAACCAGACCGCGGACAATAGCCGCACGGCTGCTTTGTTTTCCGCCTAAGAAGAAACTCACGGTCATGGGAATCATAGGAAATACACAGGGGGTAAACACTGCACCAAGGCCTGCGCCCAAAGCAATCAAAAGAAAAATCCAAAGACTTTCCGCAGTGTCGGCTGCAGTTGTTAGATCAACAGGAGTTTCATCATTAACCGTTAATTCCGTTTCTTGTGAAGCGGCAACAGTTATCGGAATTACAGCATTTGTAGCGCCGACAACAGTTATGCTGAAATCCTCGTCGCCCAGCATACAGGAAGATCCGCTACAAGTCTGAAATTCAATAGTTCCGCTTACTGTACATGTTTTATCGGCAGTCGGTCTAATCTTTTGTACAAAAGAAGCCGTGTTGTGAAATATATTCACATTAGCATTTACGCCTACATCAAACTTTGTTTCTGTCGGCGTTAACTCGGTAAAAGCGCCGACCAGTGTGTAATCATCGCTTTTGTTAAATTCAACAGACAGAGGTATAGCGCCTCCGCCAGGGTTGGTGCTATACATGTACCAGCCTGATTGAATAGTAGCTGTAAAAGTCAGTTCTACCTCGCCTGCAACGCCCTGCTGCTGCTTAATTGACCAGGAAACATTGGATTGTTGTGCGGCAAGAGAAATGCCGAACAACGCAAAAAGGATTAAACAATAAAATTTTTTCATCGCATTTAAGAATTAAAATGCAAAGATACTATTTTTTGTCTAAAAAATCAACTGACAGGCAATCCTTTGTTAATGTGCGTGTTCCGCTTCTTCAGCTTCCTCAAAGGTTTTATGAACCGTTCCGTGAGGGTGTTCCACAGGCGAGTAAATGGAATACAGTTTCAAGGGTTTATCGCCTGTATTAATGAGGTTATGCCATTTCCCTGCCGGAACAAATATGGCAAAATCCTTTCCTGCCGTTGCGGTGAAGGTGAGCGATGTTTCGTAGTCGCCCATCACTACTTGGGCTTCCCCGTCCTCAATACGCAAAAACTGATCGGTATCGGGGTGCTGCTCCAAACCTATCTCGCCGCCTACGGGAATGGACATTAAGGTAACCTGAAGCAACGTACCTGTCCACAATGCCGTTCTGAAATTATCGTTCGACATGGTGTAAGCTTCAATGTCGAGTACGGTTGGCTCCGAGCCGTAATCCTGAAAGACTACCTCTTCTGTAATGCGTTCGCTTTGCGCATTACCATTGCACGATGTCATGTTCCAACCAAAGAACAATAACCCGACAAAGAATAGAATGACTTTAGTTTTCATGTTGTTTAGTTTAAATTTAACATTCTCAATTAAATTAATAATTCTCGGCCTTCAATTCAAAGTAGGCTTGCGAATGCTGGCAGGCAGGACAGGTATCCGGAGCTTTTTCGCCATAGTGTACAAATCCGCAGTTACGGCAGAGCCAGAGCGCCTTGTCGGAACGTTTGAAAACCTCGTTGTTTTCAACGTTTTGCAACAATTTGCGGTAACGTTCTTCATGTCTTTTTTCCACAGTAGCCACCAACTTAAAGGCGGCGGCGATTTTCGGAAATCCTTCTTCCTCGGCAATGCGGGCAAATTCGGGGTAAAGCAAATCCCATTCTTCGTGTTCGCCTTCGGCTGCGGCAAGCAGGTTGTCGGCTGTGCTGCCGATTATTCCGGCAGGGAACGAAGCGGTAATTTCTACCATACCGCCTTCAAGAAATTTAAAAAACAGCTTGGCATGTTCCTTTTCCTGCGCCGCCGTTTCTTCAAAAAAAGCGGCAATTTGTTCAAAGCCGTCTTTTTTGGCTTTACTTGCAAAATAGGTGTACCTGTTGCGCGCCTGCGATTCGCCTGCAAAGGCTTTTAGCAGGTTTTGTTCGGTTTTTGTTCCTTTGAGACTCATAATTCAACTTGATTAAATTACGAAAATGTAAAACCTTCTGCACAAATCATAGCAGCTTCTAAAAATCCTTGTTGAAACTCCTCGTCTTTAAATTCAAAAACATCAAAAAGGTCTCCTTCATATTTGTCATAATCAAAAATAAAGTACTTTTGATATTTTGCGGCAACCAAAGTAGCGCATTCACCCAAGTTTGCTAAATAGCTAAGGACATCTTCATAGTATGCTTCAACCTTTGCAAGATATTCAAGAACATCGGGGTCCTCTAAGTCCGGATCATCAGGATCAAAATCGGCAGGGGGTTCAGGCATCTCCGGCGCGGGAATAGACAGACATGCGCACATTTCGAGTCCTGCTTTATATCCCTCTTCCTTCGGGGTGAGATCATTATTGCTACAGGCAAGCATAACCGCTCCTGCCAATAGGGCAGCGAGCAACATTACTGATAAATACTTAAATTTGTTCATAAAACTAAAAGATTAAATTAATAAAAAGATTAAACTGTAAAGTTATTTTAAAAAAATCACTTATCAAAACTTCCACGTTAATTTTCCGCCCAACATTCTTGGCGCGCCCGGAACAAAAGTTGGTATTCCGAACATAGCGCCCATATTTCCTGCGCCAATGAGATACTTTTCGCCGAGGAGGTTTGTGCCAAACAATGAAACAGTTAAGCCCTGTTTCTTGAACTCCAGCGCAAGATTTGCGTTCAATAAGCCGTAAGCGTCTTGCTCTATCCCTTCGTCATTGGCGTCTTCAAACCAAAAATGACTTTTCCACGAATAAGTTGGCGTAAGCGTAATACGCATATTTCGCGAAATATCAACACCCGCATTGAAACCGATAAGGAAACTGTTGCGCGGAGTAAGTCGCAACGTCCTGCCCGCCATGGCTTGGGGTTTGCCTTCGCTGTCCTTGTCGTCGAAAGTAGCGTGGGCAAATGCGTAATTGCCAAAAATATTCAAATAACCGTTCAACGCCAGCCTTCCTGAGAGTTCCGCACCGTAGGAGGTGGCTTTTCCGCCATTCACTATAATGTAGTTCATTCCTTCCCACATCGAACTTTGGAAATTGCTGTAAAGCTGATAATAGAGCGACAGGTCGAAGATAAAGCGGCGGTCGGCAATTTTATATCCGACGTCAAAACTGTGGAGGGTTTCAGCGTCAATTACCGAAAGTTCGCCCATCGAATTGTACTGAAACACATTAGGACGGCGACCTCGCGAATAGCCTGCGAAGAGGTTGGAACGCTCACTAAGGTCATATTTCAGGCCTGCGCGCCAAGTGAGCGCAAAATAAGCATCTTCCACTTTGGGATTTTCAACAGGATAGAAAAAGAAATTGACGGCTTCTCTGTTCGGCGCATTGATAAAAAAGGAAGGTTCTCTGACATTATCGGAGAATACAAACCATTGTCCGATGACCGAAGGTTCGCCCGCGCTATGGTATGCGCGGTTTTTTATTGAAAAATTTTCAAAGGTGGCGCGAACTCCCGCCGTAAAACTTAATTTGGGGAGCAATTTATAGCAAGCATCGAAAAAGAGGTCGAAAGCGCTGTTAACGGCATTGTAAGTACTTACTTCTTCGTGGTCGCTCGTAAAATACAAATCTTCGGTCAATCCTATATGCGGCATGGCCGACTGAAATGTCATCTTAGTTCCATGTATTAGAAATGTGGGCATCTCAAAAATCAACCATGCTGCATACTGTTCATTGGGACGGAAGTCATAGGTCTGGCTTACGTCTTCGCGCCAAAAACTCGCTCCTGCTACACCGGTAAGGCGGTTTCCCAGAGAAAAATTATAGCGGATTTCCTGCATAAACTGAGCGGCGCTTACCAATTCCGTCATATCTATGGCGGCTCCTGATGTACCGTCACCGTCAAATCGCGCATCGGCTGTATTGTTGAAATAAGAGCTTATGGCACTGAAATAATTCTGTTCATTCGTATAGTAGCGGGCATTGAGGATAGTTCCCAAAACTTCGCGTTTATTGTAAAATTCCTTATCATGATCAAGATACACCTCGTAATCGAAAACTTTTGTACCGCCCAAAGGATTGATAAACGCCGTACCCGAATTGTTGTCATTTTGGTAATTTATCGTCAAATCTGCCTTGAAACGGCTGTTTTTAGGAGTAAAAGAAGTCGAAAAACGCATTCCTGCCGTGTTTTTACCGTTGAGCGTACCGCCCGAATTATTTTTGACATAACCGTCTCGGTAACTGTAAATACCTGCGATACGGGTCGAAAGCACATCACTAATTACAGGTATGTTCAGCGCGCCTTCCAAATGTTTCATACCGTAGTCGCCTGCGCCAATGGCAGCATATCCGCCAAAAAGATTGGTCGGCTTTTGGGTAATAAAATGGATTGCCCCCGCTTGCGAACCGCGCCCAAAGAGCGTTCCCTGCGGGCCTTTCAACACTTCCACGCGCTCCATATCGTAAAGTTCGGTAAGCGCCATGCTTGCACGGCTCGTGGGCGCATGGTCGAAATACACCGACACGCGCGGCTGCGCCGAAGGGCTTACCTCGTCGCTTGTCAGTCCGCGTATCACCAAATTGGGACGTCCCTGCGTTTGTACCAGCACATTAAGTCCCGGCACAAAACCTGCCAACTGCTCCAAACTTGCGGTGTTGGTACTTTCGAGCGTACGCGCGCCCACCACGGTAATTGCGGCGGGAACATCAAGCAGTCCCTGCTCGCCATGCTGCGAGCTAACAGTTATTCCTTCAAGTTCAATAACAATTCCCTGCTTGTCAGGTTCTTGCGTTTGGGCAATAACCGCCGACAAAGATAATGACAATAGAAATGTTAATGCAACTCTTTTCATTTAATACCGACTTTCTACTATTGTCCAATCCACAATAGCCCATAAGCTTTTCAACTGGTCGGCGCGGCGATTTTGAAAATCAAGATAGTAGGCATGTTCCCACACGTCAAAGGTCAGCAGCGGCTTTAATCCTTTGGTCAACGGGTTTCCTGCATTGGTTTCTTTGATAATGGACAGGTTGCCGTCATTGTCGGCAGCTAACCAAACCCAACCTGAGCCGAACAAGCCAACGCCGGCAGTCTCAAATTCCTTTTGAAAATCCTCGAAAGAACCCCATGTTTTATCAATTGCTTCAGCCAAGTTGCCTGAAGGTTTTCCGCCGCCTGTCGGAGAAAATTGCATAAAATAGAGATTATGGTTCAAAATCTGTCCTGCATTATTGAAAATAGCTCCGTCCGACTCTTTAACAATCGTTTCGAGGTCGGCAGTTTCAAATTGTGTTCCCGGAATAAGATTATTCAGGTTGTTTACGTATGCTTGAAGATGTTTACCATGGTGAATTTCAATGGTTTGCTGGCTTATCGTCGGTTCAAGCGCATTCGTTGCGTAGGGCAACTGTATTAATTCAAATTTCATAATATTTTGATTTTTAGAGATTTCATTATTACAAAATGGCAATAAAAACAAGATGGTAAGTATTTTAATCATGTCAATTTTGTTTATGATTAATAAAAGTTACTTTTTCTTTGTAAAAAAATTATCCAAAGCATATTTCCCGCTGCCTGCGAGCAGTAGTACAACAAAAACAATCAGGTATAGAAAGGCTAATTCGCCATTATCTGCCCCAATTAATCTACCTCCCTTTACAGCGAAAAACGCTACAGACATAGTAATAATCACAGGAATTAAGGCCAGCCTGTAAAGTAAGCCGACAATAATTCCCAATGCGCAGAAAAATTCTGCAAAAACAGCTAAGCCTGCAGCAATGCTGCCTCCCATTCCCATGGCCGAAAAGCTGTTAACTGTTGCCTCGAAGTGGGTTAATTTAAACCAACCGTGAGTTAATAACATTCCTGCAAAAGCAATGCGTAAGATCAACAGTATTATAGATATAGGCGTGTTATGAGTATTCTTTGGGAACAAGAATTTTTGAATCATGACGCTCCTCCGCGTTTGCCCAACTTTTTATCCAAGGCGTACAAGCCCGCAGGACTGCTTTCAATTCTTTTCAGCGTCTCTAAAATCTTACGCACGGTATCTTCTTCTTCTACCTGTTCGTCAATAAACCATTTCAACATGTTTTGCGTAGCGTAATCTTTCAATTCAATAGCCATATCCATCAGTTTATGAATCTTTTCGGTTACGATTTTTTCATGCTTTAAGGTGTCGTCGAAAGCGTTTTTTGGAGCGTCCCATACTTGTTGCACCTCTGCAATCGGCGTCAACTTAACTTTTCCTTCCCTTTCCCCGATGAATTTCATAAAGCGGGTAGCGTGTTCAAATTCTTCCTTTGCCTGTAAAGCAAACCAGGAAGCCATACCTTCATAGCCCTTGTCGTCCATATCGTAAGACATGGATAAATACAGATAGGCCGACCACAACTCTGCATTAACTTGTTGGTTCAATGCAGTTTCCATTTTTTGTTCTAACATAATTATTCAATTTTTAAAATTATTCCTTTGAAAATACAAAAATACAACAAAAGTTACATATATCAAAATTTACGGAGCGATGATAATACATAACCATAATAAAGCCTGTCCCTAACAGGGGGGCTTTTGCCTATTAGACGATTTTTAAGCGAAAAGGTTTAATGGGGATAATTAAAAAGCACGAACAGCACGAACCCTACCCTCGCTATCCTTCCTGGTGTTGGACTGAAAGCCATTGGCAAAATACTGGTACCAGGCGCCGTAGTTATCGGACTCAGAAGAACTCCAGTAAGCAGCTTCCATAAATCCTCCAATAGCAATTCTATTGACATACAATATATTCAACTCATCTTGACTCGGCAAAAACCAATCGTCATAATCATCTATCACCAAATCATCGCACAATTGGGCGGCATAAGCACCTGCACCTTGTTTCTCTATTATTTTTTCCGTATTACTTTTACCTGTGCCAATGGCAGTAGCGGTGGCTCCGGTTTCAATATACGAGCCATTCCACCATAATATGCCGTCGCTTTGGTCTTCGGGCGCTGCGATTAAACCATGCCTCCCTGTCTCATCAACATAAGCTATAATACCGCCTTGGTAAGCCTGACCTACCTGTGCGCCAATAACAGTAATACTAACTGCTGCCGATTCGCCTGTTGTTCCCTGATGATTTTGGGCTATTGCCTTTAAGGTGTGCGTGCCGAACGCCAAATCATCTGTGCTAACAGTAAAATTGTAAGGCGCTGTTGTTTTAACGCTGTATTCCACGTTATCAATCATCAATTGTACCTCAACAATAGTTCCGCCGGCAGGGTTAACGGTTACTGCGATTTCGATATTATCCTCAGTTATGCTAAATTCTGCATTGTTCAGCGGATTAGTAATCTTGCAAACAGGGGTTTGAATACTGTCGTCGCCACTGCAAGCAACCGCAAAAAATAAACTTAAAACCACACAGGTTTTTATCAAAAATAAATAATTTTTTTTCATAAAATACAACTTTATAACTTTACTATCTACACCATAAAAAGAAACAGGCTCAAGGCCATTATAATCATTCCTGCAATAAGTCCTGAAATGGAAATATGGTGTTCGCCGTATTTTTCGGCTGTGGGCAAGAGTTCGTCTAAGGAAATATACACCATAATTCCTGCTACAGCGGCTAATACTATCCCATTTATCAAAGGCGACCAGAACGGCATCAGGAAAAGGTAGGCAATCAGCGCTCCCGCAGGCTCGGCCAGCCCCGACAGGAACGAGAGCCAGAAAGCCTTCCGCTTGTTGCCTGTAGCATGGTATATGGGCACCGACACGGCTATGCCTTCGGGAATATTGTGTATGGCAATGGCGATGGTAATCGGTATGGCTACTGAAAGCTCGCCCAGCGCTGAGGTAAAGGTGGCAATACCTTCGGGAAAATTATGTATAGCAAGCGACAGCGCAAGAACAATACCTGTGCGGTGTAAGGATTTCTTCCGATTGTCGGGCTTCTCCATTTCCTCTACGCCTTGCAGTTCATGCGGATTGTTGGACTCCGGTATCAAAAAATCAATCAGCGTAATCAATCCCATGCCTCCGAAAAAAGCAAGCAACAAACCCAAGTTCCCTCCCTTACCGCCAAGGTGCAATGAGAGTTCTTCTTTGGCAATCGGCAGCAACTCCATAAATGAGACATAAAGCATCACTCCTGCCGAGAAACCCAGCGATGCGCACAGAAATTTCGTGTTTGTGCGTTTAGCCATTAAAGCAATCAAACTACCGATACCGGTAGAAAGACCGGCAATCATGGTCAATCCGAAAGCGAGCAAAACAGCGTGTTCCGACATTGTTTAATTTTCTGTTTATTAATTATGGCGCAAAAATACAAACTTTTCACGGTAAAAGCCAATTTATCAAAAAATATTTTCTATCTTTGTGAAAATTTATAAAACACGCCACTATGTTTAAAATTAAACGACAGGATTTACGGGAAAAAAGTTACGCGGAAGCCATGCACTACATGGATAACGCGAAGGAAACCTTAAGAAAAGCAGGCAAAGATGATAATTTCTACAGCAGTAAAAAATACGTGCGAAGCGCATGCGGCATTGCTTACTGCGGCGTATTAATAGCCTTAGATGCTTACCTTGAATTAAAGGGCGTTGAAATGCCGAAAAAGAAACGCCGCTCCATATCGTTTTACACCCAAAACATTGCACAACTTGACAAAAAATTGTTGCAATATTTGGATAGTGTTTACGATACACTGCATTTATCGGGATATTATGATGGAAATCGGAGTGCTAGAGTAATAGCGGCAGGGTTCGATCATGCCTATCAGATCATCAACAAGATCAAACCCATAGCGACATAATAGCTGTACAATATTGAAAGGCGTTTATATCCATATTCCTTTTTGTAAGCAACGTTGCGCTTACTGTGATTTTTATTCCAGCGCTTCCCTGATTAATCAAGAAGCCATGCTACAGGCTTTTCTGCAAGAAATTAGACTGCGAGGCAGCTACCTGAATAATGCTGCCTCGCCTGTTACCCTGTATTTTGGCGGTGGTACGCCTACGGTATATGCGCCACGGGAATTAGGACTGATTGTTAAGCAAGTAAAAGAAACTTTTCAGGTTGTTGATTTTGCAGAACTAACGGTAGAAGCCAATCCCGACGACCTTAGTCTCCAGTATCTTACTGGTTTATACGAAATCGGCGTTAACCGCTTGAGCATCGGCATACAGTCGTTTAATGACGAACACTTGCGCCGAATGAAGAGACGGCATACTGCCAAACAAGCTGTTGAAAGCCTACAGTTCGCAAAAGAGGCAGGCTTTGAAAATATAACCATAGACCTGATGTATGGGCTACCTCAATTAAGTTTAGACGAATGGAAGGCAACCATTGAAAAGGCCTTATCCTTGGAACTTTCCCACCTTTCGGCCTACCACCTGACCATTGAGCCGCGTACCCTTTTGGGTAAGCAGCAGCAAAAAGGCTTTTGGCACCCTATAGCCGAAGAAGAAAGCGAAGCGCAATTCCTTTTATTGCACCAACTGCTCACTCAGTCAGGTTATGAGCACTACGAGGTTTCCAATTTCGCTCGTGCGGGAAAACAAGCCATACACAACAGTCTTTACTGGCAACAGCAACCCTATATAGGCATAGGTCCCTCGGCGCATTCCTTCAACGGATACAGCCGCCAATGGAATGTGGCCAACAGTAAGCAATACCTTGCCGCCTTGCAGGAAGGACGCTTATCTTTTGAATATGAAGCGTTAACGCCTGCTATGCGGTATAATGAATACCTGCTCGTTGGGCTGCGCACTGCCAAGGGAGTAAATCTAAGCTACATAAGGCAGCATTTTGGTGAGGCTGTGGCCGACTATTTTTCGAAACAAATACAACACAACTTAATGAGGGGTACAATAATTCGGGAAAATGACAACTACCGTATCCCTGCCAAACATTTTTTTGTATCCGACAGTATTATAGAGCATTTGTTCAGCTAAGGTAAAACGGACTATTTTTTATTCTTTTTTCACCTCTCCGAAGTAAAAAAAGACTGTTTTTTATCTCTAATTTACCGTAGTGTAATGCGCTATATGCCGTACCTTTGCAAAAAATTAATTTAAATCTCTCACATCATGAAAAAATTTACGTTTACAATTACAGCGATAATTCTATCCGTTTATAGCGTTTACGGAGAAGGAACTGTGGGGAAAAGTTTTACTACCCACGAGGACAGAAGCAGTCTAATTTACAATCTTACTATTGAAGGTCCGTCTTCATTATATACAGATATAGGCGATTTTTATATTGACAATTTGCCTTCCGATATCAGCTGGGCGCATTGGTCTGTTACAGACAATAATAATTTGAGTATAGTAGAAGACAATGGCGTAAGCGGCTGTCGGATAGAGCGTGTTCCTTTCAAATCATACGATATTGAAACTTCTTCATTTGTTGATGTATATCTTCAAGGAGAAGCCAAACTTATGCTTGAATTTGAATGGGAAGGAGAAGTTTACACTATTTCCGAAACCATTACATTCGAAGATCTTCCCCGCGTTGAAAGTAATTTATATTCGATTACTTCTCATCATACGTCTAAAGAAATATTATTTACAAATCTTATTAATCCTGCGCGATGTAATGCAGGAAGAGGCGCTGTACTATTTATTGACTTTAAATCCGGTGCAACGATTTTTCAACAGTATTATGATTTTTGTTCGACCTTTTCTATTGCTACCCATACCATACCCAATGGTTTGTACATAATGCGCTTAATACTGAACGGTCAAATAATTCAACAAAACAATATATGGCTGCGTTAGTAATGAACTAAAACAACAATGAAAAATTTCCGTTTATTACCTGTTTGCAAAACGGTTTCGATACCACAGTTCAAAAACAGGGTCAATAAATGTCGGCATATTATACCTGTCGAAAGATAAAATTTCTTTTTTCTCCAAGGCCTCGCGCACCCTCGCTACATTAGCGGAAGAATGCAGTTCGTAACGTTGTAAATTTTCCGCGCTGCTAAAGCGTAGCACACCATCAACTATTGCCTGCAAATAATTAAGTTGCGAAGGGCTTAACTCGTCTGTAATCCTGCGGAAAATGCGTTCATTGTAGTCATAAAGATCTTCCATTGACCTGTTCATCACGCTATCCGTAACAAAGCCTTTGGTATTCGACCAGCAGATATGCGCCAATAACTGCACATAGTAAGGATAGCCTGAGACCTTACGATGCAATGCCTCGGCAAATTCCTTTGAAATCACTCTGCCGCTCTTAGCAAAAGACTTCATTACGTATTCCGCCGATAAACGCTCGTCTAAACGCTCTAATTGAACGATATCGCCGAATTTGTGAAAAGGCATCTTTTCGGAAAACAGCGCAGCGGCCGCGTTTTTCTTACTACCGCACAGCAAATAAGTTGTAAAGCGGTGCTGCTTCCACGTGGCGCATAATTTCTTTTGAAATACCTTTGTATCCTCAAATTGGGATATATCCTGAAAATCGTGTATGCAAAGCGCTACGCCTTTGTTTTTCCATTCGGCCAAACGTTCAGGCAAGTTCAACAATTCATCGGCATGCGCCATTACGGCAGCCTTGTCGAAGATAAACGAAACGCCATTCTGAGCGGCTTCATCAATATTGACCAAGGGGCGTGTCTCCGATAAAAATTGTTGAGCCACAGTCTCCCACTCATCACTTGTAGCGCACACCGCCCTCATCAGGGTATTCACCAAAGAAGTATAAAAAACAAATTCGTTACGTACATTAAATAGCGATAAAACACATGAGAGCAAGTCTTGCTGCCGCCGCGCTTGAAATAAGGCATTGGTTACTATGGAACGTTTTCCGAACAAGGGCGGCGCTATCAATACGCTATGCTGTCTGTTCGATAAATTGGAAGAGAGCCAGTCAAGTTCGCTTTTTCGACTTACAAAATTGTCGCCTACTACAGGCTGTGTGAATATGAAAGGAGAGTCCACGGAGAAATTGAGAATTGAGAGTTGAGAATTGAGAATTAATTTGCATCTAAGATGTTTAACAATTCGTCGAGTTTTGGAGTGAGGATAATTTCCGTGCGGCGGTTCTTTTGGCGGGCCTCAGCAGTCGGCCTGTCGTCCAAGGGAGCATATTCCGAATGTCCGGCTGCTATGACGCGGCGGGGGTCAACACCATTATTTTGCAGCAAAACCCGCACTACCGTTGTGGCGCGTTTTACGCTCAAATCCCAATTATCTTTTAACTCGGTTTTAGTTTTATAAGGCACATTATCGGTATGGCCTTCAATCATTACATTAATGTCGGTATTCAGTGCCAGCACCTTGCCTAATTCCTTCACGGCCTCTGCTCCTTTGGGGTCAATCTCGTAGCTGCCCGACTTGAAGAGCAGCTTATCTTCCATCGACACATAGACCTTGCCGTTTTTCTGCGTAACGGTCAGCCCCTTACCCTCAAAACCAAGGAGCGCATCGCTCACTTTGGCCTTTAAGGCATTCACCGCCGAATCTTTACGCGCCAAAATAGATTCCAATTCCGCCATTCGGCGATTACGCAGGTCCATTTCGGCCTGCATCTGTTCTATTTCCTGCAAACGCTTAAATAACTCGTCTTCTTTACGTAATAACTCTTCGCGGTCGGCCTGTATCTGTTTCGACATACCGGTAGTTTCTTTGGCATAATCGGCATTCAGCCTTTCCATCATAGTCCGCAAATCTTTTAATTCTTTCTGCAGTTTATCTCGTTCTTCCGTAATTAACTGCATATCACGAACTTTTGCCTCTAACTCCTGCGTGCGGAATTGTAAAGCGCTATGTTCGCGACTCAGGGCATTGAATTTGTCGTTAAGCTCATTACGCTGTCTTAAAACATTCTGATAATCAGCTTCTAATGATTTATATTTATTCATCGACACACAGGAAGACAAACAAATAGAACAAATAACAGGTAATAGAAATTTCATTTTCATCTTAAATAATTTTTAAAATACATAAAGGTAATATCAGCTAAACGATTTTTTACCTCATCTTTTCGTTCATTAATCGTTAATGCTTGCTTTCCCGTCGCTGCCCAGTACATTGTTTATCTTGTGAATATATAGCGCTTTCAGCATGTCGCGGGCGGGGCCAAGGTACTTGCGCGGGTCAAATTCCGCAGGGTTATCAAATAATGTCTTGCGTATGGCGGCAGTCATAGCCAAACGGCCGTCGCTGTCAATATTTACTTTGCATACCGCCGATTTAGCGGCAGCGCGCAACTGTTCTTCCGGAATACCGATAGAATCTTTCAACTTGCCTCCGTATTGGTTAATTTGCGCTACAATATCCTGTGGAACGCTGGAAGCACCATGCAGTACGATAGGAAATCCGGGAATGCGCCTTTCGATTTCGGCTAAAATATCCAAGCGGATTTCCGGGTTTTGTCCGGGCTTAAATTTGAAAGCGCCGTGCGAAGTTCCGATAGAAATAGCTAAGGAATCAACCCCTGTTTTTTGCACAAAATCCTGTACTTCTTCCGGTTGTGTGTAAGTATGGTGTTCTGCCGACACCTCGTCTTCTACACCGGCCAATATTCCCAATTCACCTTCAACGCTCACATCGTATTTATGGGCATATTCTACCACCTGTGCGGTAAGTTCCACATTTTTATTATAATCGTGATGCGACCCGTCAATCATTACCGATGAAAAACCGTATTCAATACATGATTTACACAATTCAAGGGTATCGCCATGATCTAAGTGCAACACAATGGGGATATTACAGCCTAATTCTTTGGCATATTCTACCGCCCCCTGAGCCATATAGCGCAATAAAGTTTGGTTGGCATACTTACGCGCACCGCTTGATACTTGTAAAATTACCGGAGATTTAGTTTCCACACAAGCTGCAATAATGGCCTGTAGTTGTTCCATATTGTTGAAATTGAATGCCGGAATGGCATAACCGCCTTTAACTGCTTTGGTAAATAACTCACGGGAATTTACCAAACCTAATTCTTTGTAACTAATCATAATTCTTTGTTTTAATAACTTTCTAAAAGATTAAAGTACAAAGTTAATTTTTTTTCGAGACTTTTTTGTATTTTTGCCCGACATTATTTATATTTTTAATCTAAAAAGTAATTTAATTAATTATGAAAGAAGCGATTGCAATTCTTACCGGTGGAGGTCCGGCTCCCGGAATGAACACCGTAGTAGGTAGTGTGGCAAAAGTATTTTTGAACCAAGGGTATCGTGTTATAGGTTTGCATAAAGGGTACAGCAGCCTGTTTTCCACTAATCCGAAAATGTTGGAAATTGATTTCGAAACAGCTGACGATATGTTTAATCGTGGAGGCTCTGTGGTAATTATGAGCCGTTATAAGCCTACTGCTGAGGATTTTGAAAAGCGTTTTAACCTCAATTTATTCAAAGATAACAATATTAAGTTATTAGTTACGGTAGGCGGCGATGATACCGCCTCAACCGCTAATGCTGTGGCTAAATTCCTGATAGAAAAAAGCTATCCTATCTCTAACATCCACGTACCAAAAACCATTGATAACGACCTTCCCTTGCCGAACAATATGCCGACTTTCGGCTATGAGTCGGCCAAGAATGGCGGTGCAGCCATTGCCACCATTGTTTATGAAGATGCCCGCACCAGTCGGAACTGGTTTATTGTTGCCGCGATGGGACGCTCAGCCGGACACTTAGCATTCAGCATCGGCGCCTCCTGCCATTATCCGATGATTGTTATTCCTGAAATGTTTAACAAAAGTACCATTACTATTGATAAAATAGTCAATCTGGTGATATCTTCCATGATTAAACGTAAGCTCATGGGTATTGATTTTGGGGCTGTTGTGATTTCGGAAGGGGTATTCCATACGCTCAGCAATGAGGAAGTTAAGAAATCGGGAATTCACTTCTCTTACGATGCCCATGGTCATCCTGAATTAGGCAAGGTTAGCAAGGCACACGTATTTAGTGAATTAATAGAACAAAAAATTGCACAAATAGGGCTTAAGGTGAGAAGTCGCCCTGTAGAAATAGGTTATGAGGTACGCTGTGACACCCCTATTGCCTACGACCGTCAATATTGTACGCTGATGGGTTTGGGCGTTTATAAACTTTTTACTGCCCGCCATACAGGTTGCATGGTTTATGTAAACACCAACGGTGATGTGGCGCCGCTCTTTCTGAAAGATATTCAAGATCCGAAAAGCGGAAAAATTCTACCGCGCATGGTTGACATCAACAGTGAAAGCGTGCAGGCTATTATACGTAACATGTTACACTATATAACTCCTGATGATTACGAGGCCGCGAAAAAATATGTACCTGACCCTGAAAATTACGATTTATTCAAGATTTTAAACTGGATATAATTATGTTGAAAGCCTTCAAAAAATGGAAAATTAAAAGATACTTGCGCAAGAGCCTGAAAACGCGTAAGCGCAGTAAAGGTTTTTTTAATTTTAACACTGCAGAAACCGTCGGCATTATATTTGTGTATGACCACTTAGTATTGCAGGCTGTAGAGTCCTTAAAGGTGTTTTTAACGGCTAAGAACATTCAATGTAAGGGATTAGCTTACTATTCAGGAAAAAAAGTACCCTCAGAACTTGTTGATAATCCATATATCCGATATTTCGGCAAGCATGAAGTGAATTGGTACAACAAAAGTTTGTCGGCAGAGGCTAATCTTTTTATTAACCAGAATTTTGATATCTTAATTGATTTTTCCACATCAAATATTCCCGTTATGCAATATCTGCCGCTGCTTTCTATGGCAAAAATGAAAGTGGGGCGTCAGTCGTATCCCAATAATCCTTACGACTTTGTTTTATCGGACGGTAGCGCTACACCCGACATTTTTATAGAAGAACTGAAGCATTATTTGCTAACTATAGATATGATAAACTAATATGATACATAACAAAACTATAACGGTTGTTTTACCAGCCTACAATGCCGAATTGACCTTAGAGCGAACTTATAATGAAATTCCGTTTGATATTGTTGACCATGTTATATTGGTTGATGATAACAGTCGTGACAATACTGTAGAAAAAGCGAAAGAATTGGGTATAAAGCATATCGTAAAGCACGAGAAGAACCGCGGCTATGGCGGAAACCAAAAAAGCTGCTATGATAAGGCTTTAGCATTAAACTCCGACATTGTCATTATGCTACACCCCGATTACCAATATACGCCTAAGCTCCTTCACTCTATGTCATATATGATTGCTAATGAGGTATATCCCGTAGTGTTAGGTTCACGGATTTTAGGGCGGGGCGCCTTGCGCGGAGGAATGCCTGTTTATAAATACATTGCCAACCGGATACTCACGCTCACGCAGAACTTTTTGATGCGCCAAAAATTAAGCGAATACCATACCGGTTACCGTGCCTTCTCTAAAGAAGCATTGCAAGCGGTTGATTATCATGCTAATTCAGAAGATTTTGTGTTTGACAACCAAATGTTGGCACAGCTTTTTTTCAAGGGATTTGAAATTGCCGAAATGACTTGTCCTACGAAGTATTTCAAAGAAGCCTCCTCTATCAATATCCTCAGGAGTATGAAATATGGCTTTGGCGTACTGGGAGTTGCCTTTGCTTATCGTTTGCAGAAGTGGCATTTGGCAAAATTCCGAATATTTGCTTAACTTTGCATTTTATTTTGTTCCCATAGCTCAGTTGGATAGAGCAACAGATTTCTAATCTGTGGGTCGCAGGTTCGAATCCTGCTGGGAATGCTCCTCCTGCGTATCTTCCGTTTCATCAACAATGCCCTCGGTGGATTCGCTCACGATTTCCGATTCTTTAGTAACTAACAAGTCCTGCACATCTGCATTATTCAACATCTCGCTTTGCCGCTGCCTGCCCAAGCGCACAGGCGCTTGCGAGGCGCCCGCCTGTGCAATAATAGCTTGTATATCGGAACGTAACTTGCTTTGGAACTCTTGCCTTATATTCAGTTGCGTGTTAGACAAAGAGGTAGTTTTTGCCGGTTTGAACAAGTTGGTGTATTTAGCCTTCGCTAACCTGATTTTATATTTGTCGGGATTGCCGCTGACATTAAGTCCGAACCTGAACGGAATTGGCGATTTCAATACCGTAATGTGATAATCGAAACTCAGGTTTAAATGCTGTGTGCCACCCACCGCTACTTGATAACGGTCGAGATTGAGTTGGAAAGGGAAAACAAGCAAACGGTTGTCTTCCATAACTATTTCCACAGAAAGACTGTCAACCAGATTACGTTCTTTATTCTTAAATCGCAGCGTTTTTGCTATATCGGAAAAGGTTTCGCCGTCCATCAGCACTAAATATTTTCCTTTGAGGTAGCAGGAAGCAGTGGCGCTTGGAAACTCCACATTCATTAAGGAATCCAAATTAGCTACGGTAGTCAAATTGCAGTCAACTACTCCTTCAAACGAGCGGAGCATGGGCGTCAACGAGTCTAAGATAGGGAAACTCGCTATCAGTTGTTTTACCTGTATCTGTTGAAGGTCCATGTCTAAGCCAATACTCGCGCCTTTGGTGTCCATGGCTTGGTAAACCATCGACATTTGTATATCTCCGAGGTTTGATTGCAGTCTCATTCTCGGCATTTCTAAAGTATGATTGCGAAGATAGAAAATCGACCTGAGGTTCTCAACAGTCATGCGGGTATAAATGGCATGCTTGATATTGGTACGTATTTTCAGGTCTATATTTTTGGGTATAATAAAGACACCGGCAGCAACCTCGTCCGTCGGTACAATATCGCTTTTTTCTAAATTTTGTGTAATCTCTTGTTTTTCGTAGTCCTGTAGCTCCGTGTACTTCGATGCGGCTACAAGCGCCAAAGTAATTTCGTTGAGATCAAGCGTGTCTGCTGCAATTTGCAGGTCGGCGCTTATCTTTCCATTACGCAGCAAGGCTTGTCTTATGCCGGCAACAGCGCCGTTAACCTGCATAGCCGATTTACCGGCTTGCATGGCAATATCACTAAATCGCAGGGTGTCGGCCTTAAATTCCATTATTCCTTCGGAAACACTTGTGCGGAGCGGGAAGAAAGGCGTACGCACGCGCATGGCTTTAGCTTCTAAGGTAGCGCTAAAATCCCATTGGCGGAGCATATCGCGAACTTCCTTATCCTTCAATTGCATATCCACGACATCATCGTTGACGCTTGCCAAGGTAAGGCTATCGCGCCGCGAAGCTCTCATACCGCTTGCACTACCTGTAGTGGAAGTTTCGGTGGAATCAGAGCGCGAAGCTGTATAAGCGGTTGAATTAACCGACCTGCGCAGTGTGCGTTCCTTGATTTGGGCCGACAAGTTCCCCCGATTAAGCATAACAAAAGCCTCAGGAAGGCGCGCACGAAGGGTATCTAAGGAAAGACGCACATTGAATAGCGGTTTCGTAGGATTGCCTGGCTGGGGGCCAATGCGTACAGAGCCCGAAGCAAGGACGGTTCTGATCCGCAGGCTATCGGCCGGAATAGTATAGTTGAGGTTATTTATTCTTAAATTGGTATATACCGGAGCGACCGAAATACTGTCGGCCGGAGCCGAGGCGCTGAATGCTGCCGATATGCCGCGCATATTACTTTGCATGCCGTCCCATTTCAATGCGAAGTTATTTGCAGTTAAGGTGCCGCGCAGCAAGGACTCGCGTAATTGTCCTCTTATGGTATCCTGATTATTAGTACCGAAAAGCCCGCGGACAATCGGCGCCGACACATATAATGCGTGCTTGGGATAATCGAGCAGTAAACTGTCCACATTGATTTCGCCTTGTATTTTAACTTTTCCAATATCTCTGTTGAGCAGGTTTGACAGGGCAAATTCTCCCGTAAGGTTAGAACGTATATGCCCTTGCATGGCAGCGCTATCAATAAATGAGAAGTCTTTGGCTAAATTGGTGAAATCAATGTCGGCATCTACTTGAGCATAAAACTCAGGGTCGGTAAAGAGGTGGTTAACCTTACCCGATACGTCTAACTTGGTAGAGGGACCGTGAAAGACAAAACGTTTAAGTTGTAAGGTTGATGGCGTTTTTTTATTAATATCAATATGAGTAATTCCGTCAATCTCCAACAGTTCAATTCCCGGCTTGTTGGGATTCAAAGCCGATCTTAATTTTCCTTCGGCGAGTCGGATTTCAGCATCAATAACCGGAAAACTTTTATCGCTAAAAGTGCCGTTTATTGCGCCTTTCACAGCTATAGCTCCTGAGGTTTTGAGTAAGGCCGCTGCAGGCAACACAGCGGATATTTTCGTCAGCACATCAGCTATTGCCGGAGTCTTTAAACTAAAGTCGGTATTAATATCTATAGCGCCGGTAATGCTGTTCCATTGCAGTTGACCGGCAATATTGAAATCAAGCGTTGCAATGGTTAACGCGGCCTGTCTTATTTGCAAATTATTATTATTTTGCCGAAGTTGCGCCGATAGTGTTACAGGAATGGAAGGAAATAATTGTTTACCCTTATGCTGAAAATTTAGTGTTGCGATATCCAGTTCTAATCTGAGGCTGGCAGTATCTTTTCTTTGCCGTGCCGAGAGTGTCAGTTGCAGGCCGTCAATTGCTAATAATTGTTGTTCCCGATTGTCGCTATAAATTATTTTTGCGTCGGAAAGTTGCAATTTACGTATGCCGAAATCGGGTAACGCCTGCGCAGTGGTATCGGTAGTAGTAGCGACAGTCGTGGTATCTATGGGAAGGATATCCCAATTGTTTTGCCCGCTTTGGTCAATATGCGCATAGATACATGGCTTATCAATTTCTATAGAATTGATGCTAATTCTTTTTTGTTGTATGTAAGCCATAGGCCTAAGCGAAATCTTGCAGTTAGCAAAGTACAGTATGGTGTCGTTATGAGCAACAATACTGCCGTTCTTCAGCGTGATGCCGACATTCGGAAAGGAGCTGAATATAGTAAGGTCCAATTCTTCAAAATTAATATCAGCATTCAACTGTTCATTCGCTATTCTCAAGACAATAGGCGTGATGCGCTCGGGCGTTACCACAAAATAGCTTAACACCGCAAGGCTTAGCATCAGCAAACCCAATAGGATACCGATAACAAGGAGTGTACGTTTAAATATTTTCATATCTATAATTTTTTGGCAAAATTACACATTTTTCATAGATAAAACGTGAGTAGTGGTACAATATTATTACTTTTTTCGTTAATTTGAAAAAACCATTGAAATTTTAATCCTTTGTATTTTGTGGAGAGCATAGAATTCCACTCGTTAGAGGCAGGCATTTTTGTTATCATTTTTTCATCAACGTTTTTGTATAATCCGCAAGATACAACGGCAAATTTAGTAAATCATCGTTTTTTTCTACATTTTTCAGCGAAAATCTAATCGACAATTCGGGTAAATATTTTTTTCTGTATTCCGACAAGCTTTTTGCTTTGGGACTTAATGCCGATTTTGCTTCAATAGGAATAATCCTTTCCGAAAGTTGAAACACAAATTCTATTTCTGCCTGATTGCCCGAAGTCCAATAAAAAATATCATTTCCAAATTGACGGACAAGCGATTGCAATACATAATTTTCGGTCAAAACTCCTTTAAATTCAGTAAACAATCTGTCGCCCTGCAATATGGTAGTGGGCGTAAGTCGGAATTTTGTGCGCAAAAGTCCCGAATCAGCAAGATACAATTTGAAAGCATTACTGTTTTTGCAGGAAGAAATCGGCAAACGGAGTGTATTAATTTCAAAAACTCGATTTACTAACCCACTTAAAACTAACCATTCAATCGAATTTTCATAATCTCTTCCCCGTGCGTTTTTTTCTATCAGCGAATATTTGAATTTTCGGTCTTCTTTCGCTAAATTATCTTGAATATTTTGCCAAAGTCGCAATAAGCGAGGAATATCCTTGCTGTCAATATGTTTGGCAAAATCAAGTGTATAGGCTGTAAGAATTTGATTATTAACCGTATCACTTTCTTCCCAGTCTCTATTCTCAAGATAGCGGACAATGGTTTCAGGCATTCCACCGCAACAGAGATACACTTTGTACGCATCTATTAGTTGGGTGTGAAATATTTCAGGTACTTTTTCCAAAGTTTTCGCTACAATGTAATTATCCAAAAATTGGGATAATTTTTCGTTGTAAAGTGCGAGAAATTCTTTAAAGGAAACAGGGTAAAGTGTCAGAAAATCAACATTTCCAACCGGGAAAGACGCGCCTTCGCGCTTCAATGCCACTCCGAGCAAAGAGCCTGCACACACAACTGCCTGTTTGGGCATTAGTTCGCGAAAATATTTCAAACAGTTCAACGCATCATTACACTCTTGGATTTCATCAAAAATAATCAGCGTTTTTTCGGGTTGAATATCAATCCCTTTTACTGCTGTAAGGTAAGAAACAATGCGTGTAGGGTCTTTTGTAAGGGCAAATTCTGCTTTGTGTTCTTTTTCAAAATCGAAATTTACATAACAGTAATTTTCAAAATACTGCATGCCCAATTGTTTTAAAATAAACGATTTACCTACCTGCCTTGCTCCCTGTAACACAAGTGGCTTGCGATAGCAACTTTCTTTCCACCGTTTCAGGTCGTTCAATATGTCTCTTTTAATTTTCATATCTATAAATTTTTGGCAAAATTACACATTTTTCATAGATAAAACGTGAATAGCAGTACAATATTATTACTTTTTTCGTTAATTTGAAAAAACCATTGAAATTTTAATTCTTTTTATTTACTGGAGAAAATAGAATTCCGCCCGTTATGCGTTCGGCGTTTTGTCTTTACATTAAAAGTTAGGATTTGCTTGTCTTTTATTTTGAACCCATTCACATAGAATGTGCAAATAACCCTCTTTTTCTCCTTTAACTTGAATATCTCCTTTATCATTTCCCTCATCATCATATAAACATTTATCTACTGAACCATTTGGATTTTCTTTAAATATACTCACAGAACCGTCCGACTCCATCATTTCATAAAGAAAGGGATAAGAATCCTGCCAAATACTTTTAGCTAAATCACAATATTCTTCTATTTCGGCAAACATTTCAAATGTTATATTGCCTCGAAAACCTGAAAAATCCAAAATATTTTGTATTTCATCATCGCATTCCAAGCATTTTTCCTCATAATGCTCGTCCTCAAAAAAAATGTCATCGTAATATTGTCTTTCAAATTCTCTATCTGCTTGATTTGATAAATAGTTCATATAATCTTCCGCATCATCAAATCCATCATATAATCTTCAAAACTCATATCAATATTTGTATTACATTATCTATTTTATTTTGCTGTTTAAATCTTGCCCCCTTTCGTCTAATTGTCTAAATTGTCAGCGGTTTGATTCCATATTCATAAAGTTTGATTCCTTCATTTTTCAAACGAAATCCATGCCAAAAGCTAGAAGTTTCTGTTGCTAACCCACTTGTCAATAGTAATGATTCTGCATCAAAGTTTCGTTCATTTTTAAATTCATGATTAATTTCATATCCAATTGTCGCCAAATAATTTATAAAACTATATGAATCAGGGTGTAATTTATCAAGGCAAATATTTGTAGAAACAAATTCTTCATAAGTCAAGTTTTCTTCCACAAATGCTTGAAATAATTTTGCTGATATTTTAGTTTTGTTGATTTCCATATGTTTATCAATAAAAATCATAATTTGCTCAACAACTTTTTTTCTAAATTTATCATTTGTATTTATTTTTTGTTGGAATTTTATTCGTTGTTTATTATCAACATTGCCTAAATTAAATTCACGAATAAAAGTTAAAATCTTTTTAGCAAACCAAAACTGATTAATTGAAATTCCTGCCTTAATGGTTCCAACTACTGATTTTACAATAGGGATTTCTTTTAATAATCCATTATCCATTAAATCGTCAATAAATATTTCAGCATAGTCTGTACCTAAATCAATACTTGGATTCAGAATCTCATCTGTAAATTTTTTACCAAGTTCTGTTTTAATGATAGTTGGCATTTGTTCGTTTTCAGTCATAATTCTTTATAATTTGTTTTTAATTAAAGTTAAACTTTTTTCTTTCATTCAAAATCTGCTATCTCAAGTCTCAACAAACTTTAATTTTTTTATGTCGCTGTACCAAGTATTGACAAAAGTCCACTTGAATAGCCCTACACGCTGTCCCACGCTGACGCACAATGGCAAAATACACACAGCGTCCCTGTGGAAAGCCTCGTTTATTGTTGTTTCTATGTTTTTGTTTAGCAATTTATTATTTATAATTTATGCAATGTTAAAGTTTAACTGCAAAATTACATAAAAATATATTGCAAGCAAATTTTACAGGAATTTTTGAAGGCTTTCTGTTTTTTATTTCCGCACCTTCGCTATAATCGCCAATGCTTCCCGACAAAGTTGCGTAACTGCCCCCCAGTCTTTCTTTTCTATAGCTGCGGCAGGGAAAAGGTTGGAGCCCATACCAACACAGGATACACCGGCCTCGAACCATTCTTTAAGATTGGCCTCTTCGGGTTTTACTCCGCCGGTAACCATCAACATAGACCAGGGCATCGGGGCTTTCAGTCCTTTGACAAAGGCAGGCCCCAATACATCGCCGGGGAAAACCTTCAGCAAATCACAACCTACTTCCTGCGCATAACCTACTTCCGATACCGTACCGCAACCCGGGCTGTAAGGAATGGAGCGGCGATTGGCCACCTTAGCCACATCGGGATTAAACAACGGACCAACCAAAAAATTAGCGCCTAATTGAATATATAAGGCAGCCGTAGGGGCATCTACTACCGAACCGACGCCCATAATCATATCGGGACATTCTTTATGCACCCATTTGTTTAATTCGCCGAATACTTCATGGGCAAATTCACCGCGATTGGCAAATTCGAAAGCCCTTACCCCGCCTTCATAGCAAGCCTTTACCACTTGTTTTGCCACTTCGGCATCTTTATGATAAAACACCGGAATCATGCCGGTTTCTATCATTACGGACAGGGTTGTTAGTTTATTGAATTTTGACATAGATATTTATAGGTTTACAGATTTCATACGGATTATTTGATTGCGAATTATAAATCCGCAAATTATCGTGAGACACGGCCTGACCCATCTCCTTTCATCAGATTTTCTACTTCGGCTACGCTTACCCGATTAAAATCGCCATAGATGGTGTGTTTTAAACAGGAAGCGGCTACGGCAAAGTTCAGCGCTTTTTGGTCGTCTCCAAAATAAGTAATTAAGCCGTAAATCAAACCACCCATGAAAGCATCGCCGCCGCCTACCCTATCCACAATGTGGGTAATATCATAAGAAGGCGAGTGAAAGAGTTGTTTGCCATCGAAGAGTACGCCTGCCCATGTATTATGATTGGCATTGATGGAACCACGTAAGGTAATAATCACTTTCTTCGCGCGAGGGAACTTAGCCATCAATTGCTTACATACCGATTCGAAGATTGCCGATTCCAGATGACCGCCTGTATGATGCGCATCGAAACCTTCAGGTTTAATGCCGAATACCATTTCGGCATCTTCTTCGTTACCAAGGATTACATCACAGCCCTCAACTAAGGCCGGCATCACCTCCGAGGCTTTTTTACCGTATTTCCACAAATTTTTACGAAAGTTCAAATCAGTCGATACAGTCAGCCCCATACTGTTCGCCACTGCGATAGCTTCCAAACAAGCGTCAGCAGCGCCTTGCGATAAGGCAGGCGTAATGCCTGTCCAGTGGAACCACTGTGCATTTTTAAATACTTCTTCCCAATTAATCATGCCGGGCTTAATGTCGGCAACAGCCGAATGATCGCGATCGTACACCACTTTACCGGCGCGGGCTACAGCGCCTGTCTCCAAAAAATAAATCCCCATACGTTCACCGCCAAAGAGGATATGACTTGTGCCCACGCCATATTTACGCAAATCCATTACACAGGCTTGGGCAATATCATTTTGCGGTAAACGGGTAACAAATTCCGCAGGCAGACCGTAATTAGCCAATGAAACGGCTACATTAGCCTCGCCGCCGCCAAAGGTAGCCGTGAATTCCTTTGCCTGACTAAAACGTAAATAGTCGGAAGTAGCCAAACGCAACATAATTTCTCCAAAAGTAACAATCGTCTTACTCATATTTATTTTATCTTAATAAACTTTATACAAAGATAGCGCTTCTATCCTAATCGATTTTAGTAATTATAGCCAAAATAATATCAAAAATTAACCAATGGGAATTATAAATCATTTTTTTAATTATCTTTGAATTTTCTAATCTAAAACATATAGTAAATATGAGTAAGAGTTCTAACTTCGATCGGAAAATGACCCAACACAGATGGACTATCTGCGCGCTGTTGTTTTTTGCTACAACAATTAACTATCTCGACAGGCAAGTGCTTTCCCTCACATGGAAAGATTTTATTGCACCTGAATTTCATTGGACAGATGCGCACTATGGGCTTATTGCCGCTATTTTTTCTCTTGTGTATGCTTTCGGTATGCTGTTTGCCGGACGTTTTGTTGATAAGCTTGGCACCAAAAAAGGCTTCCTGTGGGCAATAGGAGTATGGTCGGTTGGCGCATGTTTGCATGCCCTTTGCGGTATTGCAACGCAATGGTGGGTAGGTATCGAAGGTTACGATGCCATGGTAGCGATAAGCTGTGCAAAAACAGTCGCAAACATAATTAGCGTGAGTGTGGTGTTGATGATTTTCGCCCGTGTAGTGTTGGCTATTGGCGAGGCGGGCAACTTTCCGGCAGCTATCAAGGCCACCGCCGAATATTTTCCTAAAAAAGATCGGGCATTAGCAACGGCAATTTTCAATGCAGGTGCAACGGTAGGCGCATTGGCAGCGCCGCTCTGTATTCCGTTATTAGCCAAACACTATGGTTGGGAAATGTCGTTCCTCATCATCGGTGCGCTCGGTTTCTTGTGGATGGGCTGGTGGACCTTTGCCTACGATAAACCCGAAAAACATCGGAAAGTAAATGCCGAAGAATTGGCCTATATCATGCAAGATAAAGATGAGGTAGTCGTATCCGCAGAAACGCAGGAGAAAAAACTTTCGTGGGGACAATGTTTTAAATTTAAACAAACATGGGCCTTTGCTATCGGAAAATTTATGACCGACGGCGTTTGGTGGTTCTTCCTTTTCTGGACGCCTGCCTATTTAAGCGATGTTTACGGCTTAAAATCTTCGGATACAATGGGTCAATTAGCGATTTTCACACTTTATGCAATTGTTATGATATCCATCTACACCGGCGGTAAATTGCCATCTTATTTCATGGTTAGAAAAGGATTAGACCCTTATGCAGGGCGTATGCGTGCAATGTTGATTTTCGCGTTTTTTCCACTGTTGACCTTGTTGGCGCAACCACTCGGACCCTACTCCTTCTGGTTTCCTGTGATTATTATCGGTATTGCCGGAGCAGCGCACCAATCGTGGTCGGCCAATCTCTTTTCCACCGTCAGTGATATGATACCGAAATCGGCGGTGGCTACAGTTGTTGGTATCGGCGGAATGGCAGGCGGTATAGGTTCGTTTATCATCAATATGGGCTCAGGAGTCTTGTTCACTCACGCCTACGAAACCAATATGACATTCATGGGCTTTTCCGGAAAACCGGCCGGATATTTTATTGTATTCTGTGTCTGTGCTGTGGCTTATCTTATCGGTTGGGTAATTATGAAAAGATTAGTGCCAAAGTATAAGAAGGTGGAAATATAGAATTAGTATTGAATGATACACAAAATAACAGTAATCTGTAAATCGATAAATTAGCATATATGTCAGTAAATTTTTCACTTCAAGGGAAAATCGCCCTCGTAACCGGAGCTACGCACGGCATAGGAATGGCTTTAGCCAAGGCATTAGCCGATGCAGGCGCTAAGATTGTATTCAACGACCTCGTGCAGGAACGTATTGATGCTGCCATTAAAGACTACAAAGAAGCAGGCGTAGAGGCCTACGGTTATGTTTTTGATGTTACCGACGAAGAGGCGGTAAATGCAAGTATTGCTAAAATTACACAGGAAGTAGGCCTAATTGATATTTTAGTGAATAATGCAGGTATTATCAAACGCATTCCGGCAGTTGAAATGACAGCGGCCGATTTTCGTCAGGTAATTGACATAGACCTCAACGGCCCCTTTATCATGTCGAAATCCGTAGCTCCCGGCATGATAAAAAAAGGCGGAGGTAAAATCATCAACATCTGCTCCATGATGAGCGAACTGGGGCGCGAGACCGTCAGCGCATACGCTGCTGCCAAAGGTGGGTTAAAAATGTTGACCAAGAATTTAGCCTGCGAATGGGCAGAATTTAATATTCAGGTCAACGGCATAGGCCCCGGCTACATTGCCACTGCTCAAACCGCTCCGCTACGTGAGGACGGCCACCCCTTCAACAGCTTTATTATTGGCCGTACGCCCGCAGGCCGCTGGGGTGAAATAGAAGACCTGCAAGGGCCTGTCGTATTCCTTGCTTCCGAAGCCTCTAACTTCGTAACCGGCCATGTTCTTTATGTTGACGGCGGCATTCTCGCTTATATCGGCAAACAACCAAAGTAATAAATTTAAATTAATATGAAACCCTATCTCTCTATTTTTCTTTTGGCTTTGACTGTAATAAACTGCTCCTCGACCCCTCTAAAGGTTACGATAACTAATCCCTTAGGCATCGACCGTCAACAGGAGACCGTAGAAATTGCCTGCGGCGAACTGCTGCAATACCTTCCTGCACTTGAAAAAGGTACGGATTCGTATGTTGTTTACAACGAAAATGATGAGGAAATACCTTCTCAGATAGTATATGAAGGCAAGGATAGTCCTCAAAAATTGATTTTTCAAGTAAATGTCGAAGCTAATGCCTGTGTGCAATACAGCATTGTTTACAATAAGGGAAAACAAAACAATTACACGGCTAAAGTATATGGCCGCTTTGCCCCCGAACGCTATGATGATTATTTTTGGGAAAACGACCGCATTGCTTTCCGTATTTACGGCTTAGCCTTAATTGCCAAAGACGGCCCCAGCAACGGACTTGATGCTATAGTAAAACGCACGGATCAATTCTTTATGGATAAAATTTATAAAGATTATACCGAGAACAAGATATCTTATCATGTTGACCACGGAGAAGGAGTAGATTGTTATAAGGTAGGCCGATCCTTAGGCTGTGGCGCTATGGCTCCTTACATTAACGGCAAATTATGCCTCGGACAAAATTTCGCAGGCTGGCAAACCTTGGATAACGGCCCTATCCGCACCTCTGTCCGCCTTGACTATAATGAATTTGATGCTGAAGGCATAGCAGTGGGCGAAACTCGTATTTTCAGTTTAGATGTCGGCGCTCATCTTAACAAGGTAACCGAAATTTTTACCGGTTTCGAAGGTACTGTTCCTGTGGCTGCCGGTATTGTATTCAAAAAAGAAGGCAAACCTGTCGATGTCGATAAAGCAGACCCTAATCATATACCGATATTGGCTCCGGAAAAGGGCTACATCATTTATTCGGAAGAAGGCGATAAGGCTAAACCCGACCATGAAAACGGCATAGTATATACGGCGGTTGTATTTCCCGAAGCATTGAAAGACGCCAAGCTCGAACAGCAGCACATATTGGCGATAAGCGACTATCTATCCGAAAGCGAACTTACTTATTACACCGGCGCCGGGTGGAGTAAATGGGGCTTTACTTCTTTAGATGAATGGACAACTTATATCAATAAGTTTGCACAACAACTGCAAGATCCTCTTGAAATAAAATTGGAGAAAAAATGATTTTTTTAAGGTTAGTTTAACGTAAAAGGCTGTCGATTTTTAATAGAACGCCCTAAGGTCAACTCATCGGTATATTCGAGTTCATCGCCAAAGCCCACACCGCGGGCAATGGTGGTAACCTCAATGTTGAACTCGCGGATTTTCTTATAGAGATAATAGCAGGTTGTTTCGCCTTCCATAGTCGTACTCAGCGCCAAAACAACTTCTTTGATGTCGCCTTTGGCAATACGTTCCATAAGCATATCAATTTTCAAATCGTTAGGGCCAACACCGTCTATCGGCGAAATGATGCCGCCCAGCACGTGGTAAAGGCCTGTATATTGCTGCGTATTTTCAATGCACAATACTTCGCGGATACTTTCCACCAC
This sequence comes from Bacteroidales bacterium, assembly GCA_009777095.1. Taxonomy (GTDB): domain Bacteria; phylum Bacteroidota; class Bacteroidia; order Bacteroidales; family UBA932; genus UBA932. Next base: position 132,307 of record WRMN01000003.1, on the reverse strand, counting down.
GCAAACAATGGAGTGGTCGCGCCGCAGATTAGTACAGATATCACAGGTATCGGTATCGGATAAAACATTGCAAACCGCACAGTGCTTGATTTCATTCCTCATGCTAATAAACGAACGGCCAAAGCGTTCTACCTCAGTCTGAGGTTGTTTCATCAGATGCAAGGCCAAGCGCAAAGCCGTTTTCTTTCCTACACCGGGTAAACGCGACAACTCATCGACCGCTGCCTGTAATAATTTTGAAGGAAGTTCTTGCTCCATTTTTATAGTTTAAATGGTAAAAGTACGCATTTTTTCACACACAATACTATTTTATTTGAAAAAATCATTTGTTTTCTCAAATAATGTTTTTACTTTTGTAAGCATATTTTTATAAAAACATGAAAAAAAGAACCCTTTCTTTACATTGGCAAATTATAATCGCTATTATTTTAGGTGCATTATTTGGCTTTTATTTTACGGAGCAAGTATCCTACGTTGATTGGTTAGGTACGGTTTTTATGCGCGCTTTGAAATTGATTGTGGTTCCCTTGGTATTTTGCAGTGTAGTAAGCGGAGTTGCCGGTATTAGTGCAACAGACGGCTTTCTGCGCTTAGGAGGGAAAACTTTGTCTTATTATTTAGTTACTTGCATTATTGCCATTCTGATAGGATTGTTTTTTGTTAATCTTATCAAACCCGGAGAAGGATTAACGATTACATTACCCGAAACTGCTTCTATTATCAGCTCTTCTCAGGTATCGCTCAGGGATTTTTTGGTAAATATGGTTCCGGATAATATATTTCAAGCATTTTCTACAATGAATATGATTGGGATTATTATATTTGCAATCCTTTTTGGGGTGTTTCTCGGTAAATCCGTCCATTCATACGCTCAAAAAGTACAACATGCTATTGAAGGCATAGGCAATGTGGTAATGGACCTGACGATGTTTATCCTTAAATTAGCGCCCTACGGAGTTTTCGGTCTCATTGCAAACGTTGTTGCCACCGATGCAAATAGTCTCGAAAAATTAAAAGCAATGCTCGAAAGTCAAGGATTATACATGTTTACGGTCATATTTGGAATTGCTTTCCACCTGTTTGTAACATTAAGCCTGATACTTTACATCGCAGGAAAAATCAATCCGTTCAAACATCTGTCGAAGATGAAAGATGTGCTTCTGATGGCGTTTTCAACAGCTTCTTCCAACGGCACATTACCTTTAACGCTTGCCCATGTTAAGTCGCGCTGCGGCGTGTCTGAAAAATTAGCCAATTTTTCACTACCCTTAGGCGCTACGGTTAATATGAACGGCACTTCGCTGTACGAAGGCATTGCTGTGCTTTTCATTGCTCAAGTTTACGGCATGGATTTATCAATTGCACAACAGCTTTTTGTGCTTCTTGCAGCCTTAATGGTTGGCATTGGCACTGCAGGCATTCCAATGGCCAGCTTGGTTATGACTGTCGTCATTATTCAAATGGTGGGCTTACCTCCCGAAAGTATCGGGTTTATTTTATTGGTGGACCGTTTTCTTGATATGGCCCGAACAGTTTTAAATGTTTATGGCGACACCGTTTGTACAGTATTGGTTGCAAAATCGGAAGGGGAAAAGCTTAATTTCTAAAATTTAAATTCGCGGGCTATCCTGTCTTTTTTGCTTAGGGGTATTGCTAATGTTATTTCGCATTCATTATCAAAATGTTGTGATAGGGTTTCCAGACCTTCTTCCTTTACTAATTTCATTATCCTGTTCATCTCAAGGTAAGGAAATTTAAGCGTCAAGATTTCTTTGGCTACTTTTTCTACTATCTGTGCCTGCGCCAAGGCTGCGGCAGCGGCGCTGCGGTAAGCATTAATCAGTCCCGATACGCCCAGCTGAATGCCGCCGAAATAGCGCACGACAACTACCAGCACATTGGTCAGTTCCATCGAAAGCAGTTGCCCCAGAATAGGCTTTCCTCCGGTAGAGGAAGGTTCGCCATCATCGTTAGCGCGCCAAAGTTCGCCATTGAGACCTATGCGATAAGCGTAACAATGATGCCGTGCATCGAAGTACTCTTTCTTTAAGTTTTGGATATGTTCTTTTATTTCCGCCTCATTTTCAACAGGAAAGGCAAAGGCTAAGAATTTACTGCCCTTATCTTTGAACAGTCCGACTGCAGGTGCGGCTATGGTACGGTAAATGTCGTTCAAGGTTTAAAGTTCAAAGTTTAAGGTTATGATTTAAAGCTTTAATTTTCAACTAACCAACCGTTAACCACTAACCACTAATAACTACCCCAAGTACGATCTGAGCAATTTGCTGCGGGTGCTGTGGCGGAGGCGGCGGACGGCCTTTTCTTTAATTTGGCGAACGCGCTCGCGGGTTAGGCCGAAATGTTCGCCTATTTCCTCCAAAGTCATTTCCTGTGAGCCTATACCAAAGAAATACTTCACTATATCGCGTTCCCTTTCGGTGAGGGTGGACAAGGCGCGGTCAATTTCCCGCGACAAAGATTCGTTAATCAAGCCCCTGTCGGCATTGGGCGAATCGCTGTTGACCAAGACGTCTAAAAGGCTGTTGTCTTCGCCGTCAACAAAGGGGGCGTCCACCGATACATGGCGGCCGGACACGCGCAGGGTGTCGGATATTTTTTCGCGGGGAATTTCCAGAATATTAGCTAATTCTTCGGGTGAAGGCGTGCGCTCATGCTCCTGCTCAAACTTGGCTAAAGCCTTGTTTATCTTGTTCAGCGAGCCTACCTGATTAAGCGGCAAACGCACAATACGCGACTGCTCGGCCAAGGCCTGCAAAATAGACTGGCGAATCCACCACACTGCGTAGGAAATGAATTTAAACCCACGGGTTTCATCGAATTTCTCGGCTGCTTTAATCAAACCCAGATTGCCTTCATTAATCAGGTCAGGCAAACTAAGCCCCTGATTTTGATACTGTTTGGCCACCGAGACTACAAAACGTAAATTAGCTCGGGTTAATTTCTCCAAAGCTTCCTGATCACCACGTCTGATCCGCTGCGCCAATTCCACCTCTTCTTCTACAGATATAAGTTCCTCACGACCAATTTCTTGTAAATATTTATCAAGGGAAGCGCTTTCACGGTTGGTTATTGATTTTGTGATCTTAAGCTGTCTCATGTTTGTGCATTTGTAAACGTGCAAAGTTATATAAAAAATCGAAAATGCAAAAATTATGCTTATTTTTGTCTTTCTTTTTATTCTTATTTAGCCTAATTAATGTTATTTTTTCAAAAGAAATACCGAACAGTCTTTTTTGACCTCGACCACACCCTTTGGGATTTCGATACGAATGCTTACGAGTGTATCCAAGAGTTATTCGAAGAGTTCGGACTGCAGCGGTTTACCCATTTTGAACAATTTTTTATTACCTACGAAAAACACAATAAGCGGCTTTGGGCTGAGTATGAGGTAGGAAGCTTACGCAAAGATGTTTTGCGCTCGCTTCGTTTTTATTTGACCATGAAAGATTTTGGCCTTAACGACCATGATTTGGCCGAGCGTTTCGGCTGGGCTTACACCACCCGCTGTCCGCTCAAAACCAATTTATTTCCTCATGCAAAAGAGGTATTGGAGTACCTTCGTCCGAAATACCGAATGGCCATTATTTCCAACGGCTTCCCCGAAGTGCAGGACATCAAGTTAAAAAGCTGTGGGATAGTTGGTTATTTCGATAAAGTGTTTACTTCTGAAATGGTAGGCTACCAGAAGCCTCGACCTGAAATTTTCCACGCGGCTACCACGGCCTTTAATGCAAAAAAGAAGCATTGCCTGATGGTAGGCGACAGTTGGGAGCATGATATTCTCGGCGCTCAAAATTACGGTATTGATCAGGTATTTTTCAACCCTAAACAGCAAGAACAGAGAGGCTGCAAAGCCACTTACGATATCAGCTCACTAAAGGAATTGACAGGGATACTATAAAGAATTTGTGAAACTTATGAATTGAAGTACTCGTCTTAAAAAGCACAATAGACGAAAATAAGTTGCCTGCTTCAAGTTTTTGCCGATATTTGACATCGAATTAAAATTAATTGACTACTTTTGTCATGTACTAATAAACAAGATTTAAAAATACACATCTTACCGACCAATGAAAAACAATGCTGAATTATTGTATCAAAGCGAACATTTGGACTGCTTTTTGTACGACAATTATGCCATTCCGATGATAACGCATCTTAATGAGCGCAAAGGAGCAATACTTAAATTTAATGAAACACACAATCGAATAATTTTTCTATTGAAAGGAAGAATTAATTTTTTGTATGAAAATCAACAAACATTTATTGAGAAAGGAAGATTTTTTCTGCTGCCGCGCGGAGGCCAATATATGGTCAATGTTGATGATGACGCAAGTATTGTTATTGTAAATCTGCATAATAATTTAAATTTTTGTGAACATTATCCAATAGTATTGCTGTATCGACTAAAGAAAGAGCTTGTAATCAATCACTCCGTTCTATATCCGTTAAGAATAGGCAAGGTAATTCAGATGTATTTGGAGGGTATTATTAAGACCTATTCCGATGGATTAAGGTGCACCTATTTTTTGGAAATCAAGCAACGGGAATTGCTTTATTACTTAAGGGCATATTATTCCAAAAAAGATTTAACCCTCTTTTTTGCACCCATTCTTAACGATGATACCGAGTTTGCAGAGTTGATTTATCGCTACCATTTATCTGCAAAGGGCATAGGCGATTTGGCCAATATTACGAACTATAGCGTATCGGGATTTAAGAAACGGTTTGTCAAAATGTTTGGCGTTTCGCCTTACCAATGGATGGAAAGAGAGAAAGCCAAGATGATACACTATGATATTAACTGCACCAATAAATCATTTAAAGAAATATCCTCGAAATACCACTTTGCTTCGCAGTCGCACTTCAATAGCTTCTGTAAGAAAATGTTTCAATTGCCGCCCGGCGCATTAAGAGAAAGAACGATCTGTACAATGCGCATAGATTAAGAATATTAAATTTTATTCCCCAAAAGAAATTTTTTTCCGATGTTTGAACCCTAAAGTTGCATTCACTTATTGAATCTATGGTTAAGCAAAAAGCTATAATTATTTTGCAGTTCCGAAAATAATGCTTACCTTTGTAACTTAATACCGCGGGGTAGAGCAGTTGGTAGCTCGTCGGGCTCATAACCCGGAGGTCGCAGGTTCGAGTCCTGTCCCCGCTACTAAACCGAAAGAATCGTTGGAAAACGGTTCTTTTTTTATTTCTTTGTTTTTACAAAGTGCTGATAATTCACAAAATACAGAGAACACAGTGTTCTCATTTTTGGTTAGATAACTGTTATTTCCTTTGATATACTCTACCCCTTCGCCGTTACACATTACAGGTACTTCGGGTCAACGCTTCTCATAATTTGCTTGATTTGCTCCTCGTTGTTGCGCGGACAAATCAGCAGCACATCGTCGGTATCAACGATTAAGTAGTTATCAAGTTCCTTAATCACTACTAATTTTTCTTTCTTCGATACTGCAATGCTGCTATTGCTAACCTCTTTAAGAATTACCTGTTGAGCGTCAACCATATTGCTTTGGTCGTCCTTATTCCATTGCAGGTAAAGCGATTCCCACGTACCAAGGTCCGACCATCCGAAATCGCCGGGGAAAACATACACATTGTCGGCCTTTTCCATCACACCGTAGTCTATAGATACGCTGAGGCATTCGTTATACACTTTTTTGATAAAATCGCTTTCTTCCGGCTTGTTATATTTGCCTACACCCTGTTCAAACAGGACATTTACTTCGGGCAGCAGGTTTTTTAACGCTGTTTGGATAGTTGTAGCCTTCCAGGCAAAGAGGCCTGAGTTCCAGAAAAATTCCCCGCTTTTGACAAATACCTTGGCCAAGTCTAAGGTAGGTTTTTCCGTAAAGGTTTTTACCTTATAAGCCTCGCCCATAATGATGTCTTTGCCGCTGTGGCTAAGTTGTATATAACCATAGCCGGTTTCAGGGCGGGTAGGTTTAATGCCCAGGGTTACCAAACTCTCATTCGTGTCGGCAAATTCGAGCGCCTTGTTAATAATACTAAGAAATTCCGCCTCGTTAATAATAAGATGGTCGGAGGGAGCCACTACTATAGTAGCATTAGGGTTCTTATCCAATATCTTATAAGTGGCATAAGCAATGCAGGGGGCAGTATTGCAACGCGACGGCTCCGCTACGATTTGCATGGGGTTGAGGTTGGGCAATTGTTCATTTACCAAACCGGTGTATTGGCTACCGGTAACAATCAGTATATTTTCTTTGGGTAATATTTTGGCAAAGCGATGGAAAGTTTCCTGTAAAAAAGTTCTTCCGGTGCCTAATATATCTAAGAATTGCTTGGGGCGAAGATTACGGCTGATAGGCCAAAAGCGGCTGCCTATACCGCCTGCCATGATTACACAATAAAAATTCGTATTCATAACACAAGGTTTTCTGCAAATATAGCAATTCTTTTTTAAATTACGAAATAAATGCAAGATTTGAGCCTTTAAATTTAATGACGAGTCCTAAAAAGTGTTGCAGATTGAACATTACAAATTACAAAAATAAATGATTTAAAAAAATAATTTAACTTAGTATTTCTCGTGATGTTCTGATTTCTAATATTTTGTGTCCATACTTGCAATTTACGTTTGTGCACATCATTAGCCCAAGGCGTTTTTAGGATGGGATATATAAGGCTTTCAGCCTTGCCTTTTAAAAAAGGCATTGAAGCCACAAATTATCAATCTTTTACACATCTAACACGATAATCTTCCCCCACCTGTACCTTGTAGTAGTAGTAATAGCTGCCGGAAGAACTTCTCTGTATATATCTACCTTTAGCCCTTGAATCGAAAGTTATGTATCTGTTTTGATTAATATTAAATCCTTTTACTTTATCCATTTTTTTAAATTCTGCAGAAGTAGGAAGGCGCCAGCCTACGGGGCAAAGGGCATTTTTCTTATTTTTTACATCTTTCCCTGTAACTGTAATATCTTTATACATCACTTCTACTCCCAAATCGTGTTTTACCCAATAAGCAGCCATGCCACCGCTAAAGTCTCTGCAAAAACCATCGTATTCTGTTAAACCAGTACAGCATTCAAATTGACTTTTTCTTTGGTCTTTTTTAATACAAACATAAACTCCAAGTTGTTGCATAAGTTCTGCTGTTATCTCATCAAGATTTTTGTTAAATACATTTAGGTAATAATAATTCTCCCATGTCTCGCTATAATAACTATATTCTCCGCTCCATGTTACATATTGTTCATTTCTATGATCTGAAGATACCCTGTAGCTATTCCATCCTTTTTTCTCAGACGTAGCAATAATCATTCCTGTTTCGACATTTATAATGCGTACCGTTGTGTAGGTATCATTCCCTATGCTTGTAATATCAATTACGCAAACTAAGTTTACTCCAAATTGTTTTCCTAAACGGCTTAATTGCCTATCATCTACATTACCGGAGCCTTGATACTTGAGTTCAGCAAGAAAATCAGAAGTTCTATCTACTGTTATAAATACTCCTGTGTTCGTAATATTTTCTATTAGTTGATAATTCACACGTTTGGCTTTATAACTGTCGCTGCTTTTAGTTACATAAATGGCTATCTTTTGCTTATCAACAGTAGTTGTTACATTCTGTAATAGATTTTCAATCAAAGCGTTTGCATTGCTTATTAAATTGTCCAAGTTAGATAAACTAACTCCATGCCTCCCACTGACTGAAGCAACCAAACCCGTTTCTATATCTATCATACGTGCAAATAAATCAGAGCCTCCAACATCTGCTACGCATACCATTTTAACTCCGAATTGCTTACCAAGTTTTATTATTTGCCCGTCGTCCACACTTCCTGAGTATTGATAACCTTGTTCTCGGCTAAGTTCGGCAAGAAAATCAGCAGTGCGTTCTACTGCTGCATATTTATCACTTTTCACTATGGTTGAAATTATTCTGGCACCCACTACTTTTTTCTCTGCTTCTCTGGCATCACCATGTACATATACTGCAAGTTTGGTTTTCTCCTGTCCAAATACGGCTGTAAGGCACATTATCGCAAACAATGTGATAATTATTTTCTTCATTATTCTTTGTTTTTAAGTATGAATGATAAGATTTTTTCATTTATAACAGTTGACGCGTCTGTAAGCGCTTCGCGCGCAGCACGGTCGCGCGAAGTGGAAACTCCCTTTTGTGAGAAATCTTCAAAATATTCGCTATTGCCTGTCAATGTATTAAACAACTCTACGGTTATATCAGCATAGCAATAGTTAAAATTATTGTCGCTGTTAATTTGCCGTGTGCTTGCCTTAATATAGAGTTGATAATGGCTTTGCACAGCATTTTGCGTTAATGAATAACCGTTTTTGGCAAGTTCTGTTTTTACTTTATCCGCAATAATGCTGCTGCTTTTACCGAAAGTATTCTCATCATCAGCTATAAAAATCGTAGGCTGTTTACTATCTGCAATTATACTGTTTGCTATATTTTCAGTCAAATGCCTGTATCTTATTCTCACGCCCATAATTGCATTTCTGATACTTACTACATAGTTATCTACGTAAATAATGTAGTACCTTCCCTTAAAATAAGCCGCTATTCCTGTTTGTGGAGCGGCGGCAATTTTGTTTGTCCACCCAATAGTGGGAATATCAGTTTTTAGGCTGATACTATCAACTTCTCCTAATGGGGCAAAAGAGGCGCCAACAAAATTGTTATGCGCATCAACATAAATCCATTCACCCAAATAGGTTTTTCCATTCTGTGCATTGTGCATAACCAATGGAATAATACCGTTTTCGCTTTGTGCATAGCCAATAGCGAAATTTACACATAGTGCCAAAGATAAAATTATTTTCCTCATCTTATTGTTAGTTTTACGTCCGTTCCCTGCTCGGACTTTTTAATAATCTTTCTGCAAAATTACAAAAATAAATGATTGAAAAAATAATTTATTTACAAAATTTCATCTATCTATTTACCTACCAGCAATTTAATTATTAAAAACGCCCATAAAAAAAGCTTGTTCAAAAAATTGAACAAGCTCTCAAAAAAAGGCGGCATCTCACCGAAAAAACCGAAGTTTCTTCAAGCTCGACGGGTTTTGGGATTTAATCTAACATCATTAGTATGTAGAAATTAAACCCGAAGTAACACACCTATAATAATCCGTCCAAGAGATTGCCACCTTATTCCTTCAATGGCACTGCAAAGGTAGATATTCTTTTCGGTAAAAACAATAGGCTTTCTTTTTATTTATTGACACAGACTTATTTCTTTAAAAGCAAAATGCAGAATATCACCCATCTTATTGATTAAACTTAATTCTCCCGTAGAACATACATCTATAATTTTAGCCTTGAAAATCTTTCCGTCAGAATTTATGTAAGTAGCCCATTTTTTGTAGTTTAGCAAATAAGAAAGGTATCTCTCTTGTAGTTTTTCAGCATCTATGGATAGATAGTATGTTTTTATATTATTTATTATTTTTTGCAACAATAAAGGCAGGTCGAACAAACGCTTAGTCTCCAAAAACATGGAGGTAGGATTAGGGGCAGTGTGAAAAACCTGTTGGTTAACATTCAGGCCTATTCCTGCAATGCTTGATGAGATATATGCGCCTGAAATATGATGTTCAATCAGGATACCTGCAATCTTTTTTTTATTTACATAAATATCATTCGGCCACTTAATTACAGCTTTCACTCCTTCTTTTTGCAGACAGTCGCAAAGCGCGATAGAGACCAATTGCGAGAGTAAAAATTGTTTTTCGGCCAATAGGAGCTTGGGACGTAAAAATATGGAAAACAAGAGATTCTTGCCTGCCTCGCTTTCCCAGCGATTTTCTTGCTGACCGCGGCCGACTTGCTGAAAAACGGCAGCCCATACCTCTAAATCAGCGGCTGTTGCGGAATGGCGGGCTGCTTCGCTGTTTGTGGAATCAACCGTATTGAGCCATGTGACAGAATGAGGTTCAATTGTTTTCATATTTTTACATTAAGGTATTGTTTATTTTATTATCTTTGCAAATTGGTTCAGCAAATTTAGTAAAAAAATATAAGAAAAAAGAATGAACGGAAGCATACCTCCAAAAGGCCCTCCTCCGCCTCCTCAAAGGCCTAACGCTAATGGCAAAAGGCCGCGTGTAATAATGTGGTTTTACTTGTTGATAGGTGGATTTATTATGTATATGTGGGTATTCAACAATGGCAAAAGTCCTGTACAAGTTCAATGGCAAGAGGTTAAAGAACAGATAATTACCTCTGGAGATGTGGCTAAACTATCATTGATTACCAATATCAACCGCGTTGAGGTGTACATAAAAAAAGACAGCATAAGCAAGTACAATAAAAAACTCGGATTTACTTCCGACGCTCCGAAGAGTGGACCGCAATTTTATTTTGTGGTTCAACAATATACCGATGCCTACGCTAAAATAGAAGAGGTTAATAACTCTTTACCCCTTGAAGAACAATTTAAGATAGATACCGAAGAACGTAACGATTATTTAGGTCGGCTTTTTGAGTGGCTGACCTTTCCCATATTGTTGCTTCTCTTGTGGTTCTTTATGTTTCGCCGTATGTCGGCCGGTTTTGGCGGAGGGCCCGGAGGCGGCGGTATCTTCAGCGTTGGCCGTTCCAAAGCGCAGCTGTTCGACAAAGACCATAAGAACAAAATTACCTTTAAAGATGTAGCCGGATTGGAAGAAGCTAAGGTGGAAGTGATGGAAATTGTTGACTTTTTGAAAAATCCAAAAAAATATACCGAATTGGGCGGCAAAATTCCCAAAGGCGCCTTGCTGATAGGCCCTCCGGGAACAGGAAAAACAATGCTGGCCAAAGCGGTGGCAGGCGAGGCCGATGTGCCTTTCTTTTCACTTTCGGGTTCCGACTTTGTGGAAATGTTTGTAGGCGTGGGCGCTTCGCGTGTGCGCGACCTTTTCCGTCAGGCTAAAGAAAAGGCGCCCTGCATTGTATTTATTGATGAAATTGACGCCGTAGGCCGCGCCCGCAGCAAAAACGCAGGTTTCACTTCCAACGACGAACGTGAAAACACGCTCAACCAATTGCTCACCGAAATGGACGGCTTCGGCTCTAATACCGGCGTGATTATCCTCGCCGCTACCAACCGCGCCGATATTCTCGATAAAGCCTTGTTGCGCGCCGGACGCTTCGACCGCCAGATTCACGTTGACCTGCCCGAATTTAGAGAGCGCTTGGATATTTTTAAGGTACACTTGCGCGGACTGAAATTGGTTGATGGTTTTGAACTTGATTTCTTGGCCAAACAAACGCCAGGTTTTTCAGGCGCCGATATTGCCAACGTATGTAACGAAGCGGCATTGATTGCTGCGCGTAAGAATAAAAAAACGATTGAAAAGCAAGATTTCCTTGATGCTATTGACCGTATTATAGGCGGTTTAGAGCGCAAGAGTAAGATTATTACACAGGAAGAAAAAAGAGCTATTGCCTTCCATGAGGCCGGCCACGCTACGGTTAGCTGGATGCTTGACCATGCCACCCCGCTGGTGAAAGTAACCATTATTCCCCGCGGACGTGCCTTGGGTGCAGCCTGGTATCTTCCCGAAGAACGGCAAATTACTACCACCGAGCAGCTCTGCGAAGAAATGGCGGCTACCCTTGGCGGCCGTGCAGCGGAAGAATTGGTTTTAGGCCGACTGTCCACAGGCGCCGTCAACGATCTTGAAAGAGTAACTAAGCAGGCTTATGCTATGGTATCCTATTTCGGCATGAGCGAAAAAGTGGGCAACAGAAGCTACTATGATTCCAGCGGTCAGTATGAATTCGGCTTTAGCCGCCCCTACAGCGAAAAAACTGCCGAACTTCTCGACGATGAAGTGAAAAACCTGATAGATAAGGCCTATGATACTGCTAAACAAATCCTGACTACCTATATGGAAGGGTTTACTAAATTAGCGGAATTATTATTGGAACGCGAGGTAATATTTGCCGATGATGTTGAACAGATTTTCGGCCCTCGCCGTAAACCAAGTCGGCAGGAAGAATTATTGAGAGAAGCATGAAAAACTTATTCATAAGAACCCTCAGTGGAATTTTATTCCTGCTCATCATGACAGCGGGAATACTGTTACACCCGATAGCTTTTCTTTGTTTGCAACTGTTGATAGTGTTTACTATGATGATGGAGTTTTTCCGTTTGACTTGGGGCGCTAATAACCATTTAACCCAACAGATGTTGGCTATAGCCACAGGCCTTGGATTGATATTGTTCACCGCGGGAGCAATTAACGCATACATTATCATACCTCTTCCCTTATTGATATTTGTGGCGCAAATATACCAAAAAGATGAACAACCGTTTGTGGTAGTCGGGCAAAACCTGCTTGCCATAATTTATATTGCCCTGCCTGTTGCCTTGTGGAATTATTTTGTTTACCCGACAAATGCTGCTATAGTCGGTGCGGAGGTTGTTTTTGACGGACATCTGTTGCTCGGCTGCTTTATCATTCTTTGGAGTTGCGATGTGGGCGCCTACATTTTCGGTATTCTTTTCGGCCGCCACGGAAGGCACAAACTGTTCCCCAGTCTTTCGCCGAAAAAATCATGGGAAGGTTTTATCGGCGGTATTTTCAGCGCTGCTTTGGCCGGCTATCTGATGTATCTCTATATATTTCCCCTGAACCCCTATCACGCTATTTCCCTTGAAGACGTCATAATTCTTTCGGTTATTATCTGCATATTCGGCGTTTTGGGCGACCTTGTAGAATCGCAGTTTAAGCGCAGCATAGGCGTAAAAGATTCAGGAAAAATTATGCCCGGGCACGGCGGCCTGATAGACCGTTTCGATGCGGCTCTATTAGCTATTCCCATGGCTTTATTCTATTTAAAACTTGTAAATATTTTATAAAATTATGATAAAAATTCACCGCGAAGGACAATATATTCTTAATTTCACCGCCGTCTTATTTTTGATTATAGCTGCGGCTGTGCGCTGGTTTTGCGGCGTTGGCTGGCCCCTGTGGTCAGTTATGATAGGGCTGCTGATACTTTATCTCTTTGTATTGTGTTTTTTCCGTGTTCCAAAACGTATTCCCGTGTTGGACGACAATGCTGTTATCGCACCTGCCGACGGTACTATCGTTATCGTTAAAGAAACGGAAGAAAATGAATTTTTCAAAGATAAACGCCTGCAGGTGTCTATTTTTATGTCGGTGTTCAACGTACATATCAATTGGTTTCCCATAGACGGCATAGTCGAATATTTTCGTCATCATCAGGGCAAGTATTTAGTAGCTTACCGCGAAAAATCTTCGGAAGACAACGAGCGTACCACTATTGTAGTTAACCATAATGGCGTCCGTGTTCTTTTCCGCCAAATTGCAGGACTTATCGCCCGCCGTATCGTATGCTATGCCAAAGAAGGCCAATCTGCACAGCAGGGAACGGAATTTGGTTTTATCAAATTCGGTTCGCGCGTGGATATTTTTCTGCCTTTAGGAACAACAATAAATGTGAAAGAAGGCGATAAGGTTAAAGGAAGGCAAACGGTTATAGCAATATTATAAGTTCAAGGTTCAATGAATAAGTTGGCGCGATATATCATCATTACTGTAGGGGTAGCATTAGTTGCTTTCTTAGCATGGTATTTCAGTAATATATTGGCTTACCTGCTGATTGCAGGCGTACTCTCGCTCATCGGGCGCCCCTTGGTTAATGTACTCAATCGCTTACGCATAGGAAAACGTAAATTCCCTCATTTTTTATCGGCGATGATTACTGTAATCGCCTTATGGGCTATTTTCCTGCTCTTCTTATTGCTATTGTCGCCGCTGATTACTAATTTCTTCAACCAGTTATCTACTATTAACTCCAATCAATTAATTGCTAATCTCAGCGATAATCTTATTCAGGTAGAATTGTGGATAAAAGAACACATATTCGGCGTAGATGATACCTTTAATCTTCAGGAATTATTAGAAGAAAAATTGAGGGGAATTGTCAACACCTCGGCTGTTGTCGGCGTTTTCGGCTCGGTTGCCAACATGCTGGTAAGCCTTGCCGTAGCTCTGTTTGCCATTACCTTTATTACTTTCTTCTTTTTAAAGGAAGACAACCTGTTTTATGAGGGCATGCTCGCGCTTTTTCCGACTAAATATGAAAGCAACGCACGCCACGCTTTAAACACTATAGCACAGCTGTTGAGGCGCTATTTTATCGGTATATTTGCCGATATGCTTTGTGTAATGACCTTACTCACCACAGGCCTCACCCTTGTTGTCGGCCTGCCTTTCTCTACCGCTATAGTGCTTGGTTTTTTAGGCGGCATTCTCAATATGATTCCCTATATCGGGCCTCTCATCAGTTTGTTGTTCGGATTAACAATGGGTACGGCCACAGCATTTAACGCATGGGATATTCCCTTATACATTCCTCTGCTGAAAATGGCTTGTGTTTACATTACCATTAATATTATTGATGCTATGGTGTTCCAACCTTACATTTATTCGAACAGCATTAAAGCGCACCCGCTCGAAATATTTTTGGTCATTCTTACAGCAGGCAGCATAGCAGGCATTTTCGGCATGATTTTGGCTATTCCTACTTATATGGTAGTACGTGTGCTGGCTAAGGAATTTTTTAACCAATACCGCTTAGTGCAGAAATTGACGGAAAAAATTTAAAATATAATCCGTTAAAATTTACTGAAAATATAGCTAACCGTTAGTGTCCCGCGCATGTGCGTCATTTTGTAGTCAAGATACTTTTTATCAGGTTGAAAGATGTCGTTAAAACCCATAAGGAAACGGCAACCAATCAATAGTCGGGGAATGAAAATTTTCCGCTCGTAACCCAATATAATCCCTGCGTCCCATTTACTCATGGCGTCAGTAAAATTATGGGTATAAGGGTCATCGGGCGAAACAATGCTGCTTGGGTTGTCATAATCGGGTTTTCCGTCAACCAGATTGAACAACATTCCTTTGTAAGGTGTGGATTCAAATTTTGCATTGAATACCCGTGCATAATATCCCCCCAGCAAAATTCGGTTATTGCCGCCTCCGAAGGTGTAGCGCATATAAAGAGGAAATTCAAACATAGGGAAGGACATCTTCATTAAGGCTGTTCCCCGAAAACTGGCTTCAACCCATGTCTCGCCGCTCCTATCGGTGAAAATTTGATTTTCGACCCAAGCCTTGGCCGACAAGGCCAGCATTTTATAAGTGGCTTCAAGGGTCAATGACCAGCGCTCATGAAAAGCTGCCGTAGCCGAAATTCCTAATTGCGGCCTCAGACCGAACGAGGCGTTTATTTTGTCTTCTCCGCCGATAGCCTTTCCCAAGGGCATGGGTACAGCGCCTCCTATGTCTGTTCCTGTATGAACGCCTAAGGCAAATGTTATGGGGAATTTTGCTTCTTTCTTATCTGTCGGTTGTTCGGTCGCTGAAGCGGAAACAACCAAAAAAAGGAAGGCAGCAGCTACTATATTCACTTTTTTCATTTTAATCTTCTTCATATAATATTTTGATATTATCAACTCTAAGGGTCGATCCGACTACCCCTCTGAATGAGTCGCCCTGCGCGCTTGATGAAAAGACAATATGGAGGTGCGTAAAGGAGGGCATCTGTCCGCTGGGGTAGTTGAAAAGCACCTGAACCTTTGTCCAATTTGTATTCGATATGACCGTGATGTCGGCGCCATTCCATGCTGTGCCGGGCGAATTTCCCAACTCCACCTTCGCGCGCGCAACAGCTTCGGCAGTATTGTCAGGATGCGGCGTTCCGTCCGATTTGAGGCCATGATAGCAAAATGTGGCGTTTTCCTGTCCCTGCTTGGGTTTCACTAATTCTATCGTTGAGGAAGCTAATTCGCGGTCTGTGCCGTTGATATACAGACTTCCTGGCAAGTAGATAGCGTCAAACTCCATGCCGAGTATCTTACCTGAAGTTGCAAAAGGTATCCCAAAGAATGTTAATCTGTTTGGATCGGACATGCCTGCCAAGACGTTTGTTCTGTCGAAACTGCCGAGGAAGAGCGAACCTGATGCAATGCTGTTGATTATTGGAGGGCTGCTGGTTCTCATTTGTGCTGCCGATCCTGATGCAGGACTTCCCGCAACCTCGGTTGTGCCGGTAACAAAAGAATTGTTGGCTGTAGCCCACCCGACAGGTTCCCGATACCCCGAAAGATTGCTCCATACATCAAGAATCCAATTCGTAAGTTGAGGCTCATAAACCAACCGCACATTCCAGTTGCGCGTTGAGCCATCTTCAGCCGTTACGACAAATGATTGAATATCCGTATAAGAATTGACCATAAAAGTTCCCCGCAGCGGGATAGATGCGGTTGCCTTCTTGGAAATGGTCATCACGTAGGTTACTTCAAGCGGGAAATCTACCGCGTTATATACAATCAGTCGTATTGAGCCTTTCTCGTCATTTATTGTTACCTGATCCAACTGTACGCCTTGTGAAACAGATGTTACACGGAATGTTTCCACTTTTGCCTGCGCCTCGCGCGGAGGAGGCTGCAACCTGATAGTCCAGTCGGAACTTGTTGTTTCATCTTCGGCAATAATTGTGATGATTTGCTCCGAATTTTCGTCATCAAAAATCAACGGTGCAGTTCCGCCGTCTTGTGAAGTTATGCGGGCAAAGGGCGAAATGTCACACTGTACCCATACGCTCAGCGGATATACTCCATCGTCATCATAGAGTTTCAGTGTAACAATGCGTTCTGCCGCATCAATTGTTATCGGCTCATAAATATCGAAAACAGCAAAATTGGGCGTATGACGCACTATCGTCAATCCCGTCAATTCACAACCGTCGGAAGGCGTATAGTTACGCATGTCGCGAACGTTGACGCGCCATATCTTTTCCGTACCGTCCTGAGCAATAACTTTGAAGGAAATAGGCATCTGCCAACTGTTGTTGCCATTCCATTCGAATGCGGGTAATGGTTCGAGCGTAGCGCCGTCCGATACCGCTATTTGCAGGTTATTCAAAGTCAATTTCCAACTTGAGGAAATCAATCCATTATTCACAGCGGTCATACAGAGATAAATATCCCCTGTAAAAGGATTGATGGTCGTTTGTGTAAGGTCTAATGTAATGCAGGGACGCATTTGCAGTCCTACCAGTACCTGAGCTGCCGTATAGGTATAATTGAACGACAGCACCTCTTTATCCGACGCCTTCCACTCTTTCAGTTTTATTTTCCATAGACGCGATACACAGGACTCGGTATCAAGCAGGTAGAATGTTTTTTCATCGTCCCAATTGTCGAAGGTAATAATTTCAGACTGAACCAATCCTATTAGCTGCACGCCGTTAAGCGTAGGGAACTGCACCTGCACCTCTAAGGGAAAAGTGATTTCAGCGCCTGACTTTTTCAGGATTAATAAAATATTTTCCGTAATGTTATTAACAAAAATTTCATCTATGACGAATGTAGCGTTACCCTTTGGGACAGCGGTGATTGTGCGCGGATTTATATCGCTTCCTTCGCGCTCTTCGGGCGTACTCGCATCGTCGCTTCCGCTCACAGAAAGAGCATGACGCACTACAATATTCCAGCTATTCTCTAATCCGCTTTCGGAGATTACCTGTAATTTAAACGCCGCATCGGCGCTTTCGAAAAGCAGGGGCGTATTGCCGTTATTGAACGGTTGCACAGCGCCGTCGGGCGATAAAATATCGCCAAATCGCGAGGTTTCCGCAATATTAAATTCAGGCCTTATCGTTAGCGGATAACTGCCGTTCACAGTAAAAATCTTCAGTGTATCTCTCCTTTCGCCGTTTTCTGTAAGGCTAATCGTTACGCCTTCTTCCGATATAAGCATATCGCTTGGCTCCTGTTCTTTGATAATAAAGAAACGGCTGAGGGCAACATTTTTGTCTAAGGGGCTAACCCTTGGTTTAAGGGTATAGCGGCGCGTAAGGCCGCTTGGCGCCATTACAAAGAAAAGCAGTTCGGAATCAAGTGTTTCAAACGTCAATTCTTGCGAAAAATCAATTCCGATAATTCGGTCAATATTGTCGTCAAAAATGGGGGTTGCATGAAACCGTAGCGGAAAAAGGTATTCCCCGAAATCAATATCAATGTAAATAATATCAGCTTCGATTTGAGCGCCGCTCAATTCCATTGCTGCAGGCGTATGCGAAATAATTTCCAAGCCTTTGATTGCGTTATAATTGCTCAGGTCGTCAATTTTTGCGCACGAGACCGCCAAGGCAGTAAATGCAATCAAGCCTATCAAACTTTTTGTAATGGTGTTCATATAAAGATTAGTTTTCATATAGCAAAGATATGAAAACTTTCTTTAAATACCTACTTTAAAAAAAAAATCGATGAATATTGAATCCTGATACTTGATACCCTAATAATTAATCAATAAACGGTTTCATTATCATCACCACGGGCAAGTGGTCGCTGACACCGCCGAGGTATTTCATGCCCTCATAGGTGCGGAAAGGGCGTTTTCCATGGTGTTTTTTATCCTCTTCCAATAGAAAATCAGCTTTGAATATATAAGCGTTTTTGTACTTTATCCCATTGCTTTGCAGCAGCATATTTCCAGAAACAAAAAAAAGGTCAATCATTTCCCATTCCGACTTATATTTATAAGAACCTTCGCCTCGCTTGGCCAATGGCAGCATCAGGTTATAGAGGCGGTTGTTGATAATTAGCGTGTCGGGCGGAAGTGCTGCCAAACCCTTAACTATTGGCAGGCTTTCGGGGCTGTCGTTAAAATCGCCCATCACAAGGATATTGGCCGAAGGGTTAACGCCGAAAATGGAATCGCATATAGCTTTGGCCTTGCGGGCGGCGGTCATGCGCTTGGCTAAGGATTGTTGCGCATTGCCTAATTTCGAGGGCCAGTGGTTCACCAGAACGTGCAGGGTGTCGCGGCTGTCGAGAACGCCTTTGGCGTAAAGAATTTCGCGGGTCCGACTGCTTCCTGAAGGTAAACGCAGCTTATAGAAATGCCGATGCAGCAGCTTAAAGCGGTCGTTGCGGTAAAGTAAAGCCACCTCAATGCCGCGCGGGTCGGGCGAATCGTGATGTACGATACCGTAGCCTATTCTGGCTAAGGGTGTTTGTTCAACAAGTTGTTTCAGTACTAAAAAATTTTCTACCTCGGCAAAACCTACCAGTACAGGCGCATCGCCTTCTCCCGCCGCGATAATGGTTTTGGCAATACCGCTGCGTTTTTGGGCTAAGCGTTGCCAAGTCCAGCGCTTTTTACCTGTGGGGGTAAACTCCTCGTCCTGTGTTTTAGGGTCGTCAAAGGGGTCGAAGAAATTTTCGACATTATAAAACATAACCTTCGCCTCCTGCCCCTGCAGCAGACAAGGAAGCAAGAGTACTAATAAGAGTGGTATTAGTTTCATGTATTATTTATGAGTTATGATTGTTATCTCGCATTAAACTTTAAACTTTAAACTATCACATTCCAACCAAACTTATCTTCCATTTCCCCTTCCTGTATGGCGCGGAGGCGCTCGTAGAGCTGCGTGCTGATTTTTCCTGCCTTACCGTCTTTGCAATACTCGTAAACCTTTCCTGTTTCGCGGTCGGTGATGCTGCCTATGGGTGAAATAACAGCCGCAGTGCCGCAGGCGCCGACTTCCTCAAAGGTATCCAATTCTTCGATGGGTATTGAACGTAATTCTACCTTTAATCCCATATCGGCAGCTAATTCGCGCAGGCTCATATTGGTAATGGAGCGCAGGATAGTGTGCGAGTCGGGGGTTACGTAAGTGTTGTTTTTAATACCGAAGAAATTAGCGGGGCCTGCTTCGTCGATATATTTCTTTTCTTTGGCATCAAGGAAAAGCACGGAACTGTAGCCTTCCTTATGCCCGCGGTCGATGGCCGCCAACGAAGCTGCATAGTTGCCGCCCACTTTGAAAGTACCTGTGCCAAGGGGAGCGGCGCGGTCATAGTCGCGCACGATTTGTACCTTTATGGGGTTAAATCCTTCTTTAAAGTAAGGGCCTACAGGGGTAACGAATACCGCAAACATGTACTCGGCCGAGGCTTTCACGCCTACTTGCGGGCCAACGCCAATCAGCATCGGGCGGAGGTATAAAGAAGCGCCCTCGCCGTAAGGAGGAACAAAGCGTTCATTGAGTTTGACGACTTTTTTGCAGGCTTCCACAAATAATTCCACAGGCACAGGCTGCATCATCACGCCATTAGCGGACAGTTCGAGGCGCTTGCCGTTTTCCTCCGGACGGAACAGCCGCACCTTGCCGTCTATGCCGCGGAAGGCTTTCATACCTTCAAAAGCCTCCTGTCCGTAGTGCAGGCAGGTAGATGCCATGTGAATATTCAGGTTTTCGTCGGCGCTTACTTCCAAATCGCCCCACTGGCCGTTTTTGAAGTAGCAACGCAGGTTATAATCTGTTTTCAGATACCCAAAAGGTAACGATTTCCAATCAATATTACTCATATACTTTTAATTTTAAACTTAAATGCGAAGATAGATATTATTTCGTTATTTTGCAAGAAGAGTAAAAAAAATTTTCATTTATAAAAAAAATACTTACCTTTGCAGCCCCAAAAGGATTCCTGAAAGCATAGCTAAGGGTGCGATGGGATTAAGCGAAAGTGCTTGATTGAGTAACACTTATTAACTTATTGATTAATGAAGACAATTGAATTAAAAGGAACTGTCCGCACGTCCTTGACCAAAGCTGCGGTAAAACAATTGCGCAACAACGCTGAAGTACCCTGCGTACTGTATGGCGAAAAAGGTGAAAATGTTCATTTTGCGGTGGTAGAGCGCGAATTGAAAGATTTGGTGTACACCCCACATGTTTATTTGGTGAAATTAGTCGTTGACGGTAATCCGCATACGGCTGTTATGCGTGAAATTCAATTTCACCCGGTAACGGAACGTATTTTGCATATTGATTTTTATCCGGTACGCGAAGACCGTCCGATAACTATTGATATTCCGGTGGTAATAGAGGGTAATTCCGAAGGCGTTCGCGCAGGCGGTAAATTACAGATGCTTACCCGCCGCCTGAAAGTTTCGGCTCTGCCTAAAGATTTGCCCGATACGCTTACCGTTGACATTACAGGCCTTCAATTAGGTAAGACCATTGTAATAGGCAACTTAAGTTATCCCAACCTCAATATTCTTATGCCGAAAACAACCATTGTTTGCGCAGTTAAGATGACCCGTGCGGCTCAACAAACCGCTGCAGCTGCCGAAGCTGAAGCTAAGAAGAAATAATGTCGTTTCTAATTGTCGGCTTGGGGAATATCGGCGCTGAATATGCCGATACTCGCCATAACATAGGATTTAGCGTGTTGGAGGCTTGGGTTAAGGCATCTAATACTGTTTTTACTAATGTCCGCTACGGCGCCCGTGCCGATTTGCGCGTCAAGGGAAAGACTTTTATCCTTATAAAGCCGTCAACTTACATGAATTTAAGCGGCAAGGCGGTGAATTATTGGTTACAGGCCGAGAAAATTCCCATAGAGCAATTATTAGTGATTGTTGACGACCTTGCGCTGCCCTTTGGCGTTATGCGTATGCGCGGGCAGGGGAGCGACGGTGGGCACAACGGCCTTCGACACATTAACGAGACCTTAGGACATCAAAACTATGCGCGCCTGCGGGTAGGCATAGGCAACGAATTTTCGGAAGGCGAGCAGGTGGACTATGTTTTGGGAGAATGGGGCGCTGAAGAAAAGAAGGCGCTGCCTGCCTTGCTGGAGCGCGTGGCCGATGCCGCCAAAGCCTTCGGCTTACAGGGTATTGACCGAGCAATGAATGTTTATAATACAAATCTATTTCTGAAAAATTAAACTATTTTTCTTAGAATGAAATTTTTCGTATCTTTACAAAAAAATAATCACAAATTAAATTGTATTGTTATGAGAAAAAATTATTTGTTTTTGATGCAAATTTTTGTATTTTTAAGTTTGTTTTTTGCCTTCGGCTTCACTAATGATAATGGCGACAGCAGCAGAGGCGCTGTTCAAGATGGAGAATTGAAGATAGGACAGTTTTATCAGGGCGGAATTATAGCCTATATTGATGCTACAGGCAAGCATGGTTTAATAGCAGCGCCCGGAGACATGGCTTTAGACGGTATTCAATGGGATAACGGTTCGTATATTGAAATTGGAGCTACGAGCACAAGGATAGGAACCGGAAAAAGCAATGCGGCAAGGATAGTAGCGGCGCAAGGAGAAGGAGCTTATGCGGCAAAACTGTGCGATGATTTAGTGCTTAATGGTTATGACGATTGGTTTTTACCGAGCAGAGATGAACTAAATGAATTGTATAAAAACAGGGACTTGATAGGCGGATTTGATAAGGCGAAATACTGGAGTTCTTCTGAGAATGCTACCAACGCCGCATGGGGCCAGAGTTTCGACGGTGGCAGCCAAAACCTCTACTTTAAGGATAGCTCTTTTAGGGTTCGCGCGGCGCGGGCTTTTTAACCAACCCCGAGCAAAGTCCGACAGGACTTTTATATGGATAACCGCAGGTAAGCGAAGCGTAACCTGCGGCTATACGAACCGCCCCTGCCTTTCGCGCGGAGTAGAGCCTTTGCCTTGAAAAAGCGTAGTTGCTCCGCGCGAGACGAGGCGGCTTGTCATTAGCCCCGAGCTTCGCTTCGCTTGCATGGGGTTATCCACGTTTCGCTCCTTACGGAGCTTGTAATCGCATGTCGCACATCGCATACTCGCACATCAGCAATGAATAACTAACAACTAAAAAGTACGGAAAAGTCAAAATATTTTGACTTTTCCGTACTTTTTAGTACCTTTGCAAGAAATTTTACTCGTATGAAACGAAAAATCACTGGCGCTCTTGTTGGGTGGAAAGACAGTAGAAACCGCAAACCATTGATTGTAAATGGTGCAAGACAAATTGGTAAAACATACATTATCAACGAATTTGGTAATACGTATTTTTCAAATCTTGTTTATATCAACCTCGAAACTAACCCTGTAATTCGGGAAGTTTTTGAAGGCAATATTGAGCCTTCGTATTTAATTCAGCGTTTGGAATCGCATACCGAACAACGTATTATTGCAGGCGAAACATTACTTTTTCTTGACGAAATTCAGGCAAGTGAAAGGGCTTTAACCTCGTTGAAGTATTTTTGCGAGCAAGCGCCGCAATATCACATTGTAGCAGCAGGTTCTTTGCTTGGTGTGGCAGTAAATCGCGAAAAATATTCATTCCCTGTCGGAAAAGTTGAGGAAGCTAATATGTATCCTTTTGATTTCGAAGAATTTCTTTGGGCGTTGGGACGAGAAAAGTTGGTAGAAATGATTAGAGAGCATTACGCAAGATTGGAACCGTTGCCCGAAACAATTCATAAATTGGCTTTGGAACTCTACAATCATTATTGCATTGTTGGCGGAATGCCCGAAGTGATTACTGATTTTTTGCAAAGCAATAGTTTTTTGACAATAAAAAATCCACAAGCAAAAATTGTAAATGAATATATTGCCGATATGGCAAAATATGCCGACCCTGCCACAAGCGTGAAAATCAAAGCGTGTTACGATTCAATCCCTGCACAATTGGCAAAAGAAAACCGCAAATTTCAGTACAAAATTGTGCAAAAGGGCGGTACAGCAACTATTTTCGGAGTGGCGATAGATTGGTTGCAACAGGCAGGCATAATATTGAAGTGCCAAAAGATAGAACAAGGTTTTATTCCGATAAAAGCGTATCAATATTTTCCTGATTTCAAACTTTATATGAGCGACGTGGGAATGCTTACAATGCTTTCGGGCTTTCCGCCGCAAATGATTTTAAATTCTATCGAAACCAATAATATTTTTATGGGTGCGATTGCAGAAAATTATGTAGCGCAGGCATTTATAGCAAATTCTATACCTTTGCATTATTGGAAAAGCGAAGAAACCGCCGAAATAGATTTTGTTTTTCAAGACAATGTTGACGTCATTCCTGTGGAGGTAAAAAAAGGTTTGCGAACCCGAAGTGGCAGTATGGCGTTATTTACAAAGAAATATAATTCGCCTTACGCAATCCGCATTTCACAAAAGAATTTTGGCTTTGAAAATAATATAAAATCTGTGCCATTATATGCCGTATTTTGTATTGAAAACGGTTGAGAAATAATATAGTTAATACCCTGTTAATAATTTTTTTCTACCCGTTTGAAAAAATCAATTAATAAACTTATTTTTGTATGTTTTATGGAATTTTACAAAAACATGACTCTTATACATACAAAATTACAAATAATAATTATTTAATCATAAATTTATGAAAAATGTTCTGTACCTGACCATAGCGGCGGCCTTACTGCTGCAATTGGGCGCCTGCGGCGAAACTAAAAGCAAACAGGAATCAAACCCTTACATCGAAGCCTGTACAGGCGGCGTAGTGTCTATTAATGCAACTGTCAAAGTGCGTTTGGCAGCAAGTTTTCTCCCTAATGAAAATGCTAATGATTTAATTAAGAATATCTTCAAAATTTCACCTTCAGTCGAAGGGAATGTCTTTTGGGAAGATGCGGCTACTATTGGCTTTAAACCGACCAAGCAGTTAAAAAGCGGCACGGAATATAAGGTGGTATTCGATGTATCGACTTTATATCCTGAGGCTAAGGGCAATGATAGGAAGTTTACCTTTTATTTTTCTACCATAGCGCCTTCTTTTAACTATACAGTTGATGGATTGCGCCTGCATGAGGATACTGACGCCATTGAGTTTTACCTTCAGGGAGAGGTGCGGCCTGCCGATTTTGTGGAAGACGCCAAAATAGAAGCATTGCTCGAAGCCGAGGCGGACGGTAAGAAAGTTGCCGTGCGCTGGGAGCATGCAAATTATTACCACACCTTTACCATCGACCATCTGAAGCCCGCCGACAAGGCCTACAACCTGCTGCTGAAATGGAACGGCAAGTCCATAGGTTACGATTATAAGAAAACCGATACCATTGAAGTGCCGATAAAAGGAACATTTCAGGTGTTGAGCATACACGTAAATCAAGATAATAACAGTGTGGATTGTTTCTTCTCCTATCCCCTTGATGCCAAGCAAAAATATGCTTCCTACATTGAAGTGGGCGATATTGACCGACTGCGTTTCACCACCACAGGCAACAAACTGACGATTTTTTTGCCTTACAAGCCTAATAAAGCCGAAACCCTGCTTATACGCGAAGGCCTGAAAAGCAAGGACGGCAATGCTTTAGCCGAGAACTATACGGAGCGTTTGTATTTTGAAGAAATGAAACCTGAGGTTCAGTTGCTGAGCAAGGGAGTAATCATGCCCAACTCTTCGGGGCTTCAACTTCCTTTCAAATCAGTAAATCTGAGGGCTGTAGATGTGTTGATATACCGTACTTATGAGAATAATGTACTGCAATTCCTGCAAGTAAATAACCTTGACGGCGAAAGGGAACTGCGCAGGGTAGCCCGCCCAATAGCGAAGAAAACTATCAGTCTTAAGACAAATAAGTCGCTCGATTTACGCCAGTGGAATACTTTCTCTATTGACCTCTCATCAATTATTGCGCCTGAGCCGGGAGCTATCTATACAGTGAAAATTAAATTCAACAAAAATTATTCTTTATACTCGACTTGCGCCAGCGCTGAACAGGATATAGATGAAAACTATATGACGGAGAATATAGACGATGAATTGCCCAAAGATGATTACCACAATACGTATTATTATTATGACGATGACTACGATTACTATTATACATCAGATGACCCCTGCTCCGATTATTATTACCGCGGCAAGCGTTTTGTTTCGCAAAATATCTTAGCTTCCGACATAGGATTGGTTGTTAAGCGGGGGAATGACCGTAATTACTTGGTATTTGCCACTAACTTAGTTACTGCCGAGCCTATGAGCGGTGTGAAAATAGTGTTTTACAACTACCAGCAGCAAAAAATAGGTGAAGGCTCTACAGGAAGTAACGGCGTGGTGCAGTTGGAACTGAAAGAAAGTCCGCACGTGCTTATGGGGCAGGACGGGGCGCAAAAAAGCTACCTGCGGATTACCGATGAACAGTCGCTTTCGCTAAGTACTTTCGACGTGTCGGGAACTTCGGTAGAAAACGGTTTGAAAGGCTTTATCTACGGAGAACGCGGCGTGTGGCGCCCAGGCGACACTTTATTCCTGACCTTTGTGATGGAAGACCGCGCCAACCGCCTGCCCGAAAATCACCCTGTAACTTTTGAGTTGTATAATGTGCAAAATCAGTTGGTGTATAAACAGGTGCGCACCGAAGGCCAAAACGGCTTCTACAGCTTTGCCTGCCCTACCGACGATGATGCGCCTACGGGTAACTGGAATGCCTACGCGAAAGTGGGCGGAGTAACCTTCAGCAAATCTTTGCGTGTAGCTACCGTGAAACCTAACCGCTTAAAGATAGATACTAAACTCGACCATGACCCTGTGCAGGCAGGGCAGGCCGTCAGCGGTACTATCAACGCCAAATGGCTGCACGGCGCGCCTACAAACGGCAATGAGGCAGATATAACCGTGCGCTTAAATCCTGTACGTACGACCTTCAAAGGCTATCAGGATTATATATTCGATGACGTTACCAAACGTTTTGGCGGCAGCGAGGAAATGGAACGTTCGGGACGGTTGAACGAAAACGGCAATATGAATTTCAATATTCCGATAAATGAGAGCGACGAATATTCCGGTAAACTGCGGGCTTCTATTGCTGTGCGCGTGTTTGAGGAAGGCGGCGAGTTCAGTACCGATAATTTTTCGGTAGATGTTTATCCTTACAGTTCCTTTGTGGGGCTAAAAATGCCTAAGGGAATTGGTTATTACAACCGATTGGAAACTGGTAAAGACCAGTTGTTTGAAGTGGTAACCTTAGACGCTGACGGCAAGCCGCTGAAACGTGCCTTAGATGTTTCGATTTACCGCTCCGAATGGTCGTGGTGGTGGTTTTCGTCCGACGGCAGTCTGGCCGATTATGCTTACAGGATTTATGATAACGAAGTATATTCCACTAAGATAACTACCAATGCCAACGGCATAGGCTCGGTGAGTTACAAATTGACCTATCCCGATTGGGGACTTTTCTTGGTGAAAGTAACCGACCCGCAGAGCGGACACAGTACCGTGCAAAAGATGTATATCGACTGGTGGGGCTACGGCCGCGGCGACGATAACAGCAGCGCAGGCGTTTCCGTACTTTCCTTCCGTACCGATAAAGACAAATATAACGTAGGCGAAAAGGTAACGGTTACAGTGCCGTCAACCGCCGGAGCCAAACTGTTGGTAACAGTGGAAAACGGTTCCCGCGTACTTTCATCTACCCGCATGGATTGCAAGGGCGATGAAACCAAGGTGGAATTGACCGCTACTGCCGAAATGACGCCTAACGCTTATATCTATATCGCCTTAATACAACCTCACCGACAAACCAAAAACGACCTTCCGATGCGTTTATACGGCGTGATTCCTTTGATGGTGGAAGACCCTGCTACCCGTTTAGCGCCGGAAATTAACGCCCCAGACGTATTTCGTCCCGAGCAGTCATTCACCGTGAAAGTGAAAGAAAGCAAAGGCAAGGATATGACCTACACCTTAGCTATTGTGGACGAAGGCCTTCTTGACCTTACCCGCTTCAAAACGCCCGACCTGTGGGAACATTTCTTCCAACGCGAGGCGCTGGGCGTGCGTACTTGGGATTTATACAATTATGTACTGGGCGCTTACGGTGGAAAAATCGAACAGTTATTTGCCATAGGCGGCGGCGATGAAATGGACGGAAAGAAAGGCGGCGAAAAGGCCAACCGCTTTAAACCTGTGGTGAAATTTGCAGGCCCCTTTACCCTGAAAGGCGGTAAAACCAACAGTCATAATTTCACTATCAACAACTATGTAGGCTCTGTTCGCGTGATGTTGGTAGGCGGTAACGGACAGGCTTACGGAAATAGCGAAAAGACCGTTCCGGTGCGCAGTCCCCTGATGGTGCAGGCTACCTTGCCGCGCGTGTTGGGTCCGGGAGAAGAAGTAACCCTCCCTGCGACCATTTTTGCTATGGAAAAACAGGTGAAAGACGTAAAAATAGAACTGAAACTCGATGATATGTTCGAGCCTTTAGACGGCACTAACCGTAATCTTACTTTTAAAGAAACAGGAGACGAAATGGTGAGGTTCAAACTCAAGGTGAAAAATAAATTAGGTATTGCACGTGTGAAAATAATAGCTACATCGGGCAGCGAACGCGCTGAAAATACTATAGAAATAGATGTGCGGGCTGCCAATCCGCCTGTAATTGTTTCCGATGAAAAGATTGTATCCGCTAATCAATCGACCTCCTTTGCGCTGAAAACGCCGGGCATGGAAGGCACTAATACCATGCAGTTGGAAGTATCGAGCATTCCGCCGATAAACTTAGGCACCCGCTTACAATACTTGATAGCTTACCCGCACGGCTGCTTGGAACAAACCACCTCGTCGGTGTTCCCGCAGTTGTATTTGGGCGATGTGGTGGACATGCCCAACAGTATGAAGGAACTGATGAAGAAGAATGTTGAAGCGGCGCTGAAACGCCTTACCTACTTCGTTAAATCAGACGGCAGCTTCAGCTACTGGCCGGGCGGCACAGGCTACGGCTGCGAGTGGACCAACAACTATGCAGGGCATTTCCTGATGGAAGCCGAACGCAAGGGCTACAAGATTCCAGGCAATATGAAAGACAACTGGATTAGCTATCAGCAGAAAGCCGCCCGCAACTGGAGCGCCTCTACCGATGATAACCGCTACGGATATAACCAGAATGACTTAGTGCAGGCCTACCGTTTGTATGTGTTGGCTTTAGCCAAAAAACAGGAATTAGGCGCCATGAACCGACTGAAAGAACGCAGCGATTTGTCGATACAGGCCAAGTGGATGCTGGCGGGCGCTTATGCCTTAGCAGGTCAGCCCGAGGCGGGAAAGAAAATTATTGAAGACTTGTCGGTAGAAACTAAAAGCAGTTATAATGGATCTTCCAATACCTACGGTTCGCCCGACCGCGATGATGCTATTACCTTGGATATTCTTACTTTATTGGGGCTGAAAGAAAAAGCCTTCATAATAGCGCAACGCATATCCAAAGCCTTGAGCAGCGATTACTGGCTGGGGACGCAAACTACAGCCTATTGTTTGATGGGCATATCGAAATTTGCTCTTAGCGAAACTTCGGGATTAAGTTTTGCCTATACGGTGGGCAATGGCAAAACAGAGACGGTAAGCAGTAAAAAATCGGTGTGGAATATTGATTTGGGCAGCAGGGAAGGTACGGTGAACCTGAAGTTCGACAATAAGGCCGAAGCAACCCTCTTTGTACGCCTGACGGCTAAAGGCGTTCCGATTCAAGGCGAAGAAGTCGCTTCCGAAAAAGACCTGAAATTGACGGTTCGCTATATGGATAATAACGAACGCAGTATTGATGTAAGCCGCTTGCCGCAGGGTACAGACTTTTATGCCGAAGTAAGAATATCCAATCCGGGACAACGCGGCCACTACAGTAACTTAGCGCTGACCCAGATTTTCCCCTCAGGTTGGGAAATTACCGAAAACCGCCTCGAAGATGAAGACCGCAACGACGGCGTAACTTACCGCGATATTCGAGATGACCGCGTGTTCTCGTACTTCGACCTGCGGAGAGGCAATTCTTTGACCGTGAAAGTGAAATTACGCGCTGCTTATATCGGTAAATTTTATCTACCTGCCGTGGCTTGCGAGGCTATGTATGACAATACCATCTATGCCAATACTACAGGTCAATCGGTGGAAGTTTACTAAACGCTTGTCGAAGCGGCAAAAGCGATGGATAATAGCAGGAGTGCTGCTCTTTGCGGGTTTCCTGCTATTGCCATCTTCCTTTGATGAGGAGCCTGCTTCAACGGTGATAGAAAGCGCCGACGGCTATTTATTGGGCGCTAAAATCGCCGCAGACGGACAGTGGCGTTTTCCCGCTTTCGGTACGCTGCCCGATAAATATGCCAAAGCGTTGGTAGCTTTTGAAGATAGACGTTTTTATTATCACCTCGGAATTGACCCTATAGCTGTTGGCCGCGCTTTGTGGAAGAATGTCCAAAAGGGAAAGATAGTGGAAGGCGGTAGCACTATCTCCATGCAAACCGTGCGCCTGATGCGTAAAGGCAAGTCGCGCACTGTTTTTGAGAAGATGATAGAGGCTGTTCTGGCACTACGTTTAGAGTTTCGTTATTCAAAAAAAGAAATTTTAGCCTTGTATGCCCGTCATGCGCCTTTCGGGGGCAATGTGGTGGGCATTGACGCCGCGGCGTGGCGTTATTTTGGCCGTGCAGCCGCTGATTTATCCTGGGCGGAGGCGGCCATGCTGGCGGTGCTGCCGAATACGCCCTCGCTGATTCACCCTGGGCGCAACCGCGAACAGCTGCTCAACAAACGGAACGCCCTGCTGCAAAAGCTATCTGCCAAAGGTTACTTCAGCGCCGACGACCTGCCGCTATACTGCGAAGAACCACTGCCCGACAAACCCCTGCCTTTGCCCGCCGATGCGCCGCACCTCTTGGAACGCTTGGCGCAAACCAATAGAGGCGAAGAAATCATTACTACCATTCGTTACCATTTGCAACAGAGAGCGGTGGAAGTTGTCAACCGCCATGCCTTGCATCAGAGCGGGAACAAGGTAAACAATGTGGCTGCTGTTATCTTGGAAAACGAAACGGGCAGGGTCTTGGCCTACGTGGGAAATGTTACCGACCGCGCCAATAACGAGCAAGGCGAAAAGGTTGACGTCATCGCGGCGCCCCGAAGTACCGGCAGCATTATTAAGCCTTTCCTCTATGCGGCTATGCTCGACGAGGGTACGCTCTTGCCGTCCATGCTCTTGTCTGACGTCCCTACCTACATTAACGGCTTTGTGCCGCAGAATTACAGCAAAACATACGACGGCGCAGTAGAAGCACATGCCGCGCTGGCGCGCTCGCTGAATATTCCTGCGGTGTTGTTGTTGCAGGACTATACCGTAGAACGTTTTCATGTTTTACTGCGGAAGATGGGCTTTTCGACCATTATATATGAGCCTTCGCACTATGGCTTGTCGTTGATACTGGGCGGAGCGGAGGTTACGCTTTGGGACGTAACGAATGCTTATGCCGCTATGGCGCGCACGGTCAACCGCTTTGCTTCACGTAGCGGGCAGTACAGCGTCTCGGATTGGCAAATGCCTGTTATTAATTTGAAAGATACCTCCTCATGGCTGCCTGTTGATTATAAACCCACCTCCGATGCAGCGCTAAGCGCTGCGGCCTGCTGGCAGGTATTGAACGCTTTAGCAGAGGTCAACCGTCCGGAGGGCGAGGAGGAGTGGCGGCGTTTCCCCTCATCGCGCAAGGTGGCTTGGAAAACAGGCACCAGCTACGGCAACCGCGATGCCTGGGCTGTAGGAACTACGCCGAACTACACGGTGGGCGTATGGGTAGGCAATGCCTCAGGAGAGGGACGTCCCATGCTCACAGGTGTAACTGCCGCCGCGCCTGTGCTTTTCGACCTCTTTAATTTACTGCCGCCCACAGGCTGGTTCCGACAGCCTTACGACGAGATGACCCAAGTGTTGCTGTGCCGCCAAAGCGGACACCGCGCAACTTCCCTGTGCGCCGATGCGGATACGGCGTGGATTCTGAATACCGCCTTGGAAAGCCGTCCCTGCCCCTATCATATTCAGGTGCATTTAGACCGTACAGGCAAGTACAGGGTAACCAGCGAGTGCGAAGACCCTTACATGATGACTGTTCAGTCGTGGTTTGTGCTGCCGCCTGCGCAGGAGTATTTTTATAAAACGAAGCGTCACTCCTACAGGCAGCTGCCGTCGGTACACCCCGACTGCTTGCAGTCGGCTGCACAGCGGAGCATGGAATTGCTGTATCCGCAGAATGGTTTCCGCATTGTGCTGACCAAGCAGTTAGACGGTTCGATAGGCCGAATGATTTTGCAGGCAGTGCATCGGCGGGCGGCTGCAACGATTTATTGGCACTTAGACAAGGCGTATATCGGCAGCACTACCAGCCAACATCAACTTCCGTTAATTCCTTCCCCCGGCCGCCACGTCCTTACCTTAGTTGACGATGAGGGCAACAGCATTACCGGACATTTTACGGTGGAGGAGTGATTTGTTGACCTATCGGTTCAAACGGTTGATACTCCGCTTTAATTAATCCTGCTTAACGTAATATTTTCGCCATCGTCAATTGGTGTGAAGCCCAAGATACCACCTGTAACGGAACATTCGATAATACCAATTCTGCCCGTTTCATATTCGAGAGCCTTGCAACTATAGTAATCGCTATATCTCGAAAAACTGTATTCTCTTACATCGTATCGAGAGTCGGTTTGAATATTTGTTTCTTGGTAATTATTCAAATTCAGTGCTCGGCTATTGTATGTATTTATCAAATAATTAGAGGTAAAATTGGTGATAAAACGAAAATCGTTTTCCGTAAAAATATATTGAATATTGCTTCCATCAAATTCAAGAATTCCTACTATATTATCGTAAGAGTCATAAAACCCGCACATAACAACGCCTCTTTTGGGATTAACCAACAATTCTCCAACAACTGGACTATGCACTATCGTATTCGGTACCTCTTTTTCGACTACTTTTGTATATTGTAATTGATTATCTCCCAAATCTATACGTAAAATAGCAAAAGAAAAATGATTATTATCGGCATTTTTAAACATAGTGAAAATATACATTTTCCCGTTTTTGTCTATGAATACTTGGACGTTGTCACTGTAGATATAACTGTTGCTTATGTAATCGGAAGTATAATTTTGCAGTATAAAATCCTGTGACATAATTACTATTTTGCCGCTTGGCAGCTTAAATCGAAATTGCGCGAAATCGGCTTGAAAATCACTATGTGTTTGTGCATAACAACATATTCCTTTTTTCGTACTAAAAATAAAAAACCTATTGTTTTTCAAGAGATTGCGTTGATATTCCGCCATCGGCGATTCAAACTATTTTTCAAATTGTGGATAACTTTTAGCGAAAGTATTTGCATACTATAAAAATTTATAGTACCTTTGTGCAGTAATAAATAACAATGAAAAAGAGAATTAAACTAACGGAAAAGGAAAAAGAACTGATAGAGAGTATCAGAATTATCCAACTGCTAAAAGGCAGACGTTTCTTAGACCTTGAGCTATACGTCAGAGACCTGTTCGAGCAACTACTAATCAAAGAAAATTAAAAACAGAAGCCGCCCAAAGTTGGTGGGGCTTGTTTAAACAAAAACATAAGAAAATATGGAAACACAAGTAAAAACACTAAAAAAGACGAGCATGATGTATCTAATAGAAGATGTCGTATTAGATATTACGTGGTCTAAAATATCTCAGCGCTACTTTTCCGACAAGTCTCCCAGTTGGCTTTATAATAAACTGCGCGGAGTAGATGGAAACGGCGGTGAGGGAAGTTTTACATTGGCTGAGAAAACGCAATTGAGAAATGCGCTTTTTGATTTTTCTGAGCGTGTTCGCAATGCAGCACAGGCTATAGATGTTTAAGGGATAAGCACATTTATTGTGTTTTATTATTACACTGCCCCGCATACTGAGTCGTGCGGGTTTTTTTAATGCGTTTTTTGTTGACCTACCAGGATTCGAACCTAGACAGACAGAACCAAAATCTGTAGTGCTACCATTACACCATAGGTCAATTTATTTTGCAATTCTTATTTTGCGGGTGCAAAGATACAATCTTTTTTGAAAAGAGCAAAAAAAAGTAGTTAAAGTAGAATAACCTTGAACTTTAAACCCCTCGCTTATTTTCCTCCCAGCCGTTCCGCTTCCTCCTGCTGGCCAACATTTCGTTGCTTAGCAGGACTGCTCATCTTCCCGAAACGCCATGAAAAAGAGAAGCGAAGCGCCCGACTGGCCCAACGGCTTTCGGCATAACTGACCGTACCCTCACGCGAGAGGGTTACATAACTGTGCTGGGTCTTAAAAATATCATCAAGGTATAAAGAAACGGAACCTTGATTATTACAAAAGTTCTTTTTAACGCCCATACTAACAGCTCCTTGGGCTTTCATATCGTAATACCCCCAAATAGCGGGACTTTGCGCCCACCCTTCAATTTCTATTGACCATGTTTTACTGAATAGTATGGAGGAGTTGAGATATAGAAAGGCATGCATGGAGTGAGTAGTAGTAGTGTTGTCGTTATTTGTTAAATACCCTCCATTAATACCGGAACTTAAATTCCATACTTCTTTGATAAGCGGCAGTTCCGATACCGAGGCCCAAAAACCGTAGTAGTAATTATGGCCGAAATTACCCTGAACATAGCCACTTTCCCCACTTTGCAGGTCGAAGAAAGGCACTTGTATAATCATTCCTTTATTATAGCTAAAACTTAATCCCACATTCAGCACCTGAAAAGCCGTATAAGAAAAATTTATATTATCGGAGTAGGAAGGCGATAATTCCGGATTTCCCTGAATATAAGTAAAAACGCCGACATAACGCTTGAAAGGATTGAGTTGCCAGTAGTTAGGGCGTTGCAAGCGGCGGGTGTAGGAGAGGCTGAAGGAATGTTTTTCATGAGGTGTATAACCCACGAATAAGGTTGGAAAAAAATCGTTGTAATTTTGAGTAGTAATACTGTCGGAAGTTTTCCAATTGCCTTTGGAATAGGTATTTTCCCAGCGCAGCCCAGCTTTGGCGCTCCATTGTTTATTGATTTGCCAAGCATAATTGACATACAAAGCGCTTACCATTTCGTCATATTCAAAAGCGTTACTAAGGGAATCGTTTTTCTGCCAAATGTCGTTTTTATAGTCGTTGCGCAAGATCTCACTGTCGTTATGAGAATAGCCGATTTTTCCTCCTGCTTCCATCTTCATTTCTTTATTAATCGGACGAGCATAGTCCAACTTGGACGAGAACACTTGGGTCTTCTGCTCGGAGTTGTTGTCAAATATTTTAGACGCGGAATGGTCAAAATCCGTATGGCTGTATTGCCTCGGATTGGTAGTATAATAAATATAGTCTAAATTGGCCGTAAGGTTATGGTCATCATTATTGCCGAACAGGTGCGTGTAGTTTAGGTTTAGCGAACCGTTCAGAAAGGAACTGGGATTATCATCAATGGTTTCCGAACTTTCTTGCGGCTTGCCCGACTCATTAACAATCGCAGTACCTGTACCACCTTCTTGTTCTGTGCGAAAACTGAGATTCCCTATCAAACCTATGGTATTCTTTTTATTTATAAAAAAATCGATGCCTGTTTTAATATTCTGAGTCGTGTAATCATCTTTCCCTAAGCTCTCACTGTAACGGCGGTAGCCGTTGTTGGACTGAACATTTTCCGACAGGCTGTAGTATTCTTCATTCCTACGTATGCTGTAGTTAATGAAAGTGCTGATTAAATCGTTGCGGTAATTGAGATTTATCGCCGCATTAGCGCCATAGTAATAGCCCGACACATCTTCTATATATTGCCTAAACCCTTTTCTGACATTGCCGTTAAAGCCGTGCATAAAATTCTTTTTTGTTTTTATATTAATAATTCCACCGCTACCTGAAGCATCGTATTTACTTGAAGGATTGTCGATAATCTCAATCTTGTCGATGGTTGAACCTTCGGTGGCGCTCAATAGCGCCAGCAAATCCTGTCCGCTAAGATGTGTAGGGCGGTTATCTACCCATACTTGCACGGCTTTTCCGTTCAGGCTTATATTGCCGTCGCGGTCGATAGACACGCCCGGCGCTTTCTTTAAAAGCTCTGCGGCAGTGCTGTTATCGGCCCCTATGGTGTTGGCTATGTTGACCACCAATTTATCAATTTGGCGTTCTATACTTGGACGTTTACTGCTCACTACTACGGCTGCTAATTGTTGGGCATCAGCTTCAATTGCTATCTCTCCAAGGTCTATTTCCCCCTGTTCTTCTGTTAGTTTTAGCGGCTGTGTAATATCAGTATAACCAATATAGGATACTTTCAAAGTATATTCGCCGACAGCTACGGCTGCTAAACTGAACCTCCCTTGTTCATTACTTATAGTTACGGCTATGGCCTTGTCGGTACTGTCGGATAGGCTTATTGTGCTGAACTCCAAAGGTGTTGCACTTGCTTTGTCGATGATGATCCCTTGCAGACGGACAGTATTACGGCGGGCAGCTTCTATATTATTATAACATAGACAGAAGAGCAGTAAGCTTAGTAATAAAAATCGTTTTTTCATGTTTTCTAAATTAACTTATTTGCTTGTATGACGATTTTTTAGCCGAAAAGTTGCAGCAAATAATAAGTTAAATTTTTGTCATATACTAAGCGAACAGCTAAACTGCTTTTCCGCATCCACCCACCGAATCTCTTTATCGCGTCCCCAATAGGAAAGCTGCTTTTTGGCGTAATTTCTGGTATGCTGTTGAATAAGGCTAACCGCCTCCGAAAGCGTGGTTTTACCATCGAAATAATCAAATAACTCCTTATAACCAACAGTATTTAAAGCAGGTAAATGACGGAAAGGATAAAGTTTCCGCGCTTCGGCCTCCCAGCCCTCTTCCATCATTTGCAAAGTGCGAAGGTTAATACGTCGGTACAATTCTTCGCGCGGACGTTGCAAGCCTATTTTTACAATATGGAAAGGCCGTGTTTTCTTTGCTTCTTTTTTGAAAGAAGAAAAAGGCTTTCCGGTACTCAAACACACTTCCAGTGCTCGTAAGATGCGGCGCGGATTCTTCAGGTCAAGTTTATGGTAACTTTCAGGGTCAAGCAGTTTCAGCTCATGGCGCAACGCTTCTAACCCTTCCCTTTCGAGGCGCTGCATAAGGCTCTCCCGTAATTCCGGAATATGTTCCTGAAAATCGTCTATGCCGTTGCATACGGCGTCTATATAGAGCCCGGAGCCTCCGATCATAACCACTACTTCTTGTTTTTGAAACAGTTGCGACAGCAAGGCCAGCGCGTCAGTTTCATATTTTCCGGCTGTATAAGGCTCGTGTACGCTGCGCGAAGCAATGAAATGGTGCCTTACAGCCGACAATTGCTCCTCGGAGGGCATAGCCGTTCCAATGCGCATCTCGCGGTATAGCTGCCGCGAGTCGCAGGACACAATTTCCGTATGAAACAATTGAGCCAAACGAATACCGGCATCGGTTTTCCCCACGCCTGTAGGCCCTAAAAGCACCAAAAGGGTATTATTGGTTTGCTTCTGGAACAATCTCTATTATTTTGTTCTATGTTCCAATATCTGTTCCAGTACCTTGCTATCCAACCGTCGGCCAATGATTGTCTTGTCCTTATCAAGCAAATAAACCTGCGGGGTGGTATATACGTTATAATATTCCCGAAAACGCGAACCAATGGATATATTATCTTCTTTATTAAAGCCGTCCCACACGTTAATCCACTCGCTGTAATTGTTTTCGGTAACATATTTTACCCATTCATTATACTTGTGAATAGTACAAACGGCCATTACCTGTACCCCTTTATTGCGATACCTTTGAAAAACATCGTAAAGTTTAGGCATTTCTGTTTTACAGTGTCCGCACCCCGGTTCATAAAACAGTAAAACTAAATAAGGACTGTTGATAGCGTATACTGATTCAAAAGGCCCGCTGAGGCTTTGCAGTTTAAGTTCCTTTGCCTGCATTCCGATTAAAGAATAGCGGTTATGTTCCACAAAATCTTGTACCTTTGCTAAAGCCGCGCTGTCTAACCAGCTTGCTTTTCCTGTAAGCACATACTTTTCGCCTATATGCAGGGCTACGGCTTCCATTCCCATAATCTCTGCATTTACATATTTGTTGAACAGTTGACTCAGCACTGTACTGTAAACATCGCTATTGGCTTCTGCTAAGTCTAATACCATATCCACTTGCGGATTAAGGGATTCCGGTGTCTGAATAAGCCGTTTGCTAAAGTATTCCTCTATCCGTGAATGGAGCAGGGGGGTATAAACAATACGTGAATCCGAAAAATCAATGCCGTCGAAATAGTGTAATTTATCGTAATCGTAATAATGACGCCAAAGCAAGGAATCGCGTTTGGGCGTTCCGTCCGGTATATCCGGCTTAGGAGCTGCGGCCGGAAAAGCTGCCTTTAAAACAGTAGCCAGTAATGTTCCCTTATATTCCTGCCTTCTGAGCTGTATATATTTTTCTACTTCTTTATTAATTACTTCAAGACTATCAGCTACTTGAAAAAGAGGATCCTGTTCACTGCGCTTCACTAACTCCGACACTCTTTTTTGCTGGCTTCTAAGGTATTGTTGAAAATCAATAAACGACTGATTTTCAGGTGAATTTGTATATTTTAAGCTGGCGCTATATTCCGGAGCCTTGGCGTAAATACTGAAATTCTGGTTTTCTTCATCGGAAATTAAAAAGTCGAAAAGTTGATAATCATTAGTAGCCAAAAGGTACATGCCGCCCACTAAGGATTTGTTCTTTTGGAAAACTGCCTTTCCTTCGTGATTCACTGTAGCCGTATCGACGGAATATTTTTTGTCGCCGGAATGGATAGCTAAGAAAACAGTAGTATCTTTAAGCCCGTCGAGGGTTAGTTCAATACGATAGCCCTGGGCATAAAGCCCCGTCAGGCAAACTAACAAAAACTGCAAACTAAGTAATATTCGTTTCATTTTTCTATATTAAATGATGATATTAATAATGACAAATATAAGTATTATAATTGAAACAACCAAACAAAATTAATTCAACATTAACTACTATAACTACATTGAACTACTTCAACATAAATTCGTCTGCATCAAGCCATGCGGGGAAGTTGGCTCTGTAGTCGTGCAGGCTTTGGAGATCTAAATTAACTAAGAGTACTTCTTCTTTATGAGGCGTAGCTTTAGTTATAATATTTCCCTTAAAATCAATAGCCTGCGAGTCTCCCGAAAAACTGCGTTCACCAATCAGATTTGGGTCGGTACCGGTGCGGTTCAGGCCTATCACATAGCTTTGATTTTCAACAGCCCGCGCCGGTAATAAAAGGTTCCAAGGCGCTATCCGCATGGCAGGCCAATTGGCTATATATATCAGTAAATCATAAGGTTTATAGTTCTTATTTGAATTTAAACCTGTATTGCGACTCCATACCGGAAAGCGTAAATCGTAGCAGACCTGCGGACAGATGCGCCAGCCCTCATAATCAACAATCAGGCGCTTTGTTCCGGCAGTGTAGTGTTCGTTTTCCTTGCCGTAACGGAAAAGGTGCCGCTTGTCGTAAGTTTGGTAGGATCCATCGGGAAAAACGAAGAAAAGTCTATTGAAGTACTGTTTTAAGTAAGTATAGCTAATACTGCTTATTATGGCGATATTATATTTCTTTGCCATAGTTGATAGCCAAGCTAAGGTAGGACCGGTTTCATCTTCCGCCACCCTTTCGGGGTGCATGGAAAAGCCGGTATTGAACATTTCGGGCAGGATAGCCAAACGCACGGCCGCGGGTAAAGCGTCTATCAGCACTTCGGTACGCAGAAGGTTGGCTTCTTTGTTTTCCCATACTATATCTATTTGTAAAAGAGAGATTAGCATTAAATTGTTCTTTAATTATTATTTATCCGTATTCTTGCGTCAACGGCTACTACCTTGTCTTTGGCGCCTAAGAGCGGGTTCAGGTCTAATTCGGCGATTTCGGGGGCGGCTTCGCAAAGCATGGAAAGGCGCACTATGATTTCAGCAAAAGCAGCTTCATTTACAGGATCTTGCCCACGAACACCTTCAATAATTTTATAACTTCGCAGGCTGCGAATCATCGCATAAGCCTCGTCCATAGACAGAGGCGCTAAGCCTGCAGCTACATCTTTCAATACTTCAATAAAAATACCACCTAATCCGCACATAATCAGATGTCCGAATTTAGGCTCGCGATTAGCGCCCACAAACAATTGGACACCGCTCAACTGGGGTTGCAGCAGTATGGCCGTGGTGTCTTTTATTTGCATCATTCGTTCAAACTCTTTTCGTACTGTATTGTCATTCTTAACATTAAGAACAACTCCTCCTACATCTGATTTGTGTATGGGGCCTACCACTTTCATCACCACCGGATAGCCTAATTGTCCGGCGGCTTTCACTGCATCGTCGGCAGTGGTAACTACCGCTTCTCCCGCACGGGGAATACCGGCAGCATCTAAGAGCGCCTGCACCTTATCGGGCATCAAATAGCCATCGGCAGCGCCATCTACTATTTCCCTAATTTTTTGCTTATTTATGCTATATTGTACAGAATTTTGTACGTCTTCCTGTACAGATTTCTGTACATTTTTACTATTCATCGCTGCGGAGAGGGTCTCTCCGAACAAGACCTCGTCCTGATAGGCCACTTTTCCGTTTTTGATATATTCGGGCAATTCCTGCGGCACATCGGCTATTGAGGTTAGGATAGCGTAAATGGGCTTTTTGCAGGTCTTCATTTTATGAAGCAGCAAGGCATAAACATCGTCCAAAGGCGCTAATCCCGGATTGCCGAAAATCACTGCCATGGCGTCAATATGGTCGAAGTTGTTTTCGCAGGCGTCAATAATGCAGCCTAACTGTTCGGCAGTGCCGGTAGCCAGGAAATCAATAGGATTGGCCACTGATGAGCCGTGGTATAGCTTACTCAACAGCTCGTTAGCTGCAGGGCCGCTGATAGGCGGAATCTGCAAACCGCCATTCGATAAAACATCGGTCAGCATAACGGCAGGGCCGCCTGCATGCGTGATAATAGCTATATTTTTACCGAGCGGAAGGGGTTGCAGCAATACAGCAGCCATCAGCGCCAGTTCCATACGTCCGCGGCAACGGATAATGCCCGCCTTTTTGAACAGGGCGCTCACCGCCGCATCGGGGCTGGCCAAGGCGCCGGTATGCGACGAGGCAGCCCTGCTGCCGGCCTCGCTGCTGCCGGCCTTAATAGCCGTAATGCGCGCCCCTTTCTTAATCAACGATTGGGCATGCTTTAAAAGTTTATCGGGGTTATTGATGCTTTCTACATACAGCATTTTCACCGGTGCGCTTTGGCCATGCACATAAGTTTCGTCCATGTGCGCCAAGACTTCTTCCACGCCTGTTTGAGCGCTATTGCCCACTGAGTAAACGCCGGCAAATGGCAGGCCGAAACGCATGGCCGCCTGCATCAGGAAGACTGCCGTAGCGCCTGAGCCGGTAATAAAATCAACGCCCAAACCAGATAAGGGAGGGATAGTGCCTGTAAACACACCGGCATAATTGGTATTCATCACTCCTATGCAGTTGGGGCCTATGAGGCTTCCTCCTGTCTCGTTAACTATCTGAACGATTTGTTCTTCCAAAGCTGCGCCGACTGCGCTTTCTTCATGAAATCCGGCTGAAAATATGATGAATCCCTTGGTTTTCTTTTGATACGCCAACACTTTTACGGCTTCTACGCAAGCAACTGCCGGAATAGCCAGCATCGCCAAATCAACTTCCGGCAACGCTTCAACGCTGGCATGGCATGGAATTCCCTGTACCTCCGAGGCCTTTGGATTCACTACATAGATTTTACCCTTATATCCTTGGTTAATAAGATTTTTTATTACGCTGCCGCCCGGCTTCCCTGTATCGGCTGAACCGCCGACTATTACAATACTTTTGGGGTTTAACAGTTGTTCTGTAAGCATAGTTCGTTTCTTTCGTTTAATCTACAAAGATACGAAAAAAGGTTCAAAGTTCAAGGCCTAAAGTTCAAAATTATTTCCCAACAAGTACTTAATCCGGAATACTCCGAAGGTAGTTGCACAACTCATAAATAGTAGAAAACTGCTGTTCTTCCTTTTTGAAAGTATATTGAAAACGGAGCACGCCCTTATTGCTTTCATAGCTTAATACCGGTGTGTCTTTCGGTACAGATGAGGGATTCTGAATAATTTTATAATTCAGGCGCTCTAAGGCATGGCGTAGCCAACGAATATCTAACCTGCTTTTTACCGCAATGTCTTTAATTAAGCGATGATTCAACTCAAATTCACCCGACAGACGGTCAAAACTCAGGTTGTTGCGTCCAAGCATTTTTTCAAAAGCAGCCGATACTACCAAATCTTCCGGTCCTCCTTCCAAAATTTCCGTATCGGTCATTATCCACATCTTATCCACCACATTCAACGCAATATTCAAATCGTGGGTTGAAAACAGCACGGTTTTATTTTCACGATGCGCTATCTGGCGCAATAAATTCATGATTTCATATTTGTGAATAATGTCCAAATAAGCCGTAGGTTCATCTAAAATCATGATGGGCGTATGCTGAACCAAAGCACGGGCAATCAATGTACGCTGGCGCTCGCCGTCGCTTAGGGTGTCAATATTCCGCCACGAAAGCTGACGCAGTCCCACCATTTCCAAGGCATCATACACCAACATCTTGTCGTTTACTTTCAATTTGCCTATCCAGCTTGTGTAAGGGAAACGCCCCATAGCTACAAGGTCAAATACCTTGAGGTGCGGAATGCGGACAATATCGGTGCTCACGAAACTTACCAAGCGCGACAGCTCTGTGCGTGTGTAGGCAAACAAGGGTTTATCCTGAATCAGTATCATTCCGTCTATAGAAGCCTGCTGTCCGGCTAAGGTACGTAAAAAAGTACTTTTTCCTATACCGTTGCGGCCAACCAAAGCCAACAATTCCCCCGATTTTACCGTTGCGGTAATAGGCGGAAGAATAGCGCCTTTGGCTCTACCGGCGGTATTTCCATAGCCTATGGCAAGTTGCTTTATTTCTATCGAAGTGTTCATCAGAAACCGCGTTGATTACGAAAGATAATATATATAATTACCGGAATGCCCAGCAAGGCAGTGATAGTATTAACAGGCAAGACCGTATCCGTACCGGGCAGTTGCGAAATAATATCGCTCATAAGCATTACCACCCCGCCCAACAGCATGGTAGCCGGCATCAGCACGCGGTGGTTAGCCGTCCCGAAAAGCATACGGGATACATGAGGAACGGCAATTCCTATAAAACCGATGGGGCCGCAAAAAGCAGTTACGGTACCGGCCAGCAAGCCAGAAATCAACAATATTACAGTGCGCGCACGTTTCACATGCAAGCCTACGCTTTGCGCATACACATCGCCGAACACCAGCGCATTGAGCCATTTCATCGTCATCAGAGCCAGCAATAAACCCAGAATGATGGTTGGAACCATCAGGGAAAGCTGCTCGGGATTGATGGTGCTGAAACTGCCCATAGTCCATATAACATAAGTTTTCAAGGCCGTAGCCTCGCTGAAATATTGCAGCACGCCTACCATTGCCGACACAGCGCCGCCTACCATAATCCCCATCACCAGCATCGACATTGTGTCGCGCAGTCGCAGAGAAGCGGCGGTAACTATGGCCAACATCACAAACGCACCTATCCAGCCTGCCAACGCCATGCCCAAATTGTGCAGCCAAAGAACAGAGGAAAAGCCCCATACGCTTGTACCTAAGATAAAAAGCGCTACGCCAAAACCTGAGCCTGAACTGATGCCCAGCACATAAGGATCGGCCAAGGGGTTACGGAAGGTGGTCTGCATTTGTAAACCACTTACCGACAAAGCCATACCTGCCAGTAAAGCCGTAATTGCTTTCGGTAAGCGGAAATTCATCACCACAGCTTGCACGTAGTCAGGCACCTCAGCTCCGCCCGTCAAGGCCTTCCACACATCGCCTGCGGGCAAAAGCACTGCTCCCATCAACAGGTCCATGGCAAAAAATAATAGCAATAAAATGCTTAAACCAAGAAACAAATAACTATATTTTCTGAAACTTTTTTCCATATTGGGTGGCAAAGTTAAAAATTTTTATTTACTTTCGTGGTTTGATTTGATAATTATTAATTTATTAAAAAGGTAAATATATGAAAAAGAAGATTGTAGCAGGAAACTGGAAAATGAACACTACTTATTCCGAAGGAGAAATTTTAGCTAAAGAAATAGCTGGCCAACTGAAAGAAGTTCCGGAAGGAGTTCAACTCATTGTAGCTCCGCCATTTACCCACCTATGTTGCCTCACCGGGCCGCTACGCGAAGCGGGTATAGGCATTGCCGCCCAGAATTGCGCCGACCATGAGTCGGGGGCTTACACCGGCGAAGTTTCGGCGGCCATGCTGGCCTCTATAGGCGTTCAATATTGCATCATTGGGCACTCCGAGCGCCGAGAGTATTACGGCGAAACCG
The DNA here is from genome assembly GCA_009777095.1 of Bacteroidales bacterium. Taxonomy (GTDB): domain Bacteria; phylum Bacteroidota; class Bacteroidia; order Bacteroidales; family UBA932; genus UBA932. Next base: position 88,161 of record WRMN01000003.1, on the reverse strand, counting down.
ATGCTGTTTTGTTGGAAAAAGTGAAATTAGCCTTTCAACACGGCATCATTCCTATTTTCTGCATAGGCGAACGTTTATACGAGCGTGAGTCCAACCAACATTTTGAGGTAGTAGAGCATCAACTGCAGAATGTAGTCTGCCAACTTTCGGCTACCGACTTCGAGAAAATTATTTTAGCCTACGAGCCGGTTTGGGCTATCGGCACCGGCAAAACCGCTACTGCCGCGCAGGCGCAGGAAATGCACGCCTATATTCGTACAGTGCTGCGTGAAAAGTTTGGTGTTGCAGCCGACAATACCTCCATTCTTTACGGCGGCAGTTGCAAACCGTCGAATGCTGCCGAACTCTTCGGCCAAGCCGATGTGGACGGCGGTCTCATCGGCGGCGCCTCGCTCAACAGCGGCGATTTTATTGCTATTGCGAAAGCAGTTTCATAACTCATCAATAATAGATAATGGCCCTGTGGACTACATCGAACTACAAATCACCCTAAAGCCTTATACGACTGAATTGAGCGAAATGTTGGCTGCCGAGCTGGGCGAGTTGGGCTATGAAAGTTTTGCAGATACGGAAAACGGACTGAACGCTTATGTTCCGGTAAGTCTATATCAGGAAAGTGCAGTAAAGGTTGTATTTCATAATTACAAACATATTGCCGATATTAGTTATATACCGCAATTTATTCCCGAACAAAACTGGAATGAAGTCTGGGAATCAAACTTTAGGCCTTTAGTGATTGACGGTACTTGCACCATTCGCGCGCCCTTCCACAAAAATCTTCCGAAAACGGCGATAAATATTGTGGTGGAACCTAAAATGGCTTTCGGTACGGGGCATCATGACACTACTTACCTGATGGCCGAAGCCCTGCTGCACTTTCCGCTAAAAGGCTTGCAGGTGCTTGATATGGGCTGTGGAACAGGCATCTTGGCTATAATTGCCGCCAAACTTGGCGCTAAAAAATTTATAGACGCCATTGATATTGATGTCTGGGCAAAGAACAGCACTTTGGAAAACGCTCGCCGCAACCGCGTAGCACAGAAAGTAAGAGCGATGCTTGGCGATGCATCGCTCATTCAGAAAGGCAAGTACGACCTGATTTTAGCCAACATCAACCGCAATATTCTACTTGCCGACATGAGCACTTATGCTATGGGCATCAAACCCGGCGGCACTTTGATGCTAAGCGGCATTTTTGATACCGATGTCCCTGATATTCTGGCGGAAGCCCAACGCCAAGGACTGTGTTCGGTAGCGCAAAAGTTGCGTAACAACTGGGCCTTTTGCCGCTTAGAAAAAATATAAGAAATTGTAATGTTTTCTTTTTTAATCTGAAATATTTTCTATAACTTGCCGTTGTTTTTCGGTTAGTAACTAAAGCCCAAAAACAGGAAACACAGGATAAAAACAGATAATTATATGGAGAAAGCACCCGCGAAACCGAAGAAAGGATTCTTTCTATTATGTAGAAAAAGGGGGAAATGCCCTGCCGCTCCGATATATTATGCGCCTTGATGCAATTATCGAAGTTTAGGGTTAACAAGTTCACGAACAAATTATAGATTGCATCACTCAACATACACCGCCAAGCCTTTCAGATATTCCCCTTCGGGGTGATAGATGTTGACGGGGTGGTCGGCCGGTTGGGTTAACTGGTGCAAGATGCGTATTCTTCGGCGGGAAATGGCGGCAGCTGAAAATACGGCATTACGAAAGTCCACCTTACTAACCACCTGCGAACAGCTAAAAGTGAAGACAATGCCGCCGGGCGCTATGCGGGAAAAGGCGGCAGCATTCAGCCGCTTGTAGGCCTGAAGCGCATTATGCAAAGCCCCCCTGTGCTTGGCAAAGGCGGGGGGGTCAAGAATCATCAGGTCGTAATCGTTGGGTGCTGCATCACGCAAAAACTCCATGGCATCGGCAGTATAGGACTGGTGATTGACCGTTGAAAGCGGATAATTGAGATAAATGTTATGGTTTAGCAAGCTGATAGCTTTTTGAGAACTGTCAACCGAATGGACTAATTTCGCCCCGCCGCCGAGCGCATAGAGCGAAAATCCTCCAGTGTAACAAAATAAATTAAGCGCCGAACGGCCTTGGGCATAATGCTCTACTAATTTTCGATTATCGCGCTGGTCGAGAAAGAAGCCCGTTTTCTGCCCCATTTCCCAATCCACTGCAAAACGATAGCCGTTTTCTACCACTTCGCCGCGAGGGTCAGCTACGCGGTACAAATAGGTATCGGGAGCTCCTTCATTTTCTTTACTGGAAAGGGTTCCGGCACTCTTATCAAAAACAGCAACTAAGCGGTTGCCATAGATTTTTAGCAAGGCCTCGGCAATATCCTGCCTTGCACGGAACATGCCTATGGAATGGCATTGCATCACCGCCGTATCGGCGTAAATATCAATAATCAAACCCGGCAGAAAATCCCCCTCGCCATGCACCAATCGGTAACAGGAGGTAAAGGGTGAAGGGTGAGGCGTAACAGCTAACGGGTCTTCTCTTGCTGACGACCGACTACTGTCCGTCATTGCGAGCGGAGCGAAGCAGTCTAACTGCTTAGCAGCTACTGCTAACCCACAGGCCTCACGCAGGTATAAGGCTTTCCGCAGCGCCTTTTCCCAAAAAGAAGCATCAATGCTGCAAGGTTCAAACGACAAGACCCGCACGGTAATGGAGCCTTGCTGATAATGACCGACAGCCGCAAAAGCGCCTTTATCGGTATGCACCGATACCACATCGCCCTCTTGCGGCGTGCCCTTGATATGGCCTACTGCTCCCGAAAACACCCAGGGGTGAAAGCGCAGCAGCGACTCCTCGCGTCCTTTTTTCAGAAATAATTGTACCACAGAATAAACGGTTTAAGCAGCAAAGGTAGTATTTTTTAATGATTAATCGTTTATTGTTTCGTGCCTTGCGATGACAAGATTGCTTCGTGCCTCACAATAATTTTTTCTATAACTTGCCATTGTTTTTCGGTTAGCTTGGTTGAATCATTAGTTTTGTACATTTCGGCTTAATAGTCAAAAGCGGTGATGAAATAGATATACAAAATTTCGTATCTTTGCAGCTATAAAGATAAAATAATGCTTGAAAACTCAACTATATGTGCTGTTTCTACCGCTTCAGGGGCTGCGGGGGTAGCGCTTATCCGTATTTCGGGCGATAGAGCAATAGCCATTAGCGAACAAGTGTTTATTCCCAAAAAAGCAGGCAAGTCCCTGAGTTCGCAAAAAAGCCATAGCCTGAGTTTTGGCCGTATTATGGACGGCGGCAAGGTATTAGACGAGGTATTAATTAGTGTTTTCCGAGCGCCTCACTCATTCACAGGCGAAGAAGTGGTAGAAATCGCCTGCCATGGTTCTTTATACATTCAACAGCAAATCACACAATTACTTATCAGGCATGGGGCTCGGACTGCCGCTGCCGGAGAGTTTACCCAACGCGCCTTCCTCAACGGGCGTATGGACTTAGCGCAGGCTGAGGCAGTGGCCGACCTTATCGCTGCCGAAAACGCCGCCGCCCATCAGGTAGCCATGCAGCAAATGCGCGGAGGTTTTTCCGAAGAATTGCAGCAATTGCGGGAACAACTGCTGAATTTCGTATCCTTATTGGAATTGGAACTTGATTTCGGCGAAGAAGAGGTGGAATTTGCCGACCGTTCGCAACTCAACGAACTGCTGACACAGCTTCAGGCGCATATTAACCGCTTATTGCAATCCTTCAGTTTGGGAAATGTGATTAAAAACGGGGTTTCGGTGGCTATTGTAGGCGCCACCAACGTAGGGAAAAGTACCCTGCTCAACACCCTGCTTGGCGAGGAGCGCGCCATTGTATCCGATATTCATGGCACTACCCGCGACAGCATTGAAGATAGCATCACGCTCAACGGCGTTCAGTTCCGCTTCATCGACACGGCAGGACTCCGCCATAGCGCCGAAACCATAGAGCAGTTGGGCATAGCGCGTACTTACGACAAGCTGCGCCAAGCCGCCATCGTGCTGCTTGTTCTCGACGCCACCCGCCCCGAAACTTTTGCCCCTGTGGAAGAAATCCAATCGAGGTTAAACAACAATCAACATTTAATTGTTCTGCTGAACAAAACAGATGCCACACCAATTGTCAGTTGTCAATTGTCAATTGTCAATTTCATTGCCATCTCCGCCAAGCACAAAGAAGGCCTCGACCAATTGATTGCCGCTCTTGCCGCCGCCGTCAACCTCTCGCCTCTTTCGAGGAACGAGACTGTGCTGACCAACGCACGGCATTATGAAGCCTTGCAGCGTTCCGCTGAAGCACTTGAGCGTGTTTCCGAAGGTGTCAACAGCGGCCTTCCCGGCGACTTGGTCGCCCAAGACCTCCGCGAGGCATTACACCACCTTGGCGCTATTACCGGAACAATTACCACCGATGAAATATTAGGCGCAATTTTTGGAAGGTTTTGTATTGGAAAATAAATTTAGAAATAAACGGTATCAAGTGGCTTGTAATTTCTTGCCGATATATTTGACTATTCATACGCTTAATTTTTGTGTGTAAAAAGAACAAGAAATCCTGATATTGTAGAAGTTCTGTACTTTTATAATTTAAAAAAGTATTATATACTATTACTAGAATTTAACGACACCCACCAGTTTGTAGTTGCTCCGTTTAAAAATAATGAGGCGTTTTTTGAAATTATCAAAAAAATAACTACCTTTGTCTTTGTCTCGTTAAAAACGAGACAAGACATTTTGTGAAAAACACTTAAAAAGGTGTTTAGCTTCATTCTCAAAGTATGAATCTGACAATTCTAATCCAAATAGAGAGTGAGCATTGTTTTTGCAATCATATACTCCAAAGTATCATGGTGCAATTACTGTTGCTTATTTGATATTTGGAGGGCTTTGTCAGAGCCTATACTTTTCAAATGACTAATCAGTGGTGCACCTTCTTTTCTATTATTTATTCCCTTTGCTGCTGAGGGAACGGAGGAAAGAATATGGAAACCATACGAGCACCCAACCCATCGAAAGTGCAAACAAGCTAAATTATAAATATTTAGTCGTTGACAAACGATAGGAACATTCTTGCAAAGCTATCAGAAAAACAAAAGAGCAAGGCCATAATTATTAACTTTTGTCTGCGAAGGAGCGGACGTTAAACATTAATTTAATATGAATACCTTTAAAGCGAAAAATTGCATTATATATTTTGCAATTCTACTAGTGTCTTTATTTACACATTCTTGTTCAAAAATTGATCTTGATAAACATGTTGAGGGAAAGGATTTAACAAAAGAATTTTGTATAGATTTAGTGCAAAATCACTGGAATTGCAGTAATCTAGCATATATCCGCAGAACAAGTGGAACTTGGAACGCAACCACTTACGATTGTCGCGCAGGAGCTAAGCATGACCTTATCCAACAAATAAAAGAGTATTGGGACAACTACCCCAACCATTTAGATAGAGAACGATCTTATTATCAATATCGAGTATTATACTTGCATTGGTATACTGGAATAACAGTTGAGATTACCGTGAATTTTTAATCACTGCTTGCTGATTTACGATTGGCACGTTTGGGTAAAATTAAATCGTATCCTTGGCTAAAGAGAAAGCCTCAACAATCAACAAGTTGAGGCTTTTTATTTGTAGGGATATTTGCCGATGTTTGCACTTTAGTTACAAAAAAGTATTATCTTTGTAAAAAATTCAGAAAATGAAAAAAGAAGTAGGCAAATGGTTTATGGATATAGCCAAGTATGTAGCTACGGCTGTTTTAATATCTTCTTTCTTAGGAAGTTTTGAACATAAATGGGCTGTTTACATAGTAGGAACTATCATTGTGGCTGTTGGATTTTCTTTGGGATTGTATTTTATTAAAGATAAAAAATAGAAAAGATATGGAAGCAATTATTGTAGGTGCTGTTTTTTGTGTTTTTGCTTTGGGTTTGTATATTTTTGACCACACCAAAGCAGGTAAAAAGTTTTTTAGCTCCAATGCTTAACAGAAGGGAAATTAGCATTGATGTTTTTTAAATCATACAGCGGGTTCCTATACCGTGATTTAATTAAGCAATTGAATGCGAACATTCATTATCAACTGTTTTGCAGGGTACTTACATCATTACCTGTACTTTCTCGCAATATAGGCCCGCATGCCTTGCAGTTGTTTGCGCAAGATATTTCCTTCCAATGAATTATCCAGAAAATTAGGGTGAAAATAATCCTGAAAATATAATGCTTCAATGGCGCTTACAACTTTTCTATCATTTTTAGGAAAACCTTCGCGCTCTATATCAACCATTACCTGCACCATTGTTTTCATTTGAACCAATAAGGCGTATGGTTGCAATAAGGTGTCAATCTCCTCAAATGTAGCAGTATAAATAGGCCGCGACAGGGTATCAAAAGAGGCGTCGTGGCGGTATTTGAAAGCAATCTCATCATATAGCTTTAACATGGTACGGTATTGACGAGTAATTTCTTCTAATGCCACACAAGAACTATCTATCTTATTATCAGACAAAAAATTTACATATTCTTGCGTTGACTCTTGTAACTTAGTGTAAGCCAGAGAGAAAGCCTCAAAATACTCATCTTGCTGAGCATAAAGGGTTAAGGATAATAAAACAAAGGTTACAGTAATAGCTGATTTCATTTTTTCATTCTTTCAGGCTGCAAATTTATAAAAAATTGCTATATTTGTCAGTTTTTAGCATATTATTCTTAAGGGCGATTAGCATGAATAGAAAACGTATAATCATCATTTTAAGCATTAGTATTTTAGCTTGTCTCGGAGGCGCTTTTTGGCTATTGCGCAAGCCTCAGTCCTCAAAACAAACAACAAGCATAACTACCATAGCATCAATTCCTTATGATGCTATATTTATTGCCAAGTTCAAGGAGCTTTCGTTCATTGACAAAGCAATCGCCGACAGCGCTGCGGTGTGGAAAACTTTTCTTACCAAACCTGCTCCTCTTGCAGCATGGCTGCATAATCTCTGTTCTCTATCGAATGATGAAACGCTTGCAGAGATTTTAAGGTCAGAGGCCAGCATTTCAGCACACCCTTCCGGAAAAAATGAGATTGCCTTACTTTGTTGCATCGCATTACCTCCGTCTGTAGATGTTGGCAGTTGGGAAGAGCTCCTCAAACGACACCTGCAAACTTCCGATATTACCGCCTATTATAACACTAAAATATATGCCCTGCCTTTCGGCAAGGAAAGCCTCTATATTGCTTACATTAAAGGAGTAGCCCTTATTTGCACTTCTAACACTGTGCTGCAATCAGCCATACGGCAAGGCGACAGTGGTGAGTCCTTAGAACGTCATAACGCTCATTTTGCGAGCGTAATCAAGGCTTTGGGAGATAATAACGCAGGTATATGTATTAGCCATAAAGAACTCAATCGGCTGCTGGTTAATATAGAAAATGAACCCCCATTGGCTAAAGCCAATCAGTTCTTGAGACAGTGCAGCGATTGGACGGTTTTAGATGGCAACATAAGTCCCCAACTCATTCAAATCAATGGATTTACTTTTCCTTCATTTACCAATAACAAATTTCTTTCCGTATTGTTAAACCAAGGAAGCAACAATGTTGAAGTCTGGGACGCTTTACCTGTAAATACCACTTTTCTGCTTAGTTTCACCTTAAGTAATCCCGAAACTTTTTTAACCGATTATGCCGACTATCTTGAAAAGCATAAGGAATTGGACAGTTACAGAAGTAGAAGGAACACATTAGACAACAGTATCAATAGCAAATCCGCCGATTTATTTATTGCTTTATCTCCTGCCGAAATAGCCCTTGCATATCTTACTTACGGTATTGAAACTTACCAAGTATCAATAATAAAAAGCAATAATCCAAAATATGCTTTGGAACAACTGCAAGAAATACTGCCAAAAGAGCAAAAGCAAATCTTCGTTGAGTCGCAGGAAAAATTTGAAAACCGAAACATTTCTATTTACCGAAATCCTGCTAAGGGTTTGCTGGGAACAACCATCGACACTGTACTTTTTAACGGCAACGACAGCTATTTCACCCTTATTGATAACTTTTTTTATTTTTCGGACGACAGCAATGTATTGAAAAATTTAGCCAAAACTTCTTTTAAAAATTCATTAAAAAAACAGTTGCTGCAAACTAATGCAAAAACATATTTTAATAACAATAGCAATATCATGTTATTGTTACGCTCCCCACAACAGGCAGGGAAGGCGCTCTTAGGCTTTTTCAACAAACATATTCAAGAAAGTTTCAGAGAGTTGTCTATGCAATATGAGAGCAATGTACATGCCCTGCAATTGTATCCTGAAAACGATAAATTCTTTGTAAACTTTTTCACCTTTTTTTCTACCGAGCCATTAGCGATTGAACCTGTCGACACAACGAAAAATGCAGTTTCGCCTGCAACAACAGGAGGTACTGTCGGCAGTAATAAAGTAACCGAACTTTTGCGGGTGGAAGTCATTAATCACTATACCAAACAAAAAGAATGGTTTATTCAATACAGCAACAACAACATTGCCTTACGGTCAAAAGCAGAAAAGCTGTTATGGCAAAAACAATTTTCTTCTCCGATTACAGGTCCCGTAATACAAATAGACTTTCTGAACAATAAAAAACTGCAATGTTTATTTGTTGCCGGAGGAAAATTATATTTATATGACCGCAATGGAAGCGTCGTAAAACCTTTCCCTGTAACCTTACAATCGACAGTAACGCTTGAGTCGGGCAGCACTATTACCGTGCAAAAGCAACCTCGTGCACTTAAGATTTCCAAAGATGGTAAAACTACTATTATTTACCTGAATAACGGCAAAGTAGAACTTAAATAGCAAAATGAGAACATTATTCATCATACTTCTGGTTATCATAATTCTTCAATGGTTAATGAAGCGATTGATGCCTGTTTTTTTACTATACATGGTTAAAAATATGACAAAAAAGCAATTCGGGAAGGCGCAGCAACAAGCCCAAAAAGAAGGAACAATCAATGTCAATCGGACAATTACTGCCGAAAAGAAGATTGATAAGAATGTAGGCGATTATGTTGAATACGAAGAAATAATTTGAACAGTACTAACACGTCCTATTTATGAGAAAGCTGAGTCGTTTATTATCCTTTGCCCGTCCTTATTCTAAATATTGTCCGCAATATGTTGTGTTTACTTTTTTCGGCATGATTTTTGGAATGGTCAATTTTGCCCTCATTAAGCCCTTGCTTGACGTGGTTTTTGACCCCAATGCCATGAGCATAGTAAAACAAGCGCCAAGCTTTACTTTCAGCATAGATTATATCATCGAAATATTCAATTATTATTTCACCCAAATAGTGCAGGCTTACGGACGAATGGGCGCATTGATTTTTGTAGCCATTGCGGTGATTTTCGCTTCTTTCCTGTCGAATTTGCTTAAATATGGCGGACAATGCGTCATGGCCTCACTGAGAACGGAAGTAATTTTTAAAATCCGCGAAGCCTTAATGGATAAAATTACACGGTTAGATATTGCTTACTTTAATAAAAAAAAGAAAGGAGATATTATTTCCGTAATGTCCAATGATATTACCGAGGTACAGGCCAATGTCATAAAATCATTTCACGTTGTTTTAAGAGAGCCTTTTCTTATCTTAGGGTATTTTATTGCCTTATTTTATATGTCGTACCAACTTACGATTATAACCTTGGTAATCCTTCCCTTGTCCGCTTTATTAATCAGTAGAGTAACCAGAAAATTGCGTGCAGCTGCAACAAAGGCTCAAGCGATATTGGGACAATTATTAGCTATGATTGAAGAAAGTATTTCAGGCGCAAGAATCATCAAAGCTTTCAACGGTCAGCAATATGTACGCAAGAAATTCAGAATTATCAACCGCGAACAAACAAATTTACATCGCAATATTTGTTATAAGCAAGAATTAGCATCGCCTCTCTCCGAATTTTTGGGCATAACCATTGCTATGGTTATTCTTTTATTCGGAGGCTGGTGGATTCTTAATGCTAAAAGCGCTTTTACCGTAAGCAGTTTTATAGTTTATCTCGTTTTTTACTATCAAATATTGGTTCCCTTAAAAAGCATTGCAACAGCTTACACCGACATCAAAAAAGGTATGGCATCGGCCGACCGCATTTTTGAAATTATAGACACCCCCATAGTCATTACAAAAACAGCAAGTCCTATTGAGATTAGTAGTTTTAAAAATAACATCGAATTTAAAAATGTTTGTTTTACTTATCAATCTTCGCCTGTTTTACACAATATCAACATTCCTTTCAATAAAGGAAAGATGTATGCCGTTGTTGGCCCTTCCGGTGCAGGAAAAACCACTATGGCGGACTTAATTCCTCGTTTTTATGATGTAACATCGGGAGCAATATTAGTTGACGGCATTGATATACGTCAATATCAGCCTAAGCAATTAATGAACCTTATCGGGGTTGTCAACCAAGAGCCGATACTGTTCAACGATACCATTCACAACAACATAGCCTTTGGCATGGAAAATGTTTCGGAAGAAGCAATTATAGAAGCTGCAAAAATTGCCAATGCCCATGAATTTATTATGGAACTCGAACAAGGCTATCAAAGCAATATAGGCGACCGCGGCGGCAAATTGTCTGGCGGACAAAAGCAACGTATTTCCATAGCCCGCGCCGTACTTAAAAACCCTCCTATTCTTATTCTCGACGAGGCCACCTCGTCGTTAGATACCGAAAGCGAACGGTTAGTGCAGGACGCCCTTACCAATTTAATGAAAAACAGAACATCAATAGTGATAGCTCACCGTCTGTCAACCATACAACATGCCGATCAAATAATTGTTCTTCAAAAAGGAGAAATAAAAGAAACAGGCACACATTCCGAACTAATCGCTCTGCAAGACGGCATTTATCATCGTTTATGTTCGCTGCAAGCATTTGAATAAAGTAAAACCCAAAAAACCTTAATAATATGGAAAAACACAGTTTTCTGGAACAAATTGAGCAAAGTTTCAAAAATAATTGGAACTTGCCTGCCTTGTCGGACTACAATGGGACAACCCTGCAATATAAAGATGTTGCACGCCGTATTGCCAAATTACACATTTTATTTGAAGTATGTGGTTTAAAAAAGGGCGACAAGGTAGCCATTTGCGGCCGTAATCAAGCCAACTGGGGCGTAGTGTTCTTTGCCACGCTTACTTATGGCGCCGTTGCTGTACCTATCCTGCATGAATTTAAACCCGACAATATTCACCACATTGTCAATCATTCGGAATCGCGTATTTTGTTTGTTGGAAGCGTTGTGTGGGAATCTATCAATGAACGGGAAATGCCTAACCTCGAAGCTATAGTGGTTACAGGCGATTTTTCCATTGTTCACTCCCGCCGTCCTTCTATTAATGCTGCTCGTGAGCGGTTGAACGAACTGTTCGGCAAAAAATATCCGAAAAATTTCCGTTCTGAGCATGTATCCTATCACCACGATGAGCCGGAAGAACTTGCTATTATCAATTATACTTCAGGAACCACCGGTTTTTCTAAGGGGGTAATGCTTCCGTATCGAAGTTTATCTTCGAACTTGGAATTTGCCCGTGAAGTGCTCCCGGAACTCACCAGAGGCTGCTCGGTGGTAGCCATGCTGCCTATGGCGCACATGTACGGCATGATGTTTGAGTTTATTTATGAGATGTCGGCAGGCTGCCACGTACACTTCCTTACCCGTGTGCCTACGCCGAAAATCATTATGGACGCCTTTGCCGACATTAAGCCTAAGGTTGTAGTCTCCGTTCCCTTGATTATTGAAAAAATATACAAGAAAAAACTACAGCCTCTTCTACAGAAGACCAGTATTAAAATGCTGCTAAAGCTACCTGTTATTGATCAACAAATTAAAAAGAAAATTCTTACTTCCCTCAATAACGTATTTGGTAATAATTTCCTTGAAATTATCATTGGCGGCGCCTCTTTCAACCATGAGGCCGAAGCCTTCTTTAAAAAAATCGGTTTCAGATACACCGTAGGTTACGGCATGACCGAATGCGGCCCTATTATCACCTACGAAGATTGGAGTTGCTCTCCATTGTATTCCTGCGGTAAGGCTGTTGTCAATATGGAGGTGAAAATTGATTCACCCGATCCGATCAATATTCCCGGAGAAATATTAGTAAAAGGCGATAATGTGATGTTGGGGTATTATCGTAACGAAGAAGCCACCAAGGAAACATTTACGGAAGACGGCTGGCTGAAAACAGGAGATTTGGCCGTGATGGACGCCAAAGGATATGTGTATATTCGAGGCAGGAATAAGAGCATGATCTTAGGTTCTTCCGGACAAAATATCTATCCCGAAGAATTGGAAGAAGTTATCAACAATATGCCCTACGTCGGAGAATCGTTAGTAATTAAAAAAGAAGGAAAATTAATAGCCTTGATTTATCCCGATTACGAACAGGCTACTGCCAATAACATAGCTGTTGATGATTTACCGCGCATTATGGAAGAAATCCGCGTCAAAGTAAACGAAGAGCTTCCGGCTTATGCGCAAATTGCTGCTGTAAACCTATTTCCTGAAGAATTTGAAAAAACGCCGAAACGCAGCATTAAACGTTTCATGTATCAAAACGTATAATATACGTATATTTGTTGAGTTAAACATTATTTTATGTCAAAAGTCATAAAAATACATAAAGGGTTAGATATTACACTCAAAGGAAGTGCGGAAAAGGTGCTCGGCAAGTTTCCCTTATCGATGGATTATGCGGTTAAGCCAAGCGATTTTCAAAATTTAACGCCTAAACTTGTAGTAAAGGAAGGCGATGCGGTGCTGGCAGGCACAGCCTTATTTGTGGATAAACATTGCCCTGAAATTAATTTTGTGTCGCCGATAAGCGGCACAGTCAAAGAGATTGTCCGCGGCGACAAGCGGAAGTTATTAGCTGTAACCGTAAGTCCCGCAGCGGAACAACAACACCTTCAACATAACATTAAAGCGCTTAATTCCATCTCGCGCGAGGAATTAATCGCCTTTCTGTTAGAGAGCGGCGTATGGCCTTTTATTAAGCAACGGCCCTATGGCATAGTGGCTCGCCCTACTGATACTCCTAAAGCCATTTTTATTTCCTGTTTCGACACGGCACCCTTAGCGCCCGATTTGGAATACGTGCTGAACGGCGAAACCGAGGCTTTTCAAAAAGGAATTGATGTCTTGCGTAAACTCTGCGACAACATTCATGTAGGGATTACCGAAAATCCTTCGGCTACCAGCATTATTCCCAAAATTAAAGGCATTACCACACATGCTTTCGCAGGCCCGCACCCGTCCGGAAACGTAGGAACTCAGATACACCATATTTCGCCCATTAACAAAGGGGAAGTTGTGTGGACTATTACGCCGCAGCACATTGTTTCGCTCGGACGCCTTTTCCTGAAAGGTATTTATGATGTGTCAAAGGTAATTGCATTAGCAGGTTCAGAGGTCAAAAAACCTCGCTATTTTCGCATCATTGACGGCGCTAATATTGCGGTTATTCATGAACATCTCTGCAAGGATAAACCTGTGCGCTACATCAGCGGCAATGTACTTACAGGCGCCAATGTCGGGCCTAACGGACACCTGAGTTTCTACGACAACATGATTAGCGTTATTCCCGAAGGCGACTATTATGAATTTCTCGGCTGGGCTAATCCTTTCCGAATGAAAAAATTCAGCGTTTCACGCAGTTATTTTTCGTGGATATTTCCCAAAAAAGAATATGCACTCGACACTAATATCAACGGCGGACAACGCGCCTTTGTGATGAACGGCGAGTATGAAAAAGTATTGCCTATGGACATCTATCCTGTGTATCTGTTAAAAGCCATTTTGGCCGAAGATATTGACAAGATGGAACAATTAGGCATCTATGAAGTGGTTGAAGAAGACTTGGCCTTATGCGAATTTGTGTGTACCTCAAAAATTGATGTACAGGACATTATACGTCAAGGGATCAACCTGATGATTAAAGAAATGGACGATCATATTTAATATTGATGTAGATGAATTTTTTACGTAAATTTTTAGACAGGATAAAGCCTGCCTTTGAAAAAGATGGAAAACTCAAGATGTTCCATTCTACTTTTGATGCAATAGAGACCTTCCTGTTTGTACCTAATACTACAGCAAGATCCGGCGCTCATATCCGCGACGTCAATGACCTGAAGCATACCATGACCGTAGTGCTTATAGCGCTAACGCCCGCAATGCTGTTCGGCATGTGGAATACAGGCTATCAGCACAATCTATCCACAGCAGCCGAGATGACTTTCTGGGGCATGTTCTGGTTTGGTTTTCTAAAAGTGCTGCCTATCATTATCGTGTCTTATGTGGTTGGCTTAGGCATTGAATTTATCTCGGCGCAAATCCGCGGGCACGAAGTGAACGAGGGATTTTTAGTTACCGGCATGTTGATTCCTCTGATTATGCCAATAGATTGCCCCTTATGGATGGTAGGCTTGGCCACTGCCTTTGCGGTAATTATAGGAAAAGAAGTGTTTGGTGGAACGGGCATGAACATTTTCAACCCTGCTTTGCTGGCGCGCGCTTTTGTATTCTTCTCTTATCCCTCGCATATTTCCGGCAACAAGGTATGGATAGTCGGATTAAGCGCGAATGAAGGCATTATTGACGGTTTTTCGGGAGCTACTCCATTGGCGCAGGCCGCAGCAGGCGAGCAGATGCCGTCTATTGCCGATATGTTTTTCGGATTTATTCCGGGCTCTATAGGCGAAACTTCTACCTTAGCTATTCTCATCGGCGCCGCCATTCTTATTTATACCGGTGTAGGAAGCTGGAAAATAATGTTGTCGTGCGTGCTCGGCGCATTGGGCATCGGTTATTTGCTTAATTTTACCGCCGCCAATCCGTACATGGAAATAGCGCCATATATGCACTTGATAATGGGCGGCTTTGCCTTTGGCGCCGTATTTATGGCCACCGACCCTGTAACAGGGACGCAGACTGAAATCGGCAAATGGATTTACGGCTTCCTGATTGGCGCATTTACTGTTATCATCAGGGTATTCAATATGGGCTACCCCGAAGGCATGATGTTGGCTATCCTCTTTATGAACGCCTTTGCCCCCCTCATCGACCATTATGTGGTAGAAGCTAATATCCGCCGCCGTTTAAAACGTGTAAAAATTTAAGATTATGAATAAAGACAGTAATACCTATACTTTTATTTACGCTTCAATATTAGTGATTGTAGTAGCCGCAGCCCTTGCTACTGCCGCATTAGTATTGAAAAAACCGCAGGAAAAAAATATAGAAATTGAGAAAAAACTCAACATTCTTGCTTCTGTGAGTAAAGATACAGGCCTAAGCGAGGCAAAAAGCAAGAATGATTTTGTAGAAAGCGCCTACGACAAATATATTGTTGATAGTTTTATTGTTGACGGCGCAGGCAATAAACAGGACGGCGATGCTTTTCTCATTGACATGACGGAAGAATATAATAAAATCAAAACGGTTATAAAAGCTAATGAAGATGAGAAAGAAAGACTGCGCGCTGAACTCCGCTTGCCTGTATTTGTGTGTGAAGAGGATAACGGCGCGCTGAAATACATTATCCCTGTCCGAGGCATGGGCCTTTGGGGGCCTATTTGGGGCTACCTCTCGCTGAATGACGATTTCGACACTATTTTCGGCGCCGTATTCGACCATAAAGGGGAAACTCCCGGACTGGGCGCAGAGATTGCCGAAAAAGCCTTCGCACAGCAGTTTATCGGCAAAAAAATATTCACGGGGCAAACATTCGTTTCCGTGAAGTTGATGAAAGGCGGCGCTCCGAAGAACGACCCGCATGCCGTTGACGCCATTTCCGGAGGAACCATTACCAGCAACGGAGTAAGCGACATGCTGCGCGATTGCTTAGACCAATACAATGCCTTCTTTATAAAAATGAAAACGCAACATTGAACTTTGAACTTTAAAACTTTAAACTTTGAACTAAATTATAGTATGGAAGAAAAAGAACCTATGTTTTCAGCAAAAATACTGAAACTTTTTACTAACCCCATTAATAAGGACAACCCCATAACCGTATTGATGCTGGGGATTTGTTCCGCCTTAGCCGTAACCGTAAAATTAGAACCTGCAATGGTAATGGCCTTATCCGTTACTATTGTTACCGGTTTTTCAAGTTGCATTCTGTCAAGTATTCGCAATACTATTCCCAACCGCATACGTATTATTGTGCAATTGGTAGTAGTAGCCGCACTCGTAATTTTAGTTGACCAGATACTGCGCGCCTTTGCCTACGATGTGAGCAAGCAGTTGT
The DNA here is from genome assembly GCA_009777095.1 of Bacteroidales bacterium. Lineage (GTDB taxonomy): Bacteria > Bacteroidota > Bacteroidia > Bacteroidales > UBA932 > UBA932. The sequence goes on along the minus strand of WRMN01000003.1, from coordinate 71,860 downwards.
CGGTATTTGTCGGTCTTATTATTACGAATTGCATTATCATGGGGCGTATTGAAGCCTTTGCCTTAGGCAACAGGCCCTGGCCCTCATTGATTGACGGTTTGGGCAATGGCGCCGGATACGGATTAATTTTAATCGTAGTGGCTTTTTTTCGCGAATTATTTGGTTCCGGTACGCTTTTCGGCTTACAGGTTATCCCCGAAAGCTGGTATATCGGCAACGGCGGATTTTACGAAAATAACGGTCTGTTTATCCTTCCGCCTATGGCCTTAATCGTAGTAGGGCTTATCATTTGGATACAACGCAGTTTTAACAAACAACTCATCGAAAAATAATGGAAAATATTGCCAACATATTCGTCAGATCTATTTTTGTAGATAATATGATATTTGCCTTTTTCCTCGGCATGTGTTCTTACATTGCTGTGTCGAAAACGGTGAAAACAGCGCTTGGCCTTGGTATTGCAGTAATTTTTGTACTGGGCGTAACCCTGCCTGTCAATTATTTGCTGAACAAATACCTGCTCACCTCCGGTTGCCTCACGTGGATTAGCCCCGGTTTGGCAGAGGTTGACCTGAGTTTTCTCAGTTTTATCATTTTTATTGCCGTAATTGCCTCTATCACGCAGTTGGTAGAGATGATTGTAGAAAAATTCGCCCCTGCGCTTTATTCTTCCTTAGGCATCTTCCTGCCGCTTATAGCCGTAAACTGCGCCATTCTCGGCGGTTCGCTGTTTATGCAGGAACGCGGTTACGCCAATCTCGGCGAAGCTACTTCTTTTGCCTTAGGGTCCGGAGTAGGTTGGTGTTTGGCTATCGTAGGCATTGCGGCTATCCGCGAAAAATTGAAGTATTCCAATGTTCCTGCTCCTCTGCGCGGCATTGGCATCACCTTCATTATTACAGGATTGATGGGTATAGCATTTATGAGTTTTATGGGTATTAAATTATAATTTTCGACATGGATTTTTTTGTAATCATATCCGGCATAGTTATATTTTTGACAACAACCCTTATTCTGGTGGGCTTGTTGCTCTATGCCAAAGCCAAACTTACGCCTCAGGGCAAAATAAAAATTGACATTAACGGCGAGCGCGAATTGGAAGTAAGCCCCGGCAGTTCTTTGCTAAGCGCCCTTAGCGAGAATAAAATTTTCCTCCCCTCGGCATGTGGCGGCGGCGGAACCTGCGGTTTATGCAAGTGCCGCATAGTGAGCGGCTGCGGCGAAATTCTTCCTACCGAAACAGGCTTCTTTACCCGCAAACAACAACAGACGAACTGGCGTCTGGGCTGTCAAGTGAAAGTAAGAGACGACCTAAAAGTAGAGGTGCCCGAAGAAGTGTTAGGCATAAAAAAATGGGAATGCGAGGTGCTCAGCAACCGTAATGTAGCCACGTTTATCAAAGAGTTTACAGTTAAACTTCCCGAAGGAGAAAGCCTGAATTTCAAATCGGGCGGCTATATTCAAATTGATGTTCCCAAATGTGAAGTGGATTTCGGTAAGGATATTTTTGTAGAACCCGAATTTCACGAAGAGTGGGACGCCCTCAAGATATGGAACTTGAAGATGAAAAATGCGGAACCTGCTTTCCGCGCCTACTCCATGGCTAACCACCCTGCCGAGGGCAATATTATCATGCTGAATATCCGTATTGCCACTCCGCCCTGGGACCGCGTTAAATGCAGTTTTATGCCCGTAAATTCGGGCGTTTGTTCTTCCTATATCTTCAGTCGCAAGCCTGGAGATAAGGTGGTTATTTCCGGCCCTTACGGCGAATTTTTCCTGCGCGACACGAACAGCGAGATGATGTTTATAGGCGGCGGAGCCGGCATGGCGCCCATGCGCTCGCATCTTTTCCATCTTTTTCATACCCTGAAAACCAATCGCAAGGTAACTTTTTGGTATGGCGCCCGCTCTAAGCGCGAAGTTTTTTATGAGGAGGATTTCCGCGCTATAGAGAAAGAATTTCCGAACTTCAACTTTGTTATAGCCCTTTCGGAGCCTAAGCCCGAAGACAATTGGAGCGGCCCCACAGGCTTTATTCATCAGATAATTCACGACAATTACCTGAAAAACCACGAGGCGCCCGAAGATATTGAGTACTACATGTGCGGTCCTCCATTGATGAATGCGGCGGCAGAAAATATGTTAGATAACCTTGGGGTGCCCAAAGAAATGATTATGTTCGATGACTTCGGCGGGTAAATTATACCTGATACCCGCCCCCCTGGGCGAGAGCGCTCCTGTTGAGGCGGTAATTCCGACAGGGACGCTGGAAATATTACGCAGTATCCGTTATTTTGTGGTGGAAGAATTGCGCACCGCCCGCCGTTATTTGAGCAAGGTCGGCATTGGCGTACCCATTGACAGTCTGCATTTTTTTGAATTAAACGAGCACACGTCGCCTGAGCAGGATATTTCGGACTACCTGCAGGCAGCCTTCGAAGGGCACAACATAGCCTTGCTAAGCGAGGCAGGAGCGCCCGCCGTAGCCGATCCGGGCGCACGCTTGGTACGTTTAGCGCATCAAAAAAACATTGAGGTAGTTCCCCTCACCGGCCCCTCCTCTCTCCTATTGGCGCTTATGGCCTCAGGGCTGAACGGACAAAGCTTTGCCTTTGTCGGCTACCTGCCTGTAAAACCGCATGAGCGGCAACAGCGCCTTCGGCTCTTGGAAAAGCGCTCGGCAGCTGAGCAGCAGACCCAGCTATTCATTGAAACGCCTTACCGCAACGAGGCTTTATTAGCCGACATACTCAAAGTCTGCCGCCCCAACACCTTGCTGTGCGTAGCTGCCAACCTCACCGAGCCCGACGCCTTCATCAAAACCCAAACCATAGCCGAATGGAAAACCACTCCTGTTGATTTACGCAAGAAGCCCTGTGTTTTTTTGTTGATGGCACAGTAATTCAATGATTAATGTTCCGGGGGTGTGATATAGATGGCTAAAAAGAAGCAATAGCTACAATCGTAGCTATTGTTCCAAAAGAAATATTATCACTTCGCTTGTACGCAAGGGACAAGCAGGTTTTACTGAGTGTATTGCTCCGGCGTTACTACAATGGAAAACATATAATTGCCGTTTTTATCTTTGTAGGAATATGTTATCGTTATTTTCTTATCCCTAAAAAGTTTCATATCGGGAAGGGTTCTAATAGAATTGATCATATTAGGTGCAAGAAGTTTTTTAGCTTCAAGGGTGTCAATCATACCTTTTTCAAAATTAATTAAGGTATAATTATATAAAAATCTTTTATTTGGGAGCGCGATTGCGTTATCGCAACGAGTTTCCGAATCCGCCATTATGGGGCACATTTTATTGAGTTCGTCGGCTGCTTTTATTAATACTTTGTCAATAGTAGGTGCCGAAAAAATCCATTTTTGAAAAATCGTTGAAATGCTAATCATCACAACTGCTCCTACAATTATACCTATCAAATTAGCCCTTGTTATCTTCCGTTTAGGCTTAGCAGGGATATTCTCAGACGTTTCTTCAATTGCGTTGTAAGGTAATTCGTAACCACAATTTCTACAATATTTGGAGTTAATAGTGTTATCTTCTCCACATTTGTTACAAGTTTTCTTCATATATCAGTTATTTTATTGATTTGTACTCTATTAAAATTGTTAGGAATAGCTTAAATGCTACGACAAAGTTAACAATATTTTCAACTCTTTCGCACAAATTTCTCGAAAAATTCGTATCTTCGTAGTTTAGAATTAAAAAATAAATTATGACTGCTCCGATTAAAGTAACCGATAAGGTCTATTATCTCGGCGTTAACGACCGCCGTAAACATTTGTTTGAAAATATGTGGCCGCTGCCGCAGGGTGTAGCGTACAATTCGTACCTGATTATTGATGAAAAAACAGCGCTGATAGATACTGTGGAATTTACGGCAGCAGCCGATTACAGAGAACGCATAGTTGCCCTCCTGAACGGGCGAAAACTTGATTACTTAGTGGTTAACCACATGGAGCCCGACCACGCAGGTATGCTCGGCGCCTTGACAGCTTATTATCCGGGATTAAAAATTGTGGGTAACCGTAAAACTTTCAAAATATTGGAAGGTTTTTTCGGTATTACCGATAATTTGGTGGAAGTAGCCGACGGCGGCGCCTTAGACCTCGGATACCATAAATTGCAATTTGTGCTGACCCCCTGGGTACACTGGCCGGAAACCATGATGACTTACGATCTTACCGAACAAATCCTCTTCTCAGCCGACGCTTTCGGCTCTTTCGGTACGCTCGACGGCGGTATTTTCGACGATGAAATTAATTTCGACTTTTATGAAAGCGAAATGCGGCGCTATTACTCCAATATTGTAGGCAAGTATTCCAACATGGTGCAAAAAGCCTTGGCTAAACTCAAGGGAACGCCTGTGCGCATTATCTGCGCAACCCACGGGCCTGTATGGCGCAGCGAGCCTTCTAAGGTGATTAGCCTGTACGACAAATGGAGCCGTTACGAAGCGGAACCCGGCGTGGTTGTGGCTTTTGCCTCCATGTACGGACACACCGAGCAAATGGCCGACTACATAGCACGGCGCTTGGCTGAGCAAGGACTGCGGGAAATTCGGGTATTTGACGTGTCGAAGACCCATGTCTCGTTTTTGATTAACGAAATTTGGAAATACAAGGGACTTATCTTAGGCAGTTGCGCTTACAACGGCGGCATGCACCCGATGATGGATCAATTATGCTCAGAATTGTTGCATGTAAGCATAAAGCATAAAGAACTGGGAATTTTCGGTTCCTTTAGCTGGAATGGCGGCGGCGTAAAAGGCCTGCAAGCCTTTGCCGATGCGGTAAGATTGCCGTTAGTAGCGCCTTCGGCCGAAGCACAGGGAAAATTAACAGCCGAAAAAGCCGCCGCTTATGATGCGCTGGCTGTAGTCATGGCCAATAAAATACTGAACCACTGATTAGTAAATGACAAGAATTAATCTGTTGGGCGAAATTATCTAAACAAGTTGTACTTGTTTTAAATCGTCAGCTAAAGTATAAATAGCCTGTTCAATTTTTCTGCGTTTATCCGGTCGTGGATTACGAAACCCTGAAGCATAATGAGCTAATTGTACGCGATTAATACCTGTGAGCCGTTCAATGGCCGATTTGGTAAATATACCTGAATAGCTGGCAATAAAAGCCGGGATATCCATTTTATACGCTATCTCATACTTCCCTTTAAGGATTGCCGGCCAATATTTTTTATCATTAGCCTCTTTAAAAAGCTCAATAGCTCTCAGAAAGTCTTTTTTAACTTCATCTGGAGTACTTCCTGCAGCATATAAACCTTCCACATTTTCAGCATATCCACCGTAATGATTCTTGCTTTTCTCAATTATTACAACGATCTTTTCCATACTTGTATATCTAAATATTCTTAATTGAAAATAATTATCGTAGCTCCATTTCCTTAATGATTTTTCGCCTTAATCCTTCCGGAATTTCTTTTGAACCGTGAAAGGGTACCGGATATGTTATTTCGCCCTTTCGGTAATGATAATGACTACCTTTTGCATACAAAAATACCCACCCATTGTGAAGAATAAACCTGTGAAATTCAGAATATTTCATTAAATATTCAGTTAAAATTACAATACAAAGATAACATTTTGTTTATCATTTACAAAATGAAAATGAAGATTGTTTGGCAAAATCTTATAAATAATTGATTATGAATATGTTTTATGGTTCGCTTTTTTAACTTTTTTCATCTTCACTTATTTTCTTCAACAACCTTCTATACAGTTTCCTCACCCTTCACCCAAAACGCGACTGCCATTTTGTCGCTCCAACAAAAGTGGCAGGCTTTTTGTTGCTTAACAAGACGATAAATTTCTTAAGCCATGAAGGAAAAACATAAAGAAGAGAAAAAGAAAGATAATCAGCGTATTAACGATGAAAATCAAAGCGTTGACGAAAGCCTTGATACTGCTGCAACTGTTTCGGACAATGAAACTGTGACATCGGAGCCGAGTATGGAGGAAAAAATGACAGCGCTTGAAGATAAATATCTGCGCTTGGTGGCCGAATTTGATAATTATCGCAAACGCACTGTACGTGAACGCATTGAATTTCTGGCCTTGGCTAACGAGGAGCTGTTGGCAGGCATTCTGCCTGTGCTCGACGATATGGAGCGCGCAGCGCAGGCCATGCAGCGTACCGACGATATTGCTGCCATGCGGGAAGGAGTACTCCTTATTCAGGATAAATTAATTAAATATCTTGAAAACAGAGGTCTAAAGATGTTTGACGCCACCGGGAAGGAACTGAATACCGATGAGCATGAAGCAGTTACCAAAATTCCGGCGCCCTCGGACGAGCAAAAGGGTAAGGTCGTGGACGTGATTCAGCATGGTTATACCCTTAACGGCAAGGTCATTCGCTATGCCAAAGTAGTAGTGGGTGAATAATTTAATGAAAAGACTACAATGAGCAGCAAACGCGATTATTATGATATTCTGGGTGTAAGCAAAAACGCTACGGCAGAGGAAATCAAAAAGGCTTACCGTAAGAAAGCCATTGAATACCACCCCGATAAAAACCCCGGCGATAAGCAGGCGGAAGAACACTTTAAGGAAGCAGCCGAAGCCTATGACGTGCTGAGCAATTCCGAAAAAAAGACCCGCTACGACCAATTTGGCCATGCGGGTATGCACGCAGGTGGCTTTGGCGGACACGCTGGAGAATGGAGCATGGACGACATCTTCAGCAATTTCGGCGATATCTTCGAAGGCATGGGCTTCAGCGGATTCTCAAGTTTTGGCAGCCGCAGCGGCCGCTCTCGTCATGTAGCGCGCGGCTCCGATATCCGCATCAGGGTGAAATTAAACCTGAAAGAAATAGCCTCAGGCGCAGATAAGAAATTCAAAATAAGTAAACAGGTAGGCTGTACGGCCTGTAAGGGAACAGGCGCTAAGGACGGCACTGCTATACAGGCTTGCAACACTTGTAAGGGTTCGGGTATGGTTACGCAGGTCATCAATACTATGTTGGGCCGCATGCAAAGCACAAGTCCCTGCAATGCTTGTCGAGGAACCGGTAAAACCATTACGACGCCTTGTCCTGCTTGTCATGGCGATGGTGCAGTGAGCAAACAGGAAGAAGTGTCTTTCAGGATTCCTCCCGGAATGGTGCACGGCATGCAACTTTCCATATCGGGCAAGGGCAATGCGCCCAAGCAAGGCGGCATTAACGGCGATTTGCTGGTCTTGATAGAAGAGGAACCGCATGAAGAACTGCAACGCGACGGTACCGACCTTATCTACACGCTGTTTATCAGTATCAGTCAAGCCGCTCTCGGCACGATGGCCGAAATACCTACTGTTGACGGCAAGGTGAAAATTAAAATCGAAGCAGGCACCCAGCCGGGGCGTGTGCTGCGCTTGCGCGGCAAAGGAATACCTGAACCGAACAGCCGTCATTCCGGCGACTTGCTCGTTCACATCAACGTTTGGATACCTACAAAGTTGGACAAAGAAGAACAAAAAACATTAGAAAAATTAGGCGGCGGCGAAAACTTCAAACCGAAGCCTTCTAAAGAGGATAAGAACTTCTTTGAACGTATGCGTAAAATGTTCGGACAATAGTTTCTATTGCTCTGCCCACTTTCCTTTTAATTTTTTGATTTGAATTTTTAACACCTCGACGCATTGTACCACTGCCGACTCGAAAGTCTTGGCGTGGCGTTCGGCCCGCAAATCGTGCCCCGGCGTATCCAATTGTATGCTTACCTGTTTATTGGCATGGTCGGGAGTAAGACTTAAGGTTACATTAGCGGCAATAATCCTGCCTTCCAAATAGCGGCTCAGTTTTTCTACTTTTCTGTTAATGTAGTTAGTTAGTTTTACATCGGCATCGAATTTCACCGATTGAATCCTGATTTCCATGATAAATTCATTTAAAGGTTACTGAATTATATTTACTTTCTCGGATGAGCTTTTTTATACACTTTTTTCAATTGCTCGAATGAGTTGTGGGTATATATTTGTGTTGCGGCTAAGTTTGCATGTCCTAATACTTCTTTTATACTGTTCAAATCTGCGCCGTTGTTGAGCAGGTGTGTAGCCAATGAATGACGTAGGGTGTGCGGACTCCTTTTTCCGCTGATGCCTTCTTCCGTCAACACGCTCGTTACAATCCTATTCACCGCTGCAGGGTATAAAGGTACGCCTTTTTTTGATAAAAACAAAAATTTTGCGGCAGGAAATTGCTCTTTCAAGAGAACAGTGTAGGCTTGTAGCTTTTGTATCAGTTCTATAGGAATAGGAATTTCCCGCTCCTTATCGCCCTTGCCGGTAACTCGTAGAACCTTTTCATCTAAAAACACATTCGCTATTTTCAGGGAAATTAATTCGGCGCGGCGAATACCTGTAGTGTATAATACTTCTGTAATGAGTCGATTGCGCAAAATTCCAAATTCATCGCTATCAATAGTGTGGTCTAAAGCGCGGTTAAGGGCTGTGGATTCGAAAAATTCAGGCAATCGTTTGCTCGTCTTGGGCCGAGCAACATTTTGGGCGGGATTGGCACTGATGTGCTTTTCGCGCAGCAAAAACTTAAAATAGCTGTTGAGTGCACTGAGTTTCAGGTTAGCCGTGCGGGCAGACTGGCCGTCTTTCAGCATATCGGCAATCCAACTGCGAATATCGGCCGACCGCACCGATGCACTGTCAGTGTCGGGCTCTTTGAACCCGACATGGTCGAAAAACTGCTGTATGCAAGCAAGATACGACTCCACTGTGCGGGCCGAATAATGTTTTTCGAACTGTAGGTAATTAGTGTATGCTGTTAACAAAAAGGCGACTTATCTTTAGAGTTATAAAGATTCTTCCATTCGTTGCATTTCTTGGCGGTAAATAGCCCTTTTACGTTCGTCGCGGCGTTTTACCGATTTTTTGACAAATGTCTTACGTGCACGCATTTCGCGTACAGCGCCGGTTTTCTCGAATTTACGTTTAAATTTCTTTAAAGCCCGTTCGATGTTTTCGCCTTCTTTGATAGGTACTATAATCATAATGCAACCACCTCCTTTTATTTGGGCGGCAAAGGTACAAAAAAATGAATAATGAACAATGAATAATAAATAATTTTTAAGTTTTTTATGATTTTCAAAATGATTACCCGCAATTGAGAATTTTCTAATTCACAGATACACTGATATATGAGTACAAATATAATAAAAATACCCCAACCCTAAAAAGCTCGAATTACTCGAACAGTTGATTGACCTTTGGGAACATTTCATATTTTTTTTCTGCACACATACGAGATCTATCGGAATTTACCAAATCCATTGAAATTATCGGAAGCCGAAAATGGTAGTTCCGAGGCGCACTAAGGTTGCGCCTTCTTCAATGGCTATAGGGTAATCGCCCGACATGCCCATCGACAATTCCCGAAAATTATTGTCGAAAGGGAAATAGTCGCTTTTTACTTGGTCGAATAGTTGTTTGAGAAAACGAAACTCCCTGCGCACCTGCTCAAGGTCTTCCGTAAAAGTAGCCATGCCCATTAGACCGACAACCCTGACATGAGAAATGGCGGAAAGAACGCCCGAATGTAGAAAGTCCGCCAGTTCATCAGGTGAAAAACCGAATTTGGCCTCTTCCTGTGCAATGTGGACTTGCAGCAGGCAACGGACGGCGATATGCTGCTTCGCAGCTTCTTTCTCAATGGCTCTCAATAAGCGTTCACTATCCACCGCATGGATAAGTTGAGCCTTTCCTGCGACCATATTCACCTTATTGGTTTGCAGGTGGCCTATAAAATGCCATTCAATATCGTTCGGAAGTTGGCCGACTTTTTGCGCTAATTCCTGCGGCCGATTCTCTCCAAATAAGCGCTGTCCTGCATTATAAGCCTCCATAATCACTTCCATCGGCTGTGTCTTGGAAACGGCAATAAGCCGTACTCCTTTCGGCAAGGCCGATAAAACACTGCGTATTTGAAGGGCAATAGACATTAATTAATCAAGGTAAAGGGTAAAGATTGCTTCGTCGTCATTGCGAGGTACGAAGCAATCTTCATCAAATAAGCAAAATAACAAATAACCACCTCATATCTCACTATCTTCGTTTTTGACGTTGCTGCTGTTGTTGCCGCTGCATATCTTCCAAGCGTTGCTGGAATTTCGATTTCTTTTGCGGTTGTGCAGCGCGTTCTTTCATCTTTCGTAATAATTCGTCTTCATCTACAAACCATTTGCGGATAACCCAAGTTTGTCCGATAGTAATAAAGTTCGATAGCATGAAGTAATAGCTTAATCCACTGGAATAGCTGTTAAATATCAGTAGCATGAAGATAGGCATAAAGTAGAGTTGCATGAATTTCATGCCCGGCATTTGGTTACTTGTAGCTGTTTGTGCAAGCGTAACACGGGAATAGAAAAACATAGATATGGCCATGAGCAGCACAAATAAACTTACATGATTGCCGTACATAGGGATATCGAAAGGCAGAGAAAGAACAGAGTCGTAGGTACTCAGGTCATCGGCCCAAAGGAAGCCCTTTTGCCGTAATTCGAAAGAGGCGGGGAAGAAATTGAACATAGCGATGAGAATGGGCATCTGTAGCAACATAGGAATACAGCCGCCCAGCATGCTTACGCCGGTTCTTTTGTACAAGGCCATGACTTCCTGTTGCTTTTTCATGGCGTCTTCTTTCTTTGGATATTTTTCGTTGATTTTGTCCACCTCAGGTTTCAGCACCTTCATCTTGGCCATTGACACATGCGATTTATGGGTCAAGGGTAAAAGCACCAATTTGATGAATATGGTGAGCAAGAGAATAATAATACCGTAGTTGCTGATAAATTTATTAAGGAGATTGAATACAGGGATAATTACCAATCGGTTGATGTAACCCATAATCCACCAACCCAAATAGACTAATTTCTCGAAACTGCGCTCTTCAGCTTTAAGTGTGCGGTATTGGTTGGGCATGAAATAGAAAGCTAAGGGGATAGTTTGCATCTCGCTGTTATTATATGCCAATTGCAAGGTAGATTCGCACTGCATTAATAGCTTGTTGGGGTTTAAGTCGGGTCTTTTTTGAAAATCAGGGTAATTTTGAAAAGCTACCTCTCCCTGAACAAAGTTGTCGCGCGCCGCTAATATTGCCGAGAAGAACTGAAGTTTAAAGGCTACCCATTCTATTCTTGTAGTAAGTTTTGCATTTCCCGCGTCTGAACGCATCGCCAAGGTCTCTATTTCGTCTGTACCGGGGTATTTATAAGCAACGGTAGAGTAATTGCTTTCGTTGCTGAAATTCTTTTCCTGAGTGCGGAGGTTGGCCAGCCAATGCAGGTCAATGCCGCTTACATTGCGCGGAATTTCATTATTCATTCCTACTAAATTGATGTCGAAATTCAACTTGTAGCTATTGCGTGGCAATGTGTAAACATATTCAATGTAAGCCGCTTCCGATACCGTTAGTCGCAGCGTTAAACAAGCAAGCGAGTCGGCAGGATCGGGAAGCGTTACCGCTTCAAAGAAAAAATTGCCTGTGGAAATTTGTTGTTTGGTAAAGAGGTGAAGGGAAAAATCATTACCCGCTCCGTCAAACAAAAGTATAGGTAAACTGTCGTGCGTGTGAAAATTTTTTATTTGGGCTGCATATATCCGTCCGCCCTTATTGGTAAAGCTGAGGTTTATTAACTCATTTTCGAGGGAATAAAATTCTTCTTCCTTATCCATAGCCGCAGCTAATTCACTGCCCATTTGTTGAGCAAGAACTTCTTGTTGTTGTTCAGGAGTAACAACTATCGGAGCGGGGGCTGAAAGCGCGGCAATACTGTCGCGCAAATACTGTTCACGCAGTAAGGCCATTCGTTCCACATGGGCGATAGAGTCGCGTTGATGTTGCTGTTTTCGTTGTTCTTCAGCTTGCTTTCCATTATACCAGGTGAACCCGATAATAATGATGCCAATTAAAACAAAGCCGGTAATATTATTTTTATTCATAGCTTAGTTGTACTGTTTTTCGATGAGTTGAATCTTATCTTCAATTAATCTGATTTCTTCTTTAGCTTTACTGATTTTACTGTTGACCTCGGCTATCATGCTGTCGGCGTTCTTCGATTTGGCAAAGAAACCAATGTTGTTTTCCCACAAAGCAATGTCGGCCTCTAATTGACGGAGTTTGAGGACTAACTTATCGCGTTCCGAGCGCATGGCGCGATTGCCCCTATCGGAGGCGTTCTGCATCTCCGTTACGCGGTTTTTGAAACGTATTAATTTCTTTTCGCTATCGGAAATCTTAAAGCTTTGGAATTGCTTATCCAAGGCTGTACGGTAGGCTGTTTGAAGTTTATCTTTTTCTTTAAAAGGAACAAAACCTATTTCTGTCCAGCGCCGCTGAAAATTTTGAAGAGCGGTCAGGTTCTCAGCAGGGTCTTCGGAGGAAACAAAGGCTTCTATTTCGGCAATAATCGCTTGTTTTTGTTTCAGATTTTCGTTATGCTCATTTTCTATGCCTGAGAAATGCTGAGTCTTGCGGTTAAAAAACGTGTCGCAGGCAGTACGGAAACGCTTCCACACAGCATTAGAATGTTTGCGGGATACAGCGCCGATTTCTTTCCACTGTTTTTGCAGATTGATCAGCTTATCGGTACTTTTCTTCCACTCCTCGCTGTTAGCAACGCTTTCGGCTTGTTCACACAAGGCTATTTTCTTATTCAAGTTTTCCTGCATGTCCGACTTAAACTGTCCGTAAAAGTCGCGCTTAGTGGTATAAAATTTATCGCAGGCAGCACGAAAACGCTCGAATATGCGGGTATTTTCTTTCTTGGTGGCGAAGCCCACGGTACGCCATAGTTTCTGGAGTTCTTCCATTTCTTTAGAACGTTTGCTCCAGTCTTTGTTTTCCTTGAGTTCGGCCTTGGCTATTTCCTCTGCTTGTTCGCACAAGGCTTTTTTAGTTTCTAAATTTTTCCTCTGTTCTTCTTTTTGCTGCTCGAAAAATTCCTGATGTTTCTTATTAATGGCGGCAGTGGCGTTTTTAAAGCGGTCCCATATTTGATCGCGGTATTCGCTTGCTACAGGGCCTAATTCGCGCCATTCTTCATGGTATTTTTGTAATTTATTAAAGGCGGTTATAATGCTTGATTCCAATAACAATCTTTCTGCTTTCTCACATAAAATAGTTTTGGCCTCCAAGTTTTTCTTGAAATCCAAATCACGCAATTCATTGTTGATTTTCACATAATCGTAAAATAATTCAACGTAATGATGATAAGTACTCCATAAATCCTTAGTATGGTTTAACGGAACAGGGCCCGACTCGCGCCAGCGTTGTTGAATGTCGCGAAAAGCAGGGAAGGTATGTTGCAGGTCTTCCTGTTTTTCGAGCAGCGCCTTAAGTTCTTCTATAAGGCCTTGCTTGACTACAAGGTTTTGTTCTTTTTGACTTTCCAAATGTTGAGAATATTCAGTCCTGCGCCGCCGATACTCATTATACAGGGCTTTGAATTTTTCTTCCAACAAGTCAACTTCCGTCTCCTTTTCGGCTGCGGTATTTTCTTCCGATGCTTCTTCAACTTGCTTTTCCTGATTGACGAATTTGTAGAAGGCCGATTTAATCGCCTCGGCTTCTCGGCGCAGTACCTCCAAAGGCTGGCTTTCTAACAGTTTAATGAACACATCTAATAATTCTTCTTTTTCAAGATGAATGTACTTCAGGGCGCTGTGCTCTTCATTCATTTCTTCTTCATGCTGAGCAGCTTCCACTAAGGTTTCAACCTCTTCAGTTGTTCCAACTTTTTCAATTTTCTCAATTGTTTCAACTTCTTCAGCTACTAAGGTTTCCACTGTTTCAGCAGCTTCAGTTGCTCCAACTTCCTCAACTTTTTCAATTTCCTCAATTTCTTCCACTTTTTCCACTTCTTCAACTACTAAGGTTTCCACTGTTTCAGCAGCTTCAGTTGTTCCAACTTCCTCAACTTCCTCAATTTCCTCAATTTCTTCCACTTTTTCCACTTCTTCAACTACTAAGGTTTCAACTGTTTCAACCTCTTCAGTTGTTCCAACTTCTTCAATTTCTTCCACTTTCTCAGTGTCTTCATGATGAGTAATTGCTTCCGTTGCCTCATTCATGGTAGTTTCATCTACGGGTGTTTCGTTGATGAATTGCTCCTCCGGAGCAGGGGGTTGTAGTTCTTTTTTCATAGCTACAGGTTCAAAATTAGTTAATACAAACTACAAAGATAAAAAAAATGTATAACTTTGTTGCATTATGCGGATAGATATTTTAACATTATTGCCCGAATTGTTGGATAGCCCCCTTGGTTTTTCTATAGTAAAAAGAGCGCAAACCAAAGGTTTTGTGGACATTTGCCTGCATAATATCCGCGACTGCGGGAAGGGAACTTACCGACAGGTCGATGATTATGCCTTTGGCGGAAGCGCAGGTATGGTAATGATGATTGAACCTATTTTTACCCTTATGGAAAAATTGAAGGCCGAGCGGGACTACGACGAAATTATTTTTCTTACGCCCGACGGAGAGCGCTTAAATCAGCCGATGGTAAATCGTATGTCGAATTATACAAATTTGATGGTTTTATGTGGTCATTATAAGGGAATTGACCACCGTATCAGAGAGCATTTGATAACCAAGGAAATATCCATAGGCGATTATGTGTTGAGCGGAGGGGAGTTGGCTGCGGCCGTATTGGTCGATGCCATTGTGCGGGTGATGCCGGGCGTGATTTCCGATGAAACTTCGGCCCTCACCGATTCTTTTCAAGATGGACTGCTAAGCCCGCCCGTATATTCGCGTCCCGAAGAATTTAACAACTGGCGGGTGCCAGAAGTCTTATTGTCAGGTAATCACAAACTTATAGCACAATGGGAAGAGGAGCAAGCGCTGGAACGTACTAAATTATTACGCCCCGATTTACTAAAAGAATAGACTTATGAAACGGCAAAATGCGGTCAAACTGAAAGAGCTCATAGAGGAGCTTATCCGAACAGAGGGCTTGGAAGAAGGCTTCTTGCGCAGCCGTTTATACGACTTATGGGGGGAGATGCTGGGGACTACGGTGGCTAAAAATACCCGTAATAAATATCTTTCAGGCCGTAAACTGATTGTAGAACTCGACTCCTCAGTGGTTCGCAATCAGCTGTTTATGATGCGGCAGGAAATTGTTGCCCAACTCAACAAACAATTAGGCAAAAACCTTATTGATGAATTGGTGTTGAAATAGTTAAAAATGAATAATAGCTTGCTTCGCTGTTAACGCAGCTTGCAATGACGATGAACAATATGAATTATGAAAAAAAATAAAATTATGGGCGCGAGTAACAGTGGTTTAGGAACTGCGCCTATCTACTTTACCGCCATTTCGACCATATTGGGTGCGATTTTATTCCTTCGGTTCGGCTTTGCCACCGGTATGCTGGGCTTCTGGGGTGTGCTGCTGCTCATTGTCATCGGCCACCTTATTACCATTCCTACGGCTTTGGCCATTTCGGAAATAGCCACCAACACGCGCGTTGAGGGAGGGGGCGAGTATTTCATCATCTCCCGTTCGTTCGGATTGAAAATCGGTTCCACTATCGGCATTGCGCTGTTTTTCTCGCAGGCTATCAGTGTGGCCTTTTACATCATTGCCTTTGCCGAAGCCTTTGCTCCACTGTTCAATTGGTGCGCTTCCTATGGCCTCGACCTGCCCCGACAGGTAATCAGCGTTCCCGCCTTAGGCGTTTTGGCTTACATTATGCTGAAAAAAGGGACAGGTTCGGGGCTGAAAACCCTGTACATCGTAAATGCCATATTAGCCGTATCGCTTCTCCTTTTCTTTCTGGGAGGCATAATGGGTACGGGTGAAAGCGCTCAAACGTCCCTGACCGAAAATTTCTTCTTCAACGGCGACAGTTTCTTTATCGTATTTGCTATATGTTTCCCTGCATTTACCGGCATGACCGCAGGTGTTGGTCTTAGCGGCGACCTTAAAAATCCGGGCAAATCTATCCCGCTGGGAACAATGGCTGCTACCCTTACCGGGCTTGTCATCTATATACTTATTATTTGGAAACTCTCGGTATCGGCATCGCAGGCCGACTTGCTGTCCGACCAGTTTGCGATGGCGCGGATAGCGCTTTGGGGCGCTATTGCTATCCCTGTGGGTTTGGCGGCATCGACATTTACCTCTGCTATGGGCTCCATCATGGTGGCTCCGCGCACCTTGCAGGCCTTAGCTTATGATAAAAGTTTCCCCTTCAAGTGGCTTAATCATTTTCTGATGAAAGGAAAGGGCAAAACGAAAGAGCCCTACAATGCCATGTTGGTAGCCTTTGCCATTGCGCTGTTCTTTGTGTTTATGGGCGACATTAACACTGTAGCTGGTATCATATCTATGTTTTTCCTTATTACCTACGGTTCGCTGTGCTTGATTTCCTTCCTTAACCATTTTGGCGCTCCGCCTTCTTATCGGCCGCGTTTCAGATCGAAATGGTACTTCTCGCTTGGCGGTTTTATCCTTTCGGTATGGGTCATGTTTATGATTAATGCGCTGTATTCCATTATCTCCTACATCATTATTGTGCTGCTCTACTTGGCGCTTGAAAGTTATAACAAAGACCAGAAGGGATTGGTAAATATTTTCAAAGGAGCCTTGTTCCAACTTAACCGAAGGTTGCAGGTATTTATGCAGAAGCGTCAAACGAATATGGAAACGGAAGAATGGCGTCCTGCAGTTGTCTGCCTGTCGCCTAACTCGCTCGACCGTTATAAGGTACTCGACCTGATGCAGTGGCTTAGCCACAGGCACGGCTTTGGTACTTACTTTCATTACATAGAGGGCTATTTCGGTAAACATACCCATATAGAAGCGCATAAAATACTGAAAGAGCTTATCGGTAATCAGCAGGACAACGGAAGCACCCTGTATATCGATACCATGATTTCCCCTTCCTACACTTCGGCTATTGCGCAGGCCATACAGACCCCCTCTATATCGGGAATGGAGAACAATATGGTAGTTCTTGAGTTTGATAAGGGGCGACCTGAAGAGTTGGAACGAATATTGGAGAATGTCGGCATGATTAAGGCAGGTAATTTCGACGTGTGTATTTTTGCAGGATCAAATGCTGCTATTAACTATAAAAACGGCATACATGTGTGGATTCGGACTACAGATGAAGAAAATACCAATCTGATGATTCTACTGGGTTATATTATTATGTCGCACCCCGACTGGCATAAGTCTTACGTGAAAATATTCAATGTTTGCGATGAAGGGCGGAAAGAAGAAATCAAAGAGGAACTTCAGGAGCGTATTGCCGAGGGCAGGCTGCCGATAACCATGGCCAACATTGAAATCATAGTTTTAAAAGAAGGGGAGCGTTTCAGCGATGCGGTTAACGAGCATTCCAAACATGCAGGCTTGACCCTGATAGGCTTCCGCGAAGAAGCGATACGCCACGATACCGTTAAGCTGTTTACCGATTTGCACGCCATCGGCGACATTCTGTTTGTCAACACCTCGCAGTCAAAGAACATCGGGTGAGTTTTGCTGTCTATATTACCTTGTATGTAAGTACCCCTAAAATCTTACAGCAACAAATAATTTTTTCTTCTTGTTTTTATGTTTTAAAGAAAAATATTGCGTACATTTGTAACCATTATTTTGTTTAATGCAATAAAACCATGCAAAGATTATTCTTTTTCTTCCTATTTTTGTTTGTACATCTGAACCTGTTTTCTCAAACTACAGAATATTATCTGCAAATAAAAATTAATGACCGCTCTGATTTAAACTACCTTACCCGAATTGTATCTATTGATAAGGTTGACGGACTTGATGTTATAGCCTATGCCAGTGAAAGAGAGTTTGATAAATTGAAAACTGCAAAATTTCAATTTATCGAACTGGAACATCCTTCCGTAAAAGCAGGCAGGGCAATTACCATGGCAACAACAGTAGCTCAGATGGCTAACTGGGACAGGTACCCTACTTATGATGTTTATAATCAGTTAATGAAAAATTTCACCCTTAACTATCCCGACCTCTGTAAACTCGATACGGTGGGAACAAGTGTCAGAGGTAAAAACATGCTTGTTTTAAATGTTACGAGCGATATTAATCTTGGCAAGGCGAAACCCGAAGTATTGATGTCCAGCACTATGCACGGTGATGAAACTACCGGTTGGATCTTATGTATGCGATTGGCCGAGTACCTGATGTCGAACTATGGAACAAATAATCGGATTACTACAATGCTGGATTCTGTTTCGATTTTCATTGCTCCCAATACAAACCCTGATGGCACTTATTATGGAAGCGACAATAACGTTGCAGGCGCAAGAAGAAATAATTACAATAATTATGACCTTAACCGAAATTTTCCCGACCCTTGGGCAGGCCAGACTCCGGGTGGACCAACCCAAAAAGAAACAACCGTAATGATGGATTATGCGGGTACTCGAAACTTCGTTCTGGCTGCTAATTATCACGGTGGGGCCGAGGTAGCCAATTACCCATGGGACGGTTTTACTACTGCGCAGAGAAAACACCCCGACAACGATTGGTACATGCAAATCTGTCGGCAATATGCTACGTTTGCCCAAACATACGGGCCTTACAGTTATTTTAACGACCTTAACAATGGTATTACCAACGGTGGCGACTGGTATGTAGTGTATGGCGGACGACAAGATTATATGGGCTATTGGCATAATTGCAGGGAAATTACTTTGGAGGTTTCCAATGCTAAAATGGTGCAGACCGAACAACTACCCTCATTTTGGAACTACAACCGCGAAGCAATGCTGGCCTTTATTGAGAACGCTTACTATGGGGTCAAGGGAAAAGTAACCAATAATCAAGGAAATCCGCTTTCGGCAACCATTACGGCGGTAGGGCACGACCAGTACAACACGCATGTAGCAACCAATCCCGAATATGGTAATTATTACCGGATGCTCTCCCCGGGTACTTATACGCTTAAATTTGAATCACACGGTTATATTACGCAAACAATTCCCAATGTAGTAGTGGCTAACCAAACCTCTACCGTCTATTTGAATGTGGTTATGCAGCAGGCGCAAATATTTACCGTATCGGGTACTGTTCTCGACGTACACAGCGGATTACCCTTGAGCGGCGTAACCGTATCCCTTCTCAATTCGCTTAATCCTCCTGTTAGCACCGATGCATCGGGGAATTTTACCATTCCGAATGTAACCGAAGGCGAAAATCAATTTTCATTTGAAAAAGCAGGCTACCAAAAGAAAATAATGACAATAACGGTCAACGACAATATGAGTATATGTGTCGCATTAAATGTGCCGGACGGCATATCCTTTGAAGACGGCGTTCTTCCGCCCGGATTTACCACCTCCGGAAATCAGTCATGGTTTATTACTAATACCGAAGCCTATCATGGAGCGAGATCTATCCGTTCGGGCGCTATTTCAGACAACCAATCCTCGACCTTGCAATATACATTGAATTGCGAAACCGCCGGTGAAATTACCTATTATGCCAAAATATCTACGGAAACAGGCGGACTGTATGACTATCTGGAGTTTTTCATCGACAATGTATCCAAGGGAACATGGTATGGCGAAATTCCATGGAAAGAATATACTTTTGCTGTCGGAGCCGGAACTCATACCCTCAAATGGGTCTTTTCGCGCGACCCGTATATGGGTGGAGGGCAAAATGCAGTTTTTGTTGATTTTATCCTTACTCCTAAAGCATATCATAATCCACCCATTGATCCGGTAGCGGAAATACAGGAAAACAATGCTGTTATCACATGGGAAGCGCCCTGTAGCTCCGGATCGCTTGAAGCTTATGTGCTTTATCGGTTAATGGAAGGACAGGCTGATACTGAATGGACAGAATTAGCCAATAATATTACAGCAACTGCTTATACTGATAATAATTGGCCGGTATTGCCCGCAGGTAGCTATCAATATGCCGTAAAATCTAAATATTCAGGCAATAATTTATCCGCAGCTCAATTAACCAATACATTAGTTAAAACGGTTAACCCTGCACTTAACGAAATAAAGATAAACGGAAGTACATTTACTGTTGAAGATAACATGTTCTATATGGCCGATTGCGGCGTAAACGATGTAACATTACATCTTACTTCCGACGGAGCTATCGAAGTAAACGACAGTGCCTACACCGATGGAATGAGTGTTGCTTTTATTAACGATAAGGCGGTTATTACTATCAAAGTTACTACGCATAGCACTATAACTTATATCTTAACCGTATCGAAAGCCTTAGGAAGTCCTTCTATGCCGGTATATGTACAACGATGGGACAAAACCTTAGCCGTAGTGAATAATCCGGCTAATAACGGCGGACATACCTTCGAGAATTACCGCTGGTATCTCCATGGTGCTTTATTGCCGGGCAGCACCGGTGGTTATATCCTGCTGAACGACTATCAGGCAAATGAATATGCTGCCGAGGCACACAGTACAAGAACAGGCGAATGGCATAAATTATGCCCTAATGTAAGAAGTCAAGTCCAAACCGCAATTACGGTATATCCCAACCCTGTGAATGCAGGCGGAATCTTAAACCTTAGTTTACCGGAAGAACTAAACAATCTTACTGTAAACATATACGACCTTAACGGAAACTTAGTACGGCAGCAAAAAGCGATATATAATGCAGTAATCATGCCGCATCAATCAGGTATGTATATCATAGAAATACAACTGCCCGACGGCATGAAGCATGTGCAGCAGGTTGTTGTGCTGTAGCGTTTAATGCGATGCACTAAACAAGTCGAAGTGTTCAAAGTTCAAGGTTATACTTAGGGTACCGGCTCTGTATGATGTGCGGCTACTTCCACGAACAGGTTGCAGCCTAAACTGTCAATAGCTATGGCTAATTTTCTGGCGCCGCGAAATTCGGTTAAAATACCGCTTAAGCCTTTTAAATTTCCTGAGATGATATGTACCCGTTGCCCGGTAACGAAATGCTCATGATTGTTGACAACCGTAATATCCTCTTTTCCTGCAACAATTTGACGAATAGCTTCTATTTCTTCTTCCCGCACAATGGCCGGTTTATTTTCAAATTTGACGACACCAATGATATGAGGACACTGAACAGCTGTATGTATTTCTTTTTCAAAACAATTAATAAAAAGATAAGATTTAAAAACAGGCTCTATTACTTTCTTTTTCCGATCGGTCCATTGCCTGACTACCGTTGTGCAAGGAAGATATACATGATAATCCTGACATTCAAGTAGCTCAAATGCACGTTTTTCAGACCGTGGCTTGGTATATAATACCCTCCAGCGTTTCGCCTCTTTAACAATAATGTTCATCATAACTTAATAATAACAAGCTACAAAGGTACTAAAAAGAGGCGTATCTGCAAAAATGATTAATGCTGAATGACTAATATGTGTATAATTCGCAAATATCTAAGCAGTACGCTGAACATCTTTCTTCCACTTATAATACCCGACAACCGAGGCCGCAGCATAGCAGCAGAACAGGATAGCGGTAGGATACAGCCCTTGCTGCAGGGCTAAAGCCATGGTCAGCAGGTTGACAAAGAGCCAAACCCACCATTGTTCCAGAATTTTCTTCGCCAACATCCAGGTTGCCACAATGCTGAGCGCAGTGGCTAATGCTTCGCCAACAGGTGCGGACGAGTCGGTATATGCGCGGAGAATGAAAGTGAACAAGGCGAAGAGGAGGGCGGATATTAGCAGTAAAAAGGTTATTAGTTTATGATTTATGAATGATGATTTATGAGTGATTTGCTGATTTGTTGATTTGTTGAAAAACAAACTGCTTACTGTCAACTGCCCGTCATTGCGACTGCGAGTTTGCGAAGCAGGAAGCAATCTCTGCTTGCTCCAAAGAACCCAGCCATACACTGAGGCGAGTATATAATAGCTATATAAACCCATATAGGCGTAAAACTTTGCTTGAAAAAAAATGTAAACGTAAAAAGCCGATGAAATAAAGCCCACTACCCACATCATACGCTTTTGCTTGATTTCCAAAAACAGGTAAAACAGTGCGAAGATTGCGCCTATAATTTCGATGGTAAGTTCGCTAAGCATAATTTATAGTTTAATGCCTAATTTTAATGCAATGTTGGTTGTGGCTTGCGGGAAGAACCTTCTATCCTGAAAATCGGGCGAACCATCGGCAAAAACAGCGCGGTAATTCACAAAGGCCGAAGAGGAATAATAGAGATTGAAAATATTGTTGACGGCTAATTGTATAAAGCAGTTAACATTATTAAAAGTAAAATTATAGTCGGCATTGAAATTGAAAGGAAAATAGGCATCAATCTTGCGCTCCTCAGAGGCTGTATTGTCGTAATACTGGTCGCTGACATACTTGCCGGTAACGCTTAGTCTGAGGCCGCTGAAAGGTTTTAGGCGAAGGGTAACAGCTCCGATGATGTTGGGCGAATAGGCAATATCCACATCAGAAAAATGCTCTTCCCGCTGCCCTAACCAAGTGCTTTGCGTGTCGTCGGCGTATTCGTCCACATAGTTGGTGTAATCCTTGAGTTTGTTACGGCTTAGGGTAAGATTACCTTCCAATTCAATGGCAGACGACAGGCGCGCCGTTGCAAAAAGCTCAATGCCCATGCGGTAACTTTCAGGGATATTGGTCATGATTGCGCGGTAGGCATCATTCACCTGCCCCGTAGCCACAATTTGATTACGGTAATTCATGTAGTACAAGTTGAGGCCTATGGAAGCGAACTCGCCATAGTTGGCGTAACCGACCTCCCAATCATAGAGCCTTTCGGCCTGCGGAGGTATGCGGATACCGTTTTTGTCGGCGTCCTTCAAATCGCTGCGGTTAGGCTCACGGTTGACCAAAGCAAAAGATGCGTATGCGCGATGATTGTCGGAAGTAAATTGTAAGCCAAGCTGAGGGTTCAGAAAATGCCAGTGAAAAGTAGTGTCGAGGAAGCCTGCCAAAGGCCTTTCATAATGGTCGTCATCTTCGCCGTAAAGTTTGAAATTAATATATTTGTACTGCAAATTACCGTATATCGAAAAATTTTTGTTGATATTATAGGCTATTTTTGCATAACTGTTTAGCTCGCTTTTTGTGCCGGTATTTTCATACCAATGGCGGTTGTATTCAATTCCGCCTGCGTTATGTTTTACCCACAGTATTTTGCCGATATGGTCGCCGATGTAGCGGCTGGCGCCTGCCGAAAGATTAAACTGCCATTTGCTGTTGTTATAATCGGTTGACAAGTTGATACCGTAGTAATCATTGTCAAGCCCCTTGCGGCGAATAATATCGCTTCTTCTGTAGTTTGTTCCGTTGATTACTTGATCAGGAATGCCGTACCTCGACAAGCTTGCGTTGCCTTTATATTGCTCGTAATAGCCTAAACCTTTGGTATAGAAAATAGCGCTGTTCAGGTTCCAATAATTCCCCAATTCCTGTAAATAATGTAAATGCAGGTGGGTCTGCGTGTAGTTATCGGTTTCGTTATCGTAAAACTGCTCGCGGCCATCGCTGTCGTAGTACAATCCCGAAGCATTATAGCGGCGGTTAGTAGCTAAGGAATCGTAAGGTACGCCCTCGAAAGTGAGCATGGTATGCTGTTCTCCGTAGAGCAGGGTGGCTTTCAGTGCCTGTGTTTTTCCTCTCCACGAAGCGGCTAAACGAGCGCTTTGCTGATTGGCGCTGCTGCGCTCAAGGTAGCCATCGCTGCCTGTGCGACTATAGTCGGCTTCCATGCTCAGACCATGAAAAATATCGCCGCTACCCAGACTTACAGCGGTATTCCACGAATTGAAAGAGCCGTAATAGCCGTTAAACGCTACAAATGGTTTTGCACTCGCAAGGCCTGTGCCTATATCCATAGCTCCTCCGAAAGCGGCGGTGCCAAAAGCTGCGCTGCCTGCTCCGCGCTGTATGGTGATGCGTTTCGCCATAGCGCCCAGGCTCGGAATATTCACCCAAAATACCGTTTGGCTTTCCGCATCATTAAGAGGAATACCGTCGATGCTGATGTTGGTGCGGCTCGGGTCGGTGCCGCGGATACGGAAACTGCTGCTGCCCATGCCGGTGCCGTTATCGGAGTAGGACACAATGGAGGGCATAAGTTCCAGCAGGTATGGGATTTCCTTGGCGGGTTGCCTATCCTCTTCTGTAGGATAAATAAGGTTGATAGACAAGTCTTGTTTGGCTGCCGGAAGGTTTGCCTTAATCAGCACGCTGTCTAATTGTCGTTGCGCCAACAGGCTTTGCCCCGCGATGCACAGCGTAAGTAATAAGAAAGTTCGTTTTTTCATATCAAAAGGTTTTCACTTTAAAACAACTATATACAAACAATACGGTTGGGGAAAATATAAGGACAATCACTCTTTTCCTACGCCGGCATTATCCGGTTCAGGTTCAAGGGTATAACTCTCAGCTCGCCATAGCGGGCACCCCTAAGTACGTTTATAGTACAAAGGTAGAAATAAAAAATGGTTTAAGAAACTGTTTAAAATTTATTTATACTTTTTGTAGAAAAAGTTATTAACAATCAACACGCATAGCTCATTTCCTCGCCGCCTTAAATTCAACGCCGTCGTACCATTGGGGAAAATAGCCGTCATTGGCCAAGCGTAAGCCGATGCCGTAAAAGAGGTAGATGTCTTCAAGCGTACCCGACAAATCCCACCATTCATTATATTCGTCGGAAGGCTGATGATAGGTATATTTTCCTTTGTGGTATTTTTCGTGGTAGGCGCGGGCGGCCTCGGGGTCAAGGTAGTCTCTTCCGCCCTTGGCTATTACGACGGGGACGCCTGCTTTTGCAAAATTATAATGGTCGGAGCGGTAATACCATCCGTTTGAATTGTCGTTGTTAATGACCACTGTACGTCCTTGAACGGCTGCAGCTTCCATCACGTAGTTGTCGGTTTCGGAGTGTCCGGCCGCCGAGAGAATCAGGTCGCCGGTACGCATATAATCGGCATAGCAGTCCATATTGAGGCATATTACGGTCTTCTCAAAAGGAACAAGAGGATTCTCAGCGTAATATTGAGAGCCTAACAAACCGGATTCCTCGGCAGTAGGAGCAAAGAAAAGGATAGAGCGCTTGGGCGGTTCGGGCAAGTTGGCAAAGCGCCTGCCAATCAGTGTTAAGGCAGCAACACCTGTGGCGTTGTCGCTTGCTCCGTTGTAAATAGAATCGCCATTCACCGCTTGGCCAATGCCCAAATGGTCCCAATGTGCGGAATAGACAATATATTCATCTTTAAGCGTTGTTCCGGGAATTATGCCGACCACATTAGCCGATTCGCCAAATTCTATCTCGTTGGTTGATGCTATCGTGGTTTTTAATTTTAGAGGAAAACTTTTGAACCCTTTCTTTTTGGCGGCGGCCATTGATTCATCAAATGGAACTCCCGCAGCGTTAAACAACTTTTTAGCCGATTCGCCTGTTACCCACCCTTGATATGGGAGCAGCTTTTTGTTCTCCTCTTCGGAATAAAGCGTGAGGCAGGCGCTGGAACGACTGTTCTGTACCACGCTCCAGTCGTAGGAGGCAGGGGCTGTGTCGTGAATAATCAAAGCGGCAGCGGCTCCTTGCCGCGCAGCCTCTTCAAATTTATATATCCATCGGCCGTAATAGGTCATATTCTTGCCTCTGAAGAGATTATCGTCATAATATCCGGGGTCGTTTACCAATATGACTACCACCTTTCCTTTTACATCAATACCGGCATAGTCGTCCCAGCCATACTCCGGCGCATGAATGCCGAAGCCCACAAATACAAAATCGGCCTTATTAATCTTTAATTGTTTTTCTGCACGCAGGGTCCAAATAACAATGTCGTCCCAATAGCGTAATTTTACGATGCCCTTAGCTCCGCTCATCACCACCTCATTACTCGTGAGGTGCGTTGTTACTCCCAACAACGGTACTTTTTGCAGGTAACTGCCATTCAACGGCTCCATGCCTGCCTCTTTAAATCGGGCAGAAATATACTCTACTGTGGGCGCCTCATAAGGCGTTAGGGGCTTTCTTCCGCCAAAGGCATCGTCCGACAGTTCGCGGGTAATGACGCGGAAAAGGGCTTCGTCGTTCAACTCTTGCAGGGAAGCGTAATCTATGCCTGTAGAGGCGGGCAGCATTTGTGCGCTTGTCGGTAAAGATAGTACCAACACAAATGTCAGGGTAGTAAGGATTTGTTTCATGTTTTTTATTATTAGAATTCAGCATTATCCTTCGCAACCATAATTGCGAATATAATCTACAAATTTAATATGATTTTTTTAAAATTTCAAAAAAATATCATTTATATGAATTCTTAAGGCGCTCTTGGCACTTTCCGTGCAGGAAGGCAGATCCCGCCTTTTTTGCAGGGCTTATCTGCTCCTTTAGGCTTTATTCTATAGGTTAATACCAATTCAATAGTACCGACAGGATTGAAAATGTCTGTCCTTACCCTCCAATTATACTGATAAATTAATGAGGCGCTGAAATTGTACACTATATCTAATCCTAATATAAAACCTAAGTCTGATTTAGTGCTGTACAATAAGCCTGTGGTGAAAATATAATCCTCGTAATTCCAATGAACATTAACGTTGGCTATACCTTGCAAAAAGTTAGGCTTCTGCGGCAAAGAGGTATGAATGCCGATTAAAGCAACAGAGTAATCGAAGTTGTATATATTACGACTTTGTCGCAGGGCGTTCCTGTTGTCAGAATTGAACCGTCCGTATAAGTAGTTAGTATTAGGGAATATGTCAAGATCGCTGGAAAATACGCTCGAAGGAATAAAGTTTTTGGATACAGCGCCTAATAATACTGTACCATACCCTGAACTGTTCCAACTATATTCTATGCCGAAGTCGGAATTAATTCTTCCCTGCTTCCACCAATTATCACTATAGAGGTCTATGATGTATGGATCGTGCTCATCTTCTGTTATAATTTGCGATTTATCATAAAATAAATTTTGCCAGTGCAGACTCGTACCGAGATTTAACTGCGCATTACCCATGAAAATGATGTAAGCGTAAGAGAGCGCTATGTCCATAGAGTAGGTGTAGCCTATCTTATCGGTTATTATACTGAAGCCTGTTTGCAGATTATAGGCTTCATTACAGTACATAGCCGCGAGTTGTCCGGTAATGGGAGCACCGGGCATTAACAGCCACTGCGTTCTGCTGCCTAATCCTAATCTCCAGTCGGATCCCAAAGGGTCAATAGAGGCCGGATTAATCAAGTATGTTTCTTGCCAGTAATTATTGAAATACAGGTTTGACTGTGCTTTTGTTGTAAGGCCGACGCTTATACCGAGTAATATGAGGATAAATCTCTTCATTTAACGTAGAAGTGTTACATAGCCTTTATGTTTTACGTTGCCTGTTTCAACTTCGTCATATAAAATATAGAAATAGGTGTCTTTTGCCGCCGGTTTTCCGCCGTAAGTGCCGTCCCAGCCGTCCAATCCCTTATAAAGCAATTTTCCATTACGGTTATATACTTCAATTGCCCAGCCCTGCTTGAACACATCGTTTTTGCCATCGCCATTAGGCGTGAATGTATTAATGAGTACTACATTGGCATGTATAATCATTTCGTCTTCTTCTAAACAGCCATGGGGGTTAATGACCGATAAATTTATTTTATGTGTTCGGTCTTGAGTAACATTATAAGTATGCCGTACGTTAAAGAATTGCTCACTACTTGTCTGGTCGTCAAAAATCCATGTGTATTGAGAACCGAAAATATCGCTCGTCCAAAAGTTGATAGAAGGGGCTAAGCGGGTTACTTCTTTCTTATCACTTTGAATGCGATAATCATAGAAGGGGAAGTGGCCGACTTCTACTTCCATTTCTCTATAGCAACCGTAAATAGAGTAGCCTACTACGCTGTAGGTACCTATGCTGTAAACAGTTAAATTCTGCTCCTCTATGCCGTTATTCCATACATACCTATGGGCGCCCGCAGCGGTTAATTCAAGCGACTCGCCTTCGCAGAAGCGCGGATCCTCCGGAAGAATATTGACATTGGGAGGGCCGTGTACGAGTAATTGCCGAGTATGGGTAACCACACACCCGGGTACGATTTGTTCCAGTGTAACAGTATATACTCCGGGGTGATCATATTGGTGTGTCTGACTTTGCCCCGTGTTTGTTTGGCCATCTCCGAAATCCCAATGGTAACCGCCGATAAACAAATCTTCTCCATCAACAGTAACATCAAAATCATACGTTCGGCTTTGGCAGTCTCTCATGGTCATCACTATTTCGTATTGAGGAATAGTTACCTCAAATGTTTGTTGAGCGCTGCAGCCGCGCGAGTCGGTAACGGTGAGTATCACCCCTCCGTTCTGGCCTATAACTATGGAATCGCCTTGAGCGTTTATAACCGTTCCTGCCGACCAGTTGTAGGTGTAGGGTAAAGTGCCGCCGGAAACACTGGCAATAATTGCTTGTGCAGGCGCATTATCAAAGCAATCGACGCTTGCACGCGCTGTTAGTTCTATGGTTATGCTTGGCGGTCGGGTAACGACATAGCTTCCCCTTGCTGTGCAACCGTGGGAATCAACCACATCAACCCAGTAATTGCCGGCATTGAGGTCAGTCAGGTTTTGGGTAGTAGC
Organism: Bacteroidales bacterium; assembly: GCA_009777095.1. Taxonomy (GTDB): domain Bacteria; phylum Bacteroidota; class Bacteroidia; order Bacteroidales; family UBA932; genus UBA932. The sequence continues at coordinate 43,265 of WRMN01000003.1, read as the reverse complement.
TCCGTTCGACCATGTATAGCTGTAAGGGGCCGTTCCGCCGTTTACGGAAAGGGTTATGTAGCCGCTGTTATCTACTATGCAATCAATAGCATTCTCAACAATTGCAGAAACAGAGAGGGGCATTGGCTCCTGTATTTCAAAATCAGCCTGTATGGAGCAGAGGCGGCTGTCGGTGAGGGTAACCGAGTAGGTGCCCGGAGCAAGGTCAATTCTGTTAGCGCCCGCTGTGGCGTCATCATTCCATACGCAACTGATAGGAGCAGTGCCTCCTGCATAATTGAGATAGATTCCCGCATCGTTTTCGCCATAACAACTTATGGGTACAATTTGCGGACTAATGTCGAATAGGGGAGGCGAGACCATGTTTACGCTTATTGTTTTGGAACAATCATTGAAGTCAACTATAGTAACGGTATAACTTCCCGGAATAACATTATCCTTGTACGCGCTCGTTGTCAGGTCACACCAATAAACTGTCAGGTCGCTCCAGTAAACTGTGTACGGCGCTACGCCACCGCTTATTGTAATATCGACTATGCCGTCGTTGGCATTATAACAGCTGATAGGAGTTATGCCTGCCGAAATATTAATATCGGTAGGTTGCGTTATGGTATAAAGATCGGTATAGGTACAGCCCTCGCTGCTGCGTATCAAGAGTTCATAGGTGCCTGCATATAGGCTGTTGATGTTTTGTTGGTTGCTGGCGTAGTCGTTGTGGCCTGTCCACGTATAAGTATGGGCAGGGTTGTTTTGTAGCGCTATGGCTCCTGTGGCGTATCCATAGCACAAGACATCGGTTATATGTATGTCAGTATTGGCAGGGGTGGGGTGGACCGTAACATAAGCTATATCAGATGTTATGTCCCCGCAATTTCCATCGGGGAAACTTACCACGCAATAGTAATAGGTAGTTCCGGGTTCGGCTACGGGCGGCTCATACGTGCCGGACTCAGCTCCCGAAATAGCTGTTCCGCTATGGAAATTAATGCTGTTTTCGTACCACTGAATATTGGGCGTACCTGTGCCGTCTTGATAAGCTATTGATAAGGTCGGCGCTGCTTCTCCTTCGCATAACTCCTGAGACTGCGGTTGCAGGCTGAATGAGGGCAAGGCCGCCACCTCTACGCTTGCCGTATCTGAGGAAATGGAGCACACAGGATATAATTCGTTTACAATGTAATAGTAATATTGCGTACCTACCACATTAGTCGGCGGGTGATAAGTAGCGCCTGTGCCGACCAAGGTGCCGTATCCATCGTACCATGTGTATGTAAAGCTTAGATTTCCGCTATTATCAATCACTTCTAATGTTTCGGCCGCTGTGTTGTGGCATACCGCTTGTGATTGCGGCCTCAGGTCGATAGGCGGCATCTCAATCACTTCCACTTCCGCCACATCACTGATGAGCGACTCATGGCAATTGCCGTATTGAAAGGTGAGGACTACATAATAATAATAGAATCCTATGGATAAAAAATCGCTGCTCGGCGGAACATAATTGGCTGTGTTGCTGCTCGGAATAGGAGTTCCTCCGATATTACTGTTAATCGTGTTTTTATACCATTGATAAGTAGGAGTTCCCGGTCCGCTGTAACTTACTCTTAAGGTGTCAGCATGCCTTCCGGCGCATATTTTTTGGTGAACTAAAGGGTGAACTGTAATAGCATGGGTAACTACTAACACTGTTGCCGTATCATTCATCAGATTGACACAGCCGTTGACACTGAGGTCGGCTATACTGTCCAAGGCATAAATAAAGGTGCCGGGGACGGTAGTGGGAACGGTTAAGGTAGCGGTATTACCGATGCCTGAAGAGATACTTTGCGGACTACCGCCGTTGAAGGTATAGTAAAATGTATAGGGAGGCGTTCCGTTGCTGCCGGTAAAAGTGATTACCACAGGAGGAGCGTTCATACACACCGTATCGGCACCGCTAACTGTTCCTTTGGGCGCAGGAAGAACGGTAATGGTAAAACTGAAGGTAGATCCGGTACAAAAGTTAATTCTGGGGGTTACGGTAACAGTACCGCTAATGGGAGCAGCGCTTGTGTTGGTAGCCGTAAATCCCGGTATGCCATTTAACCCTGCGGCGCCTAAACCAATGGCTGTGTTAGAGTTATACCAGCTATAGATAGGTGTGTCGGGTGCCAAACTTTCGCTGATGATAGCCGCCACATCGTCCCCATTGCACAATACCATATCCGGTATGGAAAAGGTGGAAGGCGTAGGATTAATGGTCATAGTTCCAACGCTTGATGCTGAGCCGCAAGTATTTTCTACTGTCAGGTTTACAGGATAAACGCCTATAGTGCTATATTCTACAGTGGGCGAAACGACGGTAGAAGAACTGAGCAGCCCGCCGGGAGCAATCCATGTATAGCTTATGCTTCCTGCACAGTTCAGTACTGTTGCATTTAACGAAACACTGGTAGCGGGGTAGGTTTGGCAAGTTGTAACAGGCGTAATGCTTACTGTAGGCTTATCGACTACGGTTATTGTTTGAATACCGCTGGTGTCCATACAAACATTGTCGGTAGCTAAGCGGATATGATAACTGCCGGGTGTGAAAAATTGTATGGTAGGCTCCTTGCTGTTTTGATTAGAGCCAAGGTAGGTGTAAGAACTTCCTGTGCCGCACTCCCCTGCCGTATAGCTGATAAGCCATGTATAAGCTTCCGTTGTGCATAATGAGGTGTAGGCAGTATTATTTTCAGGGCTGATGGTCATTGGGGCGCAGCCTATGGCATGAGGACTCGGAGTAAACAAAAGCGTGTTGTGAGGCTCTATGCATATAACGCGGCTTGAAGTATCTGCTCCGCAATCGTTGCCAACGACGAGCGTTACCTCATAAGTTCCGGGCGAGGTGTAGGTATGGGTCCCGGGCGGTGGTGTGGCTGCCAGTGTGGAAACCGTTGTGCCGTCGCCAAAATTCCATGTGTAATGAGCTGCACGGTTACAGTCGGGCGCATATCCCGGATTGGCGTCATTAATAAAGGTTACAAGCGTATTTATACAGGCCGCATCGGGGCCTGTAAACTCGCTTACGGGCCTAATGGCCACTTTGACCCCCATTGATAAATGAATATCGCCGCAGATATTGCTGAGGGTCAATCTTATGATGTACTCGTTGGGGCAACTTGGTTCGGTATAGATGTGAGGTACAGGATAATATGCGCCGCTGTCCGGCTGGACAAGCAGCATTTGCGCCTGAGTAAGAGTGACAACAGTTCCGTCGCCATAATCAATCGTATATGTAGTCGCTATATGATTCCCAAACCATGCCGGAGTAATCCTGAAATCCAGTATGTCGGCAGGAATGCATAAACCCATCGCATTTTCAGGGATATCTATTCCGCCTGAAGCATTGGTCATGTGTACGACTTGGTATTCTTTTGTAACCCTGCAGCCATTGCTTCCTACAATAGTAATAGTTAAGGTATATATTCCTCTATTGGCATAGGTATGTGGGATTCCGTTATCGCCTGCGATTACAGGCATAGTTGCCACAGTCTCGATAGGAGTGGCGTCGCCCCAATCAATTTCATAATAATCTATACAGGCAGGGGGAGCATTAATGAGCGCTAAACCTACAGTAAAAGTACTGCTGAAAGAATTACAATTATTAAAAGGGTTAAACATACGTTTGGTATCCGTAAATTCCACCTCAAGCGGACGCCCTATATAGACAGGGTTGGTAACGGTAACGGATTGGCTTGTTTGGTCGGTAACAGTTAAACTTACGTTAAAGGTTTGATCTCCGCAGCCGGTGCCGGTTGTGGTAAAAACAAAAAAAGGATTTTGAGAGACAGAGGTTCCTTGTCCATCAAAATTCCATTGATACGAATAAGGTGGTGTTCCGCCTGTTGGGGTAGAGCTAAAGCTAACAAGCCCACCTGTGCAAAGGTCGCCGGAAACAGTAAAATCAACTGAAAGTGGAGGTTGGCTGTGTGCCTTAATCGCCGAACAGACAAATAAGAGCACTAAGAAATAACATAAACCGCGTCTCAGCATGATGAAATTATGTTAACAAATTCCTAACCGCAAAGGTATTAATCTTTTATATATTTCAACACTTTATTAACATTTATTTAACACATTTTAACAATTTACCGACAATTTTAACAATTCTTAACAGTTTTTGATGATTTTTAACAGTTTTTTAACAATCTATTCGGTGATTTTTAACAGGTTTTCAACCAATTTTCAACTCAATTTTCGACAAGTTTTCCCTATTTTAACCAACTTTCAACAAATTTCCACAAGCTTTGTAACAACTTTTTGACATTTTATTGATATTTTATCGACATTTTTTTGACAATCCCCACAATTATAAACTTTATAACTTTATACTTTATAAACTTTATACTTTATAACTTTATAACTTCAAAACCCAAACCCCTCCACCTTAATATCCGTCCTTTCTTCCTCTTGATACAAGGCTGCAGTTTCGTGTACGGTATTGGCTACCACAAAAATAGCCTTTTTGGGTCTTGCCGGACAAATATATTCGCAGCCCCCGCAGCCAATGCAAAGCTCACGATTTATTTGAGGAAGCATTAAACCATTTCGAATTTTTACCATCTTAATAGCATGAGCGGGGCAATGTTCCTGACAGGCGCCGCAGTCGGTTTCATCGGTAATCACAACGCAGCGCTTAGGTACAAATCTTACCTTGCCGATTTGTATGGCGGCCTTTTCTTCTTTAGTAATGGGCTTAATGGCATTATTGGGGCAAATTTCCGAACAACGCGTACATGCGTAGCTGCAATACGAGCGGTTAAAATCAAGTACGGGCAGCAGGAAGCCGTCAAGTCCGTATTCGGTTACGGCTGGTCGAAGCACGCGCGAAGGACAGTTGGCAATGCAGGCATGGCAGGCAGTACAATGGGCTTTGAAATGTTCCAGGCCTAATGATCCCGCTGGGCAAAGGGCTTTCTCATTGTCGGCGACACTGCGAAGGGGAAGCGCTTTATGGGCAACTCCGGAGAAGGCTATGCCGCCCATAGCGCCCAGAAAGAGCCGTCGATTGGTATTTACGCCCTTGATCTCTGTGCTTTGTTTAGCTTTATAGCTGTTTTTGTAACTGATGCCCTTGAGTTTACAACTTAGGGTGCAATTTAAACACTGCACACAGCGGCTGTTGTCTATTGCTTGTTTTTCCACATCTATACATTGCGCTTTGCATTGGCTGGTGCAAAGGGAGCAGCGGGTGCAATGTTCCGCATTAATCTGTAGTTTAAACAATGCGTATTTGGCAATAAGTCCCAAAAGCGCTCCTACAGGACAAATTAAATTGCAGTATAACCTTCCACGCAAGGCCGCAAATACGGTAATGATGATAAAGACGGCCATAGCGGCAATAGTAGCGGAAAGGGTAAAAGTGTGGTAACCATGTGCCGGTATAGTGTCGATAATGTAGGATAAGTTGTTGCCGAGAAAGATGACTGCGGGATTGAAAAGATTAGCGGCTATACGGCCAAAATTGCTGTACGGGTCGAGCCATAACAACAGCAGGCTGCTGCCAAGGAGCGCTACCATCACCATAACAATTAATATTGCATAGCGTAGCATATTGCGGGGTTTGCTGTAATTTAATCGGCGCGCTTTTTTGCTTTTAAAGAGGTTGGCTATTCGGCGCACAATATCCTGATAGGTTCCCAACGGGCACAGCGTGGAGCAGTAGATACGTCCGAATAATAAGGTGAGCAGCAGCAGAACGATTATCACCGCAAAACTGCCGGCCAATATAGCCGGAATCAACTGCCAGCCCAAAGGCAAAGCCTGCCATTGTCCCGCAAACTGATAAACATTGATGAAACAAAAGAGAATAAGGAAAAAAAACAAGAGCGAAACTACCACTCTCAGGCGACGTAAGAATTTGTACATTTAGGAGTTATGAATTATGATTTATGTGTTGATTTGGTTATTTGTTTGTCATTGCGAGGTACGAAGCAATCAATGTTTAGCGTTTAACTGTTTATTTGATATGCGATTTGCGATTATTTGTTTAACTGTTGATTTGTTTGTCATTGTGGGTTGTTTCCTGCTTCGTTCCTCGCAATGACGAATAAAGGTTGATAAAAATTGCGAGCCACCTTAGCGGCGAAGCAAAACTCTCAATTCTCAACTCTCAATTCTCAATTCATCATTATCCTACTCACCCTCAACTTATCAATATCACTCGTGCCTATCTTCAGGCTGTTGGCGATGTTTATGTGCCCTACGTCGGCTAAGGATATGTCGGTGAATTGGTTGAAGAATTTTGCGGAGGCCGCGTCCACAGCTACTATATCGGCGGACATGAACAGTGCCTTTGGCGTTTGCACATCGGCCAAAGTGTGATTCTGAGGCCCGTTGGCCGTTACAATGCGGTAAGCGTCAACAATATTCAATATCGGCTTTTTACTGAACAGGGCGCTATCGGCAATACATTGCTGCAAATCGTTGGCATGAAAGAAACGGCGATCCCAAACAATACCCATATAATTTTTCAAAGCAATAGTCATTTTGGCGCCGCTATGATGTTTTAAGACAGGAACATTAATCCATACATCGCAATCAAGTATAGCTTCGTGTATCTTTGCGATATTCAGCCGTTTAGCTCCGGGTATTTTAACTTCGCGGTAATATTTTTCTTCATGGCCGAAAGCCATTTTTCCACCTGCCGCTTTTACCGCCTCTTCTATGCCGCTGTTTTTGTAGCAGTCCTGCCAATTGTTGCAGGTGTGGTCAAATACAACTACTTCCTTAGCGCCTGCTTTGAGACAATCTCTGATAATGGCTCCCACCAATATTGGATTGGTGTTGGCGGCCAATTCCGGCGTTTTATTCCAGCCTATGTTGGGTTTGACTACTACCTTCTGCCCCTGTTTTACAAATTTCTTTATACCGCCAAGCGCCTCAATAGCTTTGGCATACATGGCGTCGGGCTCGCCGCCCATTACCGCTGCCAAATCGTATTCATTGCCGAAATTTGAGCTTTTATCCTGTGCGGATAACAGGTTGTTTTTTAGTGAAAGACCGGCTGTTAAGCTGCCTAAAATAGCAGTTTTGAGAAAATTACGACGTTCCATACAATATTAAGTTTAAAGTTCAAAGTTTAAGGTTCAAAGGTAGAAATAATTTTAATTATTCTTGTTTAAATAAATTATTTTTTGTACTTTTGCGATGAAATCTTAATCCTGCACCTGTGAAAGATACTGTCTTATATCGCGTTTATCGTTTTTATTACGATGGTTTCCGCAGCATGACTGTCGGTAAAACGCTTTGGCGGATAATAGGGCTTAAAATTTTGTTTTTTCTGCTCATTATTCTTGTCTTTCACCTCATTAACCGCCCTTAAACTTTGAACCTTGAACTTTAAACTTTAAACTATATGTTTTTATCTGCTTTAGTTGAGTGGTCGCGGGCGCAGTTTGCTTTAACTGCCTTGTTCCATTGGACCTTTGTACCGTTGACCCTTGGGCTGGGCATCATGCTGGCCATTATGGAAACGATGTACGTGCGTACAGGCAACGAATTTTGGAAACGCACAGAGAAATTCTGGATGAAACTTTTCGGTATTAATTTCGCTATGGGCGTGGCTACCGGCTTGATTTTGGAGTTTCAGTTCGGAACGAACTGGAGTAATTACTCTTGGTTTGTAGGCGATATTTTCGGTGCGCCTTTAGCTATTGAAGGCATTGTTGCTTTCTTTTTAGAAACGACTTTTTTGGCCGTAATGTTTTTTGGATGGAATAAGGTAAGCAAGCGTTTTCACCTTACTTCCACGTGGTTAGTAGCTATTGGAGCCAATCTCTCGGCGCTATGGATTTTGGTAGCCAATGCCTGGATGCAATATCCTATAGGTGTAGCTTTCAATCCCGACACAGCCCGCAATGAAATGGTCAATTTCTGGGATATACTCTTTTCGCCTGTGGCAATAAATAAATTTTTCCATACTGTTACTTCGGGTTTTGTGTTGTCGGCCGCCTTTGTGATTGGCGTGAGTTGCTGGCTCCTCTTGCGTAAACGCGAAACGCAGATGGCTATGAAAAGCATTAAATTAGCCTCGGTCTTCGGCTTGATGGGACTTTGCGCATTGATTTGGACCGGCGATGGCTCGGCGCAGCAGGTGGCAAAAACACAACCTATGAAATTAGCCGCCATGGAAGGTTTGTACGAGGGGCAAACCAATGCTCCTTTAGTCTTGTTCGGCGTCTTAAATCATAATAAAAAGTATGACGATAACCAAGATCCTTACCTGTTTAAGATTTCAATGCCGGGAATGCTGTCGTGGTTGAGTTTCGGCTCCACCGACGCTTATGTCCCCGGTATAAAAAATATTATTGAAGGAGAATATATTCCTTACGCAAAGGAGGCAACAGCCTTGCCTGCCTTGTCCTTTGAAGAAAAAGCGCGCAGAGGCGAAACGGCAAGAGAAGCATTCGCCGGCTATATGATAGCCAAAGAAGCAGGCAATGATACGCTCATGGCGGTTCATAAATCTGTTTTGGAGCAGCATTTTCAATATTTCGGCTATGGCTACCTGAGCGATCCGAAAGAGTTGATACCCAATGTTCCCTTGGTATTTTACAGTTTTCATGTTATGGTGATGCTGGGCGGGTATTTTATATTGCTGTTCCTGTTAGCCTGGTGGTGGCAACATAGGAATCAATTGGAAAAACGCCGCTGGTTCCTGCATATCGGTATTTGGAGCATTTTCTTAGCCTACATAGCCACTTACGCAGGTTGGATTGTGGCAGAAGTAGGACGCCAACCATGGGCTATACAGGATTTGATGCCGGTGTCGGCAGCTATTTCCGGCGTGAAAACAGGCGCAGTGCAAACTACTTTCATTATGTTCTCCGTATTATTCGGAATACTTTTGATTGCCGAAATTAAAATTATGCTGACCCAAATCAAAAAAGGCCAGACAAACCAATGATTAGTGGGTAATGGTCGCATATCACAATGACGATTGGAGAAGAGTGAGATTACGGATAATATTTCAACACCTGCGCAGTTCTATTCGGGAGGTATAATTGCAGGTAATTTTTCTCCTTTTCGTTGATGGTAAAATGCGCTACATCGCTATCCAAGCGCGCAAGTCCGTTGAATGAGACAGCATCGCTGTCTAAAGCCGTAAGGTACTTTCCGGGCGCTGTTTCAACCCTGTAATCGGTATATGATTTTTCAGGGTGAAAGTTAAAAACAAATAACAAATCGCCCCGCTTGAAGGCCAGCACCTGATCGACAATGTGCTGTAAAAGCAGTTGCGGCCGCTGCGCAAGGAATTGTTCCCTTTGCGCCAAAGCAATCATCGCCTTGTCGAAAGCCCAAAGGTATTGATAACGCAGGGTTTTATCATCAAGCAAATGCCATTGGCGCCGCGCATATTGATAGCTCCAGTTGTTCCCTTCGCGCGGAAAGTCAATCCACTCGGGGTGGCCGAACTCATTGCCCATAAAGTTCAGGTAGCCGTCTCCGGACGTGCTGAGCGAAAGCAGGCGTATCATCTTATGCAGCGCCATGCCGCGTTCTACTATAAGATTAGGGCGCAACACGCTCATGTCGGCGTACATCTCCTTATCCATCAAACGGAAGATAATGGTTTTATCGCCCACCATCGCCTGATCGTGGCATTCTGCATAGCTAATGGTGCGCTCGTCGGCGCGTTTGTTGGTTAACTCGTGGAAAAGCTCGCCTACATTCCATTCCTCGTCTTTTTGTTCTTTAATAATTTTTATCCAATAATCAGCTACGCCCATGCTCATGCGAAAGTCGAAACCTGCGCCTCCGACAGCAAGAGGGGCGGCCAATCCGGGCATTCCGCTCACCTCTTCGGCAATGCTTACCGCTTGGGGATTTATTTCATGAATAAGCGTATTGGCCAAGGATAGATAGGTGAGCGCGTCTTCATCTTGACCGCCGTCGAAATACATGCTGTAATCGGTAAAACTGCGTCCAAGTCCATGGTCGAAATAAATCATGCTGGTTACGCCGTCGAAGCGGAAGCCGTCGAAACGGTATTCTTCCGTCCAATACTTGCAATTCGACAAGAGGAAGTGCAGCACTTCGGAGCGGCCGTAGTTAAAACAGCGCGAATTCCACAGGCGATGTTCTCCCCGCTCTCCGTCGTGAAAGTATTGGTTATATGTACCGTCGAAACGGCTCAATCCTTCTTCCTCGTTACGCACGGCATGAGAATGCACAATGTCTAAAATTACAGCAATACCATAGCTGTGGGCCTCATCAATCAACTGCTTTAACTCGTCGGGAGTTCCGAAGCGCGAACTGGCAGCAAAAAAATTCGATACCTGATAGCCGAAAGAGCCGTAGTAAGGGTGCTCCTGAATAGCCATCAATTGAATCATGTTATAACCAAGGTCAACAATCCGCGGCAACACATTTTTACGAAATTCCGTATAAGTGGCCACCCGCTCTTCCTCTCCGCTCATTCCTATGTGCGCCTCATAAATAAGCGGGTTTTTCACCTTTAAAGGCGAAGCATTTTTCCATATATATTTTTTCTTCGGATTCCAAACCTGCGCCGAAAAAAGTTTTGTTGTTTCGTTTTGCACCACGCGGGTTGCGTAAGCCGGTATTCGCAGGCCGCTGCCTCCCTCCCACTCTATCAGCAATTTGTAGAACGACAAGTGGTGAAAAGTTTCTGTTGGCAAATGTATTTCCCAATTGCCGTTGCCTATAGCTTGCAGCGCATAGTCCGGCGATTTTTCCCAGTTGTTGCATTCTCCGACAATATAAATAGCCGCAGCATCAGGCGCCCACTCGCGGAACACCCACCCTTCGGCGGTAAGATGCAGGCCATAGTATAAATGTCCGTTAACAGCATCAGACAAGCGCTTATGGCCGTACATCAGCTCCTGTTTGCGAATCAGTGCTTGCTCATGACGGCGGAAAATCACCTGTTTAAAAGGTTCGAGCCATGGGTCGTTTTGCCAAAGAAGAAGATTGGTCATGCCGTTGCAGGTTTTATCTTGTTAATAATTTCATAGGCCCTAAGAAAGCCTGATTGTATCACCTTTGCATCACATAAACCATCGTAGTAGCCCGACAAATGCAATGTCTCATATACGCTATGAAAATATTTCAATAAAGATTTATCTAACTTTCCCAAATTCTCATAATAAAAATCTATGGATTTACGACCTTTTCTTTTTTCCACACCTTTCAGGTACAGATAACCATCAAGTGCTTTCAGCACACCGCTATAAGCCGTTCCACAAGCGACCTTCACGTACTTATCGTCCGCATAAAAATCGTTGCTTTTACCTGCTTTTTTCAAGCTTTCTTTGGCATTGTCCATATAACGAATAGCCTCGTTATAGTACTTTTTTTTCAGTTGTTCTTGTTCTGTTGTTGACATAAAATTAAGATTAAGTGGATACTTATTTTTAAGTAGCGAAGCAAAGATAGAAAAGATTTTTTGTAAAAACAAAAAAGGCGGAACAAAATTGCTCCGCCTCTCAAGTATATGCCATTGATTATTTAGCTACGCGCTCTAACCATTTCACCATGGCAAGCATGGTAAACATGGATATTAAGCAGGCTATAACAAAGACGCTCCATGTAGCCCAAATAGGAATATTTTCATAGAAAATGGCGCCGAATATCAGCAGTTGATTACCAATCGCAGTGGCTCCCAGCCAGCAGCCCTGCATAATACCCTGATGTTGCGGAGGCGCTACCTTTGACACAAATGATAAGCCCAACGGACTGATAAACAATTCGGCTACAGTAAGTATAAAGTAGGTGCCTATAAGCAAGAATGGAGTAACACGCATAACATCAGGCAATCCGCCAACCGCAGTTACTTCTTTCAAAGTAGGAAGACCCATAGAGCCGATTGACATAACGGCAAATGCAACAGTAGCAATACCCATACCAATAGCTATCTTTCTGGGCGTAGATGGTTCTTTACCGCGCGCCCTCAGCCAACCGAAAAATCCTATTATAATCGGAGTAAGGAATACCACAAAGAAAGGATTAAAGAACTGGAATATCTCGGCTCCTTTTATAGTGGTAAATCCAAGGTCGATGTTAATCATACTCAAGTTAGTGTAGTCTCTGGCAAAGTAGGTCAACGTAACCCCGTTTTGATGGAAAGAGAACCAGAAGAAAATAACCACTGCAAATACAGCGAACAAAGCGTAGAAACGTTGTTTTATTTCTTTAATATCCATTGTTACCGTACCGGCTTCAGCAGAAGCAGAACGTGTTTTTAATGCAGGATTGGGGAATTTTCTCTTGTTGAGCATAAATATTGTTATCGAAATAAGCATGGCAAGAATGGCTATTCCAAACGCATAATGAAATCCTGTGTTGAAAACATCAAGGTAGCTATTAGCAAAAGTAGTCATATCGGCAGGAAGGCTTCCGCTGACCTTAACAGCAAGTTCGTTCAAACGTTCTGCAGCCTCAGGCGTATTTGTTCCTTTCAGAAATCCGTGACAAAGCGAGGGAAGACCTGAGTCATACAAAAAACCGTTATGCTGTACCCACCAGTTACGAATACCTACCGCAAACAGAGGAGCAAACAAAGCGCCAACATTAATAAACATGTAAAACAACTGGAATCCGGTATCTCTTCTTTTCGAATACTCCGGATGGTCATACATTTGGCCAACTACAGCCTGAAGATTACCTTTGAACAAGCCATTACCAAAGGCAATAACAAACAGACCAACGCAAGTCATGGCTAAGTACAGGGGCAAATTAGGTACAGGTGTCGGCGTCGGTATGGCTATCAGGAAATAACCTATAGCCATTAAAATCAAGCCAATAAAGATAGTACCTTTGTACTTCTTAGTTCTATCGGCAATAAATCCGCCGGCAAGAGCAAGCAGGTAGATTAAAGCGTAGAAGATAGAGTAAATAATTGTGGCCTGTGTTTCTCCTAATCCGAATTTTGACATTAAAAATAACGACAAAATAGCCATCATGATGTAAAAACCGAAACGCTCGCCCATGTTTGACAAAGCTGCTCCGAGTAGTCCTTTTGGGTGATTCTTGAACATATATTTAAAATTTAAGGTTAATGATAGAGCAAAGATAGTAATAAAAAAACGAAATTTTATATCTTTGCACAATTATTTATCAAGATTAATGATGAAAAATATAGCTTATTGGTTGTTACTGAGTATTATATATCCTTTAGCATGGCTGCCGAAAAGGGTATTGTTCCTCTTTGCCGATATCTCCTATTTTTTAATCTATTACCTGCTAAAGTACCGTAAATCGGTCGTATTCACTAATTTAAGTCGTTCTTTTCCCGAAAAAAGCTATGCCGAGATCAAGCAGTTAGTAAAACGGTATTATCGTTATTTTGCCGATTTATTTTTCGAAAATATCTACATGTTAGGCACTTCTACTAAAAAAACACTAAAAACCGTCAGCTTTAGTAATGTGGAGCTGTTAGAAAAATATGCCAAAGAGGGAAAAAGCGTGATCATATTAACGGGACATTATTGTAATTGGGAATATATTGCGCTAATTACTAAGTTTTTCAACTTCAAAATAGCTTATAAAGAACAAAAAGGAGCCTTCGACCGATTGATGAAACGCCTCCGCACCCGTTTTAGCGGCAGCGAGATCATTATTCCTATGCAGCACCTTATGCGTTATATACTAACTCATAAGGAAGAGCAGCATGTTTACGGTTTTATAGCCGATCAGTCGCCCTCCGACAAAGCAAAATGCTGGACTACTTTTCTACATCAAGACACCAATTTCTTCGGCGGAGCTGAAACTATGGCTACCCGTCTTAATTTACCCGTAGTTTATTTAGAGTTGACGCGCAAAAAGCGCGCAAGCTATCACTTTTCTTTTACTTCTATCTGCGAACACCCTAAGGAACTGCCTGAGCATGAAATCACCCTTAGGTTTGTTCGACTGTTGGAAGACGCCATTAAACGACAGCCGCAATATTGGCTGTGGTCGCATAAGCGGTGGAAACACAGAAAAACAATGATTAATGATTAATGATTGCTTCGTCCCTCGCAATGACAAACAAATAAGCAAATAAACAAATAAACATTAAATATAATTATGAAAAAAAACATTTTTATCATCGTAAATGCAGTATTGGCAGCAGCTGTCATCGGACTGTATGTTCTTTATTTTCTTAACGCCGACGGCAGTAAGCAGTCCTATCGCTCTATTGTCAAATCGGACGAAGCGGTAGCTGCCGACGGTAGCGTAGTATATATTCAAATCGATTCTCTGGTACAGGGATATGATATGTACATTGACCTTATGGGTGAGTTGGAAAAGAAATCCGATAAGATTAAAAAGGATATAGACAACAAGGGCAATGCTTTTGAATTTAAAGTTAAAGATTTTCAGGAAAAGGTACAGAAAGGGTTGATTACCCGTTCGCAGGCGGAACAGCAACAGGTACAGTTAGAGCGGGAACAAGTAGATTTGCAGCAATATGTCCAAAAGGTGCAAAACGACATGGCTGAAGAACAAGCCGTAATGTTTCGCCGTATTTTCGATGCCGTCCAAACCTTTCTGGTAAAATATAACCAAGAGTATAACTACTCACTTATTCTCAGCACCAGCGGAAGCACCAATCTCATACTGCAAGGCTCGCCATCGCTTGACATCACTAATGATGTGCTGCATGGCCTGAATGCGGAATATAAGAAATAATGAAAAGCGAAAGGCGGAGGTAAACTCCGCCTTTACTATTACTGCTCTTCTACTTTTTGTAAGAAACGGAAGCCGCAGGTTCCTACGCCTACTGTTTTTTGGTCAATTAAATTACCCTCAGCACTGAGTACCAACAAAGTACTGTTGCCATCAAATTTAGTATTGGCTGTATATACATTACCCGTAAAAGGGCTCACGCCTATGCTGTAGAAATAAGCGCCGGATACGCCGGTAAAAAACGTTTCGAAGGCTTTGGTATCTACATCAAGTTCAAAAATGCTATTATCTTTACAAGAATAAATTTTTGTTCCTGCATAATTACAGGCAATTGGTCCCATCCAATCAAGCGGCATATCATAAGCGCCCTGCACTGAATTATTTGTCAAATCAATCGCTACCAATTTCTGCGCATCGGGATAGGAGGCCCATAAGAGATTGTTTTTAGACTGCACGAACGATTTAGCGCCGCCGAACGTTCCTGCCGGAGGAATAATGAGATCTATTGCATCACCATTATTTACATCAATAACAGCAATACCTTCTTCGGTTGCAACATACAATTTATTGTTTATATTACGAATGTCTTCCGCACTGGTTCCGCAAGGAATTTTACGACCTGCAACCCAGTTGTTGTTATAATAACTGAGCGCCAAAACATAAGAATCGGGGAAAATTTGCCAGCCACTACCATTATCTACGCCTTCACCCCAATTGGTAATATACAAACTGTTGCCGCCGGCTATATAACGAGGCGACGACAAATCGGAGCCGGTAAAAGGCGAGGCCACTGCCCTGCCGGTAGATATGTCAAAAACCTCTATTTTATCCGCATAGTTGCATACTAAATAAAGCGCTCCGGTATTAGATACTTCCGCCGACTGAATACTGGCCCCAAGGGTAGTGCCGTTAGCTATATTCAAAACATTCTCTTTTACTTCTTTGGTGTCTTCATAATAGTAACTGATAGATCCGTTTTGGTCGGTAAAATTACCCTGGTTGATCACGATCACTATATTATCATAGCGATAAACAGGAGGATCTCCCAAGCATGCATTTAAAGTCACAGCCACAAAGGCTAATAAAAAAAATCTTTTAATTGTTTCCATAATTATAATTTTTAGAGTTGTTGTTTAAAAAGAATATCGCAGGGTTATAGCATAATTCCGTCCGGGCATTGCATAGTTTTTCATGTTTTGATAATCGGTACCTGTAACATTATTGGCTTGCAGTAAAAATAACAAAGATACGTTTTTTATTGAAAACACATAACCGACCGATATATCTAACAAGGCATAAGGCCTCATCACATCAAAGATGTCGGAACTATGCCGAGAGCCGACTAAATGAAAGCCCGCCTGTCCGATAAATTTCCTGTAGCCCGCTTCAAGCATAGCATTAACTACATGTTGGGGCTGATGAGGAACCTGTTTGCCCACTCCCGTATCCCACTCATGGGTTCCTTCGCGTTTAATTACAGGCGTGTAAGCATAATTAGCCGTTCCTTCCAATTTCCATTCTTCCCATTGTTTCGTAAGTTGCAGTAGGCACTCTATGCCGTATGCATCGACCAAATTCATGTTTTCCGGATATGACCTGTTGCCTCTGGGAGTCCAATGTATCCAGTCGGCAATACGGCTGTAGTAAGCCGTGAAATCGGCTTTCAAATTAATATCTGAAAACGCATAATTATAGTTAAAACCTGTTTCGCCCGACAGGCCAATTTCCGGTTTTAAATAAGTATTTTTCAAACCACCCCAATAACGGTCGTTCAAGGTAGGAATTTTTATATTTCGAGAAAAAGCCGCCCGCCATTTTAGGGTGTGCTCCGTATTGTTCCATAAAACACAGGAGACTCCCAGCGAGGGTGTTATCGGCACAGCCACATCGCTTACCCGAAGTTGCCGCAACCCGGCAGTGAACACCCATCGCTCCAAAGGCTTCCAAAGTGCAAACAGATATACTTCGGTTCGCCATTCATCAGTACCGACAGCGTAAGCATATACCTTCGGCTTTATATATTCGCTATTGATACCGGCTTTCAGCGACCATTGAGTTTGCTTAAACTCCATTTCCAACAATAGCGGTAATTTATCGGCAGCAATAATATCCGTTTGGAACAATTCATAATCATAGGCATAACCCATCTGTGCATTAATTTTAAAGGCGCCCTGTTCGCCCTGATAATTCAAGAGCGCCCGAAAATTACGGTCGGTAATATTTTCATATCTGCGTTGATCTTCATTCATAGATACCGGCGGTTGTATTTCACGATAGAAATCCATGTACCAAACACGGGCGGTAAGTTGAAAATAATCCTCCGGCTTGTAGTATAATTCCTGTAACACACCCCAATTTTTAAAGGCTGCATTTTTTAAGGTATCGCGCCGAAAGTCGTAGGTAGTATTATTAGTAAAGGTGTAATCATTAGCTGCCTGCGTGTAGAACACATTGGTACGGCTTTCCCAGTCTTTCCCCGCAATACGCAATAACAAGCCTGAAAAAGTATATCCGTAACTGCCTATACACTGATGTAGGCTGCCATGTACGCCCTGCTCAAACTTCGGCGAGGTAGTCAGCATAATGCTGCCGCCCATCGCTCCATTGCCGTAGAGGGCGCTTTCCCCACCCAAATGTACCGACACTTCATCGAAAAATGACAGGGGTAAATGGCTGAAATCCGTTTGTCCCATAGTTGGCATAGACAGGTCTAAACCGTTCCATTTCACTGCAGTATGCGCAGCAGCCGTTCCCCTGATAGAAACAGAAGATAACATGCCTCTGCCCCTTTCTTTAATAAGCAGAGCTGTTCGCTTTCCTAAGTAGCTGCCTAAATCAAGGTGCTGAACCGAGGATAATTGCTCTGCATTAAACCGTATAAAGCCGGAACCGGCGCTGTACATTTTATTCGCTGATGGTCCGGGCGATTTGTGTCCCAATACCCGCACTTCTTCTAATTGACGAAGGGTATCGGACGCAACAAAATCATCAACTGCTCTACCCATATATGGTTGAACACAAAACATCATTAATAAAAAAATAGTTGACTGTCCTCTTGTCATCGTACTTTTTCTCCCGAAAGTTTTCGATTAATATTTTACTTTATATAGCAGCAGGTTTTCTGACTTCTCTTTTTCGTTCAAAACCTTCCCATCCGCCGATTGACGGACAGTGGCTGTGGCGAACATCCGCCCACAGGCGGACAGAGTTACAGCAGCGGGTACTGTTCTCGATTTGCACGAGATTCCCTACACTGATATATAATGTTACAAAGGTAGGAAAAAAAGTTTAAAGTTCAAAATTTTAGGGGTAAAAAATTACAATCTTATTCTTTTTTTGTCGTATCAATACAAATAAGTTCAAATTGTGGTAATTCTACCGTTTCAAAATATTGACTTAATATTTTGTCAAAAAACGATTCGGTTACAATGTCTTGTTCTAAAAACAATTCAATATCGGGAACATCGGCAAAACGCTCCAAAATCTTTTCATCACTAACTTTTAAGCGATAACGAATATTTTTGAAAAACTTGAGTTCCGGATATTTAAGTTCTCCATCCGCCCAAATGGTCTGAATGGCAAAATCAAGAAGGGTTAATTTCTCCTCCTCCGGTAACGAAGTGTTTTTCAGCAATTCAAAATAATCAGTGATAAATTTTTTGCCTTCAACATTGATTTTACTAACAAGAAGATTTAATTCTGCTTGAATATCAATATTCTCGAACAAAGGTAATTTCTCACACATTGATTTGATTTTTGCAACTTCTCTGTTGTCAATATCGCCGTCAGAAGCCATACAGCAAAAGGCTGTCTGAAAAAGTAATTTATTTAAGTTTGGCACATCCATATCTTTTGAATTTTAAATGTTTATACTTTATGGTTTAAACCCGATTCTGCGTCGTTCTTCTTTTTTACCTTCCATTTCGTTTTTGATTTTTTCGTATTTTTGAAGAATATCAAGCGAAATAGTTGGACGTTGATTTTTAATGACAATTTCCAATGTTTCCATTGTAATTCGTTTTGTTTTTTCTCGAATGACTTTGCGAGAACATTCATCTACAATCAGTTTTATGTCGCCCGAAACATAGTTTTCGGTCAAAATTGCCAACTTTTCGTAGTCAATACCGAAGTCAAGCGGACGATTTTTTAGGTAAATTTCAAACATTGCTTGCCGTGCCTCAAAATCGGGTGGCGGAACGTAAAAATGCTTTTCTAATCGTCCTGCTCGTAAAATTGCTTTATCAATCAGTTGCGGTTTGTTGGTTGAGCCAATAACAAACACTCCCGAATCGCCGCTATTGTCTAATTGTGAAAGAAATTCGTTCACTTCCGAGCCGTAACTATGTTGTGCGTTTTCTCTGTCGGGTGTCATCGCGTCTAATTCATCAAAATACAAGATTGCAGGTGCGTTTTGTCTTGCTTCGTCAAAGATTTTTCCGATTTTTTCCTGTGTTCCGTGTACATAAATACTTGCAAGGTCGGAAGCAATTATTTTACGAAAATTATAATCTGTTTCTTCGGCAAATCGTTCGGCAAAAAATGTTTTTCCGCAACCCGGAGGACCATAAAGCAACATTCCATTAGGCAGCCCCAAACCGTGTTTTTTGTATTCTTCGGGGTGGCGAATAATGTCTATCACATCGGTCTGTAACATATTTTTCAACGCTTGCATTCCTGCAATGGCAGAAAAACCACCTCCACTTTTCTTTTGCATTTTTGGTTTGTCGGTTTTTTGTTCGAGGCGAACACGCAGGTTCGCCCCTACGGCATCGGCAATTTCTATTTCGCCGTTTAATGTTTGCAAAAATTCTTGTGCTGATTGGAAACGTTTTTCTGTGTCGGTTTGCAGTGCTTTTGTGATTATTTTTAAAACCAAATTGTCAAAATCAACAATTCTGTCTGCAACATTGGGAAATAGCAAGGGCTTTTCTCGCTGTTGCAATAATTTTTCGATTACGGCTGTGTCGCCCGACATTTGTGTTTCATAGTTTGAAATTGCAACATTCCACGCTTGGGTGCCAAACAACATTTGATACATTACAGCACCAACAGAAAATAAATCGCTTTGCGGCGAACATGTACCTGCCGTAATACATTCCGAGGATACAAAATGTAAATTCAACCCTTCACGATTGTATGTTTTAGACGACTGCAAAAATGAGCGGGCGTAGCCGAAATCAATAATTTTTGCTTTTGGCGTGCCGCCCGACAAATCAAGCATAATGTTTTGTGGCGTAATTTCGTTGTGAATAATCGGTTCGGGCAATGAATGTAAATATTGTAACCCATTCAACACTCCCGAAAGAATTTGTCGAATGTCGTAAACCGTAGAAATCGGCTCGCGTGTCATTCGCTCCGCCAATGTTTCGCCTGCAATGAAATTCAATACCAAATACAGAAACTTTTTACCTTCGACAATTACCTCGCCGCAGTCTTTATACGAAGCAATATTTTCGTGTTTCGTTTTTTTCAAAAATTCAATTTCGAGCAAATTGCCGTTTTTGTCAAATGCCGTGTGATGCAATTTGGCAGGATTGAACAGTTTTAGGAAATACAGTTTTCCGTCCGTGCCTTTCACTCGATAGGTTTCGGCATTGCCTCCTTTCTTTATGAAAAGTAGAACGGTGTATTTTTTTTCTAAAATTGTATTTTTTTGTAATGTTTGCATATTATCTCAAAGTATCACCCGCTTGTTCATCTCTCGGCAAAAGTTGCACAATCTCCACCAAAAGCGGACGGATATTTTTATTTCCATTTGCTACCTGTTGCATTGCTTGGTTGATAAGTTGGCGTGCTTTTGTCGGATTTATCCAATGGAATGAATTGAAATTTTGATTAAAATCTTGCAAAAATTGCAAGTCCATTGCATTTCCTGTAACGGCATTGCGAAGTTCAAAATCCAATCCGCCAATTTCCTTTATCAACTCCTTTGCCTCTTTTATACTTTTCTCGCGAATAATGACATCTACTTTTTGCTTCATATCAGCAAGCGTTGCTTCAACTTTGCCCATATTCAAATCCTTTGTGTCGCCGTTTCGCTTGATTTTTTCGACTAAATCTTCCAACTCGTAAAACGTTTCTTTCAATTCTTTCTCAATTTTCGGAAAAAGAGTTGCTTTGTCGGCTTCGTCCAATTTTAAAAGTTCTTTGCGCAAACTGTCTAAAATTTTCATTTTCCCGTCTGCACTTCCCTTTTCGTTTTCCAACTGATTTTCAAAATCTTTCAACTTCTCAAAAATTACCGTATCGTTTACTCGCTTTGCGGTTCGTTTAGCATCGGCAATATCTCGTTTTAATTTTTCCTCTGTTGGCGGCTCGGTTTGTTTGATTTGTATTTTCAATTCTTCGGTGTGGTCAATCAACGGGAAGTATGCTGAAAATTGCATTTGTCTTGAACTGTCAACCTTGATTGTAATGTCCACATCGCTGCCTGTGGGCAATAACGCTGGCAGACTTTCTCCTGAAATAATTACTTCGCCAACCCAATTGTTTAATAGGGGATTTGTACCTTCGGCGTTGTAATCGCCCTCGTAAATAGGTATGCTGATAATATCATTTGCCATTCCGGGACGAATTTCTGAACGAGTTTTCAATCCGTTACGAGCACCTCTTGCAGGCAATCTTTTATTTTTATCCAAACCTTTTACATAGGCAAAACGGTCTTCTTCATATTCATCAAACCATTTTACAATACCTATGTTATAAGATAATGTATCAATAGGAGGTTCAATACCTCCTATGATTGTAAATTGGTTAGGCTGACATTCTAATTTATTCCCTTGTTCGTCATATACATTCACTGTAAAAATATTAGAGCCATCAAGCAAATGTACATCAATCAAGTCTCCTTTTGGTTTTCCAATTTGTTTTTTGCCACTATTCCACGCACCATCGCCACGCAGCACATCGGCAAAAACTTTTTCGGGGATTGTTCCTTCTGTTTTGTCCCTCAATATTTTGATATTGACCATAGTATCCATTTCAACAGTTGCAGCCTCGTAACCAATTTCTAATTGCAACTTAGTTTTATCGCGACTTTCCTCTTTCACTTCCTCCGAAATAGAAATTGTGGAAGCGACCAACGCCGCGCCTTTGGCAACAACAGTCATTGGGTCAACCGAAGTATCCACATTTTCTGTAATTTGCTCTTTCAACATTTGGCGAAGAATAGGCGAGTGAGTAGGACCTCCGACTAAAATTAATGCACCTAAATCCGAGCCTTTTAGGTTGTTTCGCTTCAACAAATTTTTGGTTATATCAATCGCTTTTTGGAAAATTGGGCATAAGACGGCTGCAATATCTTTACCTGTAACTTCTATATCAATCTCTATTTCCTCATCATTATCATCATTGCGCAACATACCTAATTCAACTGAAATAGCCCATTTGTCTTTGAATGATATTTGGTTTTTTGCAGTTTCAGCATAGCGTTTTAATGCGTCTCGCCATATTTGTTTTTTCTTTTCATTTTTTAAATCAAGTGTGTAATTTTCTTGCAGATACGGAATAATGATTTGGTCAACAATTGCCTCGTCCAAATTTTTACCGCCAAGCCAATTATCGCCGTCAGTATCTTTTACGGTCAAAATTCCTTTTTCTGATTTGATAATAGCGGCATCGAAAGTACCACCACCAAAGTCGAACACGAGCCAATAACTGTCTTTGTCTTTTGCTGTTAATCCGTAGGCGGTAGCAGCGGCAACAGGCTCTTGCAACAATTTAATATGTTTGAACCCCGCTAATTTTGCCGCTTGTATAGTTGCCTCTGTTTGTTGATTGGTAAACTTGGCAGGAACAGTAATTACAATAGACGAAATATTTTCGTCTTGAACAAAGGATTTGAGCGTTTTTAATATTTCTGCCGAAAGTTCTTCCGAAGAAAACTCTCGACCCATATTTGTACTTTCGTATTTGTGGGTTGTTCCCATTGTACGCTTAAACTCAATAAATGAGTTCATTTTCTCATTATCAAAAGTGTTTAACGCTCTTGTTATTTCGGTTTGCATTGCGCTAACGGCAAGTTCTCCTACCATTACTGTTTTTTTAGGAGTAAACCTCACACAAGACGGAAGTATATCCTTTGAAGTATCTGCCTTAATAATTGTTGGAACACCGTTTTCCATTCTTGCAATGGCGGAATTAGTCGTTCCCAAGTCAATTCCGTAATCTATTTTATTTCGCATATTTTTATTTTTTTAATTTATTCCGACTGTAACTTCTACTTGTGCCATCTGAATTAATTTTTCGTTGAAATTAACTTGTGGCTTGATAATTTTAGTAATAACATCATTGCCTTTCTCTAAATTTTCATCGGGAATAGAAGTGATTATTGTTATTTTCATTCCTTCTACAAAAGGCTTTTCGAGCAATTCGGGCATTTCGTATCCTTTTGAAAACAAATTGTCTTTTAGCCTTTCAATAGCACGAATTAACGGTTTTAATCCTTTTGTTTCTTTATTCATATGGCTGATATTTCTTTCAATCAAAGTGATTTCATCTGCTACTTTTAATGCCAACGAATGGTCAGGCTCAACGCTCTGAGTTGGTTTCGAGATTTTAGATAATGCCTCTAACGCTTCTGTG
This sequence comes from Bacteroidales bacterium, assembly GCA_009777095.1. Lineage (GTDB taxonomy): Bacteria > Bacteroidota > Bacteroidia > Bacteroidales > UBA932 > UBA932. Next base: position 20,030 of record WRMN01000003.1, on the reverse strand, counting down.
TTTTTTGCAAATTCATTAACCAATTTTTCGTCTATCGCTTGTTTTGTTTGGCTTAACTGTGCGACAATATCCGTTTTGTCCGCTTGCTGTTTTTTGCGAAGTAGCAAATACACAATACCCGAAATGATAACGGCAAAAAGCAAACCGATAATTACCCAAAATGTGGTTTTGCTCAACGAATCGCCTACTTCCGAAATTTTTTGATTGGTAGAAGTTTCAGCCGTTGTTATTTTTACGTCTAACTCTTGTGTGGTTTGACTTATAGCATTGCTGTTATTTTGAACTTGTTTTTTCAAGCTGTCGATTTCGCTATTGGCAGCTGATATTTGTTTTGAAAAATCGGATTTTTGATTTCTCAACTCGGTTTGTAATTGTTCTACGTTTTGTTGCAGTTGCACAAAAGCGAGGCTGTCGGACGTTTGCGAAAATGCTATTAATGAAAAAAGCATTAGAATTGGAAAAATGATTGTCTTCTTCATTTTATTACTTTTATAAATTGATTTAACATATTGCGAATTGATTTATTTATGAATTGTTTGTCTTTAAGTGCTTCCACCAATTTGGGTGAATAATGATAATAGAATTTGATAAACCACCTTCCAAGTACAGACTTATCTAACACATCATCTCTGAATTGCCGTAAAATCATTACTTGTGGGTGTTCATAACTGCCATAAGCCATTGTTGCAATATAACAACCTCCACTACTAGTAGGTTGTGTTAGTGCATTTACTTGATTTGAAATTCCTTGTAAGGTACTTTTGTTTGAGTCATATCTCGCTCTTAAAGCACTATCCATATCAAAAGAACCTAAATAATTGATAACTTCCAATGCCTCTTGAATTATAGTTTTTAGCGAATTCAATGCAGTAGTACCATTAATATACATCTGTACTTTAAGATTTTCCTGTGCTGTATTTACGACAGACACCAACATCCCCTGCGTATTGCCGACAACGGCACTTGAAAGTTTCAAATATAAATCGTCATAAGCACCTAAAATAGTTTTTACATTATCTAATTTTGGTTTACAGGAAACTGCAAGGTCTTTGGCATTAAAAATAGTATCGGAAGAACTTTGAAACCTTTCAAGTTTGCTGGTGATAAATTGTAAATCAACCGCAATTCTATTCTCTCTTTCTCTTTTGGGTTTATCGTCTATCCATTCCTGTAAATTTTCAATATTTTCTTCTATTCTTTGTTTATGTAGATTTCCAACAACAATTAATTTTGCTTTTTTGAATAACGCCATAGAAACGGTACTTGGGTCGATATTTGTGTCACGATAATGCAAAAAATAATCTACTCCGCATTGCAAAATCTCGTTTGCCGCTTTATCCGCAATATTAGAAAATGTAAAATCCTGCACACCAACGATAGACTTCAATTGCTCCAAGTCATTTTTTGCCTGTTGATACAATTCTTCGCCTGTTTTTGCAGCGTTGGCTTTGTTGGTTGTGCGTTTCCTTTTTGAAGTTTCTATTTGTGCTGAAATATTATTTGCAAATTTTTGAGAAATGCTTTTGAAAAAATCGACTTTGGCAATAAAATCTATATTGTTGAGAATTGATACAAATTTGCTTAATGTTAGATTTGTATGTATTTGTACCGTTTCCTGTAAAATTTCACTCAAAAAATTGATTTGTAACTCTTTTGAATTTGTTCTGTATATCTTGTCCGCAATCGTTGATATAAATTTTTGGGAAAACTCGCTTTCTAAAAAATAAAGATTTGCTACAATCGCTGTGTGTTTGTTTCCGTTCTCTCGTAACATTTCAAGAACAAAACAGTTGTGAAAAGCCGAGCAATTTTTTTCTGTTACCTGTCGCCAAAATCGTTTGCCGTCTTCTTTGGTTTCCACAATTAATTTATCCCAAATTTGGTAGGCCTTATCAATATCGCCCTCTTTCAATGCCTCAAAAGCCACTTCGTCAGTTATGGGATTTCCGTTCCAAAACCAAAAAAGAGCGGCATTCATTTTGTCGCGGTCGAGGTTGAGTTTTGCAATGGTTTCTTCAATACTCTCTGTTGTTCGTTTCAAATTTCCAAGTGCAGGAAAACTAAAATCGTCTGTTGGTGGCTTTTGCCCGGTAGCAATAATTTTTTGCAGACGATTTGTTTGTCGGATGATTTCTTTTGCACTTGCCCCTGCAAGCAGTCCAAGTGTGCGGTAAGGATTATTTTTAATCGGGTTCATAAATCACTATTATAACATTTCTTCCGTTTTACCTATTCCTTTGGTTTAAAATTTGCAATTATCTTATATGATAACCAATAGCAAAGATAAAACCTTTTCTTTGTTATCACAAATGATAACATAAAAAATTGTGAAAAAGGAAGCGGCTCTTATAAAAATAGGGTTGAAAATCAAAGAAATAAGAGTGAATCAACACATTCCCCAACAGGATTTGGCCGCTGCTTGCAATTTCGAAAAATCCAATATGAGCAGGATTGAAGCCGGAAGAAGCAACCTAACCATTGACACTTTGCTAAAAATATGTACCGCATTAAATGTCAGACTTATAGATATTGTAGATGTAGAATAGTTTAAAGTTTAAGTACAGGGTGAAAATTTGTACGCAAACTTAGGCATCAAGATATTCAGGTAAATAGAAATTACATTTAAACAATTTCTTAATGTTTTTTTTGGTTTTTTCTTAAAAATTTCGTAAATTGCGCCTTAAATAAGTTATAAATCTTAATTTATGGAACAAAAATACAACAAAAATCTAAGCAAAATTCAAACTTCCAAGATTCGGCAGTTTGACGGCTATTGTAACCAATTTCCGGGGCATATTAAATTAACCTTGGGACAGCCAATGTCGCCCACGCCTACGCCTATCAAAGAAAAGGCCATAGAAGGCATTCATAAGAACATTACCACCTACACGCCTAACCGCGGCACAGCGGACACTGTGGAAGCTATCAGAAAATATTGTGCGCAGCACCTTGGCGTTGACTATAGCGCCGACGAAATTATTGTTGGCATAGGAACTACCGAGGTATTAGCCTCTTCCCTGCGTACTATTTTGAACGATGGCGATGAAGTGTTGATTCCTGCGCCGGCCTATCCGGGCTACGAGCCTTTAATTTTAATGAATAATTGTACGCCGAAATACGTGGACACTGCAGCCGACGGTTTTCAATTGACGGTTGAAAATTTGAAGAAACATATTACACCCAAAACAAGATGCATCATTATTACCGACCCCAGTAACCCCACAGGAATGGCGTTAAATCGCAAAAACCGCGATGAATTGGCTGCTTTCCTTGCCACTACGGACATCTACCTGATTGCCGACGAGGTCTATAACAGAATATTATATGCCGATGATTATCAATCGTTCGGAAAATATCCCGACCTGCGCAAACAGTTGATAGTAGTGAACTCCTTCTCCAAGTCGCATAGCATGACCGGCTGGCGCTTGGGCTGGGCTATGACTACCAAGGAATTTGCCAACGAAATGGCAAAGGTGCATCAATACTATGTTACGGCAGCCTGCTCGGTAGGGCAATACGGCTTGTTGGCCATTTTAGACCCGCAAACCGAAAAGGAAATAGCTGCAATGACAGATAATTACCGCGCAAATATGGAGTATGCTTATGATTTCCTGACGAAATTAGGATTTGTTTGCCACAAACCACAAGGTGCTTTTTATTTGTACCTCTCAACGGAACCCTTCGGTATGAACGGCGATACTTTTGCCTCGCGTTTAGTGGAAGAAAACGGCGTAGCGCTTATCCCCGGAAATGCTTTTGGCGAAGCCTACGATAATTATGTTCGCCTCTCATACCCCGTGGATATGCCTGTGTTGAAAGAAGCGCTGAACCGCATTAAACAATTTGTAGAAAAATTATAAAATGGACTTTGGTTTTGTCAAGTTAGCCATAGCCACTCCCACCGTACGGGTAGCTGATTGCGGGTGCAACGGTTTGCAAATAGAAAACCTGATTAAGGAAGCTGCCGAGCGGCAAGTGCAGATTATTTGTTTTCCGGAACTCTGTATTACCGCTTATACCTGTGGCGACCTCTTTTTTCAAAAAGTCTTGATAGATGAGGCAGAGCATACCTTGTCGCGTTTATTGGAAAGCACGAAAAAGTATAATCTGCTTGCAGTGGCAGGAATGCCGATAACTGATGGAACGCATATTTTCAATGCCGCAGTAGCTTTTCAAAGCGGCAAAATTTTGGCTGTAGCGCCTAAAACTGTTTTTACGGATTATAGTGAATATGACGAGAAGCGATGGTTTGCTCCGGCTTCCTCAGCGCTTGAAAACACTATCACACTATGCGAACAAACCGTACCCTTCGGATCCGATATTTTGTTGCAAAGCGGCGCTGCCTGCGTAGGCATTACTATTGGCGAAGATTTGAAGATACCTCAATCTCTGTCCATACAGCATGCTCAACATGGCGCTAATATTTTGTTAAACCTCTCGGCTGATAACGATGAGATGGGCAAAAATGCTTTGTGTCGCGAATTGGTGGCGCAGCAGTCCTTACGCTGTAAAGCCGCTTACCTTTATACCTCGGCGGGCTTCGGAGAATCAACTACCGATTTGGTGTTTGCGGGCAGCGGTTATATTGCCGAAATGGGCGAAATGCTGGCCGAGAATCGGCGTTTCACCTTAGAAAATCAACTCATTGTTGAAGATATTGACCTTGAGCTATTAGCTATGGAACGTAAACGGCATGCAGGTTTTACTGCAACATTAGCTGTAGGAGTAAATAATTACCGTCGGATTCCCTTTACTTTAGCGCCTTGCAAGAAATCGGTCCTGACGCGGAAGTTCAACCCTCACCCTTTTATCAATGAGGCTACCTTAAATGCCGACTGTGAAGAAATTCTATCCATTCAATCGGTCGGATTAGCCAAGCGCCTATTACATCTTGGAATAGAGAAAGTGCTTTTAGGCGTTTCCGGCGGCTTGGATTCTACCTTAGCCTTATTGGTTTGTGTTAAAACATTTGGAATATTAAACATTCCCTTGGCACAAATAGCGGGTATTTCCATGCCCGGCTTCGGCACCACCGATCGTACCCGCAAAAATGCGTTAATCTTGTGCAAATCCTTGGGTGTGGAGTTCCGCGAGATAGACATAAAAACGGCCTGTCTGCAACATTTTAAAGATATAGGCCACGATGCGGCAGTGCTTGATGCCTGCTATGAAAACTCGCAGGCGCGCGAACGCATGCAACTGCTCATGGACATAGCTAATAAAGAAAACGCTATAGTAATTGGCACCGGTGACTTGTCGGAATTGGCCTTGGGCTGGGCTACCTACAATGGCGACCATATATCCATGTACGGCCTGAATGCTTCTGTTCCCAAGACCCTTATTCCTCATCTTATCCGATGGGCGGCTAAGCAACAAGCACCCGAAGTGCAAGCGGTGTTGCAGGATATTTTAGCAACGCCGATAAGCCCCGAGTTGCTGCCTGCCAATGCAAAAGGCGAGACTATGCAGAAAACGGAAGATTTGGTAGGGCCTTATGAATTGCATGATTTCTTCCTCTATTATACCTTAGGTTTCGGCTTCCGTCCTGCAAAAATCTATTTTATGGCGCAACGCGCCTTTGTCGGTAAATATACCGAAACGGAAATAAAGAAATGGCTGCATTTATTCTTCCGCCGCTTCATTACGCAACAGTTTAAGCGCTCCTGCCTGCCCGATGGCCCCAAGACAGGCGCTCTCAGCCTCTCGCCCCGCGGCGCCTGGCGCATGCCCTCCGACGCCGTAGCCCATTTGTGGTTAGAGGAAATAGAAACGCTGTAGCAAGGTGTAATAGGTAATAGAGATAAATTTTTCAAAAAATATTTGGCGGTTTAAAATAAATGTCATATCTTTGTGATATTAAAATAATATTAAAACAAATTTTTAAAAGGAATAAGTATGAAAACTAAAGAAGAAAATTTTTCAGGCGTAAAATTACTGGGTATCCCGATGGTAATTTTTAATTTATTATTTACCATAGCTATTGCTTGGTTTTTGGTTTGGATTCTTCGCAACGGAGGCTCTCTTGGAGACAGGCTTCTGGCTGTGCTGTTAATTACTGATGTGGTACTATTCATCATTAATATAATTGTCTGGACCGGATTTACGAAAATTGATCCGAATGAGGCGCGAGTGATGGTCTTTTTCGGTAAATATGAGGGCACAATGAAAGAGAATGGCTTTTTTTGGGTAAATCCTTTTTATGCCAGAAAACCTTTGATATTACGTGCCCGTAACTTAGACGCAACACCCATCAAGGTAAACGATAAAAGCGGTAATCCCATTATGATTGGCCAGGTGGTGGTATGGCGTGTTAAAGACACCTATAAAGCCTCGTTTGATATTGATAATGACTCCAAATTAACAACAGGGGCGGTGCAGGTAGGGGCTAAGGCCATTGTACAGGATAAGATGAAGGCTTTCGAGCATTTTGTCAAGGTGCAAAGCGACGCAGCCTTGCGCTTTGTTGCCGGAATGTATGCATACGACAATATGGAGGGTATGGACGAAAAGCTAACCCTGCGTTCGGGCGGCGAAGAACTGAATGAAATATTGGAAAAACAATTGAATGAGCGTTTGGCTTTGGCAGGTATCGAAATAGTGGAAGCGCGCATCAATTATTTAGCTTATGCTCCCGAAATTGCCGCTGTGATGCTTCGCCGCCAACAGGCCGACGCTATTATTTCGGCCCGTGAAAAAATTGTAGAAGGAGCGGTGGGCATGGTGAAACATGCTTTGGAAAAACTTTCCGCAGAAAATATTATTGAGTTAGACGACGCCAAGAAAGCTGCTATGGTATCTAACTTGTTGGTGGTTCTTTGCAGCGAAGAAAATGCGCAGCCGATTATCAATTCGGGCACCTTATACAATTAAAGTCGTCATGTAGAGTGAAGCGAAGTCGAGACATCTTAGTTTTATTCAAGTTTAAAGTTTAAGAGCGACATAAATGCAGAAAGAGAGCAAAATAAAGAATTTTGTGCTTCGTATTGATACGGAAATGATGGAAGCCGTTGAACAATGGGCGGCAGACGAATTTCGAAGCGTAAATGGGCAGATACAATATATTCTGGATCAAGCATTGAAAAAGGCCGAGAGAGCTCCTAAAAGCAAGAAAACTAAATGTTTAAAAACATGAACGAAGATCCCAAAACAATTTAGGCCACCAAATTTTAATAACTCTACAACGGCTTACCGGTAACGACCTTGTGTCGCACTACCGCATCAATTACTAACAATACCGCACCGACCAAAAGCCCTTCGATGATGATAGGCGGACATTCAATCTGCGAAATTCGTGGAAGTATTCCCTTAAAGCTTGCAACGATATTGCTGAGCAGCGGCTGTACATACAGTTCTGTCCACCCGAAAAAATAGTCGCTAATCAACCAGGCGCCGACCATTAGCCCTATCAGTCCGATGCAGGCGCAAATGATGATAGGCTTGCTGAGTTGCTTCGGTTGGGGCGCAGGTAAGCTGGCGATGGAGGATATTAACTGTGCAGTGAAATTACTGTCGGTTTTTTCAATCGGTAACTGTTTTAATAAACCTTCTATGTCAATTTTTGTATTCATCATAGTTCTAATTTTTATTCGTTGAACGTTCTATTATCATTTTTAATTTAACCCGCACACGGTGTAGCTTTACTTTGACATTGGCCTTGCTTAATCCGGTAATTTGGGCTATTTCTTCTATGGTTTTTTCTTCAGTATAACATAAGGTTATCAGGGCGGCTTCTTCAGTGGACAACTGTGCAATAGCTTTTTCTAATAATGAAATTAATGCTTCTTTTTCTCCTTGATTATCCTCTTCAACATAGCTATGGCTTTCGTTGATGCTGTGTACAGATAGTTGATGTTTACGTAATGCCGAGATAGCCGTGTTATAAGCTATGCGGAAGAGCCAGGTAGAAAAGCGGGCCTTGTGTTTGAACTGCGCTAACTGTTGGTAAACTTTGATAAACACGTCCTGACACAGTTCCTCCGCCCATGCGCGTTGTCGTATCACACGAAACACTAAATTAAACACCCTGTCTTTGTGGGCATCGACTAAAAGGGCAAAGGCGCTGGTGTCGCCCTGCAGTACTTGTTGAATGAGTTCTTTTTCGCCTTGTGCTTTCATTTCGTTTCTTTTGACGCTAAAATTTAGAAAAGGTTACAGTCTGTATTTTTGTAACCTTTTTCGCTTAACTGCGTCAAAAGGGCAAAACAAAGTTAAACATTTAAAAAATATTTATTATGGAAGCTATTATTATTCTACCAGCGGTTTTGATTACCTTTTATTGTATTATTGAACTTTTCGTACATCGTCGTGAGCGTTTGATGCTTATTGATAAACTTTCACAAAATCAGTCATTTGACCTTAGTAAATTAAACTCATTCCAAGGGTCTGACGGAATTTTTTCGGGATTAAAAATAGGCTGCCTGCTTTGTGGTTTGGGATTGGGGTTTTTAACGACTTTTATACTGAATATAGCCTTCCAATACGCTATAGACAATTCGTTTCACCTGCGTGGAACCCTGTCTATTGCTTGTGTCCTTACTTTCGGCGGCATCGGGCTGATAGTTGCCTATCTTATTGAAAAACGAAAATAATAAAACCCGATAAATCATTAATTTAAAGGGTTGTTACAAATCGGAGGCTGAGGGTTGCTGCGGAGCTACCACCACCCCTTTAATGCGCAACATTATAGCAGAAGGCTGGGCGTTGGAACGTACGGTTATTGTTTTTTCGAAAGGCATTGCAGCGCCGGGACTATAAGTGGCCAATATTTCGCCTGTTCCTCCGGGAGCTACCGGTTCTCTGGTGTAGCTGGGAGATGTACAACCGCAAGAAGCCTGAACTGTCTGAATAACAATAGCCTCAGTTCCGGTATTAGTAAATTCAAATTTACAGGTTTGCGGACCGCTGCCCTGTACGATTTGACCGTAATCATGTACCAATGATGTGAATACAATAGTTGTGTCTGTCGATTGTGCCGAAGCAGAAAAGCTGAAAACTAAACACCCAAGAGCAAATAAAAAAAACTTTTTCATAATGAGTAATATTTTAATAATTAATTTAAAATTTCAGAATACAAAGGTAAGTCGCCAAGTTATGGATTTGCAAGTTTTTGACTACAAATAAATGTAGCTAAAATATCAAATTTTAATCGAAATGTCCAAAAAATGTCAAAAAAATGTCGTTTTTATGTCAAAAATTTTGATTGTATCATTGTTAGACTTATATTTGCACTATGCTTTTAAGAAAAAAAAATACCTCTCTTGCATGGTTTAACCTGCTTGCTATTGTAGCAACCGTTTCGCTTTTGGCGCTACAGGCGCTGTGGTTATATAATGCTTATAAACTAACATACAATCAGCTTATTATAGATATAGATAATGCTTTTGAGCATGCCTGCCGGAATGAGCAGGTATATAGAATGCCTTTGGGTAATTTGTTCAATGATGGTAATTTGACAATTCAAAGTTGTGGTAAAGAGAAAATTATGATTATCCGCGATTGCGAGCCCAGCGATACCTTAGTATATGATAATGTATATGGCCTATCAATGGAAGTCTTTATGAATAAAGCTTTCTATGAGTTACGGGAGCGAACCTTGCCGATGAATATCCATTGTTTGTCCGATTTATTTGCCGGCGCCTTACATGAAAAGGGAATACGGCTTTCTTTTGTAATAGAGCGTTTTAACCCAACTACTAATGAAGTTTTGGAAAGTTCTCTTCCGGGAGATGAGTTTTTTTCCTCTTTGGAAACCCATGTTACAATGATGAATGTCTCTGAAACCGACGGCGTCAGGGCGAGGCTACAATTTAGCCGTTCAGAAGTCTTCCGTCAGATGGGCGGCCTGCTAATAGGTTCTTTATTTTTGCTGCTCCTAATATTCCTTTGTCTCATTTTGCGGCAACAATTACTACGCAGGCAGGCAGCTAAGTACAGACTTGCTAAGTTGGCGCCTTATCCGGTAGTAGAAGGCATACATCATCATAAGATATATACTATAGGTAAGTATAGTTTTAATGTAGATAAAAATGAACTGGCCGGCTTCGGACAGTGTATCAATCTGAATAAGAAAGAACAAGCCATTCTCGAAGCGCTATGCATAGGGCATGGTAATGTGGTGGAAAGAGTTAAGCTGCTGGAAGATAACTGGGGTAGCACCGGCTTTATTTACTCTCGCAGCCTTGATACTTACATTACCACTTTAAGAAAATACCTGAAAGACGACCCTACAGTGCAGATTATTACCATTAAAGGACTTGGCTATAAGTTGAGTATCGGCTAATTAACAATAGTACTGAAATCTTTCTAAGGCGTTTAACCCGATAAAGTTTGCTCTAGGGCATTTAAGTTGTAATTTCAAATTATTAGTTGCAAATTGAAGTTTTAAAACGAAAAATGATAAAATATTGCTCGTTTTTTTGATTTTATGATAATAAATTCGTATTTTTGAGGCGAAATTAATTGTACAATATTCAAAAACATTATAAATCTTACTTATCATGAAAATCGTACACAATTTTAATGCAGGTCCCTGCGTACTTCCGAAAGATGCTATTAATGCAGGCATTGAAGCTTTGAAAGATTTTAAAGGCAGCGGCATGTCCGTAATCGAAATCTCTCACCGTACTAAAGACTGGGAGTCAACTATGGCTGAAACAGTAGCCTTATTCCGTGAATTGTTGAATATCCCCGACAATTACAAAGTTCTCTTTGTGGGCGGCGGCGCCAGCACACAGTTTATGGCCGTGCCTTTCAACTTGCTTGAAAACAAAGCCGCTTACTTGGAAACCGGTGTGTGGGCTAAGAAAGCTTTCGCCGAAGCCAAATTACTTTATGGCGACAAGGCGGTAAAAGTAGCTTCTTCTGCCGACCTGAATTTCACCTATATCCCCAAAGGATATGAAATTCCTAAAGATGCCGATTATTTCCATATTACTACCAATAATACCATCTATGGCACAGAAATTCACACAGATATGGATTCTCCGGTAACCCTGGTAGCCGACATGTCGTCCGACATTATGAGCCGCCCGATAGATGTTAGCAAGTACGGCCTGATTTACGGCGGTGCGCAAAAGAACGTTGGTACAGCTGGCGTTACCTTTATTATAGTTCGCGAAGATATACTGGGTAAGGTAAGCCGCGTTATTCCTACTATGGTTGACTATCGTACGCACATCAAAGAAGACTCTATGTTTAATACGCCTCCCGTATTTCCTATTTTAATAATGAATGAAACCCTGAAGTGGGTGAAAGCGCAAGGCGGCGTAGCAAGCATGTATAAGAAGAATGTAGAAAAAGCTGCTTTATTGTACAATGAAATCGACCGCAATCCTTTGTTTGTAGGAACTGCCGCTAAGGAAGACCGTTCGTTGATGAACATCTGTTTCGTAATGAACAAAGGCCACGAAGATAAGGAAGAAGCCTTTATGGCTTTCGCTAAAGAACGCGGCATGGTGGGTATTAAGGGACACCGTTCCGTAGGCGGGTTCCGTGCTTCTACTTACAATGCCTGCCCAATCGAAAGTGTTCAGGCTTTGGTAGCTTGTATGCAGGAATTTGAAAAAGCAGTTTAACTGTTTAATTGTTTAACTGTTTAGTTGTTGATTTGTGTTTAATTAAGCATGGTGCATATTTTTGCTTTCGAGAGATTAGACGTATGGCAAAAGGCTCGTTCGTTTGTAAGGGAAATTTATAACATTACTACTAATTTTTTCCCTCAACAAGAACGTTATGCGTTGGCACAACAATTGCAAAGAGCTGCGATATCCATTGTGTCAAACATCGCCGAGGGAACATCTCGTTCCTCACTGAAAGAACAATGCCGATTCACTGAAGTTGCTTATGGCTCGTTAATGGAAGTCTATTGTCAACTCATCATAGCGAAAGATCTAAATTATATCAACGAAGAACAATTAGAAACAGTTAAACAATATATAAGTCTAATTTCTAATCAATTAAATGCTTTACGCAATTCTCAATTAAAACGCTTACAACAATTAAACAACTAAACGAATAAACAATTAAACATCATGAAAATATTAGTAGCAACCGACAAACCGTTCGCCAAAGTGGCTGTTGACGGAATACGTAAAATCGTAGAAGCAGCAGGCTACGAATTAGCCCTGCTCGAAAAATACACTGACGTTAATGACTTCTATATAGCCGTTGCCGATGCAGATGCGCTGATTGTGCGCTCCGACAAGGTAACCAAAGAAGTGGTTGATGCGGCTAAGAACCTGAAAATCGTTGTGCGCGCAGGCGCAGGCTACGACAACCTTGATTTGGCTGCCTGCACTGCCCGCGGAATCGTGGCCATGAACACCCCCGGACAAAACTCCAACGCCGTAGCCGAATTGGCCTTAGGCATGATGGTGTATATGGCGCGTAACACCTTCCAATCCGGCACAGGTGCCGAGTTGAAAGGTAAAAAAGTAGGTATTCACGCTTATGGCAACGTAGGTCGTTTAGTAGCCGGTATTGCCAAAGGTTTCGGCATGGAAGTCTATGCTTTCGACCCCTTCGTAACTAAGGAAGCCATCGAAAAAGACGGCGTAAAAGTATGCGCTACCGTTGAGGAACTGTACAGTACCTGCCATTATGTGTCGCTGCATATTCCCGCCAATGACAAAACGAAAAAGTCTATCGGCTACGACCTCTTGTCAAAGATGCCGAAGGGCGGCTGCTTGGTGAATACTGCCCGTAAGGAAGTAATTCACGAAGAAGAACTGTTGAAAGTTTTGGAAGAACGCACCGACCTGAAATATGTTACCGATATTGCCGCTGACAATCAGGCCGTATTAAATGAAAAATTCGGCACGCGAGTATTCGCTACGCCTAAGAAAATGGGCGCCGAAACCGCCGAAGCCAACATCAACGCCGGCCTCGCCTCTGCCAATCAAATTGTAAAATTCCTGCAAGCAGGCGATAAGACGTTTCAGGTGAACTAAGTAATGAGCCAATGAGTCAATGAGTCAATGAGCCAATGAGTAATATGCTTTAAGGTGGTAATTTTATGGAAAAGCGTAAACAAGCCGACAATGTAATTGTTCGTTTATCATTTCAATTTGCATTGGACATTATTGAGTTTACAGACATATTGACCAGCATAAATAAATTTGTCATAGCCAATCAGCTTTTAAAGTCGGGGACGTCAATCGGAGCAAATATCAAAGAGGCTCAAAACAGTGAAAGTAAAGCAGATTTTATTCATAAAATGAAAATTGCCGCCAAGGAAGCTGAAGAAACAGAATATTGGCTGCTGCTGTGTAAGTTTGCTCCCAGTTATCCAACAAGTGATGCATTATTGGGAAAAGTTATAGAATTGGAGAAAATATTAAATAAGATTATCTCATCGGCAAAGAAAAATTAATCAACTCAACTCATTATCACATTATCACATTATCACATTATCACATTATCACATTAACACATTAACACATTAACACATTAACACATTAACACATTAACAATATGGTAAAAATCAAACCCTTCGCGGCGATACGTCCGCCTAAAGAAATAGCTAAAGAAGTGGCTTCGCGCCCTTACGATGTGCTCAATTCGCAGGAAGCCCAAAATGAGGCAGGCGAAAAATCATTGCTGCACATTATCAAACCCGAAATCGACTTTCAACCCATCATTGATGAGCACTCGCAGCAGGCTTACGATAAGGCCGTGGAAAACCTGAAACTGTGGCAGGAGCGGGGGTGGTTGAAACAAGACGCCAAAGAGATGTACTACATTTATGCGCAAACTATGGACGGCCGTACACAATACGGTTTAGTGGCCTGCGCTAATGTGGACGACTATCTTGAAGGCCGCATCAAAAAACACGAACTTACCCGTAAGGATAAGGAAGAAGACCGCATGATTCATGTGCGTATTCAAAACGCTAACGTAGAACCCGTATTCTTTGCCTATCCCGATGTAAAAGAAATGAACGATATTGTAGAAAATATCGTAAAAAGCAAGTCGGCCGAATACGATTTTGTAGCTGAAGACGGCTTCGGACACCATTTCTGGGTAATTGAAGATGAGGCGGTAAACCAACGCATCACTGAAATTTTCGCAAACATTCCGGCCATGTACGTAGCCGACGGCCACCACCGCTCCGCCGCCGCTGCCTTGGTAGGATTAGAAAAACGCAAGCAAAACCCGAACCACAGCGGCAACGAAGAATATAATTATTTTATGGCGGTGATTTTCCCTGAAAGCCATTTGAAAATTATAGACTACAACCGCGTGGTAAAAGATTTGAACGGCCTTACGTCCGAACAGTTTATTGAGAAATTGAAAATATCATTTGAGGTAGAAGAAAAGGGTGCGGAAATTTACCACCCTGTCGGCTTGCATAATTTTGCGATGTACATTGTCGGCAAGTGGTATTCCTTAACCGCCAAGCAAGGTACTTATAATGATAATGACCCTATCGGCGTATTGGACGTAACCGTGTTGTCGAATTTAGTGTTTGACCAAATCCTGAACTTGGGCGATTTGCGCGTATCGAAACGCATTGATTTTGTGGGCGGCATTCGGGGTTTAAACGAGTTGAAGAAGCGGGTTGACAGCGGCGAGATGGCGGCTGCCTTTGCGCTCTACCCTGTGTCAATGAAGCAACTGATTGACATTGCCGACACGGGCAATATCATGCCTCCGAAAACTACCTGGTTTGAACCTAAGCTCCGCAGCGGACTGACGATTCATAAGTTGAGTTAAGCACGAGGCGAATTATTGTCTATCCTTAAACTCAATACTGTATTCAACCGATTCGGCGCTGCGTTGCCACTTACCGCCTTCCTTAATCAGGCGAATGGCTTCGTTGTCGTAGGATTCGCACAGGCTTTGCACAACCTCAATGTCATAAGGGTAGCCTGATTTATCGACAGAAAATTTCAATATTACACGCCCGGTCAGTTCGGAACCACAAGTGGAATCGGCGGGGTAACGGAGATTTTTTTCAATGTATTTAAGGTAAGCTGCATTGCCTTTTTTCGGCTTGGCGGAAGGATAGCTAATTCTAACTACGGACGCTGAAGCGCTAATAGATTGTCTATTTTTTGTAGTATAAGCAGTTATTACAACTTCATTTAAAATAATAGCATCTTCCTTAGCTGCTTCCGAATGTGCTGCTATCTTATCGGCGACAGTTGCTGCGCTTGGCTCTGTCGTCAATGTTGCTTCAACCTCAACTTCGGCGAGTATTTCATCTACAAGCGTTGGTAATGGAGCAACTTGTGTCCTTGTTGCAACTTCGGCTTTTGGTGGTTGTTTTTGTTGTTGGACAGGTTTCCGCTCCTCTGTAACCGCAAGAAGCGTAGGGGTCTGAACAGTATCCACTATTTTCATCGTACTGTCAACGCTTTCGGCTATTATCGGTGTAGGGAATAGCTTTTCGCCTGTGGGACGTAAAAAGAAAAAGGTACTAAGGCCAAGCAGTGTAATAACACAAGCAGCCGCTGCCCACCATAAGGTATTCCTGTGTCGCTGCGCCGACAAGGCTACTTCATGTTGTAGTCGGAGAATATCCTCGGCATGCTCTCCCTCATGCTTGTCGTAGCCTTCTAACGCTTCGGACAAAAAGTGGTTTCGCATGGCTTCCCGCTCCACACGATTAGCCCTGCGCCCCCTCCTATTTCCCTTCAAATAATCAATAATATACCTGTAATTACTCATTGTTCCATGCATATTTTCAAGTTCCGTTTACCATTTTGGATATAACTTTTTACGCTCTTAAGGTGATAACCGGTAGCCGTCGCAATGTCGACATACGATTGGTCATTCATAAAAAAGAGCCTTATACTTTTCTGTTGCGGTTCGGGCAGTTGTTCCAAACAATGTTGCAGCAAACGGAAATTTTCTTCCTTATTGTTTTCATTGTATAGAGTCGGAAAATCGGCAAATTCCATAAAATTCGGATTAATTTCTACGGAATTTATAGCTTGATTGTTACGTAAAATTTTCAAACAATGATTTTTAGCTACACTATACACCCAAGTGCGAAAGGTTTTTATTTCATACTTCAATATCTTTTCCTGTATATCAGCAAAAAGCTCCATTACTGCGTCCTGCGCCTCTTCTTTCGTTTTTAAGTAATTCAAACAAAGTCCATATATCAGAGGTATATATCTGCTGTAAAGAGCGGTATAATAATCCTGCTTCCCTTTCTTGCAGAACAGGGATAACAACTCCTCGTCGCTATGCTGCGTTATTTTGTTTGTGAAAAACAAATTGGTTATCTGATATTTATGCAAATATACGCATTTTTTTTAAATTATTTTATGGAATCAGGCTTTTGTTGCGCTCTATACTGTAAAACGATAACAATTTTAAAATAATTTGATATGAAAAAGTTTATTTCCCTTATGATGTGCATGGTATTATCCATGAGTATGTTATGTTCGCAAACCATTCAAATTTCCGGACATGTAACCGATGAATCTTCTACTCCTCTATCGGGAGTTTCAGTACTTGTAAAAGGTGGTAAAACAGCTACTATCACAGATGTTAACGGTAATTATACGATTACTGCTAAACCTTCGGCAACCCTTGTCTTTTCTTTCTTAGGAATGAAGAGTAGAGAAGTAGCCGTGAATAACCGTACAACTATAGATGTAGTTATGGAATCAGAGGTTACAATATTAGAAGATGTGGTGATAGTAGCTTATAGGACACAAAGTAAACAAGTTTTTACTGGTGCAGTCAGCCTTGTCAGTGCAGAATATTCCCATTCTCCGACTCCCGCCTATGCGATGGTAGCCGATTATAATACGGAAGAATACGAATCAGTGCAAGATAATCGGTTTAAATTGGTGAGAGATGAGCCATTATCCACCTTTTCGGCCGATGTTGATTGTGCGGCTTACGGCAATATGCGGCGCTTTATCAATCAGGGACAAATGCCGCCTAAAGATGCTATCCGTGTAGAAGAATTGGTGAATTATTTTTCTTACAACTATCCGAAACCCAAAAACGGTCGTCCTGTTTCCATTACGGCCGAGGTGAGTGCCTGTCCATGGAATGAGCAACATCGCTTGGTGCGCATAGGCTTAAAAGCGAAAGAAATAGCAGATGAAAAATTGCCTGCCTCTAATTTAGTGTTTCTGATTGATGTGTCAGGCTCTATGTATGGCCCTACCAGACTTGACTTGGTGAAAGCTTCGTTGAAACTCTTAGTGAATAATCTGCGGGATAAAGACCGTGTAGCGATTGTAGTGTATGCCGGTAGCGCAGGCGAGGTATTGCCCTCAACTTCGGGCAGCGACAAACAGAAAATCAAAGAAGCATTGGATAAACTGACGGCAGGCGGTTCTACTGCAGGCGGCGCAGGCATTCAATTGGCGTATAAAATAGCCAAAAAGAATTTTATTGAAAAAGGAAATAACCGCGTTATTCTTTGCACCGACGGCGATTTTAACGTAGGCGTTTCGAACGAAAAAGAATTGGAAAATTTAATCGAACAGGAGCGTAAAAGCGGCATTTTCCTCACAGTTTTAGGTTATGGCATGGGCAACTATAAAGATAAAAAATTACAGGTCTTAGCCCAAAAAGGTAACGGTAATCATGCTTATATTGATAATTTACAGGAAGCTAATAAAGTATTGGTAGAAGAATTTGGCGGTACGATGTACACAGTAGCCAAAGATGTGAAACTGCAGGTAGAATTTAATCCGACAAAGGTACAGGCTTATCGTTTGGTAGGTTACGAAACCCGCTTGCTGAATAAGGAAGACTTTAACGACGACACCAAAGACGCAGGCGAGATGGGCGCAGGGCATACGGTAACCGCTTTATATGAGGTAGCGCCGATAGGGGTACAAGGTTCTTTTGGCAGTGTCGATGATTTGAAGTACCAGAAAACCGAAGCGCCAAAAACCATACTGAACTTTTCTCCCGAACTGTTAACGGTGAAAGTGCGCTATAAAAATCCGAATGAAGATACCAGTCAAAGAATTGAAGTACCCTTGGTGGACAATAATAGCGCCAAGGCATCTGACGATTTCCGCTTTGCCGCTGCCGTGGCCATGTTCGGACAATTATTGCGCGATTCCGATTATAAGGGCAATGCTTCTTACAAAAAGGTAATCACTCTGGCGGAGTCAGGCTTGGGCAATGACAAGTTAGGCTACCGACACGAATTTGTACGCTTGGTCAAAACAGCCGAAGGAATGGCGAAATAATTAGAAAAATAACAAAATAGTCAAAAAAATATAGTATATTTGTTGAAAAATTATATGATTATGAAAAAAATTATAACCCTCAGTTTAATCCTTTTAATTGGTATATTTATGGAACTTCAAGCACAGGATAAGCCTACTTCGGTAACCTCCTCAATTAGTAATGTTACGGTATTTCTTTCCGGAGCGGAGGTGCAACGCGAAGGCCGCGTTGCCGTGAAAGTCGGAGCGCAACAGGTAATTTTTGAAAATTTGCCCGTACGGCTGAACCCGCAAAGCATTCAAGTCAGCGGTGCAGGCAATTTTACGATATTGGGCGTAAGCCATCGAACGAATTATTTAAAACCTGCCGAAAAGACAAAAGAGGCGGAGCGGTTGGAGCAATTAGTTAAATCCTTGAATGAGAAAATTAACCAACAAACAGCTGCGCAAGAGGTGTTAAAGTCCGAAGAAGAAATGTTGAAGAAAAATCAATATATCGGCGGCGCGCAAACTGGCGTTAAAGTTGCGGAATTAAAGGAGTTTGCCGATTATTTCCGCTCGCGCCTGCAAGCGCTGAATCAAGAGTCTCTAAAAATTACAAAGGAACTTACCGAATGGAAGGAAGAATTGCGGCAAGCGAAAGAACAATTGTCGATTATACAAAATAAACCGCAGCAACCTACAAGTGAAGTGCTGGTAGAAGTTACGGCTCCGGCAGTCGGAGAGGCGAAGTTGTCGCTAACCTACATGGTATATGATGCGGACTGGTCGCCTTCTTACGATTTGCGTTCTTCTGATATTAACAATCCGGTGGAATTGACCTACAAAGCCAATGTTCGTCAATCAACCGGCGAAGAATGGAAAAATGTGAAACCGATATTTTCCACAGCCAATCCAACGATAAACAGTACCCGCCCGGTGTTGAATCCTTGGTACTTGTCGTTTTATCAGCCGCCGTTGTCCCGTTCTCAATTTCAATTTAATGCAATGCCTATGGCAGAAAGTAGAGTAGCAGCAGATTATCTTGAATATGCGAGTGAAATGATTGTGGAAGATGCCAAATTAGAAGCGCCTGCGCCAAGCGCCAGTGTTTATACTACCGTTCAGGAAAGCCAAACCAGCGTTGAGTTTGTAGTGGACGTGCCTTATACTGTTCCAAGCGATGGGCAATCGCATGTGGTAGAATTAGCCAAGCATTCGCTGCCGGCCGTGTATGAATATTATGCTGTGCGTAAATTAGAAAAAGATGTATTCTTAATAGCCAAGGTTGCCGGTTGGGAAAAATTGAATTTGCTTTCGGGCGCTGCCAACTTATTCTTCGAAGGTAAATATGTGGGCGAATCCTATATTGAAACGCGGCAAACCGATGAGGAATTAACCCTCTCCTTAGGCCGCGATAAGAACATTACCGTAACCCGTATCCGCAAGAAAGATTTTGCCGAAAAACAATTCTTAGGCGCTTCCATTACCGAGACCCGCGAATGGGATTTGACGGTACACAATAAGAAAAATCAAGCGATTACCATTACTGTGGAAGACCAAATTCCCGTATCAACGGAAAAAGAAATAAAGATAGAGGCGGTCAACATATCCAAGGCGCAATTAGACAAAGATACGGGAAAGTTGTCGTGGAAATTAGCGTTAAAGCCCTCTGAATCGCAATCAATGAATGTGAAATATACCGTAAAATATCCGAAGGATAGGAAGGTAGTGCTGGAATAGGAAGGAAGTTTTATCAATGTAGAATAAATAAAAAGCCCTCGTATTTTTCAACACGAGGGCTTAAAAGACAGGCGGCGACCTACTCTCCCACTTGGTATAGCAGTACCATCGGCGCGGTTGGGTTTAACTTCTCTGTTCGGGATGGGAAGAGGTGGA
>WRMN01000002.1 GCA_009777095.1 Bacteroidales bacterium | reverse complement strand
GCAATCTCTTTCCCAAAATCATTTTTTCAAACAAAAACAAATATTTTAGGCGAAGGAAAATGGAAAAGATTGAATGCTATTATTGCCAATAAAAATATCATTGCTGCGTTTGTTGACAAAGATACTCTTGCTATTTGGGGTAATGAAACCGAAATCAAAGATGTATTTGCAAACAACCTTACAGAGGAATTAAAACTTGTAGACACTCAAGAAAGAATCTTTTATTATTCTGATTCGTTTTATTTGGGAATGTTATACACTTTGATTGAGAAATCTTTAATACATAATTACAGTTTGCAAGTTTTTCATAAAGGCAGGCAAATAAGAAAAATTTTTTCAAATCAATATCCCATATCTGACGAAGAAATCTTGAATATTCAAAAATGGAATAGAAATTTTGTTATTCCTACCAATATTAAAGTTTATGAAGCATTTGAATTTAAAGTAGAACTTGTGAATAAAGAATTATTTTTGTTGATAAATCCAACCATTCACTGTGAAGGAGTAAATGGACAAGAACCTGACAAAAGAACAGTGCAAAATATTTCAAACACGGTTATTTCAAATAGATATAATAGTAAATATGGAGAAAAATTAAATTTTTGGTTTAACGAATTGAAAAAACGCAATCAAAACTTAACTTTTCAAATTGGAGATTTTGGGATAAAATTATCTCAATATTATTCAACTGCAGGTAAAAAAGCAATGTCTAATGTATATTCTTTTGACAGATATTTGAAAACAAACGAACCTTTAATTTATTTTCATCATCAAGATTTTACCAAACAGTCAATTCACCCAATCAATGGACTAAAAATTTCAGGAACGTTAGAAAATAGTTTAAATACGAATTGCGGTTTTGCGGAAATTAAATTAGCTATAATAACTTCCGAAAAAGGTTTTTCAACGGTAAAAAATCATTTGGGGTCGTTGTTGAATACTATTTCTCCTACAAGTGAAAGAGAGTATTTGAAAGAATATCCTGGATTTGCGAATTTGTATAAAAAGCATTTAATTGTTCCACAAACATCTCAAAGTGAATTTGCATTAACGATTAATCAGGCAGAAACGAATAATATTACAGCCATTCAATTTTATGATTTAATCAAACATAAAATAGATATTCTTTCGTCAAGAAGCACAGAAATAGATTGTGTTGTGATATATGTTCCAAAAGAATGGGAACGATTTAGAGAATTGAAAAATGAACAAACATTTTATGATTTGCACGATTCATTAAAGTTATATGCTGTCAAAAAAGGATTAAAAATCCAATTTATAGAAAACAAATCCATCAACTACTTTGACCAAGCAAAAATTCGTTGGTGGTTGTCTTTGGGACTTTATGTTAAGTCAAATGGTACGCCTTGGAAAATTCAAACTGAAAGTATGGAAACGGCGTTTGTTGGTTTAGGGTATGCAGTAAGACAAAGTGCAATGAATCGAGTTGTTTTAGGAAGTAGTCAAATTTTCGATGGAAACGGTAACGGATTAAAATTCTTATTGCAACCAATCGAAAAACCTGTTTTTTATAATAAAAATCCGTTTATGAATAAAGATGATGCTTTCCGTTTAATAAGCAACATTAGAAATACATATCACAAAATAGACCCTGTTATTGGATTGAAAAAGTTAGTGTTACATAAGACAACTCATTTCACAAAAGAAGAAATGGAGGGTATATGTAACGCACTTGAAGGTGTTGAAAATATAGAATTATTACAGATTCAACAATTTAGTTATTGGAAAGCAATAAAACTATACAAAGATAATACTACTCAAAAACATAAGCCTTTTGGCTATCCTATTGAAAGAGGGAGTATTATTCAATTAGATGATTTTTCTTTTTTGCTGTGGACACACGGATTAGTTGAAAGTTCAGAAATACAAGGTAAATATTATCAAGGTAAAAGAGGAATTCCCACACCTCTGTTAATAAGACGATTCAGAGGAACAGACCCAATAGAAATAGTAGCCAACGACATTCTGAAACTGACTAAAATGAATTGGAATGGGGCAGAATTATACAAAACATTACCTGTAACCATTGATTTTTCAAAACGCATTTCTATAATGGGTAAGCAATTAGAAGAATTAGGAAATAAAGCCTATGACTTTAGGTATTTTATTTAAATTATAAAATTATATTGATTAAAGAATTAAAAACAAATTATACCATGCCCTACAACCCCACCATCCACCACCGCCGTAGCATCCGTTTGAAAAACTACGATTATTCGCAATCGGGCATATATTTTGTAACGATATGTGCACACGTAGGGGCGTATTGCATACGCCCTGATATATTCGGAACAATCGAAAACGGCGAAATGATTTTGAATGATGCAGGGCAAATCGCATTTAACGAATGGATGAAAACACCCGACATACGTTCAAATATTCAATTGGATGCGTTTGTTGTAATGCCCAATCATATACATGGTATTATCATTATTACCGACATCGGTAGGGGCGTATCGCATACGCCCATTTGCGATACGCCCACATTATTAAACGGTACCATTTCGGCAACGGACGTATGTGATGGCAATTTAGGTGTATGCAATGGCAATCAGGGCGTATGTGGCAACATTTCGGTAAAGGGCGTATGCGATACGCCCCTACGGTCGCCCTCGAATACCGTTGGGGCAATTGTGCGGGGATACAAATCTGCCGTTACAAAACAAATTGGATATTCCGTTTGGCAACGCAATTATCACGAACACATTATCCGCAATAAAAAATCATATCAATACATTGCAAATTACATTGTTAACAATCTCGCAAATTGGGAAAAAGATGAATTTTATACAGCATAAAAATGAATACGAACTTTATAGAAACAACTATTTACACCTTTTCTGTCCACCGCGTGGGAAACAAAACTGCTGACGAAAATTGTATGTTGTCAACAAACATTGTTGGTGTCGACGCGGAGTTAAAAGA
The DNA here is from genome assembly GCA_009777095.1 of Bacteroidales bacterium. GTDB lineage: Bacteria > Bacteroidota > Bacteroidia > Bacteroidales > UBA932 > UBA932. Next base: position 190,670 of record WRMN01000002.1, on the reverse strand, counting down.
ATTATTGACGCATTATTTTGTCTCATCGTTCAAGTCTTCCGAATACTTCAATTTCCACCACGATATTGACATAGACATGAACGAAACATTTGTCTGCATCAGCAAAATTTTCGACAACCCCGAAACGCTTTTGGAGCAATCGGTAAACCTTGCCAAACATTTGTACGAACAAAGCAGCCATCCCAAAATCAAAAGCGGCGAGTTTTACACCGTCTATTTCAAAGATTGCATTATTGACGGCAAAACGGTTGATGCAGTCGGACTGTTCAAGTCGGAAAATAAAGATACATTTCTGAAAGTCTATCCTGCGAGAGACGGTTTTGAAATAGAAAGCGAAAAAGGTATCAATATCAATAAATTAGACAAGGGTTGTTTGATATTCAATACCGAGCGGGAAAACGGATACGTGGTTGCAGTCGTGGACAATACCAACAAAGGCGTTGAGGCGCAGTATTGGATAGATGATTTTTTGCATGTCCGTCAACGCAAAGACGAATATTACAATACCCAAAATATCCTGTCGCTGACCAAGCATTTCATAAAGGACGAACTGCCGCAACAATTTGAGATTTCCCGCGCCGACCAAGTCGATTTATTAAACAGGTCGGTAAAATTCTTTAAAGAAAATGACAATTTCAATCTCGAAGAATTTACCAACTCGGTGATAGAGCAACCGCAAGTGATTGAGAAGTTTAATCAATACAAATCCGAATACGCCAGAGAGTACGATTTAGATATTGCAGATAATTTTACCATTTCGGAAAGCGCGGTCAAAAAGCAGGCTCGTATATTCAAAAGTGTCATCAAATTGGATAAGAATTTCCACATTTACATACACGGCAACCGAAATTTGATAGAACAGGGCGAAGACAATAAAGGAAAATTTTATAAATGTTATTATAGTGAGGAAAATTAAAATTGACATATTATGCCCGAAACACAAAACATAGAATACAAATCCTCTTGGCGAGACGAATTTTTGAGAGAAATATGCGGTTTTGCCAATGCGCAAGGTGGAACGCTCTACATTGGTAAAGATGACAATGGTAATATTGTAAGTCTAAAAAATACCAAAAAATTGTTGGAAGATTTACCTAACAAAATTACTGCAATTTTGGGAATTGTTGCCGATGTAAATCTGCGCGAAACCGAGCAGGGCGATTATATCGAAATTGTTGTTGAACCGCAGCCCAACCCTGTGAACTACAAAGGCGAGTATCATTACCGTAGCGGTAGCACAAAGTTTGCAGTTGATAGATGATACTTCTGAAAACTTAAAACGTGCTGCTATCTTACTCTTTTACCCCAAGCCTGAAAAATTTGTTACAGGCGCTTACATAAAAATCGGTTTTTTCCAAAGAGATGACGATGAATTGGATTTTCAGGACGAGATACACGGCTCGCTCATGGAACAAATTGATAAGGCATTTGATTTACTGAAAAGTAAGTATATCGTTTACGCCATTTCATACGAGGGAGTTTCTCGCAGAGAAAAACCAACTTTTCCAATAGCAGCCTTACGTGAAAGTCTTCTAAATGCTATTGCTCACAAAGATTATGCTTCTGGCATACCAATTCAGATTAGTGTTTATCCTGACCGTATTGTTTTTTGGAATCCGGGACATTTGCCTAATTCCATTTCCATTGAAGAACTTTTGCAAAAGCACCCGTCTATTCCTTACAACCCTGATATTGCCAATACTCTTTTTCGCTGTGGCGATATAGAAATTTGGGGCAGAGGGTATCGTAAAATTGTAAAATCCGTGTTGGAACATAAACAGTTACCCCCTATGATTAAAGATATGGGAGGGTTGATGTTAACTTATTATGCCAATTCACATACGCAACTGAAAGCGGAAAATGCAGATGAGAAAGTAATACAAGTTATTGAATATGTGATTGTCAATGGAAGTATCAACAATTCGGAAGCACAAAAATTATTGAACATAAGCAAGCCAACCGCAACCCGATTACTTAAACAATCTGAAAAGTGGCTTACAAAGCAAGGCGAGCGAGGACAAGGAACAAATTATGTATTAAAATGGCGTGAGTTAATTGGCTCATAATTGGCTCACAATTTGATTCTGAAAAACAATAAAAACTCATAAATATTTAATTTACAATAAGTTGTACGTTATTCAATTGGCTCATAATTGGCTCATAACAGACATAATGAAAAAAGGATTATTGAAATTCACGGTTAAAAAATGAGAAACGAGTGGAATGCTACTTCATTACTCATTGCCCACTCCGTGTCATCGGAACCACGTCCAGTGTTGCAGTCATTCCTGCTAAAAATTTGTAATATCCGGTAATGGCTATCATGGCGGCATTATCGGTGGTGAAACGGAACTCCGGAAGGTAAACTTTCCAGCCGCGTTTATCGCTTTCGGCCAACATGCGGTTGCGCAAACCTGAGTTAGCAGAAACCCCTCCGGCTATAGCCACTTCGCGAATACCCGTCTGCTTTGCCGCCGCAATAAGGTTGTCCATCAGTATATCAATAATGGTATGCTGCAGCGAGGCGCAAAGGTCGGCCTTGCTGTTGGCAATAAAATCGGGGTCTTCGGCCAAGCGGTCGCGCAGAAAATACAGAAACGATGTTTTCAACCCGCTAAAACTGTAATTCAACCCGCCAACGCGGGGCTTGGCGAAACGAAAGGCCAAGGGGTTTCCTTCAGCGGCTAATTTATCAATTATCGGCCCGCCTGGATAAGGCAAACCCATTACCTTGGCGCATTTGTCAAAGGCCTCGCCGGCCGCATCATCAGTAGTATTCCCAATAATTTCAAATGCAAGCGGCGAATGCACTACGATAATCTGCGTATGCCCTCCTGAGACCAATAAACACAAGAAAGGGAAGGCCGGAGGCTGAAGCTCTTTTTCCGGCACGTCTATAAAATGGGAAAGAATGTGGCCTTGCAGGTGATTTACTTCCACTAAGGGCTTTCCGGTTGATAACGACAAGCCTTTGGCGAAGGAAGTTCCCACCAACAACGAGCCTAACAAACCCGGCCCGCGGGTAAAGGCAATAGCATCAACAGCTTCAATCGGTGTTGCGGCTAAGTCCAAGGCACGCTGCACCACCGGAATAATGTTCTGCTGGTGGGCGCGCGAAGCCAATTCGGGAATGACCCCGCCATAAACCCGATGTACTTCCTGATTGGCCAATACATTCGACAGCAAGGAGCCGTTGCGCAACACTGCCGCCGAAGTGTCGTCGCACGAGGACTCTATGCCTAAGATAATAATTTCCCTTTTTTGCATTTTTTCGCAATAAACACTGCAAAAATACAAAAAAAAGCTAACTTTGTAGGTTATTCTATATTTTTTTATATTTATGCAAAGGCGACTCCGCATACTACGAAAGACGGTTATAGTTACGCTTATAACCCTGTTTGCATTCCTGCTGAGCTTGTGTTTTGCTATACAAATTCCGGCCGTACAGACCTACATAGTACAGCGGATAACCCAATCCATACAAAAACAACTGCCTAACGCTAAGGTATCGGTAGGTGCCGTACATTTCGCCTTTTTTAATAAATTGGTTATAAGCGATATATATGCAAGTGATATTCATGGCGATACCCTGCTGTATGCAAAATATGCTACGGCAGGACTATCCTATTTCAACCTCTCCAAACATAGATTTTCCTTATCTTCCGTAAATTTGTACGATGGGGTTTTCAACATATATGATGGGCCGCAAACTAACAATATCAACGAGGTATTAAATGAAATGCATAGAAAACAAGCGCTGCCCGACACCCTTGAAGAAAAAGGTCCCGGACTACGGCTACTGGTAAAAGATGTAGCTCTGTCAAATTTCCGTTTTACCTACCGAAATCTGCGAAACCCCAGCGCTAATCCCCAACCGGACGTTATTGACTTCAAAGATTTGTCGCTCAGCAAAATCAATGTGGATATACGCAACCTGAACATACGAGACGATACTGTATTCTTCCAAATAAAGTATATAAATTTCTTCGAAAAAAGCGGGTATCAATTGGATAAACTGTCGGCTGAAAGCGTTTACCTTTGCGCTAATCAGGTAATGCTGAAAAATCTGATTATTGATGACGGACATTCTTTCCTCACGCTTAATCATTATGCTATGAATTTTGACAATCGGCGTGATTTTGGGGAATATCCTGTAAAAGTAAGAATGGACGCCGATATTCGCAATTCGGCCTTTTCCTTCGGCTCTATTAATCATTATGCCAAAGGATTTAATGTAGAAAACCTCAAAGTGCATCTGCATGGCAGGGTTACAGGCACAGTCAACCGCTTGTCGGCTTCCCTCCTGTCTATCGTAAAAGACAAGGGCGACACCCGCATTTTAACCTCTTTTAAAATGAACGGTTTGCCCGATATTAATAAAACCGGATTAAGCCTGCAACTGCAAGAGTTGAGTACCAACGACAATGATTTATCCGAAATTGTACAGGCTTTTATAGGCCATAATTACACAGTATCAACCGATAAATTGATCCGCCGATTGGGTAAAATACACTTTAAGGGGAGCTTCGATGGATTGTATAACGATTTTGTAACCCACGGCGAGGTAGAAACAGGCATAGGAGCAGCTACTGTGGACATGTTGTTTCATAAGACCTCCGAAAGAAGCTTTACGGCCGAAGGCGACGCTCATGTGCGGCAGTTCAATATCGGAAAATTCCTTGACCTGCCATTGCTCGGAGAGGTAAACTCTGATGCAGAAGCAGTACTTACCTTTAACCCCTCCGAGCATGAAGCAATTAATTTCAAACTGACAGGTGAGGTTTCGACACTTGATTTTAACCGTTATGCTTATTCAAATATCAAGATTAACGGGCAACTTAGCGACCGACGTTTTGAAGGAGAACTAAAAGTCAACGACCCGAATCTGAAAATGGATTTCAACGGTTTTATAGCCTATAGCCAAAGGAGCGACACCACTATAATGCGCCATAATTATAAAGCCGACATTCAATATGCAAACCTTTTTGCGCTTAACTTTAACACCCGCGATACGGTTTCGGAACTCAAAACTTTGTTAACAGCCAACTACCGATATAATACATCTTTTGACGGAGGCATAGGAAAGATAGAAGCTACGAATACCGGTTATCGCGACAAGGATAATGTTCATAATATAGGCGATATTTCTTTAACATTTGCTCAGAATAACAGCGGCTACCGAACACAATTACACGCTAAATTCGCCGATATTGATTACAGAGGGCCTCTTCCCTTATCGGATTTTATCCATGATTTCCGCTATGCTTCTCATTTAAAACTCTTGCCATTATTGGGCGATTCCGCTAAACATAGCGTCAACAGGTCTTCCGATTATCAGCTTAGCCTGCAAATAAAAGACATTGACGAATTATCCCAATTAGCAATGCCCGGCCTCCGAATAGAAAATCAAACTAAAGCAAAACTGTCCCTAACCCCTGATAATTTGCTTTCCATAAATTTGGAAAGTCCGAAATTAGCCTTAAACCAACAAAATTTATATAAGGTAAAAATGGATATTCAGGGAAATAATGAACAACTGTCGACAAAAATAGATGTCAATAATGCGCTGTTAGTCGGCTTGAATATTGATAATATTAATACCGTAATAAATGTTGCGCCAAATGATATTCGCACAAAAATAGCTTACGACAATAAGAGTAAGCCCATAAATAAAGGGCAGCTTCTGTTCAATACTTCATTTACAGAAAACGAGTTTCAACGCTTTCCTGTTATCAATATAGCGGTACAGGCTTCCGAACTTATGATAAACGATACAATATGGCGGGTTGCTCCGGCACAGATAACGATTGATACTTCTGCTATTAACTTCGATAGGATTGCTTTATCAAACCATAACCAGCAAGTAGCCTTACAGGGAACAATATCGGCGGAAAAAAGCGACACGCTTTCCTTATCTTTGGTTAATTTCAACTTATCTCACCTAAATCCGATGAGCAGTAAACAAGGATATGCTTTTCAAGGCATGTTGTCAGGAAAAGCGCAAATGACCGATGTTTATAATACGCCGATGTTTTATGTGAATGCCGATGCCCAACAGGTGAAATTAAATAATCGGCCGCTTGATAATATCACCGTAAGAAGTCGTTGGGACAACGAAAGCCAGATACTCCGATTGCAGGCAGAGATTAAAGAAGGAAGTGCGTCCAAAATCTCGCTGAGAGGCATTTACAATCCCGCGAAGGACAGTCTGAATGTTTCGACTCAACTTACTCGTTTTCCTGTAGCGCATGTAGAGCCCTTAGTACGCGGCGTACTGTCAAATGTAGGCGGCTCCCTTTCCGGTGTAATACGTATCGGAGGTTCGCTAAAAGCGCCTTTGTTATACGGAAATGATGTAACGCTTGATGATTTGAGATTAACCGTTGATTACCTGAATACCCAATACAGCCTGACAACGCCTATAGACATATCGCCTACGCTTATCAAAATACAAAATGCAACTATATCCGATGCGGCAAGCGGAAAAGGAACACTCAATGGAACATTCAGACATCAAGGTTTTAGAGCTATTAAATACGACATGGACATTTCGGCTAATAATCTTTTATGTATGAACACTACCATTAAAAATAATGAATTATTTTATGGCAAGGCTTATGCAACAGGTCTGGTACGTATTAACGGCAATAGTGATAATATTCATTTCGACATTACGGCCACTACCGAACCCAATACTGTGTGCAATATACCCTTATCCAAGAGTGCAAAAGCTAAAGAAAGCAATATTCTTACTTTTAAAGAACCGAATATCGACAACAATTTCGGCGAACCGATTAGAATTGTTCCTCAATTTAAATTGGGACATCGCATGACGGTGGATATGAATCTTACGGCCACTCCCAATGCCGATATACAAATTATTTTTGACGAAAAAGCCGGTGATATTATTAAAGGAAAAGGTAATGGGAACATACGTTTCAGTATTGACCCTTCCATTGACAAATTTGACCTGTTCGGCGATTATGCCATTGACCAGGGAAATTATTTGTTCACCCTGCAGAATATTATCAGCAAGCATTTCACTATGGAGCAAGGCAGTTACATTAGTTTTAACGGCGATATCGACAAAACAACATTAGATATTACAGCCGTATATAGAACAAAAGCGAGCCTCAGCAATTTACTGTCCGACACTTCGGAAACAGCTAATATACGCAGAAATATTGACTGCCGCATACATATTACGGGAAATTTGTTTAGTCCCGATTTAAGTTATAAGGTAGAAGTACAAAATTTGGACGTAAACACCCGTGCGCAGGTAGAAGCTGCGATGAACAGCGATGAAAAAATGACGCGGCAATTCATTTCGCTGCTAACGCTCGGCAGCTTTATGCCAGAAGACCAGTCGGGGATAAGCAGCATTAATCTTAGCGCAAGCGCTTCTGAAATTTTATCTAATCAGTTAAGCAACATACTGACGCAGCTTAACATTCCGCTTGACCTCGGCTTTGTGTATAATACCACCGCGAACGGTAATGACGCTTTAGATATTGCCGTATCCACACAGCTGTTTAATAATCGCCTAATCATCAACGGAGCCTTTGGCAATAATATCGGAAATTACAACAATACAGACTTTACCAGTGATATTGATATTGAATTAAAATTCGATAAGCAGGGGCGTTTCCGTGGAAAGGCTTTTACCCACTCTGCCGACCAATTTACTAACCAAATCGACAATTCTCAACGAAGCGGAGTTGGTTTTATTTTTCAGGAAGATTTCAATTCCTTCAACGAATTATTTAAACGTTGGTTTGGAAGAAAGAAGAAAGCAGAAGCAGTGGTGAAGAAAGAGGATACAGAAGAAAAGGAGGAAGAAGAAAAGTAGTTAATGTAAATGAATAATATTTTTAAATATAATTTTATAATAAGTTTATTATTGCTTCTCGCAGTTTGTCATTTGCGGGCTGCCGAGTGTGTAGTAGGAGCGGCGCAATTCGATGAGTACATATCCCTGCTTCAGGGAAAGCGCGTAGGCATAACCGCGAACCACACTTCGCTCGTAGGCGACAAGCATTTGGTGGACGTATTGTTAGAACGAGGCATCAACATAGTCGGTATTTATTCGCCGGAGCATGGCTTTCGCGGCGCTGCCGATGCAGGCGCGCATATAGCTTCCGAGATAGATGCTGCTACAGGCATTCCCATTATTTCCTTGTACGGAAAAAATAAAAAGCCAAGGCAGGAACAGCTACAGCACATTGATTACATGGTATTCGACATGCAAGATGTAGGGTTGCGTTTTTTTACCTATCTTTCAACCCTGCACTATGTAATGGAAGCCTGCGCCGAGCAGCACATTCCGCTCTTGATACTTGACCGTCCCAATCCTAATGGTTTTTATGTAGATGGGCCTGTGTTAGAGTCTCAACACCGCTCGTTTGTAGGAATGCACCCCATTCCTGTAGTGCACGGCATGACCTTAGGCGAACTGGCGCAAATGATTAACGGAGAAGGGTGGTTAAACAACGGCGCTCAGTGTGAAGTAACGATTATCCCCTGTAAATATTACACCCGCCAAAGCCTGTATCGCCTGCCGATAAAACCCTCACCGAACCTGCCCAACATGCAAGCTGTATATTTGTATGCGTCCTTGTGCTTTTTTGAAGGAACGGCCATCAGCCTCGGACGCGGCACTGAATTTCCCTTTCAGGTCTTTGGGCACCCCGATTTCAAAGCGGTGTATTCTTTTTCTTTTACGCCGAAAGCAGTAGAGGGGGCAATCAATCCGCCGCTGAAAGACAAACTGTGCTATGGTGTTGACCTGCGCAATTATCCCGAAAACGACCTCATTTCCAATCCTCATATTCGTTTGGAGTGGTTATTGGAGGCTTATAAAAATTTTTCAAAGAAAGGGGAATTTTTTACTAATTATTTCACTACGCTCTGGGGTACTGCGCGTGTGCAAAAAATGATAGAACAAGGCGCAAGCGAACAGCAGATAAGGAATTCGTGGAAAGCAGAGGTGGAGCGCTTCCTGCAACAACGGGAAAAATATTTGCTGTATGAGTGAAAAATAGCATAAAGAATTTGTCGGTGTAAGTACCCCTAAACTCATAAAGATATAAAAACTACCGAAATTTATACCAAGGTAAGCAATTGTCAATTGGGCAGTATTAAACGTCCCTTAGACGATTTGTAATTATGAAACATGCACAAAAGTTTCCGTAATCTTTAATTTCCACTAAAGCACATGTCCGCTTTCAGTCAATAAATTCCGTGCTTTTTCCGCATCTGCAGCGGAAACCCTGACCTTAATTCCACCCGAAACAGCCGATAAAACCTGTGCGAATATTTCGTCTTGTAAAAAAACGACAATGCCTTCTTCCTCAAGAAGCGCCTTTAGCATGTAGGCTTCATACGATTGACTAACTGTAGCAATCGTTACTAAAGCAGAATCTGTTTTTGACGTATCCATATTATTTGTTATTGATGATTTGAGACAATAAATCTGTAAATCGTTTGTTATTCCCCAATAATCTTTATTAACACCCGCTTAGGCCGCAGGCCGTCAAATTCTCCGTAGAAAATTTGCTCCCAGCGGCCGAAATCTAATTTGCCTTCGGTAACAGCTACTACCACTTCGCGTCCCATAACAGTGCGTTTGAGATGGGCGTCGGCATTGTCTTCATAGCCATTATGTCGATATTGCGAATAGGGTTTTTCTGGGGCTAATTTTTCCAACCAGACCTCATAATCGTGGTGCAGGCCCGACTCGTCGTCGTTAATAAACACACTGGCAGTAATGTGCATGGCGTTACACAACAGCAAACCTTCTTTGATGCCGCTTTCACGCAGGCAGGCTTCCACCTGCGGCGTAATGTTAATCAACTGGCGGCGCTGAGGCGTTTCAAGAGTGAGGGTTTTACGGTAGCTTTTCATTGTTTTAAGTGATTAAATATCTGAAAATTATGAGTTGTAAATTATAAATCATGAATTATGAATATACGATGTTAGTGCAAAGATAAGAAAAAAAAGCTATCTTTGTAGTGATTAATCAATAAATCAATTTTTATGAATCTTAAATTAAATCCCAATCCCTTAGTGCAGTTTTTGCAGAAACCGGCTAAAGATTTTACCAAGGCCGACATTATGAAGTACATAGAGCAGAATCACATAGAAGCTGTTAATTTCCGCTATGTCGGAAGCGACGGACGACTGAAAGCCCTTAACTTCGTTATTAATAATTATGACTATTTAGACAGCGTGCTGACCGGCGGCGAGCGGGTTGACGGCTCCAGTTTATTTACCCATATTGAAGCCGGTTCCAGCGACCTGTATGTGGTGCCTCGCTTTCGTACGGCTTTTCTGAATCCTTTTTCCGAAATTCCCGCCATTGATATACTCTGTACTTATTTCGACAAGGACGGTAACCCTTTGGAAAATGCGCCCGAATATTTACTCCAAAAGGCGCATAAATCATTGAAAGAAATTACCGACCTCGACTTTGAAGTAATGGGCGAATTAGAATATTATGTAATCAGCGAAGAAGAAGATTTGTTCCGAGCTACTGACCAGAAAGGCTATCACGAGTCGGAACCTTTCTGCAAATGGGGCGATTTCCGTACGGAGGCTATGCTGGCCATAGCCCAAGCCGGCGGGTTGATTAAGTACGGCCACTCCGAGGTGGGTACTTTTTCGGTGGACGGCAAACTGTATGAACAAAATGAAATAGAATTTCTGCCCACTCGCTTGGAGGACGCCGCCGACCAGTTGGTAATAGCTAAGTGGATTATGCGTACCTTGGCGCATAAATATAACGTAACCATTACCTTTGCGCCGAAAATTACCTTAGGAAAAGCCGGAAGCGGCATGCACGTTCATACCCGCTTAATGAAAGACGGAAAGAATATGATGATGGCCGACGGCGAATTGACCGATGTAGCCAAGAAAGCCATGGCCGGCTATTTGTACTTAGCGCCGTCGCTCACCGCCTTTGGCAACACTAATCCTACCTCGTATTTCCGTTTGGTGCCTCATCAGGAAGCGCCTACCAGCATTTGTTGGGGCGACCGCAACCGCTCGGCCTTGGTGCGCGTGCCGCTGGGCTGGACAGGAAATACCGATATGCTGCATTTGGCCAATCCCTTGGAAAAGGAACAAAAATATGACTTCTCGGATAAACAGACCGTGGAATTTCGGTGCTCCGACGGCTCGGCCGATATTCACCAACTGTTAGCAGGATTAACTGTAGCCGCCCGTTATGGATTTGAAATGGAAAACGCACTGCAATATGCCGAAGAACGTTATGTGGGCGTGAATATCTTTCAGGAAGCCAACAAGGCCATAGCGGCTAAACTGTCGCACCTGCCCGCTTCCTGCGCCGAATCGGCCAACGCTTTAGAGCAACAACGTGAAGTTTATGAAAAATTCGGTGTCTTCAACAAGGGAATGATTGACGGCATTATTAAAAAATTACGCGCCTTCAATGATGCAAACCTTCGTAGAGAGGTGGCCGATGACCAAAATAAGATGTGGGATATGATTAAGAAATATTTCCACTGCGGTTGATAATTCTTTAAATTTTATATGATGAAAAAGTTCTTTTTATTGACTGTTACAGCAGTTTGTCTAATTGTATCGTGCGATACCATGCAGCAAGTAAGCGGTAGTATCTTGCAATCGAAAGGCATAACTAATGCGGATAATGTTGCCGGATTAAAAGATGCCTTGTCGGTGGGTATCGGCAACGCTGTGGTGAGCTTAGGTAAACAAGATGGTTATTTTGCCAATCAGGCCTTGAAAATTCTGCTTCCTCCGGAAGCCGCTATTATCGTTGATAACATTAAGCTAATCCCCGGTGGGCAAAGTTTGGTAGAAGATGTGGTCTTACGCCTGAATCGGGCGGCTGAAGACGCCGTATCGGAAGCTGCGCCTATTTTCGGCAACGCTATCAAAAACATGACGATTAGTGATGCCACCAATATCCTTTTTGGAAATAAAGACGCCGCTACAGCTTATTTACAGAAGAATACTTACAATCAGTTGGTTTCGGCCTATGCACCGAAGATTAACAATTCTTTAGGAAAAAATATTGTAGGAGGTATTTCGGCGGCTAATTCATGGGGCAGCCTGACAAGCGCTTATAATTCTGTGGCTAATTCTGTAGTAGGAAAGGTAGCCAATCTTACTCCGGTGAACGAAGATTTGGGCGCTTATGTAACCGGTAAGGCTTTGGACGGTTTGTTCCTTACATTGGCTAACGAGGAAGCGAAAATCAGGGAAGACCCCGTAGCCCGCGTAAACGACCTGTTGAAAAAAGTATTCGGACAATTGGATAAGCAAAGATAGATATAAATTTACGCTGAATTTGATGCCGCGCGAATAACTTTACCTTACTATAGTAATGCTTCCTGCGGCTTTAGTATCGCGCCCTTTTGTATCGGTGTAGAACACGATATAGAAGTAAGTATCCACAGGCGCTGGTTTGTCATTGTAGGTACCATCCCAACCATCGTCGCCTTCAAAAATTTTCACCCCAAGCCTGTCGTAAATAACTACTCGGAAACCTTTCATGAAATAATCATTTACTCCGTCGTCATTGGGCGAAAATACCACAGGTGCAAAGAGATTACCATCTAAGCTGTAATCTATGGAAGCATAACAGCCGTTGGCGTCTATTAGCTGTACGGTAAACAGATAAGCCTCTCCGGCGTTTTGCCCGAAGGGAGAAAAGCCGTTAATCATACCATCGCTATGAAGGACTATGCCGGCAGGTAATTGTCCGAAAATGACGGAAAAGTAAGGAGAAGGAGCATTGCTTTGCAGTTGTTGCTCATAATACTTGTTATGATCAAATGCGAGCAGCATTGGCGGTCGGATGTACAACGAATCACCTACCGTAATATAGAGTGTATCCCGTACATCGGGGCAGGGCGGCCGCGATGCGGTAACTATGTAATAGGTCGATGCTGTAAGCCTTAAAAATGTTTGCGGCGTACTCCATGAGATATCGCCGTCCTCCTCAATGGTAGTCAATGTAATTTCATCACCGTAACAAAGACGCAGGTTGTCCACCATTACGCGCGGCGATTGAGTTACAGTAATGCTAAGGCTGTCCTGTGACACACAACCATAAATACCGGTAGCTTCCACATAAAATGTAGTATCGGCAGTTAAGGTTCCTATAGTAAACGATGCTGCTGCAATAGCGTGTGAATACAAAGAATCGCTGTACCACATCAAGGTGTCGTCGCCATCAATGGTAGAAGCCGTAACCGTAATGCTGCCGCCGGAACAAATATTGCTATTAATCGTAGTTATTACGGGGGTTACAAGAAACGCAGTAAGCACTACCTCATCGAATAGCTGACAGTCGGAGCGGTTTAATGTCCATCTTAAGGTAGCCGACTCGCTGCTGAGTGTAACATCGGTCGTAGGGCTTGTTGGATCGGCAATGCTCGCCGTACCCGAAACTACCGACCATAAACCCGTTTCACCAAAGGCTAATGCCTCTGCCGCCATAGTAAACTCGTTGCTGCATAACAACTGATCGGATCCGGCATCGATGCGAAGCGAATCAATAATTACTGTGCGTAGAACATCATAACAACTGCCGAAATCACGTATTAGCACACTATAAGTGCCTGTTGCCAAGTCGGTATAAGTACGCGGAGCCGAGAGCCAGGTAAGACCTCCGTCAATAGAACTTTCGTAGTAACCTGAGCCTTCGGAGCCAGTGCTAATGCTTATCATGCCGTTATTCATTCCCGGACAGGACGGCGAAGAGCTTGCTTGAAAATTTTCTTCGGAAGGCGGATCGTATATTAATATTGTCTTTGTGAATGCGCCTACTCCGCAAGGGCAGTCAATGGTAATAGTAAAGACGGCCGACCCGGTAGGCGGGGTGTTGACCGCATAAAATATTTCTGTCGATAATTCGTTGGCGGGAATAATTACCGTATTGGGCAGCGCATCCCCATTCGACAAGGATACGTCAACTCCATTAACCGCCGTTCCGCCGTAAGAAATTCCTACAACCGCATTGGTACTCTCGGCGAAGGAACGGCTGATTACAATCTTATTATTCTCGCATCCCCTGTAAACAATATCCAAGCCTTCAATATTATTTCCGTAGTTTTGTAAGTTATCACCCAAGTTGAGGCTTCCGGCTTCCAAAAACACGCCCGACTGGTAACTATTATCACCCACGTTGGCAATCGCTAATTTCAAATGATAAGTTTCACATGGGATAACTGTTGCTGTAGCAGTGAGCACTACCGTTCGCCCATTAAATTCCATACTTTCTTTTAAGGCAACTTCTCCTTGCGTCAGCGGACGGCAATTTGAAAAATCACCGGGGATATTTACATAATAGTTAGCATTGGCGCCTGCTCCATGTGTAGGACAGTTATGGCTACCATAAGGCCTTTGCCCATCGTTAACATTGTTAATTGACACCACATAATTGCCGCTTGTAGTAGTTGGCAGTAACGCTATGTTTTGTGTTCCGCTAATACCCGGGCCGGATATAAAAAAACCAAACACATCATTATAATTATTTGGATTATAAACTGTTGAAACATAATTGGCATACTCTTCAGAGGCAAAAACGTAACGAAACTGGATAACGTTACTTATCGGCACAAAATCAAATTCTAATCTGGAAACGTTACTTACAGTCTGGGATACTAATGCCTGCAAATCAGTGTCTCCCATTACAGATCCTACCGGATTACTAACTCCGGAGTCCATTAAGTTCGACCCCTCAATAGACACCAATCCACCTGTGGAAAGAACAAGTCCTTCGGCAAATTCAAAATTAGAATCGCCTCTTGAGAAATAACCTAAGCCCCGGTTATCATTGTGTGTCCAAGTTGCTCCGCTCCATCCGTGCGCCTGAAATGTTACATTGCTCACCGATGCACAAACACCGCTTTTCACAAAAATACTATCTACCAACTGTTGGGGCCTATAACTCCTGTAAGTTAGATTTCTGTTGACGTGAATAGACCTTGCATTAGGTTCGTTATTCAAATTCCCGACCTTAAGCGCAGCTTTTTCACTTTCTTCCTGCCGTTGCTTTTGCTGTCTTAGCGCATCGGCAGTTTGCGCATAAAGGTTACCGCCGACAATACCGCATATCAATAAAAACACCACCAAAAAAGGCAATCTGTAATTGATGATTGATGATTGATGATTTATCATTTTGTTTAGCTATTGATGTTAAGCGGCAACACTCACCTTGTTTACTACAAAAATAGGCATTATTCATTAAATAATCAAAAAAACTATTATTGATGATTGTTCGTTAGGAGGTAAACTTGTTAACCTTAAACCCTTAAACTTTGAACTAATCCAACTTCAGCACCGCTAAAAATGCTTGCTGCGGCACTTCTACGTTACCGACTTGGCGCATACGTTTTTTCCCTTTCTTCTGCTTTTCAAGCAGTTTGCGTTTACGGGTAATATCGCCGCCATAACATTTAGCAGTTACGTCTTTACGTAAAGCCTTAATGGTTTCTCGGGCAATAATTTTCGCTCCGATAGCAGCTTGTATGGCAATGTCGAATTGCTGGCGGGGAATCAACTCTTTGAGTTTTTCGCACATCTTGCGGCCAAAATCATAAGCATTGGCACGATGAATCAGGCAGGAAAGGGCATCAACCTGTTCACCGTTGAGCAGAATATCGAGCTTGGCCAAATCGGCCTGCGCAAATCCGCAGATATGATAATCGAACGAGGCATAGCCGCGCGAGCAACTTTTTAACTTATCGTAAAAGTCAAACACAATCTCGGCCAAAGGCATATCGAAGGTCAGCTCCACCCGTTCGCTGGTAAGGTAATGTTCGCCTTTCAGTACGCCGCGCTTGTCAAGACAAAGCTTCATCACCTGTCCGTAATATTCGGTTTTGGTAATAATCTGCGCTTTGATGTAGGGTTCTTCAATATGGTCAATCAAGGTAGGCGCAGGCAAGCCCGAAGGATTATGCACCTCCATCACCTCGCCTTGAGTGGTAAACACTTGATACGAAACGTTAGGAACGGTGGTAATCACGTCCATGTCGAACTCTCGGTAAAGGCGTTCCTGAATAATTTCCATGTGCAGTAAGCCCAAGAAACCGCAGCGGAAACCGAAGCCAAGGGCTAAGGACGATTCAGGCACAAAGGTCAGCGAAGCATCGTTTAATTGCAATTTTTCGATAGAGGTGCGCAGGTCTTCGTAGTCGTCGGCATCTACCGGATAAAGGCCGGCAAACACCATGGGCTTTACCTCTTCAAAACCTGCTATAGCATTAGCGCAGGAACGATCTATATGGGTAATGGTATCGCCCACTTTCACCTCGGCGGCGGTTTTTATTCCTGATATAATATAACCCACATCGCCGGTACGGATTTCGCTGCGCGGACACATTTTCAATTGCAGGATACCTACCTCGTCGGCCACATATTCCTTGCCGGTATTAAAGAACTTCACCTTATCGCCTTTTCTAATAATGCCGTTTTCGACCTTAAAATAAGCAATAATACCACGGAAAGAGTTAAACACCGAGTCGAAAATCAAGGCCTGCAGCGGGGCCTCCTCCTCGCCTTTAGGAGCAGGGATACGTTCCACTATAGCCGGCAGGATTTGTTCCACATTCAGACCTGTCTTTGCGCTCACACAAATAATCTCATCTTCGCTACAGCCCAGTAAATCAATAATTTGATCCTTTACCTCCTCAACCATGGCGGCTTCCATATCAATTTTATTGAGTATGGGAATAATTTGCAGGTCGTGTCCCAAGGCCAAATATAGATTTGAAATTGTTTGAGCCTGAATACCTTGCGAAGCATCTACCACTAATAAAGCACCCTCGCAGGAGGCGATAGCGCGCGATACCTCGTAGGAAAAGTCCACGTGTCCCGGCGTATCAATCAAGTTTAGTGTATATTGCTCACCCTTAAATTGATACTGCATTTGGATAGCATGACTTTTAATCGTAATGCCCTTTTCTTTTTCCAAATCCATAGAATCCAATACCTGAGATTCCATTTCTCGGGCGGTCAGGGTATTGGTTAATTCCAATAATCGATCGGCTAATGTGCTTTTACCGTGGTCGATATGCGCTATTATACAAAAATTTCGGATATTTTTCATGGGTGCAAATATAGTTGAAATTCTACAGATTTACAGAAAAATTTTGCAGAATAAAAAAAAATCTTTAGCTTTGCAGCCCAAAATAAAAACATGGTCCGTTCATCTAAGGGTTAGGATTCAAGATTTTCATTCTTGCCATAGGGGTTCGAATCCCCTACGGACTACAAAAAATAATGATTAATAAACAAATATATGGCCAACCATAAATCAGCTGAAAAACGTCATCGTCAAAGCGAAACCCGCCGCCTACACAACAAGTATTATGCCCGTACTACCCGTAATGCCGTTCGCGCCTTACGCACTACTACGGAAAAAGCAGCAGCAGCAGCTATGCTTCCTAAAGTAAGCGCTATGTTGGATAAACTCGCTAAGATTAACGTTATTCACAAAAATAAAGCAGCTAACTTAAAGAGTGGCTTAGCTTTACACATCAACAAACTGTCTGCTTAATTTTAGCTGGAAGTTGAAGGTTATATTAAGCCTTCCCGTTAAAGGTTACGGGGAGGTTTTTTATTGCGGCTTAATGGTCAAAAAGTATGATAAAAACGTTATAGTCATTTGATCTTTGTAATATAAATCAAATAAAACGAAAAATAAATTTTTTAATATTTTGATATTCAGTTGTTTTTGTTTTTAAGATTTTAAATTTTATTAACAACATGCAGCATTTTGAGAAATTTTTGCATCTTATATATAAATCTATGATTAGGATTCATTAATTAATGAACGAAGAAGAACTGATTGCAGGTTGCGTTCGTGGGAATAGTGCGGCACAACGGCAACTATACGAAAAATATGCTCCTAAAATGATGGGCGTATGTTTGCGTTATGCCGGTAATCGGGAAACTGCCCGCGATTTATTACACGACGGTTTTATTCGTTTGTTTTATAAAATAAACACCTACAAAGGTGATGGTTCTTTTGAAGGATGGATGCGACGGTTGTTTATTAATACGGCATTGGAATATTTACGTAAAAAAGATATATTAGACAAATACAGTGAATATTCCATGATAGAACAAAGCGCTGACTATAGCGTTTTAGAAAGATTATCTATGAACGACTTGGTGGCGCATATTGCAGCTATGCCGGCAGGCTTTCGCATGGTTTTCAATTTATACGCAGTAGAAGGTTATTCCCATTTTGAAATCGCCAAAATGTTGAATATCAGTGAAAGTACTTCACGTTCACAGTATACCCGCGCCCGTAATTATTTGCGAAAAACAGTCGAAGAAAATGTGAAAAATATTAAAAATATAAAGAAAAGAAATGAAGGACGAGATGAAAGATATATTTCAGGCGTTATGGGACTATGAAAGCCCTGTAACCCCTGATGATTGGAATGTTATCAACAGCCGCTTGCAGCAGCGGAAAAGACGGAAAATTACTGCCCTGTGGAGTACTGCCGCCGCTGTGGCAGCAGCAGTACTCCTGTTGTTCTTACTGCATTACCCGCAGCCGGAACAGCTTTCTCCTTCTCCTGTTGTTCCGACCACACTTACGGATAATACATCGGCCCTGACCAACGAAGAGGGGCAAACGGAGTTTACTGCTGCCATTGCAGAGTCACTGCCGACAAGCATACCGCAAAGCGCCCAAGTCAGGCAACAAGAACCGAAAACATTTCAGCCTGACTTGCAGTCTATTACAGAAATTGACCGACAGTCCGGCAAGATAAGTATAGATACTGCCAAAACTATTACCGCTATTCATATTGCTGCCATTACGCAAACTGAACAGAACACAGATACCGTCAAGGCATTACAAGCCGTGCAACCTGCGCTTGACTCAATATTTCGCCTTCCGCTGTTAGAGGAGGAGCTTTTGCCGGATAAGAAAAAAAACACGAAACAATGGGCAGTCGCACTTTTGGCCGGACAATCGGCCGGTATTAATGTGCCGAATTTTGATACTAATAGCGACTATTCACTTGTTTCAGATGCTGCCATTGAATATCAACAGAAAAGTACTGTCTTAAGTCCTGAAGAACCTGTTGTTACCGACACACGGCATCGTTTGCCGGTCTCGGTGGGCCTTACCTTTCGTTATTATTTCAGCCGACGTTGGGCTGTAGAATCGGGATTAGTTTATACCTATCTCGCTTCGGAGTATTCTTTCCCTGAGAATGCCAAAATAAAAACGCAACTACATTATTTAGGCCTACCGCTTAATTTGAGCTATAGCTTTATTGAAAGCAAAGGTCTCTATATTTATGCGTCGGGTGGAGCTATGGCAGAAAAAGGGATTAGCGCTAATTATAGCTATACCGGTTTTGAAGGTAAAAGTACCGAAAGCGAAGCTATTGCCGGTCTGCAATGGTCGTTGAACGGACAGTTAGGTCTTGGGTATAACTTTTATAAAAACTTCGGTTTATATGCCGAACCGGGCCTACGTTGGTTCTTGCCCGATAGCAACCAGCCCGAAAGTATTCGCACAGGCCGGCCGGTCAGTTTCAGTTTTAGTGCAGGCTTGAGAATTAGTTTTTAATAAAATATTAACTTTGTAAATTAAATCACAGTGATGAAAAAATTGCTTTACATTTTCAGCATGTACCTCTTCGTAGGAATCCTACCTATGCTTTTTACTGCTTGTAGCGATGAAGTAAAAACCACAGTGATCTACGTTATCAACGAACCGGTATATATGTCGTTTGACGAATTTCGCACTGCGCGCCCGCTTCAGCCTGCACGTGCGATGGAACATCCGGGGAAAATATGCGTTTATAGCAATTATTTTTTTATTAGTGAAATTGACAAGGGTATTCATATTATTAACAACAGTAATCCTGAAAAGCCGCAACCTACGGCTTTTATCGAGTTGATAGGTAATATCGATATCACTGTTGTCGGCAATATGCTTTATGCCGACAGTTATATTGATTTGGTATGGTTTGACATCAGTAATCCTGCGGCGCCTGTTGAAGTCGGACGGCTGCCCGATGCTTTCTGCAATGTGCTTCCGGCTACCGGCAATAACTATCTTATGACGGAAATTGATAATACAAAAGGAGTTGTAGTGGGCTGGACAGTAAAATCAATCACTTTTGACGAAGAAGTGCCCTACAGTTATCCAATACGTTGGGATGGCTGTCCTACCTGTATGTTTGCAGATATGAATAATTCTTGGAGTCTTTCAGCCTCATCGGAAGGCGATGTAGCATTAAACGGTTCCATGGCGCGTTTTGCCGCTTATGGAGATTATCTGTATGTGGTGAACGATGGTAGGCTCAAAGTTTTTAACCTATTCGATAGCGAAGTTAACAATGTACATGAACAATACCTTCAATGGAATGTGGAAAGCATTTTTTCCTATAGCGAAATGTTGTTTTTTGGTACTACCACCGGAATGTTAATTTTTGACATAGTCAATGACCCCGGTAAGCCGAAATATTTATCGGCGGTTACTCCTGTGCTTGGCTGCAACCCGGTAGTGGTACAGGAAAACTATGCATACGTAACCGTTCGCGGCGGTAATGCTTGCGGACAAACCGAAAGCCAACTTAATGTAGTGGATTTCAGTAATCCTGTGCAGCCATTTATGCTGGAATGCTTTAACATGGACAATCCCTACGGATTGGGAATAGCCGGCGAGCTCCTCTTTGTTTGCGATGAGGGATTGAAAATATTCGATGCATCTAATCCGCAAAGGGTAGGCGACAATTTATTGAAACATTTCAACAATATCAACGGTTTTGACGTCATTCCTTATAACAATGTTTTAATACTCATCGGCAGCGATGGCTTGTATCAGTATGATTATTCCGATACGCAAAATATCAGACTGTTGAGCGTTTTAAGGGTGCAATAATAAAAAAACTGCGGCTATCTTACCTGCAGGTAGTAATATTTTTCATACATTTGCATAAAATATTAACCTGTATGAAAAAACATTTCCTTATGATTCTTGGGCTTACTTTCGCCCTTGCCGGTTGTAACTCCGGAGCCAAACAGCCGGCCTGCGATGCTGCCATGCAGCAGAAAGTTGATGAATACCAATTGGTAAAACTGACTACCGATTTTAACGTATTGTCCGAAAAAGAACGGCAAATGATCCCTCTCCTGATGGAGGCCGCTAAAATTATGGACGACCTGTTTTGGCTTCAAGCCTTTGGCGACAAAACAGCGCTGGATACCATTGCCGACCCCTGTCGGAAAGACTTTGCCATAATTCACTACGGTCCCTGGGACAGGCTAAACGACCTGAAACCCTTTGTGGAAGGCTATGGCGAAAAACCTGCCGGCGCCAACTTCTACCCTCACGATATGACCAAGGAGGAATTTGAAGCCTTGAATAATCCTGATAAG
Organism: Bacteroidales bacterium; assembly: GCA_009777095.1. Classification (GTDB taxonomy): domain Bacteria; phylum Bacteroidota; class Bacteroidia; order Bacteroidales; family UBA932; genus UBA932. Next base: position 169,265 of record WRMN01000002.1, on the reverse strand, counting down.
GCGAGTTTATATACGCTTATTCAACGTAATGATGAGGGTAATTTAGAAGTAGTTTGGTATAAAGAGGTCTATAAAGAGCAGTTAGACAAGGTGATTGATTTAATGCAACAGGCTGCCGATTTAGCTGAAGACCAAGGTCTGAAAAATTATTTGACCCTGCGCATCAAAGCCCTGCAAACCGACGACTACTTCGATAGCGATATGGCCTGGATGGACATGAAAGATAGCCGTATAGATTTTATTGTAGGCCCTATAGAAAATTATGAAGATAAGTTGTTTGGATATAAAGCTGCTTATGAGGCTTTTGTCTTGGTGAAAGATGAAAAATGGAGCGCCGACTTGGAGAAATTCACCCAAATGTTGCCGGAATTGCAAAAAGAATTACCCTGCAACCCGAAATACAAACGCGAGGTGCCGGGCACAGAGTCCGACATGAATGTGTATGATGCAATTTATTACGCGGGCGATTGCAATTCAGGAAGCAAAACCATTGCCATTAACCTGCCCAACGACGAAAAGGTGCATCTGTTGAAAGGTTCGCGCCGCCTGCAACTGAAAAACTCCATGAAGGCTAAGTTTGATCTTATTCTGAAACCCATTGCAGCTTTGATCTTAGAAGAAGAACAGTGGGCTAATGTGAAATTTGAAGCCTTCTTCTCTAATGTTACCTTCCATGAGGTAGCTCACGGATTGGGGATTAAAAATACGGTGAATAATAAAGGCCCTGTCCGTCAGGTGCTAAAGGAACAATACAGCGCATGGGAAGAAGCCAAAGCCGATATACTTGGCTTATTTATGGTGCAAAGGCTGGTGGAAAAAGGAGAAATTACCGATTGCTCAGTGGACGATGCTTACGTTACCTTTATTGCAGGTATCTTACGCTCTGTGCGTTTTGGCGCCGCCAGCGCCCACGGAAAGGCCAACATGATGACCTACAATTTCTTTGAAGATAAGGGCGCTTTTGTCCGCAACGCCGCAGGCCGTTATCATATCGACATGGAAAAAGCAAAAGCAGCTATGGCCGAATGGGCTGCCTTAATCCTCAAAGTAGAAGGGGAGGGCGATTATGATTTTGCCGTTACATATAATCAGGAAAACAGCGCTATTCGCCCTGCCCTGCAGGCCGATTTAGATAAAATCCGCGATGCTAATATTCCCCGCGACATTCGTTTCGAGCAAGGCTTTAAACCTTAAATCTGTAAATTGCAAGTATCCGCTTACTCCCACTTCACTGCGTCGAACTTGAGCAGAATAAAGAGCATAATGGTAAAGGCCCACAGCGAGGAGCCGCCATAACTGATGAAAGGAAGCGGAATGCCGATTACCGGCGCTAACCCGATAGTCATGGCAATATTGAGAAAGACGTGGAATCCTATGATAGAGGCTACGCAATAACCGTAGATGCGGGCAAAGGCATCGCGTTGCCGCTCTGAAATTTCTACAATCTTGACCAGTAACCATGCAAAAAGTGCAATAACTATCAATACGCCGGCAAAGCCCCATTCTTCGCCTATGGTGCAGAAAATAAAGTCGGTACTTTGCTCGGGAACAAAATTGTATTTGGTTTGCGTCCCATGCAGAAATCCCTTTCCCGTTAAGCCTCCGGAGCCAATGGCTATCTTCGATTGATTGACGTTGTAGCCTGTTCCTTGCGGGTCATCTCTTATTCCCAGCATTTCTTCAATCCGATTGCGATGATGCTGCTGCAATAAATGGTCATATACGTAATCTACTGAAGAGGTTATGGCTACAGTGCTGACGAATATTAGCAGAATAAGCCAAAAAGACTTGATTTTTTTTCTGACGGCTATTATTCCCTCTACAATAAGGGTAATGACGCAAATGCCGAGAAATAGATAGTCGTAGTCAATGGATAGCTTCAATACAGGCAAAAGATAGTTGATAATGAGAGAATAACTGCCAATGGAAGCAATACCCATCAGTAGTACCTTGTATTTATTCTTGTTGAAAAAGAGGTATAGCGCTAAGCAGGCTATCCATATAAAAAGCAGAACGGATACGGGTTCCCATATAATCGACAGTATAAACAACATGATACAAAATGCTGCTATACTTACGACCCAACCGGAAAGTCCCTCACGATAAAGCATGAGCAGCAGAGAAACAAATACTAATGCCGAGCCTGTGTCGCTTTGTAACAGGATAAGCGCCATAGGTAATAGTATAATAACGCCTATCATCAGTATGTTTTGCAGTTTCTTTAAATTAAAATTATATTGACACATAAATCTTGCCAAAGCCAAAGAGGCAGCTACCTTAGCTAATTCTGCCGGTTGCAGCCGCACCTGACCTATTGCAAACCACGAGCGGGAACCATTAACCTCAACGCCGGCTACCAATACCAACATTAATAGTAGTATAATGCTTCCGTAGATAATATAAGCTAAGACGGAAAAAAATTTATGATTAATCAGTAATACTGTAATAGTCAAGAATATACTGCTGATAATCCATATTAGTTGCATACCGTATCGTTGGGATATATCGAAGATGTTTCCATGTTCTTCGTTATATACCGAAGCATAGATGCTAAGCCAGCCAATCAGTATCAGTAAAAGATAAATGCCTGCGGTGGTGTAGTCGAGCTGTCGGAATATGTTGACCTGTCTTCTCATTTTCTTTTCTTAGCCCTGCTTTCTTTACTCATAAAATTTCCGGCCACAATTCTATCTTCCATATCTTTGCGTTTAACTTCGCCGGTAAGGTAATATTCTGTGAGCAATGATGCTACAGGAGCTGCCCAGGTACTTCCCCAGCCGGCATTTTCCATGTAAACGGCAATAGCTATTTTAGGATTTTCGCGGGGAGCAAAGCTCATAAACACAGAGTGGTTTTCACCATGCGTATTTTGAACTGTACCGGTTTTTCCGCACATATCTATACCCGGAATCTTTACCCAGCTGGCGGTAGCGCCCTGCCCGCCGTTTACAGCTAAATACATTCCGTCAATCACAGGTTCGAAATAGACGGGGTCAATCATGCAATAGCGTTTCTCTTTGTATTTCGGATTTTCCGGTTCATCTACAACATTGCGTACTACGTGTGGTGTGTAGTAGTAACCTTTATTGGCAATCAGAGCGGCAAAGTTGGCCAAATGAAGCGGTGTAGTCCCTATTTCGCCTTGTCCTATGGCAAGGGAAATAATAGAGAGCGATTTCCATTTATTTTTACCGTGTATGCGGTCGTAGATATCGGTGGTAGGCAGTGTCCCTCCCAATTCTTGAGGAATGTCGGTGTCTAATTTGCTGCCGAAGCCGAAACTTTGCACATACTTGCGCCATTGGTTAAAGGCATCGCTGATATTGTCGTATTTCGGGTTATCAATAAGGTTGCGGAATACATAACAATAATAAGCATTACACGACATTTGTATAGATTGCCGCAGGTCTAAAGGCGAAGGATGGGCATGACAGTCAACGCCTCTGCCTACTTTATATCCCATGGCGCACCCATAGCGGGTTTCGGGCGTAAGTATGCCCTCTTGTTGTCCTATCAGGGCATTGGCTACTTTGAATACGGAGCCCGGAGGGTAGGAGGACATGACTGCTCTCGTAAATAACGGCCTCAACGGGTTCATTTGTAATTGTTGAAAATTACGATTGATGCCTACCAGCAAAGAAGGATCAATGCCCGGAGCCGAAATCAGCGCTAAAATTTCCCCGCTGCCGGGGTCAATGGCAACTATACTACCTATTTTATTTTGCATCAACAGCTCGCCGTATTCCTGAAGTTTAATGTCGATAGTGCAAATTAAATCTTTACCGGCAATGGCGGTGGTATCATACTTGCCGTCGTCATACGATTTTTTAATCTGATTGTGGACATCACGTTCATAAATGCTTACCCCTTTCCGCCCTCTGAGAGCCTCTTCGTAGGAGCCTTCAATACCGCTTTTGCCTATGTAGTCACCCATTTTATAGTAAGGATTCCGACGAATAGCAGCGGTGTCAACCTCGGTAACATAGCCTAAAAGATTTCCGGCTACATTGCGCGGATAACTGCGCAGGGTACGAACCTGCGCGTAAAACCCCGGGTATTTAAAAGATTTTTCCTGAAATAAGGCGTAAATTTCGGCCGGCACTTGCTTTAAGAAAACAACAGCCTGATAGCCCTGCCGCTTTTTTTTACGGTCTACATTTTCTAAAATACTTTTACACTGGGTATAGGATATGTCGAATAAGTTACACAGGTCCAAGGTGTCAATAGCCTTCATTTCCCGCGGAATTACCATAATATCGTAGGTCGTTTTATTGCCTACCATGAGCTCTCCGTTACGGTCAAATACCAAGCCGCGGGCAGGATATTGAACCTCGTAACGCAAAACATTATTATTGGCGGTTATTTTGTAAGACGTATCTATTACCTGAATATAGAATAAGCGTCCGAGCAATATCACGGCGCAAAACAATATCGCGATAATAATGATATTTTTTTTATAGGGAGAGTTATTCATGTTTTTTTGTTTGGCCTCCCTATAAATGCATATTGTAACACCACAATAAACAGCGTGGTTGTCATAGCGCTGAGTATAATGCGTTGGAATAACTGGGGCAGGTTATGGAAACTATAGTTGTCTAAACAAAATAATATAATCAGATAGCAGCATACCGACAGGCTGATATAGGCTAAAAATGGTCTGAAACCTAATGTTTGTGAAGATGGGAGCTGTATGTTTTCGATGTTATTGTTGCCTGTTACCATTTTCAACAGTTGAGGACGAAGGTAGGCTATTGCTACCAAAGAAATGATGTGTAATCCTAATACTCCGTATGAAAACAGGTCGATGGTCAGGCCCAAAGCAAAGGCCCAAAGCATGGATTTGATGGTGGAATATTTGAAAGGCAAGATTAGGATAAACATCAGATAGACTTCCGGACTGATATAAGTGCTGAGCGGTAATTTATCAATAATCAGCATCTGAAAAAGTATCAGCAGAACAGCGAGTGCAAGTAATTGAAAAAAAAGTCGGTTCATCGTTCTGTTATTTTTAATGAATCCAATTCGTTTCGATATATGGAATTTACAATATTTACGTACTGTGCTTTTCTCAAATCAATAAATAAATTTACTTTTACCTCATAAAAATTTCCACGTTTAATAACAGCCGTGTCAACCACTCCAACAGGAATTCCCTGCGGGAACATGCGCGAATATCCGCTGGTAACTACCGTGTCGCCTTTTACCACATTGCTGTGCTGCGGAATGTCGGAAAGTATGGATTGCCTGTAATTAATGCCGTCCCATTGCATGGGGCCGAAGTCGCCGGACGATTTCAAACGCACATTGAATTTCCACTCGGTATTCAGAATGGATTTCACAAGGGCGTAGTGTTTGGAAACGGATATCACTATACCTACTACTCCCTGCTCGGTAATAACCCCCATTTCCGTTGTTACGCCTTGTTCGCTTCCTGCATTCAACATGATATAATTTTGCTGTTTATTGATGGAGTTATCAATAATTTCGGCCGGAATATAGGAATACAGCGGCCTGTATTCTTCATCATGAACAAGGGTTACAGCAGCAGAATCAAGGCCGCTTTGCAGGTATTCCAATTCGTTGCGCAGGCGGTTGTTTTCCTCTGCTAATTGCCGATTTACCACTCCCAAAGAAAAATATTGTGTAAGGGAATGTACAGGACGAACGACCATACTCCATGTCGTATGCATGCTTTTGAGTATGGTTGATTGCTGATAGTAACTATTGCCGATAAATAGAATAACGGCAATAATCTCAAGTACAATAAAAACAGCAAATACACGAATGCCTGAGAAAAAACGGAGCAGGGGATTCATACGCTTATCTTATCAAGAAAGGAAACTTACCAATGTTCTTAAGTGCAATGCCTGTGCCGCGGGCTACAGCGTGAAGCGGGTCTTCGGCCACTTGGAAAGGAATGTTGATTTTTCCCTTGAGCCGTTTATCCAAGCCGCGCAACAGGGCGCCGCCGCCGGTAAGGAAGATACCGCGCCGTACAATGTCGGCATATAATTCAGGAGGCGTTTGTTCCAATACCGTCATAATGGCATTTTCAATTTTTATCAACGATTTGTCGAGGCAGTGGGCAATTTCCTGATAAGAGATGGTTACCTCCACCGGTAAGGCGGTCATTAAGTTAGGACCGTGCACCGTATAGCTTACAGGCGGCTCTTCAAGCTCGGAGAGGGCTGAGCCTACGGTGATTTTAATGTCTTCGGCCGAGCGCTCGCCGATTTTGATGGCGTGCTGATGGCGCATATACTGCTGAATATCGGAAGTAAATCCGTCGCCGGCAGTGCGTATGCTTTGGTTGCAAACAATGCCGCCGAGAGCAATAACGGCAATCTCTGTAGTGCCGCCGCCTATATCCACAATCATATTTCCTTCGGGCGTTTCCACATCAATGCCGATACCAAGCGCAGCTGCCATAGGTTCGTATATCATGTACACATCGCGCCCGCCTGCATGTTCCGCAGAGTCGCGTACGGCGCGTATTTCCACCTCCGTACTTCCCGAAGGAATACATACCACTAAGCGGCGACTGGGCGTAAACCAACGGCTTCCGGTGTTTATTTGCTTAATCATGCCGCGAATCATTTGCTCGGCAGCGTTGAAGTCGGCAATCACGCCATCGCGCAGGGGGCGAATGGTTTTGATGTTTTCGTGGGTCTTTCCGTGCATCTGACGCGCACGCTCGCCGATAGCTATGAGTTGATGGGTGTTCTGGTCGATGGCCACAATGGAAGGCTCATCAACTACTATTTTATCGTTATGAATGATGACAGTGTTAGCGGTACCTAAGTCCATTGCTAACTCTTGGGTTAAGAAGGAAAATGCCATGTTTTGGATCGTTTTTTTAATATTAGGGTTTTACAATTTATTTGATTTTAATGTTTGAAGTGTCTGATTCCTGTGGTTACCATAGCAATTTTATGTTGATTACAGTAGTCTATAGAATCTTGGTCTTTAATAGAACCGCCGGGGTGGATAACGGCTGTGATGCCGACCTTACAGGCAATTTCCACACAATCGGGGAAGGGGAAAAAAGCATCGGAGGCCATTACGGCGCCCTGCAGGTCGAAGCCGAAGGTGCTGGCCTTTTCAATGGCTTGTTTCATCGCATCAACTCGCGAGGTTTGTCCGACGCCGCTGCCGCAGAGTTGTTGGTTTTTTACCAATACAATAGCATTCGACTTGGTATGTTTTACCAACTTGTTGGCAAAGATTAAATCTTCGATTTCAGCGGCTGACGGCGCACGGTTCGTAACGGTTTTCAGTCCACCGGTGTGAACGGTATGTAGGTCTGTATCCTGCGCTAATACGCCGTTGAGCAGTGAACGGTATTGTATTTTTTGAGTGATGTGTTCATTTTTTCGCAGCAGGATAATTCGGTTTTTCCTTTGTTGCAGTATATCAAGCGCAGTCGGCTCATACTCCGGTGCAATAATTACTTCAAAGAAAATGTTGTTGATGGCTTCGGCGGCAACGGCATCTACGGTATTATTGGTAATAATGACGCCCCCGAAGGCCGAGAGCGGGTCGGCGGCTAAGGCGGCGCTCCATGCCTCCGATAAACTTGACCGTACAGCCATACCGCAGGCGTTATTGTGTTTAAGAATGGCTACGGCCGTGTCATCGTCAAATTCATCTATTAATTGGACGGCGGCATCAATATCTAAGAGATTGTTGTAAGAAATTTCTTTGCCGTGGAGCTGGTCGAACAATTCATTGAATCGGCCGTAGAATCGGCCTTGCTGATGCGGGTTCTCACCGTAGCGCAGTGCCATGCTTTCGTCGCAACTTACCCGCAGGGCGGGAATATTTTCCGCCTGATTAAAATAATTGAAAATCGCCGAATCGTAATGCGAGGACACCTGAAAAGCCTGTGCAGCAAAACTACGGCGCTCGGCCAAAGAAGTTGTTCCTTCTTTCTCATTCAGAATTTGCAGCAAATCGTCGTATTGATTTCGGGAAGCTATCACCAGCACATCTGCATGGTTCTTGGCGGCAGCCCGTATGAGCGATATGCCGCCTATATCAATTTTTTCGATAATCTCCTGCTCGCTTTTACCGTTCTTCACGGTTTCTTCAAAAGGATAAAGATCAACAACTACCAAGTCGAAAGCGGGAATCTCATACTGTTGAAGTTCTTCCGAATCGCCGACCTGTCCGCTTCTGGCCAAAATGCCGCCGAAAACCTTAGGGTGTAAGGTTTTTACCCGACCCTCTAAAATAGAGGGGTAACCGGTAAGCGTTTCAATGGCCTGAACTTTATGGCCTATTTGTCGGATAAAATTCAAGGTGCCGCCCGTAGCATAGATTTCTACCCGTAGTCGGTGCAAACAATGAATGATATATTCTAATTTATCTTTATAATACACAGACAACAAGGCTCGTTTTATAGTCTTTGTTCCGGAAGAGTTCATTATTATATTTAATTAAGTCATAAAGGTAAGCATATATTTAAGAAATAGACAAGCATTGTTAAAAAAAAGAAGGTTTATGTGGATAAATTCCGGATTAATTGCTAACTTGCACAGCATAATAAGTATCCTCAAAATGAAGATTTTTAGAAATATATTTTTGATATTCAAATTGTTGAATGAAAGTTTTGTCTTTGCATTTACCTCGGTAAAAGCGAATAAACTTCGAACCTTCTTGTCCTTATTGGGAGTCTCGGTAGGTATTTTTTCCATTATTTCGGTATATACCATGGTAGATGCCTTGGAGGCCAATATGCGTGCCGGTGTAGAAACCTTAGGTTCTAATGTGGTATATATAGAGAAATGGCCTTGGGCAGGTGAAGATGGAGAATATAAATGGTGGGAATTTTGGCAACGGCCGATGGCAACTTATAATGAATTTCAGCAGATTCAGGCACAGAGTACAAACGCTCAGGCTGTTGCGCTTTACATGCGTTTTCGTCGGGAATTAAAGTATAAAACCAATACTTTGTCGGGTGTAGCAGTAATAGGGGTTACTCATGAATGGAATGATGTAAATCCCTTGAATATAGCAGAAGGCCGTTATATGACCCTTTTGGAGGCTAATAACAGTGCGTCGGTGGCTATTATCGGTCCGGTAGTGGCTGAGGAATTGTTTGAAGGAGAGAATCCTGTAGGTAAGGAAATTAAGGTCGCCGGACGTAAATTGCAGGTAATTGCACTGCTCGAAAAAGAAGGCTCCAGCCTCATTAATGTGATGGATTTGGACAATACGCTTATTATTCCTTTTAGCTATGCACGTACAATAGCAGACATGCGGTGGGCAGAGCCGACTATAGCTGTGAAAGCCAAGCCCGGAGTTTACAAAGAAGACCTGATGGGGGAATTAAAGATGATTATGCGTTCCTTGCGCCGCTTGAAACCGGCGCAAAAAGATAATTTTGCCCTTAATGAACTAAGCGTGATTGAAAAGGAGTTGTCAGGAATGTTTGTTGTATTAAATCTTGTGGGAATGGTGGTTGGCGGTTTTTCTATTTTGATTGGCGGCTTCGGCATTGCCAACATAATGTTTGTGTCGGTGAAAGAACGCACACCTATTATTGGTATACAAAAGGCTTTGGGCGCTAAGAACTATTTTATTCTTACCCAGTTTTTATTTGAAGCCTCCTTGTTAGCCGTTGCAGGCGGGCTTGTCGGCTTGCTTTTAGTATTCGGCGGGAGCGCCTTGTTCAGTCATTTATTAGACTTCACTATAAACCTGAGTTTGTCCAATATTATTTTAGGCGTAAGTATTTCGGCAGTGATAGGCCTCGTTTCCGGCTTCATTCCGGCTTACGTAGCCTCCCGCCTCGACCCTGTGGTGGCCATTAATGCGAAGTAAGGATTAACGGCGCGTAATCTTGGCGTAAAAGGGAAAGACCTCATTCATTCCATTCACCCGCATCCGAGCATGAGCGAAGCTATTATGGAAGCCGCCGCCGCCGCGCATGGAGAAGTTATACACCTATAAGGTTCAAAGTTCAAACGTCATTGCGAGGTACGAAGCAATCAAGGTTTAAGGAGGAGGTATTATTCGTTGGTTAGGCCCATTTCTTTGGCTTTCTGCTCCATCAAGGCGTAGGCCTCATCGTAATCGTTCCGGATAAGGCCGTCGAGAATGGCATTCTTAATCGTTTCTTTGATAAGCCCGATTTCGCGGCAAGGCGGAATGTTGTATTTCCGCATAATGATTTCGCCGGTAATAGGCGGCTGAAAGTTCCGCACGGCATCTTTAGCCTCTACTTCTATCAATTTTTCGCGCACTATTTCAAAATTACGCAAGTGGCGCTGCACGGTTTGTTCGTTTTTAGAAGTAATATCCGCCTTGCAGAGCAGCATTAAATCATCAATATCGTCGCCCGCATCAAAGAGCAGGCGGCGCACTGCCGAATCTGTAACATCTTCTAATGAAAGTGCGATGGGGCGCAGGTGTAATTGCACCATTTTCTGTACATACTTCATCGTATTGTCGGAAAGCGGCAAACGCAGTTGCTTGAAAATACAGGGGATCATTTTCGCCCCTATAAATTCATGGGCGTGAAAGGTCCAGCCCAGCACAGGGTCATAACGTTTAGTTGTCGGCTTGGCTATATCGTGCAGCAAGGCTGCCCAACGCAACCAAAGTTTATCGCTTTTGGCAGCTACATTATCCAATACTTGCAAGGTGTGAGAAAAATTATCCTTATGGCCGCGCCCTTCCATAATTTCTACTCCTCTCAGTTTCGACAGTTGCGGCAGAAATAGCGCTAAAAGGTCGGTTTCTTCAAGCAGGAAAAAGCCCTTAGAGGGTTTTTCGGCCTTCATTATTTTGTTCAGTTCATCAACAATCCGCTCAATAGATACCACCGGCGCCTGCATACGGTGTTTATTCCGCTTAATTGCTTCAAAAGATTCGGGAACAATGGTAAAGCCAAGCTGTGTGGCGAAACGTACAGCGCGCATCATACGCAAGGGGTCGTCGCTATAAGTAATATCGGGGTCTAAAGGCGTACGCAGCAAGCCTTCCTGAAGGTCTTTTGTGCCGCCGAAAGGATCGATCAACTTGCCGAACTCTTCTTTTTGCAAGCTAAAAGCCAGTGCATTAATCGTAAAATCGCGCCGCCGTTGGTCATCTTCCAAAGTACCGTTTTCGACTATTGGTTTTCGCGAATCGGGATTATAGGATTCTTTACGCGCACCCACAAATTCAATATCCATGCCATCGCAATGCAGCATGGCCGTGCCGTAATGTTTAAATATATTGACCGATACCCTGAGCTTTTTGGCTACTTCCTCGGCCATATTAATACCGCTTCCTTCTATTACAATATCAATATCCTTGGAATCACGCCCCAGCAGGCAATCGCGCACATAACCTCCAATTGCAAAGGCACGCACGCCTTCCTGTTCCGCAATATCGGATACTAATTTAAAGATTTTATGTTGTAAAAAATCTGTCATGCGCCTTAGGGATTATAACGGCTTTCCTTCAATAAGGACTGTGCGTCCAACAACATCATATCGGGAACTGTTGTTTTATTTTTCTTCATATAAGCGGCAACTATGCGATATCCGATCCATACACAGGCGCGGCCGGGAGAGGCTTGAGAAAAGGCTGTGGTAAATGGGGCCTCACTGATATATTTTTGTGCCAGAAAATAATCATTTTTATATAAATCCTGATTTTCCAGCAAAGAAATCCACATGCCTTTTTCGTTATCTTTACACCATCTCATTTGCGCTGCCGAAAAGCCGAACAATAGCGTATCGACAGCCTTGGGGAAACAAAGGGTATTAATGTACGCTATTTTTCCTGCATGTATCATTTCCTGCAATAAATTACTGTTGCCTCCGCCTTCGGGCAAATACTCGCCGTCAACCCAAGCTTGTAAGCATTCTATCGGAATACGTTCGGGCCGCATATTATATTGGCGATACCTCGGAAAATTCAGTTCATCATAAATATCATCGCCGCCCAAATAGCGGTCTAATCCCACTGCCACCGCATTATCCATCAACATAAGCGACGTATTAAAGCCCGACACATAAGCATATACCTTCGGCATGAGCATATCGGGAAAATAATAGCTTAAATGCTTAAAGCCGTTTGTTAGCTGCGTGTTCAGCGTTGTTTCGTCCAAAAAAACAGTTACTACTTTACTATGAGCTATTGCTACTATTTCGGCCTGCATAAAATTCTGTAACATGGAAGCATAATAAGGCCCCTGACTATCGCCTATTTCAATAATGTTCACATTGTAAAGTTCAAAGAATGAATTGTATTTTTCACGCAACGACGGTATAAGCGTAGTATCTGTTGCCGCTAACTGTAAGTCTTTATCGAATCGCTGCAACGCTATTTCTACGGGAATATGATCTACGTTCACTTCGTTGTTGCAAGCAGTGAAGCCGAGTAAGACGGTAAGCAATAAGCAGTGTTGTTTCATTTTAGTCATCACCATTCGTTATATTTAGGGATTTGGGTTACAAAATCATATTCTTTGGAGACAGGATTCCATTTGCAGCAGTAGAGTTGCCGACCATTGCTTACCAGTAACCAGGGCACCTGCAAAGTTAAGTTATATCCGGCAATTTGCATAAAGGTCTGCTTGTCAATTTTCACGTTTTCGGCTTTACATTCTGCTATCAGCAAAGGAACTGCTTTACGGTCATAAACAATAATATCGGCCCGAAGGCTGCGTTTTCCCAAAGGCACTACAATTTCCACTCCGATTAAGGATTGCGGCACCTCATATTCAGTGATCAAACAGTATAGCAGTTGTTGCCGCACCCACTCTTCGGGGGTCAGCACTACATACTTCTTTCGCACAGGGTCAAATATTTCCTTGCTCCTCTCCGTATCGCGTAATCGTGGAGTAAAGTTCATGTTTATTAGCTATTTCCATACAAAGATAGTTGTTTTTTCCCAATTTTACAAATTGGAACGAAGCCACTCCCCTACTTCCAAGTCGCGGATAGTACCTGCATCTATAATGAAACGAACTGCTGTGCGCACATTATGAAAGCCTTGAATGCCCGCTGCACCCGGATTGATATGTAATAAATGGAAATGTTTATCGTTCATTACCTTCAGGATATGGGAATGGCCGGAAATAAAGAGTTTAGGCGGCGCCGCTTCAATCATTTGACGTGCGGGATAGCTATAGTTGCCGGGATAACCGCCAATGTGCATCATTAGAACATCTACTCCTTCTTCTGTAAAACGCTGTATTTCAGGATAAATTCTTCGGATATGCCAATCATCGCAATTGCCGAACACGGCTTTTAGCGGCTTAAATGCTGCTATTTCATCGACTAAGTCAATATTTCCGATATCGCCGACATGCCACAATTCATCAACACTGTCAAAAAAGCGGTATAATTTCTCATCGAAATATCCGTGGGTGTCTGATAAAAGGCCTATGCGTTTCATTTAACCTTTTAATAGCATAGTAGTCATAAAGGCTGTTATCGTGGCTGCCATTGTGCCTACCAGCCATTTCAACATGGAAAAGTGCCTTTCTATTGTGTCAAAACGCTGATATACAGTTACAAAATGCCCATCAACAACTTTAAACTGGTCATTAACGAATTTCAACTGACCATTAACAACTTTAAACTGATCGTTAACAACTTTAAACTGATCGTTAACGAGTTTAAACTGATCATTAACAACTTTAAATTGATCATCAATGACTTTAAATCGTTGTTCAACTGCCTCAAAGCGCTGATCCATACGCTCTTCCAAGTGATCAATGCGTTGATCTAAATGATCTATGCGCTTATCCAAATGATCTATTTTCAGTAGTACTTCTTTCATTTCGCTATTGACCTTTAAATCAATGACTGCAAGAATAGCGTTTTTTGCTTGTTTAGGCACGTTAATCGTGTCAAATTGGTGTTGTATTACAGATACGTCCATAAGTGGCTATGGGTTTTTACAGGTTAATATTACAATACAAAGATAAGTGGTTTTTTGAGAAAAACAAAATTTTTCTCTTTCTTTGTAAAAAAATAATTCTATGCATCTTTTTTATACGCCTGATATCAACGGAAACAGTTATCAACTGAACGAGGAAGAATCGAAACACTGCATTCGTGTGTTGCGCCTTGCCGTCGGTGATGAAGTTCATCTTACAGACGGCCGCGGTATGCTTTATACCACACGTATTACCAATGCGCAGCCCAAGGCTTGCATAGTGGAGGTAGTACATCAGGAGAAAGATTTCGGTCGGCATCAGTACTTTTTACATTTAGCCGTAGCGCCCACCAAAAATATGGAACGCTATGAGTGGGTACTCGAAAAAATTACCGAAATAGGCATTGATGTTATTACTCCTATTCTTTGCAAACATTCGGAACGCAAGGTTTTCAAACATGAACGGGCAAAAAAGATAGTGATTGCCGCCATGAAGCAATCGCTCAAAACAAAACTGCCGGAACTACATGACCTAACAGAGGTAAAACAGTTGATTACTCAAGCTTTCGATGGTGAAAAATTTATCTGCCACTGTGGCGAAGGGGAACGACTGCTTTTGCCGCAAGCGTTGAGGCCGTGTAGTAAAGCGCTTATCCTGATTGGCCCCGAAGGTGATTTCTCGCCGGAAGAAATAGCTTTAGCCTTGAAACATGGTTTTAAGCCTGTAAGTTTAGGGGATACCCGCCTGCGTGTGGAAACAGCCGCCCTTGTCGCTTGCACATATATGCAAGCCGTACAGTTATTGAATAATTAATTTTTGAACAGTGCCGCAATCATGATAGCCGCAAGAAAGAAACCAATTACCTCAGTACCGCTCCTGCTTCTTTAGTAAAGCCGTTAAGCAGTTGCTGCATGATGTGTTCTATCTGTTGGTCTGTAAAGGTCTTTTCCGTATCTTGCAATACGAAACTCAGGGCATATTGTTTTTTACCTTCGGGTAATTTATCGCCGCGATACACATCGAACAAACCAACTTGTTTCAGCAAGCGTTTTTCCGCTTTGAAAGCTATTTTTCGTAATTGATCAAAGGTTATTTTTTCATCTATTACCAAAGCCAAATCGCGGCGCACTTCGGGATATTTAGGCAATTCCGAGAACATTACTTTATGCTGTGCCTGCGCTTTCAGTAGTACATCAAAAGCAATCTCAGCCGCATATACTTCCTGTTTAATACCAAAGGCTGAGCGTAAATTTTTCGCCATACTGCCTATCACTGCCAATGGCTCGCCGTTCCATTGGTAACTCACCCCTTCGGCGAACCAATCTTTCGGCGCTTCCGCACAGCTGAGTTGGTATAAATTGATACCGCAACGCTCCATAATTTTTTCCACATAACCTTTTAAATAGAAGAAATTAGTAGCTTCCGCCTTGGTATTCCACGATTGTTGCACAGCATTGCCCGTAACAAAAAGAGCGAGACGCGGAGCTTCTGAATAAGCTGTAATACCCTTATCGGCTTTGTCGGGCGTATAAAAATATACATTACCAAATTCATACAGCTTTAAATCGTTGTATTGTCGGTTAATATTGTGGTTCACCGCTTCTAATCCGCCGAAGAGCAAAGTGCGGCGCATGGCATTCAGGTCGCTGCTCAGCGGATTGAGGATTTTTACTTCATTTTCCGGCGGAAATGAGGGCGTCATTTTATAATAGTCGCTTTGGGTAAGCGAATTGTTCATCATTTCATTAAATCCGTTAGCCGTCAGATAATCGGACAATAAGTTCTGCAATTGTTCGCGATTGGAAGGCGAACGGTAATTTACCGAAATCAGCGCCCTTTCAGGAATTTCTACATTATTGTAGCCATAGATGCGCAACAACTCCTCTACCACATCGCATTCGCGGGTAACGTCAACGCGGTAGGTTGGAACGCTCACGGTAAGACCGTCGGCAGTAGTTGAGGTAATGGTAAAATCAAGCGATTGCAGGATTTTTTGTGTTTCCGAAGCCGAAATTTCTTTACCAATCAAACGCACCATATTTTTGTAGTTAAGCTCCACCTGCACCGGTTTCACCGGCTGGGGGTAAACATCTTGCACAGCGCCCACGACTGTTCCTCCTGCTATTTCCTGAATCAGCAAGGCTGCACGTTTTAAAGCGTAGAGGGTAATTTCAGGGTCGGCGCCGCGCTCGTAGCGGAACGAGGCGTCGGTGTTCAGTCCGTGGCGGCGGGCGGTTTTGCGCACCCACACAGGATTAAAATAAGCGCTTTCAATAAACACATCGGTAGTGGTTTCCGTTACGCCGGCATTCAGGCCGCCGAATACGCCGGCAATACACATCGGACGGACAGCGCTGCAAATCATCAGGTCTTTAGCGCTGAGTTTACGCTCAATGCCGTCTAATGTTACAAAGGGAGCACCCTCCTCACAAGTGCGCACAACAATCTGATTACCGTCAACCTTTGCAACATCAAAGGCATGGAGCGGCTGGCCTGTCTCGTGCAATACAAAGTTGGTAATGTCAACAATATTGTTAATCGGCCGCAGACCTATGGCCGTCATACATTTTTGCAGCCACTCCGGCGAAGGCTGCACTTTAATTCCGCTAATGGTAATTCCCGAATAACGCGGACAGGCCACAGTGTTTTCTATTTTCACCCTAACACCTTCTCCGGCGCCTTCGGCAAATGTGTCCACTGAAGGAAGCTGCGCCTTTATTCCTAACGCAGCGGCCAAGTCGCGAGCCACGCCGAAATGCGAAGCTGCATCAATACGGTTGGGCGTAAGTCCTATTTCAAATACGGTATCTCCTGCATCAATATTTATATAATTCCGAATTGTATCGCCCACCTGAGCCGCAGCATCAAGCACCATAATTCCTTCGTGCGAATGACCTAAACCGAGTTCATCTTCGGCGCAAATCATACCCATAGATTCCACGCCGCGCAACTTCTGGCGTTTCATTTTTACCTGCTCGCCATTACTGAAATGCAAGGTGGTACCGAGCGTAGCCACCGCCACTTTCTGCCCCGCCGCTACATTCGGCGCTCCGCACACAATCTGCAGAGGCTCGCCGATGCCCACGTCCACCTTGGTAACTCTCAGGCGGTCGGCATCGGGGTGCTGCTCACATTCAAGCACATGGCCAACCACTACGCCTTCGAGATTGCCCGACACACCTCCGGTGGTTTCCATGGCTTCCACTTCGAGTCCAATGGAAGTTAAAATCTCAGCCACGCGCTCCGGCGTTTCGGAAATACTAATATATTTTTTCAGCCAGTTGTAAGATATTTTCATTGTTTGCCGATTTGTTGATTTGTACCATCTTGATATTTCTGCAATATTGCCTTCTCTTTAGATTTCATATATTGCTTAATATAGGGAATTAAAAATTCTTCTATTTCTTTTGTCGTTACATCATATTGCGGGCATAAATATTCTATATTCTCATAGTTGTAAAATGTGGAACCATTACCAAGTATAGAAATAACATCGCGACTTCTCAAATTATGTTGAGAATATTTTAAAGTTCCATCAACAATAGTGTTAAAATCCCCGCCAGCTTTGATAATGGAAAAAATGTCATAATAATCACGAAATACAGCTCGGCGAAGCGACACTTCTAACTTCATAATACCTATACTGTTGATATCGGCTAATTTAATATTATTTTTATAATCAATTGCTTTTAACCCCTCCGGTTGTTTTAAACGATTGTCGCAGTAAAAAGTTATTTTTACGCCGTTGACTATGTAGTCAACTTGGTTGGCGCTAATTAAAATTTTTTGAAATTGTCCAATAGCGGCTAATTCTTCTTCAATACCTGCGTAATTCACGTTTAACTTTTGATTTTTAAAGTTTTTCCATTGGCAAAAATCAATATCTTCACTCAGGCGGTGTTTTATTTGCAAAGACAAAGCAGTACCACCCATCATTATATATGGCTTAATGCTCTCAAAAAGTGAAATTTTATCTAAAACTTCTTTAGTCTTTGGCATTATACCTTCCATATCTTATCTAAATTTGCTTGGACAGCCCGCTGGCTTTGCATCTTAACGTACCGGTCAGGGTTTTTAATGTCAAAATAGACTCTTGCAAAAAGAATATTGCTGCTATGATAATGCGGTTCTAAAGCACACATTTTCCATTTCCACACCTCTTTAATTTGTTTCTTTGGATAAATAGAAAATAAAAGACCAAGTTCAGGTAAATCAAGGCGAAGTAAAACTTTTTCAATTAAAAATTCATCTGACAGATCGTCTATGCTTATTTTGTTATAGTCATACGACCACAGATGATGTCCTTCTTTCAGTGCGTTAAAAAGATATTGCTTTATATCGTCTTTATTTACCATAACTTAACCTGAGTATTTTGTTACAAAGGTACAAAAAATATTTTAGAATTTATTCTCAAGCAGAAATTATTATTAGCTGTTTTACCCTTTACCCTATCCTATCATTAATACCTATAGTGCTCTGCTTTGTACGGCCCGTCGGGGTCAACGCCTATATAAGCGGCCTGCTTTGCAGATAGTTTGGTTAACTTTACGTTTAGTTGTTCCAAGTGCAGGCGGGCAACTTCCTCATCTAACTTTTTCGGCAAGCAATATACGCCCAATTTATAATTATTCTTCCACAGTTCAAGTTGCGCAAGGGTTTGATTGGAGAAGGAATTACTCATCACAAAGGAAGGGTGCCCCGTAGCGCAGCCGAGGTTTACCAAGCGGCCTTCGGCCAACAGGAAGATAGCATGCCCAGCGGGAAAAACATACTTATCGACCTGCGGCTTGATGTTTATCTTTTTGATTCCCGGAAAGGTTTCCAAAGCCTCTACCTGTATTTCATTATCAAAATGGCCGATATTGCAAACAATAGACTGGTCTTTCATTTTGGCTATGTGGTCAATAGTTAACACATCGCAATTACCGGTAGTAGTTACATAAATATTTCCTTCGGGCAGCGCCTCTTCCACCGTAGTTACTTCAAAGCCTTCCATAGCGGCCTGTAAAGCGCAGATAGGGTCAATTTCAGTTACCAACACGCGGGCGCCGTAGGCGCGCATACTGCGGGCGCAACCTTTGCCCACATCGCCGTAGCCGCATACTACAACCACTTTTCCGGCAATCATCACATCGGTAGCTCGTTTAATGCCGTCGGCCAGCGATTCGCGACAACCGTAGAGGTTATCGAACTTCGATTTGGTTACCGAGTCGTTCACATTAATGGCCGGAAACAATAATTCGCCTCGTTCCATCATTTGGTACAAACGATGCACACCGGTAGTGGTTTCTTCACTCACGCCTCTGATTTCGGAGGCAATGTTGGTCCATTTCGCAGGGCTTTCCCTCAGCGTTCTTTTCAGCAAATCAAGGATTACCCCTTCTTCTTTGGAGGAGGCCGCCCGATTAAGGAAGGAAGGGTCTTTTTCGGCCTTTACACCCCAATGTACCAGAAGGGTAGCGTCGCCGCCGTCGTCCACAATCAGCGTAGGGCCTTTGCCGCCTTCAAAGCTAAGGGCTTGCTCGGTACACCACCAGTATTCTTCAAGGCTTTCGCCCTTCCACGCAAATACCGGAATGTCGGCAGCGGCAATAGCGGCGGCAGCATGATCTTGGGTCGAAAAGATATTGCATGAGGCCCAACGGACATCGGCGCCTAAGGCGGTAAGGGTTTCAATCAGCACAGCCGTTTGAATGGTCATGTGCAACGAGCCTGTAATACGTGCGCCTTTCAAGGGTTGTTCCTGAGCATATTTTTTACGGATAGCCATTAAGCCCGGCATTTCCTTTTCGGCGATTTCAATTTCCTTGCGGCCAAATGCGGCAAGGTTGATGTCTGCTATTTTGTAATTCATTTATTTAAATAAATAATAGTTGTAACTTACAAAGGTAGGAAATTTTAATGATTAATAAGAGTTTCGAGGTACGGGGTAAACCTATTAGCTGTAAACAAATCATAACGTCCTTAACTCCCCTCCAGCGCCTTCGCTGCTTCTTGCAGGGTGTTGTCGATAGTGGCGAAAAAGGGGTAGGCGCCCTCGTCGTCGAGGGGCGTGTTACGGCCGATGTAAGCTTTAAGATATACTTCCAGCAATTCGGAGCATTCCTCTATTTCAGCAAGACTGCCTTTAACGCCGTTTTTAGCGGCATATTCCACAAATAGCGCTACAAAATTATAAGGGGCGTAAAATTTTTTCAAAGCCTCAAAGGTGGTAATGCTGTTGATTTCCTTGCGGTGTTGCTCGGTGAACTGTATTATGTATCGGAAAATCAGGTTGCGCCGCGATACCGTTTGAAGATAATTGTTTACGCCTGTAGTATCAATGGGGACAAAGATGTCGGGCATAATACCGCCGCCGCCATACACTACTTTGCCTTGAGGGGTTGTAAAACGCTCATTGGTGTTTTGTTTGATGCTGTCGATTTCAGAAAATTCGCCGTGCAAATAGCGTTGAATAATATTATCCTCATAATGGTTGCCTTCGTATGGCTTTTGTATGCAACGTCCTGTAGGCGTATAATAGCGGGCTACGGTAAGGCGTATGCCCGAATTATCGGTAAAGAAAACAGGTTCTTGTACCAGGCCTTTGCCAAAACTGCGGCGGCCAACAATATAGCCTTTATCGTTATCTTGCAAAGCGCCGGCTACAATCTCCGAAGCCGAAGCGGTTGACTCGTCGATAAGAATAGCTAAATTCATCTGCTGAAAGAGTCCCCGTCCGTTGGCATGTAACTCCTGACGCCGACGGGCGCGGCCTTCGGTATATACAATAAGGCAGTCTTTGACTAAAAATTCATTAGCGATTTCAAAAGCCTGATCAAGTAGTCCGCCTGTATTGCCCCGAAGGTCGAACACTAAATTGCGCATACCTTGTTTTTCGAGCTTCTGCGCAGCTTGCACAAACTCATCATGGGATATTTTGGAAAATTTCGACAGTTTGATATAACCTGTATGCTCGCTTAACATAAAGGCTACGTCCACGCTTTTTACGGGAATTTTTCCTCGAGTGATAGGAATTTGTATCAGGTTAGGCTCTTCTATACGTTTTACGCCAATGGTTACTTTGGTGCCGGTTTTTCCGCGCAGCATTTTTACCACTGCATCTTGGTCAATTTTTTTGCCGGCAATGGTAGTGTCGTTTACGGTAACGATTTTATCGCCCGGTTGCACGCCTGCACGTTCTGCCGGTCCCCCGCCGATAACACTGCTAACCATGGCTGTATCGTTAGGCATATTAAAGAATACGCCTATACCGTCGAAATTACCTTCGATAGATTCATTGGCCTCCTCCATATCGGAGGCAGGGATATAAATAGAATGAGGGTCTAATTCGCCCATTATCAAGGGCAAGCTCTTTTCTATCAAACTATCAATATTCACCGTATCAACGTAATTATTACGAACCTGCTCAAGTATAAGGTTCAGTTTTTGGTGCTCGCGTGAGGCGCCGCCGGAATCTAAGTAAATCACATTACGGTTATTATAGGACATGCGTTGCCCAATGAAAACGCCTAATATTATACAGAGCATCAGGCTAAGGAGACGTAGGAAGAGATT
Organism: Bacteroidales bacterium; assembly: GCA_009777095.1. Classification (GTDB taxonomy): domain Bacteria; phylum Bacteroidota; class Bacteroidia; order Bacteroidales; family UBA932; genus UBA932. The sequence continues at coordinate 147,826 of WRMN01000002.1, read as the reverse complement.
GGTTTTATTCATATTGTACTATAAATCTTCATTTTTAATATAAACAACTTCTATACCGGCGCGTTGCAGCAGGTTGACACCATCTATAATGCGGTATTCGTTACTGAAAACCACACGGGTAATACCCGCCTGAATTATTAATTTTGCGCATTCAACACAGGGTGAGGAGGTTATATAAAGGGTGGCGCCTTCGCTGCTATTGTTCGATTTGGCCACTTTGGTAATGGCGTTGGCTTCGGCGTGGAGCACGTAGGGTTTAGTGTTGCCTGCTTCGTCTTCGCAAATATTTTCAAAACCGGAGGGGGTACCGTTATAGCCGTCGGAAATAATCATACGGTCTTTTACGATAAGAGCGCCCACCTGACGGCGTTGACAGTAGGAGTTTTGCGCCCATACTGCAGCCATTTTCAGGTAACTACGGTCGAATTGTGCCTGTTTATCTTTTTTCATGAAGCTCCAAAATTTAAAGCGTTGTGCAAAGGTAGGTAAAAAAAATCAGCTATCTAATTGCAGAATAAAAAAAATGTCTTACCTTTGCAATCCCAAATTTTAATCAGGTCTGGTAGTTCAGTTGGTTAGAATACGTGCCTGTCACGCACGGGGTCGCGGGTTCGAGTCCCGTCCAGACCGCAAAAGGTAGCTGAAAATTAATCGGTTGCCTTTTTTGTTAAAATGAATATTATTGTCTTGAGTATTTTGGCCGGTGTAGGCGGTACCGGATTAGGCGGGTTGCTGACTGTAATTTTCGGAAGCCGTACGGACAAGATGATTAGTGTCTTTTTAGCTTTTGCCGGCGGGATTATGACCAGCATCGTCTTTTTTGAACTTATACCGGAAGCCTTGTTGCATGCTGACGTATTGATTACAATTGCAGGTTTGCTGACAGGTATTATCTTAGTGATGCTCCTTGAAAATCTTATTGACAGAGTTTCAAATTTTAATATTGCAAAGCCTAAGCTGCATGAAAATTATGAAGATTTTTTTCATGTTAACGAGATAATTACAGGTAGAAAAAGTATGCTGCGTTCCGGAATAATGATGTTCTTTGTTATTGGTTTACACAATATCCCGGAAGGCTTAGCCATTGGAACGGCCTGTGGTTGTGATCTTAATATGGGAGCGACATTAGCGCTTATCATCGCTATACATAATATTCCGGAGGGAATGGCTATTTCTGCACCGTTATTATCAGGTGGCCTTAAAAAGGTGAAAACGGTTATTTTAACGATGTTATCAGGACTGCCCACTGCTTTAGGCGCTTTTCTGGGTATTTTGTTCGGAACTATTTCAAACACGGCTCTTGCGCTTTCCTTTTCTATAGCCGGAGGTGCCATGTTATATGTGGTCTATTGTGAAATTCTTCCACAGTCAACCATCATGAACAAAGACCGAGTACCCATGATTTTTTTACTTGTCGGAATTATTCTCGGCTTGATATTAACGAGGATATAGACCTATTGCAAGCCATCATTAGGTCAGGCAAAGGTGTGTGTTCCTATATGAGCATTCTTAACCACATATAACGACCGTAAGAGACGCCCCTATGCTGTTGTTTCTTCTTTTGCGGCAGATTTCATCGGCGGGAAATTTACTTCCACAATAGCGCCAGTGGGGCATTCGGGCACGCATTTACGGCACAGGCGGCATTTGCTGTAATCAATATACGCTAAATTATTTTCAATGATAATAGCGTCGAAAGTACATGCTTTTTGACATTTGATACAGCCGATACAAGACACGCTGCAAGCCTTCTTCGCTATTCCGCCTTTGTCTTTATTGATACAAGAAACAAATATACGGCGGTTCTTCGGTCCTTTTTTGCGCAATTCAATAATATTGCCGGGGCAGGCTTTCACGCAAGCGTTACAAGCCGTACATTTTTCTTCTTTTACTTCGGGAAGGCCTGTGGTTTCATTCATGCTGATAGCGCCAAAAGTACAGGCACGCACGCAGTCGCCTTTACTCAGACAACCAAAAGAACAACCGGTATCGCCGGTGTATAAATTGGCCGTCACCGCACAGGAAAGAGCGCCGTCGTATATGTTTATCCTTTCGCGTTTATCGCAGGCGCCGGCACAGCGCACTACGGCCACCATAGGTTCTTTTTCGGGAGCGGCCTTGCCAAGGTATTGGGCAATTTGGCTCATAGCCGCAGGTCCGCCCACCGGACAAAACAAATCGTCGAGCGCATCAGCTTTAACGCAAGCCTCAGCAAAGGCGCGGCAGCCTGCAAGGGCGCAACCGCCGCAGTTCGCTCCGGGCAACATCTCGGACACATCGTCAATGCGCGGGTCTTCTTCTACTTTAAACTTTTGCGCTACCAAATACAAAACTACAGCCAATACTAAGGCTAAAATACTTAAGGCAAGAATGGTAAAAATTAAAGTGTTCATTATCCCAATTTTTTTATTTCAAATACATATTTCTTCTTCAATCTGTTGCGCATACGGTAAAGTATAAAATAATAAGCAGTTACAGCAGTCAACGCAGCTAAAGCGCTTCCGGCTTCCGAAAACTTACAACTCAGCAAAGTTAATAAAATTATCATTAATAAACACAAAGGAAAGATATAGGCCCAAACTACCGCCCTTAATCCCTGAGTTAAACGCATCGTTAGCAGCACTTCATCACCCACTGTAAATTCTTGATTAACAACATCTGTCACAAATTTTTTATCTTTTTTATCCGACATTGAACAAAAGGACTTTCCCTGACAAGAGGCACAGGCAGAAGCTGCAACTATGCTAACTGTTACCTTTTTAGCCTCAACAGTTGTTACAATTCCCTTATGTTCCACCAATTGCTCCGAAGCCATTCTATTTGATTTTACTGGTCAAAGGATACTTCAGATTGGCGTATTTGGACAGCCGCGCCGAAACCGTACCTACCCTGACCGGTGATTCAAAGAGTAAGGGTATCCTGTTCTCATCGTCAGTAATCCAGATAGTTACCTCGCTATCGCCTTTAAACACTTCGCCGGCAACTAATTTCGCAGCAAATTTTAAACAACGAAAACGGCCTAAACCCGAAATATTTTTTTCCTCTCTGCCTATAAAGCGATAATACAGGTCAAACATCTCATCATCAACAACAAAAGAAAAAGGATAAGTTTTTCCCACCGATAAGGTAGAAAAATCAATATTTCGCGAATTATAGAAAAGGCTTATGAAGTCGAAAGTGGCAGCCGTTCCCTGCAACACGGTATCTCTTCTCGGATATTTTTCTCGTTTAGCAGAGGCTTTAATGGTGTAATTATCATTATTAAAATATATGGTATTCACCATTTTATAATCTCCCTCATGAATATCGCGGTAAAAATACAGGGGACGTAAAGTGTGCATGTCAAAACGGCCTTCATACACATCGCGCACCTTAAAGAAGTTATCCCAAAACTTATAAGTAGTAGCATAAGCTCTTGCTACAAAGTAGCTTGTGTCGCGAAAACTCTCTTGTTCTACAAGCATAGTGGCCTCGCCCACATCGGAATTGATAATTCCCCATCGGTAATTGGCCACCAAAGTTAGCCGTTCGCCTGTTTTAAATACAAGGTCATCGGCGGTGTATGTCTTCAGTTTCGGAGCGTCAACAGTAGTTGTTGGCTGTGCGAAAGCCGTCTGCCGGAAGAGCATACAGCAAAGTAAAAGAATGTATTGTCGTTTCATTAGCTAATAACGCTATAATCGGCTGTTGAGGCCTTTAATTTTTTTAATTGACTGCAAAGTAAAGCATTTTTTTCGGAAGATAATTCAGGGTCGGTATTTAAAATAGTCAGCGCCACATTACGCGCCATTTCCAACATTTGTCCATCACGCGCTAAATCAGCAATATGCAGGTTGACCGGCATACCGCTTTGCTGCGTACCTTCCATATCGCCCGGTCCTCTCAATTGCAGGTCGGCCTCTGCAATGTCAAAGCCGTTATTGGTACTACACATCAATTCCATGCGCTTTTTGGCTTCTTTAGAAAGTTTATAATCCGTCATTAAAATACAGAACGATTGTTCAGCCCCGCGGCCAACTCTTCCTCGCAACTGGTGCAATTGAGAAAGTCCGAACCGTTCGGCGCTTTCAATCACCATCACCGAGGCATTGGGAACATTCACGCCCACCTCAATTACCGAGGTAGCCACCATGATGTGCGCTTTGCCGCTTACGAACCGCCGCATATCAATAGCTTTATTTTCGGCAGTCATTTTTCCGTGTACAATCGCCGTAACATATTCGGGAGGGGGAAAAGCGCGGATAATACTTTCATACCCGTCATCTAAATTCTTATAATCCATCTTTTCCGACTCCTTAATTAAAGGATATACCATGTAAATTTGCCGACCGGCCTTTATTTGTTCCTTCATAAAGCCAAAAACCCGTAGCCGTTTACCATCGTTAAAATGCAAGGTTTTCACCGGCTGCCGTCCGGGAGGCAGTTCATCTATCACCGACACGTCTAAATCGCCATACAGGGTCATGGCCAAGGTGCGCGGAATGGGCGTGGCCGTCATCACCAAAACATGAGGAGGGGTGGCGCTTTTGCTCCATAAGCGGGCGCGCTGTTCCACGCCGAAACGGTGTTGCTCGTCGATAACTACAAAGCCCAAGTTGTTAAACTGAACGGTATCTTCGATTAAGGCATGCGTTCCGACAAGCAGGTGCAGCGAGCCGTTGAGCAAACCCTCGGACAGGATTTTGCGGTCTTTCTTTTTGGTAGAACCGGTTAGCAGTCCCACCTGAATGCCTGTGTCTTCAAGGAAATCTCGGATACTGTCGTAGTGCTGCTGCGCCAATATTTCGGTGGGCGCCATAATGGCCGCCTGATAGCCGTTGTCGTTGGCGATTAAGGCGCAGAGCAAGGCCACCAAGGTCTTTCCGCTGCCCACGTCGCCTTGCAGCAAGCGGTTCATTTGCTTTCCGCTGCCCATATCTTTGCGGATTTCCTTAATTACCCGCTTTTGCGCATTGGTAAGCGGAAAGGGCAATTTTTCGTAACATTGATGAAATTTTTCCCCTACAGCCGAAAACACAAAACCTTGCGAAGCGCATAAACGAACCGAGCGTTGTTTCAACAAACTTAATTGAATATAAAACAACTCTTCAAATTTTAGGCGAAAACGCGCCGCTTCCATCAAGGCGGGACTTTGCGGAAAATGCACATTCAGTAAGGCTTCCGACAAGGAAATCAAATGCTGTTCCGTCACTAACCAAGGCGGCAAAGTTTCTTCTATTTTCCCGCTAAGCGCCTGTGCTAAATTTGCCTGAAGTTTCATGAAGGCGCGTTGTCCTAATCCATTGTCGCGCAGGATTTCCGTGCTGCTATACACTCCCTGCATGGCCGATTGCAGGCCTGTTTTATCCTCGCTCGGTTCATCGACTTCGGGGTGCACCATATTGATTTTGCCTTTAAATTCGGTAGAGCGCCCGAAAACGATGTATTCCTGTCCCTGCTTCAATCGCTCGCGCTGCCATTTTATACCTTGAAAGAAAACCAATTCGATAGTTCCGGTATCATCTGAAAAATAAGCGATATAACGTTCCTTACCCCTGCCTTTGCCGACTAACTCAAAGCGCAGCATTTTCCCTCGTAACTGAATGTAAGTCAGCTCCGTTTGAGCGCCTAAAACTTCTTTTACCGTATAAAATTTAGTACGGTCTATATAACGAAAGGGGAAAGTATAGAACAGTTCTCCGAAAGTGCTTATATTCAACTCTTTTCGAAGCAACTCTGCTCGCCGTGGCCCCACTCCGGGTAAAAATTTTATATCCTGATCCAAAATGCCAAGCATACTACAAAGATAGGGAAAAAATGTGGAAACGGGGATTTATCTCGGATTTATGATGCAGTTGTTTAATCGTTGAATTGTTTATTTGCTTTGAGATGTGCGATATTGAGTTTACAGTTGATTGCTTCGTAGTCATTGTGAGCCGCCTTAACGGCGAAGCAATCTTTTTCTATTTTTCTCAATTTCTCCCACCTTCCTCTCTCAATTCTCAATTCTCAACTGTCAATTGACCCACAGCGCCTTAATCGGCCTCAAAAACCTGTCTAACAGGCGCAGGTCGTCGGTTACTATTTCGGCCGTGCCTTGCATCTCCTGACTGAAGGGAAGGGTCTTGCCGTAATTCGTCTGCAGGTCGTCCGGAAAATCTACTTCTAATACATAATAACGTACATTTTCCTGTACAATGGGTACTAAGGCGATGTTTTTTATCGCTACTTTTACCATGCCGTATTCCAAATAAGGGAAATTGTCTAACTTCACATTCACCGTCTGCCCGACCTTCACCTTGCCCGCTCCCTGCGGCGGCAGATAGATTTTTCCGGTAATCTGCGTTGCGCTCTCCGGAACTATCGTTAGCAGGGTTTCCCCTGTCTGTATGTTCTGGTTGGTCTGCCAATACTTGGTAAAAGTTACTATGCCCTTTACCGGACTGCGCAACAGACAGCTCTGCTCCCAACTTTTCATTTGCGACAGCAAATAGTCGCAGGCCGTGCGAACCGCCAATTGCAGCTGCGAGGACTGCTCATTATGCTGCTGCTCCAAGTCGAAGATGCTTTGCTCTAATTGCAGTATGCCCATCTGCTGCGCCTCCAAACCGCTTTTCGCGCTTTCATATTCCCGCAACGATTGCAGCCGGGCGTTCTTCGCCCTTTCATAATCCAGGGCGGCAATTACACCATTGGTAAACAAGAGCGAGTCGGTAGCAAACAACTTGTTAGCGACCTCTAATTGCCCCTGCATTAAGGATAATTGCGCATGGCTTTGAGACTGCATCTTTCGCTGTACGGCAATCTGCTTTTCGATTACTGCTATTTTCTTGCGGTGATAATCGGTTTTCAGGAAATAGCCGTAATCCGCCCATGCTTTCAGCAGGCTTCCGTAGCTGCTCTGCACTGCGCCCAGTTCCAAATTCGAGGGCCATGACAGCTCAGGGAATACTGCTTCGTTCATCGTCGGCAGCAGGCTGTCCAAACGCTGCATCAGCCATAGCATGTCCGTCAGGTTGGCGGGATTTTCAATCACAGCCAGCAACTGTCCTTTCTGTACCGCCTGTTTTTCACCAACGAACAGGCTGTCCACACGGCCGTTGGTTTTGGCGACCACGTTAGCAGGAAGGTTCTCGGTAGTAACCACTATCGGCGCAGTAACGATTTCGGGATATTGGAAGAAATAACTGCCGATAAACAGTCCTGCTATTACTGTAAACACTACGGTAATACCCCACTGCACCAACCATTGCGGCGGTCGGCCGAGGATTTCCTGCACTTCTTCGGAGCGGAGTTCTATGTCTTTTTCTTTGTCTTGCATGGGTGAAAATTGATGAAGGTTGAGCTTATATAAAGTTTTAGTAACTGTTTAAATTTTATTTGCTGTATTTACAAGCTCCGCAGGAGCGAAACTTTGATAACCCTGTATGTAGCGTAGCGAAATGCAGGGTTAATGACAGGCTATCTCGTCTCGCGCGGAGCAACTGCGTTTTTCAAGGCAAAGACAGTCTTCCGCGCGAAAGACAGAGGTGGTTCGTCTAACCGCAGGTTGCGCTTCGCTTACCTGCGGTTATCCATATCATGTCCCTTGCGGGACTTCTATGTCTTAATAAATTTATCATAACGCTTATATTTTTTTCAATCTTCATCTATTTTCCTCCATCTTCTTCCGTCATTGCGAGGTACGAAGCAATCTTCTATTTTCATCAACCTTCCTCCGTCATTGCGAGGTACGAAGCAATCTTCTATCTTCATCTATCTTCCTCTAACTCCCCAGTTCCAACTGATTTTTCACCAACTCATAGTACTCCCCTCGCAGCGCGGTAAGTTCGGCGTGCGTACCTGTTTCCGTGATGCAGCCCTTGTTCAGCACCACAATACTGTCGGCGTTCTTTACCGTGCTGAGGCGGTGCGCTACGATTATTACCGTCTTGCCCTTGAAAAATTCTTCCAGGTTTTCCATGATTACTCTTTCGTTATTCGCATCAAGCGCGTTGGTTGCTTCATCGAAAAACAGGAAGGAAGGACTTTTATACACCGCACGGGCTATAAGAATACGCTGCTTTTGTCCCTGACTCAAACCATGACCCTCCTGACCTATTTTCGTGTTTACGCCTAAAGGCAAAGTATCTATTAAATCCCTCAGATTAGCTACTTTCAAGGCGTGCAGTAACTGTTGGGGATTGATCATCTCGTCGCTTACGGCGATATTGCGGGCTATGGTGTCGGAAAAGATGAAACCCTCCTGCATCACTGCACCGCAGGCATCGCGCCATATCCGCTTGCTAAGATTGTCTAAGGGCGTATCGCCTGTTAGAATTGCTCCGTTAGTCGGCGGATAAAATCCCAGTAGGAGTTTTACCAAGGTGGTTTTTCCACTGCCGCTCATGCCCACTATGGCAGTGGTTTTGTTGGCTGGAATATGCAAATTCAGGTCTTTCAACACCATCTCGGAATGCGGCCCCTCGTATTGAAAGGAAAGGCTGCGGAGCGTAAAACTGTGCTCTTCGGGCAGAAACGATATTTTCCCTCCCTCCTGCTGCTCCTCGTCCTTGCGCGTGTGGATTTCGCCCAAACGTTCCAGACTGATTTTGGCGTCCTGCGCCGATTGTATGAAGCCTATAAATTGTGAAATAGGTGCGTTCAGTTGTCCGATGATATACTGCACAGCCATCATCATACCGAGCGTCATATTGCCTGTGATGACTGCCTGCGCTGCAAAAAAGGAGATAATGATATTCTTGGTTTCGTTGATAAAAAAGGCGCCGCTCTGCTGATACTGACTTAATGCCAAACCTTTAATGCTGATGCGGAACAGCTTTGCCTGAATGCGTTCCCACTCCCAGCGTTTTTGCCGCTCGCAGTTGTTCTGCTTGATTTCCTGCATACCGGTAATCATTTGGTAGAGGTTGCTCTGCTGGGCGGAAGCCTGTGCAAAACGTTTATAATCCAGCGCCTTTCGTCGTTTGAGAAAGAGCAGTACCCACAGCACATACAGCGTACTTGCAATTAAAAAAACCAAGAGCAGGGTTACGTTGTAAAAAGCCAATACTCCGATAAAAACCACAAAACTGACCAAGGAAAACAGCGTTGTCAGCGTGGTAGAAGTCAGGAATGATTGAATGCGGCTATGGTCGCCGATGCGCTGCATAATATCGCCAATCATCTTGGTATCGAAAAATCCGATGGGCAGCTTCATGAGTTTGATGAGGAAGTCGGATATGATAGAAATGTTGATGCGGGTACTGATGTGCAGCAATATCCACGAGCGGATAAACTCCACGGCCGTTTGCGCGGTAAAGAGGGTAAGCTGCGCAATGAGGATAAGCGTTACGAAGGAGAGATTATTATTGTTGATTCCGTAATCGACTATGCTTTGGGTAAGGAAGGGAAAGATGAGTTGCAGCAATGTGCCCAAGAGCATACCGAGAAACAGCTGCCCGATGAGTTTATAGTAGGGACGCAGGTATTTAAAGAGGAAGAAAAACTTGGTACGGTCTTCGCGTTCTCCCTCTTGAGCGTAAAAATCGGGCGTAGGTTCGAGCAGCAGGGCGATGCCGCGGTCTTCATCATCTTTGCGCGACGAGAGCCAGCCGCTCAGAAATTCCTCTTTGCTATATTTGATGAGACCGTGCGCAGGGTCGGCTACGAGAATTGCTGATTTAGTAAGATTATCGGTCAAGGGCGGAGTTGCTTCGTCGTCATTGCGAGCGTCAGCGAAGCAATCTGCTCCCGCAATGACCTTAGGTTGTCGCCCCATTTTCTCACCCTTCACCTTACACCCTTTACCCTTCCGCTTTATATCGTAAACCACCACAAAATGATTTTGCTTCCAATGCACAATACAGGGCAGGGGCGCTTCGGCCAATTGTTCAAAAGAAATTCTCGCACCTGTGGTACGAAACCCTATCTTCTCTGCCGCTTCGCTAATTCCCAGCATCGACACTCCTTCGCGCGTAAGGAAACAGTTCTCGCGCAGCCCTTGCAGACTGTAGTTCCGACCATAATGCTTAGCAATCATTTGCAGGCAGGCAGGGCCGCAGTCCATGGCGTCGTGTTGGTGAATATGAGGGAAGCGGGGCATACAATTGTTTAAAGTTTAAGGTTAGCGAAGGTTGATGAAAATTGTTCATCTTTTCTGTCTTGCCTGTATTGAGCTATAATAGCGAAAGAGGTAATCATACAGTACTAATTCATGCATTCGTTGCTGGGTGCGGAAAAGACGGTTTAACAGCATGTGAATATAGCTGCTTAACAGGTCGTTTAGCTGTAATTGCGCGTTTTCTTGTACTTTTTGCTTGATGTGTTCCACTATAGCGCTTGATGTTTGACGCTTCTGAAAAACAGGTTCAAAAACGGCTTTAAACTCTTCTGCCGATTCCGATTCCGAATGCAATGCTTTTTCAATCTTAGCTTTCTCATTCCGATACTTTTGACCAAATTGATGACGATAGTCTTTAGTGATGCCAAATTCTTTTCCAAAGTTCTCTTGCAAGGTATTGAATAATTTCAATTTTTCTTCTAGAGAAAAACCAAAATCACTTAACAAAAGGTCTATCATTTTTAATCCTGCCAACCAACGTAAATGCTCATCTTTCTTTACGGCATCCAATGCTATCAACCGGCAAATCATTTTACTGTCGTAGTGGAACAATGTTTCGGCCGCTTCTATTGTATCGCTGCCGTACCGCTCTAATTCACGGTTATAAGTATCGGTTTGCACCTTCCATACTAACCGGTTATGTACATAATTCTTAATGGCCTGATTAAAATTCATTATCACTGCCGGAACATTATCAGGGTTATTTACGTGAAAACGTAACCGCAAATGAAACTTGGGGTCGGCATAGCGAATAAAAAACCATTTGTCAACAATTTGAGCGGCTTCTAAAGAAAGGGCTAAGGGATAAATGCAATCTGTCAAAATGGCGTCCGCCGTTTTGAATCCGGTATAGACTTTGAAATAATTCCACTCATCGCCAATAATGAAATTTCGTTGTATGCCTGCCTTATTCATGTTTTTGCGATTTATAAAATCCGAAAATAAATTCGTTGGTAAATGATTGTCCCGCTTCATTTTTTACTGTTGCTTTTTCTTTTTCAAAGGGAAACTCCTGCAGTTGGAATGAAGAGCGTTTTTTGATAACAGAAATAAGCGTTTGGATACTGAGGCTGTTTTCCATGTCCACAAATAGTTCGTTATCCCCATCGGGCAGCACCACGTAGCGGGGTATCTGCTTTTCGTTACGCCACTGCTTCAGGTTGTCTATGGCATTTTCGGGCAATTGCAATCCCATATTTTTATCCTGTTTTTTATCATCCAAGCCTAATAATTTGATGAAATCTGCTGTTTTAACAGTCCATTTTGCTAATGATAGCACGATATTTTTATACATTACGCGAGGCAGAAAGTCATATTCGTTAGACAAACTTCCCCAGTAAAAACCGATGCCGCCGCGTAAACTCTGTGCTTGCATGTCGCACAGGAAATGATATACAGGCATGGAATTAAAGGAATAGTTGTGCGCCGTGCTTAGCCTTGGTACTATTGTTTTATTCAGTCGTTTGGAACGCAAAAAGACAGTTTTTCCTCTCACCGAGACATATAAATCAGATAAAGATATTTGAAATTCTTCTTTTACGGAAGATTTGCCAAGATAGGGAATTTCGTAAGGACGCAATACAGGGCGCAACAAAATATTTCCTATGCGGGATTCGGGCAGATGGACAATCTCAGCAAGAATAACATCAGGAGTTTGCGTTTGCTCAAAAGCGGTAATTTCCTTTACATAATCTTCCAATTCTTTGTTTACGTGGCAGAATCGCCCCAACATATTGGCTGCGCTTGAACCGCCTACGCTTTGTATGTAAATCAGCGGGGTTTCTACTTCGTTTGACAGCAGTTCGCACATACAAAAAATAGTAGGATGCAAATCATTCCAATTGGCTTGCGAAAAATCAAAATCTTTTTCTTCAATATTTACTGTATAGGCATTGGCTTTATGTGCTTCCAAAAATTTCTTATGCAATACCGATTGTATGCTGTCCCATTTTATTTCCATCTTGTCGGATTGTTGTGCAGGCAATACATAACCGGCCAACAAAGGACTGATGTCGCCGGAACTTTGACGATAGCCAATTCCTGTTTCGGTGTCCAATACTTCCAACAATGGCATTTCGCCGTCTTCATAACGCTCATAGTAGTTGTCTGCGAATTTGGACAACAGGGTTTCCGATTGCACTTTGGTCAATTTGTTCATTAGCTCCAATGCTTCCTGAACAGAGGGCATTATATTTTTGTGTAGCACAGCGCTGTATACAGGTTTGAACATATCGGTTTGAAACAAAAATTTTAGTTCATAAGCCGTTCCCAGTTCTTTAACAATCTCTTCAACGGCAGTATATTTGGGTAATGTGCCGCCTGTTGCAGAAGAATCAATTTCCGCCAACAGGGCTGCGATTTTTGTTAATTTCTCGTTCTTTTCTTCCATTCCGGGAATAGATTGCAGGACAGTTGAAAGCTGTATTAAAAAATCCTTTCCAGTTATGGCAGGTTCTAGTTCACTCACTAATAATTGACTGTCGATAAGTTCCTGAATAAATGCCATGGCTTCTTCCTGCGTAATTTCATCATTCACCAATAAAGCGGCCAATTCTTCTATTTTGCACCCTGCGCGGGCTTTCTCTAAGACAACAGTCAAGTATTCCGAGTTGTCCACCGCGCTGATGTTGTGTATTCGTTGAGCGTTTTTATAGTAGTATTCCACATAGCGAAGTTTGTTACCCAGCGGATAAATACTGCTGTTGGGAAAATAATTCAAATATGTTCTTACTTCCGGCAACTTATCTATATCCTGCGCCAGATTGCAGAGGTAATTCATGTCTAACCGCGTATAACGGCTGTAGTTGTTGGCATCGGACAATATTATCTTTGTTGCGTTGTCAAAATTTCCCAAAGAAAAGCCTGCAAACAAGCCAAAAGGCGTACAGCGCGTACTCATCCGCGCATAATAGCGCAGGATGGATAACTTGAGACGATTGACTTCTTTTAATACAGTTAGCGAGCCTGCTATGAATTTTTGAATTTCGTCATACAATATAGGCGTTCCAAAAAAAATAGCTTCCTGCAAGGATTTGTTTTGCAGAAACTCCTGCCAGTAATTCTCGTCTTCCTCTAATCGCTTTATATTCTCTTCAAATTCTTGAAAGGAAATATGCGGAGTACGGAATACGAAGGTGTTGAAAGGTTGGTAAGCTATGTTTTTATTTGTTTTATTCATTGTATATAAAATCAACTAAGCAACAAACACTCGTCCCATGTTGGCTCTGTTTCGGTTATATATGATAGCATGGCTAAGCCGATGCCTGCAATACCATTTATCAATCCATATTCGTTTATCCACCCATCTTCCCCATGCAGTGCTTTAAAACCGACTAACCCATCTTCAAACCTTGCCATCTTTAATGTTTCATTAAACCAGTAATCGGCTGCATTTTTAAATTCCGAAAAACGGGTATGCCACCACATACGATAAAAGATATGCCCTATACCTGCTGTGCCATGGCATAAGCCGGCATCCACCACCATGTTTTTTTGTAAATTGCGGCGCTCGGCTGCAGCATATAATAATACTTCAATGGCTTTATTTGTCCAATCCTGCCGTTGCAATACTTGCCCCGCCTGATACAGCGCTATGGCAATACCCAAATCGCCGTAACACCATCCTAAACGACTGGCAAAATTTCTATTATCATACTGTAAATTATATGTGGGAAAGAAAGAAACTTTTCTTGCATGGCGTGGATATTCCTGATGTAAAATATAATTTACAGTATTTTCCAATAAGTTGGTTAGTCCTAAAGTTGAAATTATTGGTAGTAGTTTTGACAGAAGAACAACGATAGAAGAACTTCCGTGTGCTATCGAAATATCGTACCCTTTTATATTATCTTCCATATTGATTGGGGTAGTCCACTTTTTCATGCCGCCTTCATCCTCCGAACTGGCGAGCAGTTCCTTAATATATTGCTTCAAAAAGGGAAGTGCTCTATGTGTTTTTTGAATTCTTTTCAAAAAATAGAGCGCAATGCCACCCGCATTGTGTAGAAAATCATAATCGCCTTCGTGCATTTGTTGTATCATGAAATTACCCAGCAATTCATCGGCTTCTTGCATAATATCTCCATCTTCTGCGACAAGTAATTTTTGTATTAACAAATATTCTATTAGCCAACCCACCCCCGATAATCCTTCAGCATAGGTGAAAGAGGTTATTCTTCCTTCGTTAATGAGATCGAAAATCATGTGTAACTTTTCATTAGCATTGTTCTTTATAGCGTCTAATTGTAAAGTATTGGCATACTTATAAAGGAACAATGCTTCACCGGCAAGACCGGTTAATAGCCCTACATCATCCGATTGCTTATGCCGGATTATTAAATTGGCAATATCATGTACTCGCTGAATCATATTTAGTGCGTATCAATATACAGGTTCCTTAGCTATTTCCAAGGCTTTTTCCAAAGCCGCATCTCTTCCCGCTTTTATGTCTTCAATAGTTCCTTCTACCGGATAGTCGGGCTGAATACCCTTTCGGTAATAGTAATAATCTTTACCTGAGTGGCTAAGATATTTCATTCCGGTAAAAGAAACTGTAGTTCCACTTGGCAGAGAAAGATAGTTTATAGTACCATTAGCACCTGCCGTATGTTGCCCAACTAAACAGGCAATACCGTGATAGCGTAGCCAATCCAACAGTGTTTCATGGTGGCTTTGATTACCTACTCCGGTTATAAAAATATTACGATTGCTTACTCTATGTGGAATCGTTGATAACGTGTCGTGCAATTGCGGTGTGTGAGGATAAATCACTTCAGGGACTAAGAACACGGAGCGACGGTATAGCTCATTCTTCTTGGATATCAATGAATTAAAGTCTCCACTTAAGCTATACGCCTCTCTCATATCAAAAATAATTTTCAGATTTGGCGTACGTTCTGTCGTCAGTTCTTGAAAATATTCCCCTTTTATTGTACTCATGTTAACATACAGGGTGCTGTCATTAATCATTCCTGTTTGCGGCCTGTCGAAGGGGCTGGGCCATCGCCAAGAAACGGTTGTAGTTGATACTTGTAGGGCTTTTCCATTGCGTATCGCTTGAACGGTTAAAGGCTCCCCTTTCCGATAACCTTCATTCCAATAAACACGCGCCCTGTCATTTTTCACATCCGCCGATCCCGATATGCGGGCTTCATACATCTCATAGCGTTGTAAGGCGCTTTGGCCATTAATAGTCTTGATGACATCGCCTCTGCAAAAAGTGCTGTCAAGCGGATTTATTACTACTATTTCATTGTTGATTTTCTTGACTATGAAGGGAAGTATGCAGGTTGGATAAGGCGCTGTCCAAAATATATGCCCATCTTCCAGCTTCGCCAGCATCAAATCTAATGGCAAGGTGGAAAAGTCCTTGCTTTTAGCATTTATCTGTTTCAATGCTTCAGATAATTCTTTATCCCAGTCAATAGCTAATTCGGCAAGGTAGGGGTGGAAGTACTTCATGACATTCCAAGCCACTACAATGTCGGCACTCATTCTATTGCTGCCGGAAGTCTCTGTTGCATGTTTTGCCAAATTGGTTTTTAATTTTTGTAGAGCTAGGGTATCCGCTTGCGGGTAAGTCGAATATTTGTCCCCATATAATACTAAAGGGACATGGACATAAAGATGCTCTCCAATTTGCCAATGAGTATATTCTCCAAAAGAGGGAAGCTGTTCAAATAATAGATCTTTTACACTTATTTTCATATCGCCCGATGCTGTGGTTGTATATTCATACGAATGTTCGCGAGGATCATTCAAGTATGGAGTTATATTATTACTGTTAATGGTTTGAAAGATTTCCCATTTCCCGTCAGACAAAAAGGATAGCGTTATATGCCTTAAATATAAACACCCACTCCCTTTCGTACAGAAATACCAATCTCTTGTATCATTATGGTTTTCTGATGATATTCTTTCATAATCTTTCCACTCTCCGGTTTTATCAAGTGGTATTACATTGGATATGTTATCATCCTTATAGCATTTTTTAAGTAAAAGATATACCTTAAAGTTGGTATCTTCCTCAGCAATTTTATAGCGAATCTGGATTTTAATTTTTTTACCCTTATATTCATCCGGAATAATATCCCCTGCTATGAGAATACCGGTAGCTGTATTTTCCTGTCTGTTTGTACGCGCACTTGTATATGGAATAACAACATATGAAGATTTCTCATAGTAATCGGATTTAACGCCATAGTGTTGCCAAGCTATCGGAAGCATACCGCTTGTGTCGGAAGGAGTGTAATACGTTGTGTTTTTTTCTTCCGCATGTTGCGTAAAAGAAATAGTCGGAGCTATGGGCAAAAATAATTCTTCTAACTTTTTTTGCAACTCTTGTTCCGAACGGCATCCGGCAACTTCGTGAACGCCATATAAGGCAAATTGATTCCAGTCAATCTGCTGCGCTTCGTCCGATGGGTGAAACCAACGTAGTAAACCATATACTGTAGAAAAGGCTTTAATATTTTCTATTTCACGTTGTTTATTACATTGGCAAGAGGAAAGCGCTAAGATTAACACAGCTATAAAAAACAGATTTTTTCTCATACGTTATATGTCGTATTAAAAAGCCTAAGCAGTACTCTGTTAGTACTGCTTAGGTAATAATTGAATAATTACTTACTACACACCACAATTCATGCATTGATTTATAGCATCTTGAAGTTGTGTTGGCTTATTTGAGGAATAGTGTGGGCATGTCAAGCATGTGTTTTCGGGAGGAGGGCAAAAACAGAGCGTATTCGACTGACATGAAACTCTAGTACCTTGAGTTCCACCCTTTATTCTATTCGCTTCTTCATTAGATAAGGTGGCAATAGTTTCTTTATTTAATGTTAACTTCATAATCGTAAATTCTTAAAATTCGCCTACTCTTTCACAGCTTTTCGGCATGCCGCTGTTTTTTTCACACAACCACCGGATATAGTTTTATCTGACAGATGCGCCAAACCTGTCCCAAATTATGTGGGAGATTTTGGTTGTTTGCCTTATTTTCGTACCTTTGCAGGAGCCTTTTTACATTTAGTTAAAACTTTGGTAGCATTGTCAGTGCATGTAGGTTTTTCTTTCGTGGAAAGGCTTTTTCAATTTATGAGTGATGTGTTATGAGTTATGATTGAAGACAATAACTCTCAATTCAAATCCTTTTCCGTTAGCAGGGTGGCTAACCCTGCACAAAAACCTGTTTCAATTTATTTGTTTATAATTTATGATTTATTAATCATTGATTTACAGTTGTTTGATAAATTAACATTTCCCTTTTACTAATTTTAGCAAACATACGCAGATTTTTTGAGAAAAACAAACATTGTGATTGTTGATTTTATTTTCGCAGCATCGCTTTGTTTCTTATTGATAATCAGCTGATTATTAATATTCAAATTGTTTGTAAATACTGTGGAAAAATTCTTTACTATATCCAATAGAAAATTTTAATATTCTAATTACAAGTAAGTTATAGATTTTTATTATGAAATAAAAAAATAGTTGTATATTTGTATGTGCAAAATGTATTAAATTATACGTATTATGAATAATATGAGTTTTAACATTAAACGGGTACGAGAACAAAAGGGTTATTCTCAAGATTTTATGGCTGCCAAATTGAATATTTCACAAGCTTCGTATGCCAGATTAGAAAGTCGGAAAACCACACTTACAATTGACAGATTGCAAGAAATAGCTAATATTTTAGATACGGATATTGCTGCTTTTTTTGATTCTCCAAAGCTAACCATTCAAACCCAAACGAATAATGAGGGTGCTTATGGTAATGGCTATATTGAGAATCTACATATCGAAAATAAAGAAACCCTGCAAAAACTCATTCAAATATTGGAAAATGAAAACCAACATTTGAAAACAGAAATAGAATTTCTACGCTCAAGCCTCATTGCAGCCTCAGGAAAAGTATAATTTGTCAACATCTTGCAACATATCTTCTTGAGCACGAAACTTCCCTTGAGTATATTGTTGTTGAGATATTGCAATACTTGCTCGTTGTTCAGGAGTTAAGATATATACGCCATTCGCATCTAAGCGTGAATCGAAGAATTGACGAGATTCATCTATGTCTGTGTATTTATCCATTCCGGCATAGGTTTTTTGCTGTGAAGAGGATATTCGCGGTGTAATCCCTATTGGTCGAGTAGTGGTTTGCATAATTTTAATTTAAAAATTAATAATAACGATAACATTACAAATGTAGTTATATTTTTTGAATTGGCAAATTTTTTGAGAAAAAGATTGCTTCGTACCTTGCAATGACAGGGTTGCTTCGCCGCTAAAGCGGCTCGCAATGACGGTTGACGGTTGGCGAAGATTGTTGAAAATTGTTATTCTTCTACTTTCTTCCATCTTCAACTATTTTCCTCTATTTAAAAACCTTATTTTCACCTTATTCACACCAACCTCAATAGCAAGAAGCAGCACAGATATGTGAATCAATTCCTTGCCCCCTATTTGTAATATTTTATGCTTTTGGGATTACGCCGCCCGTCCCAAATGTCAAGCACAATAAGGTGCTGCTTAGTTGTTTTGTAGAACAAATGACAATGGTCTATAAACAATATTCTTACCTTGTATTTTTCTATCTTTGTACCTATCAATGGATAGTTTTTATATAAGTGTAGTTTATACTGGATTCGCGCATGTAATTTTTGACTATATAAATTACTTTTATTGCGTAGGGTGTAGTAAGATAATATTTTATTCAGTTGTTGCATAGACCTGCCTGTCCATACTACTATTCTCTGAACCATGATGCGACCTCCAATATTAAGTCCTCATTACTGATTAACTCCCCTTTGGCAACTTGCTCCAAAGATTCTTTAATCCCTTCTTCCTCTTCCGAACTTAATATGTAAACGCCATTGACGTCAAATCTATTTACAAGGGTATGATTTTCTGTATCCAACTCTTTTATATTTAACTTTTTTTGCATATCAACTTTGTTGATTTGTCTCAGGAAAGAGATTACTGTTCTTTCCTTCGGTCGAGTAGTGGTTTGCATAATTTTAATAATATAAGATAATAGTACAAATGTAGTGATATTTTTTGAATTGGCAAAATTTTTTTGGGAAAAAGATTGCTTCGTACCTCGCAATGACAGGGTTGCTTCGCCGCTAAAGCGATTCGCAATGACTGCGAAGCAATCAGGTAACATTAATTTAGTATTGTAAGTATCCCTAAAATCCTATAGCAAATATAGGGATTTTTTTGTTATCTAAAATATTTTCTATAACTTGCCATTGTTTTTCGGTTAGGTTGGTTGAATAATTAGTTTTGTACATTTCCTCTGTGTTTAAATGATTTATAATCACAAAGATACAAAATATTATTCAATCAACTTCCTGACAAACAAATATTTACATGTCATTTAAAAAAATCAAAACAGTTTCTAAAAGTATAAAAATAGATGAAAATGGGAGAAAAATAACTTTCGTCAACCTTCATCAACTTTCAACAAATAAATAAACAACATGAACGCTGCAGACCTCATATTGTACGAAGACAACCATCTGTTAGTGGTGAACAAACAGGCGGGGCAGATTGTGCAGGGCGATAAAACAGGTGATGAACCATTGAGTGAATTACTGAAACGCTTTGTGAAAGAGCGCGACAATAAGCCCGGCAATGTCTTTATGGGAGTGCCGCACCGACTCGACAGGCCTGTGAGCGGGGTAGCAATCTTTGCCAAAACCGGCAAGGCCTTGGAACGTTTGAATGAAATGTTTAGGAATAATGAACTGCACAAGCTGTATTGGGCTATTGTGAAAAAACGCCCTACAGAAGAAAGCGCTTTGTTGACGCATTATTTGTTGAGAAACGAAAAAATGAATAAAAGCTTTGCCTCTTTAGCACCTAAGCCCAGCGCCAAGGAAGCCCGTCTGAAGTATAATTTGTTGCTGAGCGCTGAAAATTACCATCTGCTCGAAGTGCAGTTATTCACCGGTCGGCATCATCAAATCCGCTGCCAGTTAGCCGCCATTGGCAGTCCGGTGAAAGGCGATTTGAAATATGGCGCCCCGCGTTCTAACCCCGACGGAAGCATTTCGCTGCACGCCCGCTCCGTTAGCTTTATTCATCCGGTGAAAAAAGAAGAAATAACCATCGTAGCACCCGTTCCCCCCGACCCTCTTTGGCAATATTTTGAAAAGAAAGCTAAATAAAATCTTCTTTAATTTTCAGCAACCTTCATCAAATAACCAAATCAACAACTCATCATTCATAACTCATCATTCATAACCCATAACATGATTTCCAAATCCGACATATCCCTCATCACCTCTCTTGCGCACAAAAAATACCGTGACCAACTGGGCTTATTTGTAGTGGAGGGACCGAAAATGGTAGAAGAGGCGCAGCGTTCAGGCTATACAATTCATAAGTTGTTTACCGAGGCGGAACTGACCCCTGCCGAAATGAAAAAAATCAGCGGTTTTAAAACGCCTTCTACCGCTTTGGCAGTGGTAAAGCAACCGCAACATGAATTCTGTATTGACGATATGTCGGACGATTTGGTTTTGGCCTTAGACGGCGTACAAGACCCGGGGAATTTGGGTACGATTATCCGCTTGGCCGATTGGTTTGGTATCCGACACATCGTGTGTGCGCACACAACGGCCGATTGCTACAATTCTAAAGTGGTGCAGGCTACCATGGGGGCTATTTTCAGGGTGAAAGTATATTATACCTCTTTGGTTGATTTCTGTAACAGAATAGCCCCGAAAATGCCCATATACGGCACTGCTTTAGATGGCAGTAATATTTATGAGAAACGCTTGATTACGCCTTCAGTATTAGTGATGGGAAGCGAGGGAAGCGGCATTTCAGCGGAGGTGGCTGCTTATTTATCCGATAACTTATACGTCCCTTCTTACCCGCCTGAGAACAAAGGAAGTGAATCGCTCAATGTTGCGGTGAGCGCTGCTATTGTGTGCGCCGAATTTCGTCGTAAGATAAAAACTGTTTAAATTAAAAAAAATCGTACTTTTGTGTTTAATAAAAATGGAAAACACGGACGAAAAATATATGCGGGAAGCTTTAAAGGAGGCGCAACAAGCTTTTAATGAGGGAGAAATACCCGTTGGCGCAGTAATTGTAAGTCAGGGCAAGATACTGGCACGCGCCCACAATCTTACTCAGCGGCTTAACGATCCCACCGCCCATGCCGAAATGCAGGCCATTACTTCCGCCACCCATGCTATAGGTGGAAAATATCTCACTGATTGCACCTTATATGTTACTTTGGAGCCTTGCGTAATGTGTGCCGGCGCCCTCTTTTGGGCACAAATCGAACGCCTTGTCTATGGCGCTTCCGATCCTAAACGCGGTTATAAGTTAGTAGAGAAGAGTTTACTACACCCAAAAACTACAGTCGAAAGCGACGTCCTTGAAAAAGAGTGTGCAAACTTGCTTACAGATTTTTTTAAGAAGAAAAGATAAAATGGCATACTTTTTGCTGTCATTTTCTGTATTGTTTTATTTAAATTAATTATTATGAATTTCATTTGGTTTATTTTGATTGGCCTTTTGGCCGGATTTTTAGCAGGACTGTTTATGCGCGGCAAAGGTTTCGGTTTTTGGATTAACCTGCTGGTAGGTATTATAGGCGCTATACTCGGCGGTATGATCTTTGATTGGCTGGGTATAGTTACTAAAAACTTTGTCGGTAATTTGATTAGCGCCTTTGTCGGCGCCGTGGTGCTATTATTTATATTGTCGCTGATAAAGAGGCGGTAGGACGAACTGTTGTTACAGTTAATATAGAGGTGCGACACGATTACTGAGCAATGCTGCAGTGCGCCGCAAAGGTAGGAAAATCAAACCCCGCGGCGGCCTTGTTGCACAACAATTCATCGCTGAATAATCCGAAGAGGGCAGAGCCGCTGCCGGTCATGGCGGCATACACTGCCCCTTTATTATATAAGGTCGTCTTAATGCTGCTTAGCATAGGATATTGTCGGAAAGTGTGTTCCTCAAAATCATTGCTTAGTTGTTGCCGCCATTCCTTTACGGGAAGGTTTATCGTTTTCTCCAATGCGTATTGAGGCGCCTTGGGACGGATACCGGCGTAGGCTTCGGCAGTATTTATAGGCATCTTTGGCAGCGCCAACAGCAAATAGTAGCCCGCCAACGATAACTCGGCAGGCCGTAACAACTCACCGCGCCCCTCGGCCAACACAGGCTTGCTTTGGGTGAAAAAAGCGCAGTCGCTGCCTAATTGAGCGGCATAAGTTAAAAGTTGTTCATCGGAAAGATGCAGTTCAAACAGCCTGTTTAATGCTAATAAGGTATGCGAGGCATCGGAGGAACCGCCGCCTAAGCCGGCTCCGGAAGGGATGAGCTTATGCAGGTAAATAGCTGCCGGCGGTAAATCAAAATCACGTTGCAGCAGGCAATAGGCCTTCCAACAAGAATTATTGTCGATAGACCCTTCAATCGTTCTTCCCGACAAGTAAATAGCAGCTTTATCGGCCGGTACTATTTCTAAAATATCGTGATAAGGAATGGGGTAAAAAAGCGTTTGTATATTATGAAACCCGTCCGACCGTTTGTCGGTAACATACAGTCCGAGGTTTATTTTTGCATGAGGGAAACAAATCATTTTTTTAACCCTCGACAATACTAATATACCGTTCCATTGACTGCCTCACTGTATTTGCTACCAATAAATAAAACGCTTCCCGATTGTTTTCTGTATGGCTTTGTTCTAATGCTGTGTAATAGGCTTGTTTTGCCTCATTATCGCCTTTTAGTATGGTAATCGTGTAGCCTTTTGATAGCAAATACAAGTTCATTAAAAGCCGTGAAGTACGGCCATTGCCGTCAATAAACGGGTGAATTTTTACAAGTTCATCGTGCAGGAAAGCAGCTATTACAATAGGGTGGTCGTCATTAGTCTGCATGGCTTGGTAGTCTCTAATAAACTGCTCCATTTGCGGAGCAATCAAGTAGGGCTGTGTGGGTATGTGTTTACTTCCTACAATCATAACCGGCACATCTCGGTATTTGCCGGCCTGTTCCCTATTGATACCGTGCAAAATAATAGCGTGTATTTCCTTTATAGTACGCTCAGTTATCTCTATATTGGAAACGGCAATCTCTTTAATAAATTCAACCGCTTGGGCGTGGTTTATGGCTTCCAAATGTTCAGCCATACTTTTGCCACTGATGGTAAGGCCCTCGCTTACTACCAAAGCCGTTTCCTGCAAAGTCAAGGTATTGCCCTCAATCCGGTTGCTTTCAAATGTGTACTCCATTTCAAAAGCTGCTTTGATTTTGTTTAATGCTTCCATCGGCAAGGGCCGTATAGCTTGCAACCTGTTTTTAAGACTGTCTATTTGTTGTAACAGTGTTTTTAATTCTGTATTCATACCTTAAAATTTAATCCATTAAACCGTTTTCAGTTCTTTTTCAATAAATTTTTTATACTGACGGTACATAAAATCATAGAAAACAGTAGGATTTTCTGTTTCTCTTGCCCGCTCCAATGACTTAATATAGGATATACGGCTACCTTTGAAAACATAAAAAATCGGTAAGTCAAATAATGTTAAAATATAATTCATCAAAAGGCGGGTTGTTCTGCCGTTGCCGTCTGCAAATGGGTGTATGCTTACAAAACGATAATGTATTTCAAAGGCTAATTCACATTTTTGATTGAATGTTTGTACCGTGCCGATTTTAGCGTTTATCTCGCTTACAAGCGCTTTCATAAGCGCGGGGACTTTGCTGCTGTCGGGGAAACGCCGCGCCCCTGCAAACACATTCAACAAACGATAATCGCCTTTTGTGCTGTCAAATGTGCCTAATGCAGTGCTGTAGGTGCTCCCTGTGTTTTTTACTACCAACGCGCCGATTTCCTTTATTAAGGTTTCTGTTATCGGTGTGTGTTCTTTGGCTTTATTCAACATGAAAACGAGGGCTTTTTGGTGGTCAATTACCATTTGTTGCTCGGTAAAGGGTTTGTTTTTGGCAGGTATATCCAAATCGAGCAAATTATAAACTTGTCCTTCTGTGAGCGTACTGCCCTCAATTGCCGTTGAATGGTAGGTAACAGCATAACAGGTTAGTTTTTCTAAATCTACCTGTCCCTTCATTGCCCGCTTGTACGCTGTTACAAGGTTTTCAAGTATATTTGCCTGTTTGCTATTCATACTTTACCCACATTTCGAGTAGCCGCAACTGTTGCAAGTGAGGCAGCCTTCCTGGTATATTAAGGAATCGGAGCCGCATTTGCCGCAGGTTTGCCCTGTTTCGGCCTTAGTGCCGTCGGGAATATAACGCTTCAATGCCCGCTCAACACCGTTTTTCCAAGTATTGATGGTTTCGCTGTCGAGTTCCAATCCCTGCACTAAATTCACCACATCGACAATCGCCATGCCATTACGCAACACACCCGAAATCAGTTTGGCGTAATTCCAAAATTCTTTGTTGAACATGTGTGATATACCGCCGAGGGTATTCGTGTAACCGTATTTATCGGTATATTGAAAATCGTAGCGCGAGCCTTTATTTTTTTCCTTACTTTTTACTTTGATGATAGAGCCCATAGTAACGGTCTTGGGTATAGGGCGAACCTCATCATCAACAATACCGGTAAAAATCTCATAAGGGCGGCCCTTATATAGACCAACAAAAGCAATCCATTGTTCGTTCCCGTTTTTGAAGCGAATAATTTCGGCATCTAAAATTTCAGGCCGCTTTTTCGGCATTACGCCTTCTTCCTCTTGTTTCTTCTCTTTGGTAGAAACCAAAACTCCGGCACGAGAGCCTTCGCGATATACGGTAATACCCTTGCAGCCGCTTTCCCATGCGGTTTTATACACTACGGCTACCATTTCTTCGCTGATATTTTCGGGCAGGTTCACGGTAACGCTGATAGAGTGATCAACCCATTTTTGCAGTTTACCTTGCATTTTCACCTTGGCTACCCAATCCACATCGGCAGAAGAAGCCTTATGATAGGGCGATTTTTCTACTAATCTTTGAATTTGCTCATCGCTATAACGGAATACCTCTTCCGCTTTGTGCCCGTTAGCTTCGCACCAAGTGATGAACTTGTGATGGAATACGTTGTATTCTTCCCACACGTCGCCTACATCGTCGGTATAAGAGATTTTCACATTCTTGTCGTTAGGATTGACTTTGCGGCGGCGTTTATACATAGGTAAGAATATCGGCTCAATACCTGAAGTGGTTTGTGTCATTAAACTGGTGGTGCCGGTAGGCGCAATCGTCAGCATAGAGATATTGCGGCGGCCGTAGCGGGTCATATCTTCGGCTAATTGTTCATCGGCCTTGCAGAGGCGTTCCACCATTGGGTTTTTTACTTCCAATTTGGCGTCAAATATGGGAAAAGCGCCGCGTTCCTTAGCCATATTAACGGAGGCGCGATAAGCTTCTATGGCCAATGTTTTCTGTATTTCTACAGCAAAATCAATGGCATCATCAGAACCGTAACGCAGTCCAAGTGCGGCCAGCATATCGCCTTCAGCTGTAATACCAAGTCCGGTACGGCGGCCATTGATGGCCTTTTCTTGAATCTTAGTCCACAGTTCACGTTCCACACGCTTAATGTCGGCCATTTCAGGGTCTGAATCAATTTTAGCAATAATATCATCGATTTTTTCCAACTCCAAATCAATAAGATCGTCCATTAAACGCATGGCTTTTTGCACGTGCTCTTTAAATAAACCCGTATTGAATTTAGCCTGTGGCGTAAAGGGATTTTCCACATAACTGTAGAGATTAATGGCGATTAATCGGCAACTGTCATAAGGACATAGCGGAATTTCGCCGCAGGGATTAGTGCTTACGGTGCGGTATCCTTTCTCGGCATAGCAATCGGCCACCGATTCACGGGTAATGGTATCCCAGAACAACACGCCGGGTTCGGCCGATTTCCATGCATTGTGAATAATTTTCTTCCACAGCTTAGCGGCATCTATTTCCTTTTTGTATTTAGGTAAAACGACATCAATAGGATATTGCTGCATATAAGGTTTTCCATGCAAGGCGGAACGCATGAAGTCGTCATCAATTTTTACGCTGACATTGGCGCCGGTAACTTTTCCCTGAGTCATTTTTGCGTCAATAAAGTGCTCGGCGTCGGGGTGCTTGATGGAAATACTCAGCATCAGTGCGCCGCGCCGACCGTCTTGGGCTACTTCGCGCGTAGAGTTGGAATAACGTTCCATGAAAGGCACTACGCCGGTAGAGGTAAGGGCGCTGTTCAGCACCGGACTGCCTCCGGGTCGAATGTGCGACAGGTCGTGCCCTACGCCGCCGCGCCGTTTCATTAACTGCACCTGTTCTTCATCAATACGCATAATACCGCCGTAAGAATCGGCCACTTCCTGATAGCCGATAACAAAACAATTCGACAATGAGGCTACTTGCTGCTTATTGCCTATGCCTGTCATGGGGCCGCCTTGCGGAATGATGAATTTAAAATCCTCGAGCAGGGCAAAAATTTCTTCCAAATTCAAGGGATTGGGATATTTCTTTTCTACACGTTCAAATTCCTTGGCTAAACGACTGTGCATATCATCGGGGGTACGCTCATAAATATTACCAAAAGAATCTTTCATGGCATATTTATTTACCCATACTGAGGCAGCTAATTCGTCTCCATTAAAATATTCCTTGCTGGCGGCTACTGCATCGTCAAATTCAAAAATTTGAACATTCTCTTCTTTTGCGGTCATAATTTCTATATTTATTCCTAAATTCTATCAGCGATGAAAACAGCCGCAAGTTACACCAAATTGACTAATCCTTCATCATAAAAAAATTAGATTTATTAACCGAAATATTAACAACAGCGCGGCATCAATGCAAGGCAAAAGAAAAAGGATTTATCAACAACAAAAATGTTGATAAATCCTTTGGTGGTTTTTGATACGCTTTATGGTCTATAAAGTCTATCGGTGTAATTGTTCGGCTGTGTCGTACACCCACACGTCGTCGGGACAAAAATCATTGTATCTTAACATGTCGCTCATGGCGTCGAAAGCGTCAGACATATTGTTAAACGCTTGAGAAGAAATGCAGGCATATCCGTTTTTGAATGAAAATTCTATAGGCTGATATCCGTTACTTCTTAAAAGAGACATCATGCCGGCGGCATTTTCTTCCATTAAAAAACAGCCAACAATTATGTGGTAACGTTGACCGGGGTCCGCTACATACTTAATGTTAGTCTTAATGTTGGCACTTCCCTGTGCTTGTTGCAGGGCTGCTAATTGTTCGGCACAGTCCTGCGCGGCGCGAGTTAATGAGTCTTTGAGTGCATTTTCTCTCGCCAAGTCTGCGGCAATTTTTTCCTTTGACGGATTACCCAAGACCGTGGTATTGACCCACTCACAACTGTTTAACGCTAATAACGCGCTGACTGTTAATACGATAAATATGACCTTCTTCATAATTTAATGATATTAAACGTAATAATAAAGAACAAAGGTAAATACATTATCCTATAAAAGTTTCAGTACTCACAACGATTTATCAACGCCCCATTGTTAATAACTCAAAAAAATAAAAAAAAATTATGCTGAAAAATAAAAAAATCGTAACTTCACGGCCTAATGAGAAAGCTAAAGATTACTATACTATTGCTTATATTATCAAGTTGCTTATTGGCACAGGATACTTTGACCCTGACATTTGTGGGCGATGTGATGATGCACCAAACCCAGATCAACAGCGCTAAAACCGCCGATGGTTATCAGTTAGACAATTGTTTTGCTTACATCTCTTCCTACTTGTCGGCTGCAGACATTACAGTAGCCAATCTGGAGGTAACGTTGGCAGGCGAGCCTTACAGCGGGTATCCGCAATTCTGCGCTCCCGATGCCTTAGCAGAAGCGCTGCAACGAGCAGGGGTTGATGTGCTGCTCACTGCTAATAATCATTCCTGCGACAAGGGAAAAAAAGGCGTGGAACGTACGCTGCAAATATTGGACAGCTTGTGTTTCTTGCATACCGGAACGTTTTACGACAGTCTGAGCCGCCGTAAAGCCACCCCTTTATTGTTGTCCAAAAATAATTTTGAACTGGCATTGTTGAATTATACTTATGGAACGAACGGCCTCCCCATACCGAAGCCCACTGTAGTAAACCTTATTGATACGGTGCAAATCTTAGCCGATATTGAAATCGCAAAAGCGCTGCAACCCGATATTATTGCTGTTGCGCTCCATTGGGGAGATGAATATCAACTTTACCCGAATAAAGCGCAGCGCAACTTAGCCGAATTTTTGGCGCGTAACGGAGTGCGGCTGATTATCGGCAGCCACCCTCATGTCTTGCAGCCAATAGAATTGCTGTATGCCGCCGATTCGACCATAGCAACGGTAGTGGTGTATTCTTTGGGAAATTTTATTTCGAATATGACAGCAGTGAATACGGATATCGGCGCCTTAGTCAATATTCGTTTGATAAAACATAACAATAGCATCATAATTGACCATACGGGCTACACTTATACTTTTACTTACAAACCACAAGAGGAGGGTCGGCGGCGTTTCTATGTACTGCCTGCTGCCGAATATGAAAATAATCAGGAATTTTTTACCGATGCTGCGCATTACAGAAAAATGATAAAAGCCCTGTCGGCTATGCGTACTTTATATACTAAAGCGAATAAAGGGCCTGTTGAAGAAGATAAATAAACTTATATCAAATTTTTTATACAATGAAAGCAATAACGGCAACAAATTTTCACTTTGCAAATCAAACGGAAAAATACGTAGGAAAGGTACGTGATGTATATACCATTGATAATAAATATATGGTTATGGTAGTTACCGACCGCATATCGGCTTTTGATGTGGTGCTGTCCAAGGGCATTCCTTATAAAGGACAAGTGTTAAACCAAATTGCCGCCAAATTTTTAGATGCAACAGTCGATATTGTTCCTAACTGGCGTATTGCTTCACCCGACCCTATGGTAACGGTAGGCTATCGTTGCGAGCCTTTTCCCATAGAAATGATTGTGCGCGGCTACCTTACCGGAAGCGCTTGGCGCACCTACAAATCGGGCATACGTGAAATTTGCGGCATAAAAATTCCGGAAGGCATGCGCGAACATCAGGCTTTTGAACAGCCGATTATTACGCCTACCACCAAGGCTGAACAAGGCATGCACGATGAGGATATTTCGAAAGAAGAAATTTTAAAGAAGGGATTGGTTACTGCCGAGGATTATGCGCTACTCGAAAAATATGCGATGGAGTTGTTCCTGCGAGGCACACAAATGGCCAAAGAACGAGGTTTGATATTGGTAGATACCAAATATGAATTCGGCAAAAGAGACGGAAAGATTTATCTGATTGACGAAATTCACACTCCCGATTCTTCCCGCTATTTTTATGCTGAAGGTTATGCCGAACGTTTTGCCAAAGGCGAACAGCAACGTCAATTATCGAAAGAGTTTGTACGCGAATGGTTGATGGCTAACGGCTTTTCCGGCCAACCCGAACAAGAGGCGCCGATAATGACCGATGAAGTGGTGAACGGCATTACCGAACGTTATATTGAATTGTATGAGAATATTTTGGGAGAGCCGTTTGTTCGGGCTTCCTATACGGAAAATATTTATGAGAGAATAGAAACAAATGTGCAAAACATGTTGGCGCGTTTGCTTTAAAATAATATTATGCGAGTAATTATGAAATGTAAAATTTTTATTGTTTTTCTTTTGTTATTACCCTTTAGTGCGGTGTTAGCTCAGACTGTACAACCTGTTCCTGTGGACATCTCTACGGAGTTAGTGAAAATTCAAGGCAAGGTATTTTATGTACATCATGTATTGAAAGGCCAAACGCTTTATTCTATCAGCAGGGTATATGGCGTAACGCAGGACGAAATTCATCGGTATAACCCGCAAGTAAAAGGAATCGGTTTACAGGAAGGAATGTTTTTACAGATTCCGCAGCAAGCCGGTAAAACTTTGCCTGCAACAACTCCGACTACAGTTACAACTCCTGCGCCGACGACGGTAACGGTAACTCCCGCCCCTGTAATCCATGATACGGTAAGTATGGTTACGGCTATAAGTTCGGAACAGCAGCCTAATCCTAATAGATATAAACCATTAGATGATATTTCCGAAACAATACCGACAAGGGAAGAGCAAGCTCCGATTGCTTGTCGTTATGAGGAAAATTTGCCTGATATAAATCAGTGCGAAGCTTACATGTACGATCCTGAAAAAACTCGTTTTCAAGTAGCCCTGCTTCTGCCACTTTCAGCACAGGTTCTTCTTCAACAATCGGCTATTGATTCCGCCGGCGCTATAGCGCGTATTCGTAGTAATTCCGACAATTTTATTGAGTTTTACGGAGGAGCTTTAATGGCTGTGCAAGATATGAAGGACAAAGGAGTTGTAACGGATATATCGGTGTGGGACGTGCCCGATTCGCAAGCGCTGAGGACTTTGATGAACAGCCAAATATTGAATGACATGGATTTAATTGTTGGTCCGATTTACGCTTCTTCTTTGGCTGAATTATTGCCATATACCGCTAAACACAATATTTCGATTGTATCGCCGCTTGATACCCAGTCCGAAACCTTATTACCCGATTACGCCAACCTGTTTCAGGTGCCGCCTTCCTTAACATGCCAACATTTGAAGTTGTTGAGCGGTATTTCGTCGGAAAAAGATAATGTGATATTAGTGTACGAGGAAGAAAGCGAGGAGCAGGCCTTAATCGACGTATATAAGTCCCTCCTGTCGGAATGCCGTTTCTTGTCGCTCTTGCCCTACAAAGTGGTGAAAGGAACTGCAATTCGTGATGTTATCAACAAACAATTAGTGCTTGATAAGGAAAACCGTGTGGTCGTGGCATCGAATAATGAGGCACTGGTAAGCGATTTGATCTCTAATCTCAGTCCGCTCCAATCGAGATTTAAGTACCCGATTACCTTGTACGGACAAGCCCGTTGGCGTACTTTTGAAAAAGTTGACCTTTCCTACTTGCATGCTTTGAATTTACGTTTGGTTGCGTCTTTTTTTATAGACTATACGGACGCCGATGTTAAAAATTTTGTAACCCGCTATCGTCTGGACTTTAATGCCGACCCCTCGCCTTATGCTTTTCAAGGTTATGATGTGATGAGGTATTTCCTCACTGCCTTACATCGCTACGGCCCTCGTTTCGGGGACTGTATTTCCTTATTACAGACGAAGCTCCTGCAGGGCAACTATCAATTCCGCCGATATGACCCTGAGGGCGGGTTTATCAATACCGGCTCATCTTTAATACGTTACACACCGGAGTTGGAGATTAGGAGAGAGTAGAATTCGGAGGCTTGCAACAAGGTATGGAATGTATTAGATGCGGTAAAACCGTAAAAAACCTTTGTAGTAGCACCGTATAGAAATTTTTCGTAACTTTGTCAAAATATATAGTATCCTAAATTTTACATAAATATGGAAACAACACACACACAATCGGGAAAAGCAGTTAAGGGTATCACAATAGCTTTAAGCGTTGTTTTATTGGCAGTTATAGCTATTTTTGTATATGTATGGCTGGATAGGTCTAAGTTGATTGACGAATTAACGACCGACAAGCAGGGCTTAACCTTAAATTTGGAACAACTGAGGGCTGAATATGATGATTTACAAACTACTAACGACACCATTAATCTGCGACTAATTGAGGAGCGCGAAAAGGTGGACCTGTTGATTGAACGCCTGAAAACAACGGAGGCAACCAACCGTGCCAAAATTCGCCAATATGAACAGGAGTTGGGCTTGCTGCGTGATGTTATGCGCAGTTATGTCCGCCAAATCGACTCGTTAAATACCTTGAACCAGGCCCTGCGCGCCGAAACCATCAGGGCGCGGAATGATGCAGCCGAAACGGATAAGAAATACGAAACCTTGGTAAAACATACCGACGAATTGACCCAAAAGGTGGAAAAAGGTGCGGTAGTGAGAATTCGCGACATTAAGGTGGTAGCTATTACCTCCAAGGCTAAGGCAACCGATAAGGCTAAATCGGTGGCTAAGATTAAGACCTGTTTTATGTTTGTAGAAAACAGCATCGCCGAGCGCGGCTTCCGCAATGTGTATATACGCGTAAAAGGCCCCGATAACATTTTGTTGGCGCAGGGACAGCATTTTTTTACGGTGGACAATGAGCAATTGATTTATTCTGATATGCGCGAAATCGATTACCAAGGCGAGGACCTTGAGGTTTGCGTATTCTACGGCGGCGCCAACGAAAAATTCATTAAGGGTGTCTATACGGTTGATATCTATTCCGGCGGCGATTTAGTGGGTACCGGACAATTGTTGCTGAAGTAAGAACGCAAGATAAAAGGAATAGGGCAAAGGAGACGGGCTGCTCAATCATTGTAGTGCCCGTAGGCTGCAATGGCAATAACAATAAGCTCACGTTCTCTGATTTCGTAGATAAGCCTGTGCTTTTGATCAATTCTACGAGACCATATTTCTTGCGTGTAATTTTTTAGTTGTTCGGGTTTACCTGTGCCTGTTCGGGGATGCTCGGCAAGTTCGGAAATAAGATGTTCAATCTTTAATACAAGTTTCCTGTTACCTGCCTGTTTATGCCTTTTGATATCTAAAAGGCAAGAGGGATCTACAAGTACCTTATAGCTCATGCCTCAAATTCTTTTTTGCCTTTTTCCAAGGGATAGGAATTGATTTACCGCTCTCAATATCAGCAATACGGCGATTTAACTCCTTTATATTAGCTTTATTGCTAAACCAAGAATCACCACTCGGACTTGGATTAAGGATAACTTCTTTACTCGGACTCAATTCCAAAACACCAAATTTACTTTTAAGCGTAATACGTTCTTTAAAAGCGAGTTCAGTGTATTTACTAAGGTTGTTTCTAAATTCTGTAACTGTAACAAGTATCATTATTGCAAATTTTATGTAAATAATTATGTCAATTTTTCTGTACAAAAATAATACATATTTTTCATATAACAATGCAAAGTTGAAATCTTCCCATTCCCTCCGTACCTTTTACCCTTTATTCCCACCCCTGCGCTTTCAGTTCAACAGCTTGATTATCGGGGGTAATTAAATAGTTGCCCTCAGCAGCATCGCAGAGGTGGCCGATGATGTCAACGCCTTGTAATTCTTTCTGAATAATTTCGTGC
This sequence comes from Bacteroidales bacterium, assembly GCA_009777095.1. GTDB lineage: Bacteria > Bacteroidota > Bacteroidia > Bacteroidales > UBA932 > UBA932. Next base: position 114,588 of record WRMN01000002.1, on the reverse strand, counting down.
ATGCCCAGCGGAACGGTGAAAAGCAACTCGTAGTCGTCGCCGCCGTTAAGTGCGGCTGTTACCGCATCAAAGTTCATTTCTTCAGCCATACGGAAGGTTTCGGAAGCAATAGGCAAGCGCTCTAAGTAAATGCGTACGCCACAGTTAGAGGCCTTACAAATTTGCAGGGTGTCGGAAGCTAATCCATTGACAGCGCTAATCATAGCTGTAGGGACTATATTATTATTGGTCAACAGGTTAAATGTCTCTTGCTGAGCCTCAGGTTTAAGGTAGCGCTGTAAAATATAATTATAGCCTTCCAACTGAGGTTGGGCATTATTGTTGGCTTCAAATACTGTTTTCTCCCGCCTGAGCAACTGCAATCCCATGTAAGCAGCGCCAAGGTTGCCGGAGAGGCAGAGCAGGTCGGTAGGTTTGCCGCCGCTGCGGGTAACAATCTGGTCGGCTTCGGCAGCGCCCACGGCGGTTATGCCGACAGTAAGTCCTGTAAACGATGAGCTAATATCAACCCCTGCCAAGTCGAGCTGATAGCGTTTACAGGCAGCGGCAATGCCTTCGGTAATTTCATCAATATCTTCCACCGTAAAACGTTGAGAAACGCCTAAGGATAAGAGCAGTTGAACAGGTGCGGCATTCATGGCGTAAATTTTATTGATGACGGCTATGACTGCCTTATAACCCAAGTGCTTTAGTGGAGTGTAAGTGAGGTCAAAGTGAATGCCTTCGAGCATGAGCTGAGCGGCCGCTACAGTTTGTTTACCACTGTTATTGATTACCGCAGCGTCGTTGCCGATGCCGCTCACGGTTGATGGTTGGCTTATAGGAAAAGCGGTGGAAATGCGGTCTAAGAGTTTTACAGCCCCAAAGTCGGCAATATCGGTACCTTTTGCAGCCATATCAAAACTCGACATTTTTAGGCGTGCGCGGGAAAGGAACTACATCGCGGATATTGCTCATGCCGGTAACAAACAAGAGCAGGCGCTCGAAGCCCAAGCCAAAGCCGCTGTGCTCGGCCGAACCGAAGCGGCGAGTGTCAAGGTACCACCAGAGGGTTGTCATGTCCATATTGTCTTCTTTGATGCGTGCCATCAACTTCTCAAAGTTTTCTTCACGTTGCGAGCCGCCGATGATTTCACCGATTTTTGGGAAGAGAACGTCCATGGCGCGAACGGTTTTGCCGTCCTCGTTTTGTTTCATGTAAAAGGCTTTAATCGCCTTGGGATAGTTAGTGAGAATCACAGGTTTTTTAAAATGTTGTTCCACTAAGTAACGCTCGTGTTCGCTTTGCAGGTCAACGCCCCAAGCTACCGGAAATTCAAATTTCCGCCCCGATTTCAATAAAATATCTATCCCTTCGGTATAGTCAAGGCGCACAAATTCGGTGTTGCACACGCCTTGCAAGCGTTCAATGAGCTCCTTGTCATACATCTCGTTGAGGAACTTCAGGTCGTCCATACAATGTTCAAGGGCATAGCGCACAAGGTATTTAATAAAATCTTCAGCGAGGTCCATGTTGTCTGTGATGTCATAGAAAGCCATTTCCGGTTCAATCATCCAAAACTCGGCAAGGTGGCGCGGAGTATTGCTGTTTTCGGCGCGGAAAGTAGGTCCGAAGGTATAAATTTCGCCTAAGGCCATGGCGCAAAGCTCTCCTTCGAGCTGCCCGCTCACGGTGAGACTGGCCTGTTTTCCGAAGAAATCCTTGCTGTAGTCAATAGCGCCTTTTTCATCTTTCGGAGGGTTGTTCATATCTAAGGTGGACACTTGAAACATTGCGCCGGCGCCCTCTGCGTCAGATGCAGTGATTATTGGCGTGTGAATATAAAAGAAGCCTTTGTCGTTAAAATATTTATGAATGGCAAAAGCCATAGCGTGGCGAATGCGTAAAACAGCGCCGAAAGTGTTGGTGCGCGGGCGCAGGTGGGCTATCTCGCGCAAAAATTCGAGGGTGTGCCCCTTCTTTTGCAGCGGGTAGCTTTCCGTATCGGCAACGCCGTAAATTTCAATTTCATCGGCTTGTATTTCCACCGGTTGGCCGCTTCCCTGCGATGCTACTAATTGACCTGTAACGCGAAGGCAGGCGCCGGTAGTTACCTGTTTCAGTTCTTCTTCCGAAATCTTGGCAAGGTCAACCACTACTTGGATATTATGAATGGTAGAACCGTCATTCAAGGCGATGAAGGCAATCTGTTTGTTTCCGCGCTTGCTGCGCACCCAGCCTTTAACGGTTACGGTAGCGCCGGTAGCGCTTTTCAATAATTCAGCAATTTTGGTTCTTCCAAGAGTTTTCATAAAAAATCATCATTTAGCCTGCAAAGGTAACAAAAATTATTTAGTACATGATAAACTATCATTAGATAAGCGCCTTCTCAATAAACGCCTTGGCCTTTTGTATATCGACGTACATTACCCTGTCTTCGGAGAGGAAAGCGACTTCTTTAGTGAATTTTTCCAATAATTGCTCCAGTACAGGCGAGGTTTTGGCTGGGCGGCGAAATTCCATAGCCTGTGCCGCATTCATCAGCTCAATAGCCAAGATGTATTCCACGTTTTCAAGAATTTTCAACAATTTGGTGGCCGCATTGCCCCCCATGCTCACATGGTCTTCCTGTCCGTTCGACGACACAATGGAATCGACCGACGAGGGGTGGCTGTAGGTTTTGTTTTGATTAACCAAGGCTGCCGCTGCATATTGCGGAATCATAAAGCCTGAGTTGAGGCCTGATTCGGCAATCAGGTATTCGGGCAAGCCGCGTAAGCCGAGAATCAGTTGTGCCGTGCGGCGCTCCGAAATATTACCGAGTTGTGTCAGGGCTATAGCCATGAAGTCGTAAGCTAAAGCCAAAGGTTGTCCGTGGAAATTACCTCCCGAAATTACTGCATCATCATCAGGGAACACAATAGGATTGTCGGTTACCGAATTAACTTCGGTCAATACCACGCCGATTACATAATTGAAACAATCCTTTACCGCTCCATGCACCTGCGGCATACAGCGGAAGGAGTAAGGGTCTTGTACATGTTTTTTCGAGCGACTGATAAGCTCGCTGTCTTTAAGAATATTCCGCAATGCGGTAGCTGTAGCTATTTGTCCTTGATGCGGACGTATCTGATGCAGGCGGGCATCGAAAGGTTCCACGCGGCCGTCGAAGGCCTCCAACGACAAGGCGCCTATCGTATCTGCCCATTTCATCAGGCGGGTGAGCTTTAGCAAGGCAACAACGCCGTGGGCGCTCATAAACTGTGTGCCGTTAAGCAGAGCCAAGCCTTCCTTGGATTGCAGCGCCACAGGCTCCCAACCGAAATGTTTCAACACCTCGCTTGCAGGAGATTTTTTGCCTTGAAAATACACTTCCCCCTTGCCGATAAGCGGCAGGAAAAGATTGGCTAAAGGCGCTAAATCACCACTGGCGCCTAAAGAGCCGCGGTCATACACCACGGGTATAATGTCGTTATTGTAGAAGTCGAGTATGCGCTCAATGGTAATGAGCTGCGCCCCGCTGTAGCCTAAAGAAAGGGCATGAGCCTTGAGCAAGAGCATGAATTTTACTACCTCCGATGCTACTTCTGTACCCACGCTGCAGGCATGTGACATGACTAAATTTTCCTGCAACCTGCCCAATTCTTCCCGCGATATTGATTTGTTGCACAAAGAACCGAAACCGGTGGTAACACCGTAAACAGGCTCCGACTGTGTTTCCATTTTTCTGTCAAGGTAACTGCGGCAATGCTGTATTTTTTGTCGCGATATATCCGATAAAACAATCTTATGCGGTGTTTCGAATAGTTGCTGTAAAGCTTCTAAGGTGAGTGCGTTAGGTGTAATTTGATAGCTGTGCATGTTATGTGAGTTTAAAGTTCAAAGTTCAAGTGTCATTGCGAGGGTTATTCGCGGATAATTTGAATTTCATTGCGTAGTCCGAGCTTGATAATGGAAGAAGGCTTTTGCGTAGCGCCCTGTTCCATGGCTGTCGGTACAATATAATCTACTCCTTGCTTGATAAGGTCGGAAATGGCAGCAAAGTTCTTCGGTGTTTTTTCGTCGGAAATATTTGCAGAGGTCGATACTAAGGGCCTTTTGAATTGCCGCAGCAGTTCCTTACAAAAAGGGTGATTAACAATGCGAATGGCAACGCTGCCGTCGGCGGCTGCCACATTGGAAGCTAAGCCTGTTGCAGCGGGGTAAATAATGGTAAGCGGCTTGTCGCTTACTTCTATCAGCATATAAGCCGTATCGGGAACTTTTTGCACATAGCGTTCCACCATGCTTATACCGTCGGCCAGCACAATCAGGCTCTTGCTGTCGGCTCGCTGTTTGAGGGCATATATCTTTTCCACCGCCTTCTCGTTAGCAGCATCGCAGCCTATGCCCCACACCGTGTCGGTGGGATAGAGCAACAAGCCTCCCGCTTTGAGTACCGATAATGCTTCCTGAATAATTTTTATATCCATAATGGTCAATTACATTAATTCTTGATATACTTTCCACAAATTTTTAGCGACACGCTCTTCCCTGAAATTAGCAGCAAATTTGATGCCGACTTCAATCATTTGACGGCGGGTCGTTTCATCTTCTATAGCTTTACGCAGCGCTTCGGCTATAGCCTCATGGTCGAGCGGGTTGACATACAAACTGTCGGGGCCGCCTGCTTCGGGAAGGCTCGAACAGTTGGAAGCAACAAGCGGAACCCTTGAATTAAGCGCTTCAAGCAAGGGAATGCCGAAACCTTCGAATAAGGAAGGATAGCACACTGCTTGAGCTTGTTGGTAAATGGCTGGCAAATCGGCAAATTTCACCTGATGCTGAAAACAGATACGGTCTTCTAAACGGCGCTGCCTAATGTATTCCTGTACTGTGTGAAAATAAGATGTTGGTTTCCCCGCCGCTACTAATTTTAACGAAGGAGGCAAAAGTTCCATGGCTTTTACCAAGCTAAGTAAATTTTTACGTTGCTCGATGGTGCCTACGTATAACACATAATTGTCGGGCAGTCGGTATAATTCCTTTACCCTGCTTTTAGCATCATCATCGGCTTGCGTGTAAAATTGCGGGTCGCAGCCTTGATAGACTACACGGATTTTTTGTTCATCAATACCAAAAAATTCCATAATGTCCTGCTTGGTTTGCTCGCTGATAGCAATAATTAAGTCGGCGCGGCGGCAGGCAGAACGGTATTTACAGGTGTATATTTTACGGTCGATAAAGGTATAATATTCGGGGTAACGCAGAAAAATTAAGTCGTGAATAGTTACTACGCTGCGTATTTTTTCAGGTAAATCGGCAGGAAGCTCGGCGGCTAATCCATGAAATAAATCCACCCGATCAGACGAAAGGTTGCCGCCGAGTCCATAGTAGCGCCAAAGCGAAGGCCAACATTTGAACCGTCCTGCAGGGCGGCGTATCCTCATATTTTCTTTATCGGCAAAATTTAATAAAGGGTGGGATTTATAGGGTGTTGTATATAAATAATACTGATGGGCAGGGTAGTAATCGGCCAAAATAGCGATGGTTGACCGACTGTAATTGCCGAGTCCTGTGAAATTTTTAAAAGCTCTTTTGGCGTCAAATCCTATTCTCATAGTATTATTGATTTTGTTGACTAAGCTGTACGATAACCGGATAGTGGTCGGAATAATTCACCTTTGGCACCTGATAGCTGACCGTTTGAAAAGATGGCGCGCACAATATGTAATCAATGCGGAAAGCAGGCCAGAAACCTCGATAGGTAGAGGGCATTCCCCTTCCTGCCTTAGTAAAACAATCGTTTAATTTACCCTTCATCTTTCGGTAAGTATAAGATACAGGCGTATCGTTGAAATCGCCACATACAATAGCAGGATAAGGCGAGGAAGTTATATGTGCAGATATGATGTCCACCTGTTGGGCGCGTTTCATAAAGGCAGTTCGGAGTTTTATAGTAACCTGCCTCAATTCTTCGTTACGCAGTTCTTCTTTACGAATACGCAAAGCAGTGCGTTCGAGGTTCAGGCTGATGGATTGCAGATGGTTATTATATACGCGAATAGTATCGCCGCGCATTACGATATCGGTATAAACACAGCGGTTGCTGGTTTCCGAAAATAAAAATTCCCCTGCATTAACTATAGGATATTTGCTAAAAGTAACATTACCGAACAATAGTCCGTTTTTACGTTTCGAGCAACAATAATAGCGATAAGGATATTGGCTGAAAGCCTGATTAACAGTCAGCGTATCGGTTGTAGCCATTTCCTGCAAACATAAAATATCGGGATTTTCTTCCTTTATGTATTTGGAGAAATTGGGCAGCGAGTGATTCCTGTTATTGTCCCACAGGCTGAAAAGATGCACATTGTAGCTCATTAGTTTGGTGGCGGAACCTGACGGTTCAGGCATATTGTGCCCCACCTGTATAAATAAAAAGAGGTAAAGTATGGCAGGCAACAGGGCAATGAGGTTAACCCATGCAATTTTACGGCGCAACAAGGCCCAAGCAATACCTAAGAGAAAGTTCAATACTAACAATGGCATGAAAAACAAGCCGAAGAATGCCGGCAGCCAGAATTTTGCAGGACTGATATAAACGGAAATGTAGGACAACAATAACCCTATCGCTATTATTACACTAATAGTTTTTAATATATAGCCGATGAAGTGTTGTATAAATTTCATGAGGTTTAATAATACATTCGTCCTTTTTTGTGCCAGTATCTAATGAGAATAAAGCCGAATATCATGCCTCCGAGGTGGGCAAAGTGGGCGATTTTACTGCCCGGTACACTAATGCCAAGCGCTAATTCCAATGCTCCGTAAATAATCACAAGCCATTTCGCTTTAATAGCTATGGGCGGGAAAATAAGTTGCAATACGGAATTCGGGAATAACATGCCATAGCCCAATAAGAGGCCGAAAACTGCGCCCGATGCGCCAACCGTAGGAGTAAATAGTAGCTCGCGGTATTCTATAGGGCTATAGCCGCTACTTACCAGCCAGTTGGTAAAAGTAAAGAAGGCAGCAGCGCCTAAGCCTGTAATCATATAATAAATAAAGAATTTTTTACTGCCCCATACCTGTTCCAATACCGAGCCGAACAGGAAGAGCGCATACATGTTGAAAAACAGGTGGGCGAACCCGCCGTGCATAAACATGTAGGTAATGTACTGGTAGGGTTTGAAGAAAGGCGATGTCGGATAGAAAAGTGCAAATTTTTCCAGCATAAACGTTTCATTTATAGACATGGCCAACAACATGAGCGTATTGATGATGAGCAAATTTTTTACTACAAAAGGAATGCGGTTAAACATATATTTTAAATTAATTTTTGAATAATTTTTTATCTAATTCGTCTAAGGAAATGATGTGGGTAATCGGTTTTCCCAAGGGGCAAATAGACGGATTTTCACAAGCAAAAAGTATGTCGATAAGGGCTTGCGCTTCTTCGGAATTGAGCATATCCGCAGTATGCCCTGCTGCTGTTTTGGCTAATGAAGCAGCTATGGTGCTTTGCCGTTTTTCTTTTAAGCGAGGCGCTGCCTCATGCAGTTCGGCCAAAAGCTCGTCTATCCATTCCCGAATGTCCACCGAAGGTAAATCTGCAGGCAAACCGTTAATGACAATAGTGTTGTTGCCAAAAGCGCTAATGTTGTAGCCCAACAACTGCAGTTCATCGAACATTCCTTCCAACAGCATATAATCTTCGGGTTTAAGCGTAATAGTTTCGGCAAAAATCTGTTGCTGTGATTCGTATTGATGGTTAGCTAACAGGCGAACGTACTGTTCGTAAAAAATACGTTGGCGGGCACGGCGAATGTCAATCACCATTACGCCCGATTTTACAGGGGTCAACAGGTACTTGCCGCGCAATTGGATAAATTGAGAATTGACAATTGAGAATTGAGAATTGGCAACTTCGTTGTTGGTGTCGGTAAGTGATGGGTTGGGGCGGGGAGGCAGACCTTCGTAAAGTTTCTGCCAGTTTTCATCAATTTTATCTCCCGAAATTCTGCTGCCTGAGTTTTGCTTGATGCCTTCTTCAAAGGGATTGAATTTCGGGTCGAAGTTCATTGCAGGCGCCGACGGCATAGGCATTCCTCTGCGTACTATCGGTATTTCAGGCGCTCCTTCGGCGTCAAAATCAATGGAAGGTGCTACGGCATATTTCGCCAAAGCCTCGCGAATAGCGGCATTCAGCATTTGAAAAATAACCTGCTCGTCCTCAAATTTTATTTCTGTTTTAGCAGGGTGAATATTGACGTCAATGTTGGCGGGCGGTAATTCAAAATAAATAAAAAACGAGGGAATCGACTCGGAAGATGCCAACAGGCGGTCGTAAGCGGTAGTTACTGCTTTTTGGAAATAAGGACTGCGGAAGTAACGGTTGTTGACGAAAAAAAACTGATGATTGTTGTTGCGTTTGGCGCTATCGGGTTTGCCGATAAAGCCGTGAATATTCACCACAGAAGTTTCCACATGAATATCAACCAACTGCTGATTGATAGACTTCCCCATGATATTGACAATGCGTTGCCGCAGATTACTTACAGGCAGGTGGTAGAGCTCTTGCGTATTATGCGTTAGCCTCATTTCTACTTCGGGACGGCACAGGGCTACGCGCATAAATTCAGTAACGATATGTTTGAGTTCCACGCTGTCGGACTTCAGAAATTTTCGGCGTGCGGGAATATTGTAAAACAGGTTTTTCACGCTGATGGAAGTACCCACTGCTGCTGCTGCGGGTGTTTGTTGCGGCATTTCACCTGCTAAACTGTGCAGTTGGGTGCCTACCTCGTCTTCCGAACGGCGGGTGAGCATTAGTATTTCGGCTACGGCAGCTATGGAGGCCAAGGCTTCGCCTCGAAAGCCGAAAGTATTCAATTGCTGTAAATCATCAAATTCACAAATTTTGGAAGTCGCATGCCGCTCAAAAGCCATGCGGGCGTCCATCACGTTCATGCCGCAACCGTTGTCAACCACTTGCATCAGGGTGCGGCCTGCCTCTGTGATGATTACCGTAATGCTCGTAGCGCCTGCGTCCACAGAATTTTCAACTAACTCCTTAATAACAGAAGCCGGACGCTGTATGACTTCTCCGGCTGCTATTTGATTGGCTATATGGTCGGGTAACAATTGAATCATTAAGCGATGCTTTTCATTACTATCTCAAAGAATTTTGTAAAATAAATCAGCGCAATAAACAGCGCTGCTATGGCTACGATAATCACTAACTGCCTTATTTTGTCAACATTCCCCTTCGGGTGCCTGCGACTGGCATACAAGGCTTTTTGGAAGCTGCCTCTTTTTAGTTCTAATTTTTTCTGAGGGTCAATCCGTTCTTCACGCGCCTCTTTTTCCGGGTCCCAATAGATAGGATTATATTGAAAAACGCGATGCTTGGGTGTTTTGAAGAAACTTAATCGGAAAGCCATGGCGATGTATGGTTTTAATTTGTACTAAGAATAGCGAATTTTTCGCCCAATCTGGAGAATGGACTTAGTCGTAATTTTATTCAGCTGGCAAAGTTTGTTGATAGATACGCCTGTTTGTTGCGCAATTCTTCCGAGTGTGTCGCCCTTACGTATGGTCCAAAAACGAACTTGGTCAATTTCTTTAGCGTAGGCAAAATGGGCGGCGTTTAATTGCAGTGTATCCGATTTGATAGCGTAATTCTCGAAATCAATAATCATACGCGGGTCGATAGGAACGCCGAGATAGCGGACTTCTAAATGCAGGTGCGGTCCTGTTGAACGGCCGGTGCTTCCGCCGTAGCCTAAGAGGTCGCCCGCCTTTACTTCGTCATGAGGTTTTACGGCTAATTTGCTGAAGTGTCCGTAAATGGTTTCCAATCCGTTGTAATGGCGAACCAGCACATAAAAACCATAGCCCTGTCCTCGTTTAGCAATACGCACCTTGCCATCGAAAGCGCAAAGTACGGAGTCGCCTCTTTTCAGGCGCACATCAATGCCATAGTGGAAGCGGTAACCGCTGCGAAAACCGAACTCCGAGGTAACTACATTATTCATGGGGTGAACGTAGTTCCTCAGGTCAATCAGGGTAGTATCGGCCTTGTTGGTTAAGCGGATATTGTAAGGATTTACAACATTGCTGCTCCATACCTGATATATGTCCATTGCAGGAACGTCGGGCAAAACCTCTACGTTACTTGTTTCAAGTTTCTGGTCTAATTCATCAAAAGTAAATTCCTGTTCTATTTCATCAAAACTGAGCATTTCACTTTCTTCAAAAAAAACGACCATACTACTGGTGTCAAGAGACATCACATTGTCAGCGCTAACGAGTTGTTGCGTTATTTCCTGCGCAGCGTCTTCGACATGTTCTTGCGCCATGACCTGCCCTGTAAACAAAAGGGCTGTGCATATCGCAATAATCGTTGATTTAGGTATCGATATTAGCATATTTTGCATGTGTTTCAATAAATTCGCGGCGAGGAGGAACTTCATCACCCATAAGCATAGAGAAAATGCGGTCGGCTTCGGCTGCATTGTCAATAGTTACTTGCCGCAACACGCGGTTTTCGGGGTTCATCGTGGTTTCCCACAATTGCTCGGGATTCATTTCTCCCAAACCTTTGTAACGCTGAATATGAATGCCGGTATCTTTGCCTTTGCCTACTTCTTCCATTGCCCGCAAGCGGTCGTCTTCATTCCAGCAATAGCGTTTTTCTTTGCCTTTAGCTACTAAATAGAGCGGAGGAGTAGCGATGTAGAGGTATCCGTTTTTAATCAAATCGTTCATGTGGCGGAAAAAGAAAGTCATGATTAAAGTAGCAATGTGGCTGCCGTCCACATCGGCATCGGTCATGATGATGACTTTGTGGTAGCGCAGTTTTGCGAGATTTACGGCTTTACTGTCGTCTTCCGTCCCGATAGTTACGCCGAGTGCAGTGAATATGTTGCGTATTTCTTCACTTTCAAAAATTTTGTGCTCCATAGCCTTTTCCACATTCAGGATTTTTCCCCGAAGCGGGAGTATAGCTTGGAACACACGGTCGCGGCCTTGTTTTGCAGAGCCGCCCGCAGAGTCACCCTCTACCAAGTATAACTCACATTTTGCAGGATCGCGATCGGAGCAGTCGGCTAATTTACCGGGGAGGCCCGAACCCGACATTACGGTCTTGCGCTGTACCATTTCGCGCGCTTTGCGGGCTGCGTGGCGGGCGGTAGCCGCTAAAATCATTTTGTCAATAATTTGCTTGGCGTCCTTGGGATTTTCTTCCAAATAATTATCAAGCGCCATGCTTACGGCCTGCGATACAGCTGCAGTTACCTCGCCGTTGCCTAATTTGGTTTTGGTTTGCCCCTCGAATTGCGGCTCGGCTACTTTTACGGAAAGAACGGCTGTAAGACCTTCGCGGAAATCGGCAGGGTCAATGTCAAATTTTAATTTAGCCAGCATACCGTTTTTCTCGGCATAATTTTTCAACGTACTCGTCAATCCGCGGCGGAAGCCCGAAAGGTGCGTGCCGCCTTCAATGGTGTTGATATTATTAACGTAAGAGTGTACATTCTCACTGAAACCGGTGTTATACTGCATGGCTAATTCAATAGGAATACCTGTTTTATCAGACTCTAAATAAATAGGCTTATCGGTAAGTTTTTCGCGCGTTCCATCAAGATAAGCTACAAATTCGAGCAAGCCTGTTTCAGAGAAAAATCGGTCGGAACGATAATGTTTTTCCATGCCGTTATTTTCCACTTCCACTGTTTCGCGTTTATCGGTAATGGTAAGATTAATGCCCTTATTAAGGAAGGCTAATTCCCGCAGGCGGGTAGCTAAAATTTCATAATTATATTCTGTTGAAACCGTAAAAATTTCGTGATCGGGTTTAAAAGAAATGATAGTTCCCGTTTTGTCGGAAACGCCTGTTACCTCTACCGATCCTTGAGGAATGCCCCTATGATATTCCTGACGAAATATTTTTCCCTCGCGGTGTACTTCGGCTACCAAAACGGAAGACAAGGCGTTTACGCAGGATACGCCAACACCGTGCAGGCCGCCGGAAACCTTGTAGTTCTCTTTGCTGAATTTACCGCCTGCGTGCAGCACGGTAAGCACCACTTCCAAGGCCGACTTGCCTTCTTTTGCCATAATGCCGGTAGGAATACCGCGGCCGTCATCAATTATGGTCATTGAATTATCCTCATTGATGATTACATCAATATTGCTGCAGTAGCCTGCCAAAGCCTCGTCTATGGAGTTATCCACTACCTCGTACACCAAGTGATGAAGCCCTCTGGAGCCTATATCGCCAATATACATGGAGGGGCGTTTACGCACGGCTTCCAGTCCTTCCAATACCTGAATGTTCTCTGCTGAATAACTTGCTGCAGCTTGATTCTTCTCGTTTTCTCCTATCATAATTTTGCATATTTTAAACACGCAAAACTACAAAAAAAAAATCGAACTATTTTCAGAAAGCAATGCTTAAACCTGCGCCAAACGTGATTTTCGGGCTATAATACAAATAATGCTGTTGATAACTATTATTTAATAGATTGGTTGCCTGTATAAAAGCAGAAAATTGCTTGTTGATAATATATTCCGCCATAGCGCCTAAATTTAAGTAACTCGGCGCAGCAGTAGTTGTTGAGGCATGATTAAGGTTGAGCAATAGATGCGTCTAATAACAAAAACTCCGTGAGGAGCGAAACATGGATAACCCCGCGCAAGCCCCACAGGGGAGCAGCGCGGGGTGGAGGCGTTACCCTCACTACTGTATGAACTCCGTAGGAGTTCAACAAGCTCTGTGAGGAGCGAAAGGCAGGGCTAATGACAGGCTGTCTCGTCTCGCGCGGAACAACCGCATTGTTCAAGGCAAAGGCAATGCTCCGCGCGAGAGGATACTCTGCTTATGAACCCCGCATTCCGCTCCGCTTCATACGGGGTTATCCATGTTCTGCTCCTTCGGAGCTTGTAAATACAACGCCATTTTTGCAAAAAAAATTTCGACCGCCACAGGCGGTATTGTAAATTGTTAAATAGACAAATAGCTAAAAAGCCCGCACCGCGCGCACCCTAAAAGGACGATCCTTATTGTATGTGTTAGCCTGATATCCATTGCTGAAATACTGGGCCCACGCGTTGTAGCTAACGTACTCAGAAGAACTCCAGTAGAAATTAGAACTCAGTTGACTACCGCCATGTTGCGTTAAGGTTATATTTACTGCTCCCCTGTTTTGATACAAAGCATTCAGTTCATCTCTTGCCGGAAGATACCAGCCGGAAACTCCGCCTGTATTCAAATCGTTACACCACTTGAAGGCCGGATACCTAATTTCCCAACCGGCTATATTCTTGATAGTGTTCATATTATTCATTCCGTTAGCCATATCCGAAGAACCTGTAGTTATACTCTCTGTTGACCACGACGTAGCAGTAGTCTCGTGTGCAGAAACAATCATTCCATGCATTCCATCGCCTGTAACTTGATATACAATGCCATACACACCATTTTCATGGTAAAGACTGCCGATGGTATATGGCCCCGAAGTGGATCCGGCAGCTTGTGTTACTGTAATCTCTTGTTGTTGTTCAAAGGCTCGTATCGTAATAATTCCGCTTCTCTGCAAACCCGTATTTGCCAACACCGAAACAGTAAGCACGTTATTGTCTTGTCCCGCAGTAAACCATGAGCTGGTTTTGCTATAGCTCCACTCGGAAGCATCAGTGGTTATTGTTACTGTTTGCTCGCCTTGCTCCTTTGCAAAGGTCAAGGCATCGGTGGACAGGCTAAGCGTGGTTGGCGCAAAAGGCGACTGATACTTCACATCTGCTCCGATTACGCCGCCGCCAACAGCAGCTTCAATATAGCTGACTACATAAAGACGGAAATAGGTAAAGCCATTTCTTGCAACATATCCATAGCCGGGCTGCACGGCAACTTGAGACGCCCAACCCGAAGAGGGTATCTTGGTAACATTGCCAAGCCCTTTCATCGGACCAATAGTTACAAATTGACAGCCATACCCCGAAAAATTATCATCTGCTCCTATATGGAAACTGCCCGAAAAACCGTCAGGGCTAACGAATGTGTCGCCATTGTTGGCATTCCTCATGCTAACTGTTATGGTGCCTTCAGGGTCAGGAACAGAAGTATTGGGGTCGCTTGGGTCATCTTTACTGCAAGCAGCTGCAAAAAATAAACTTAAAACCAAAAAGGTTTTCATCAAAAATAAATAATTTTTTTTCATAATTGGAATAAAATTTGTCGCCCCAAGTCCCCAACAGGCGGTTATAAAAATAAAAAAGCGTGGAACTTAACTTTATTTGTGTTCAGAGGTCTTAGGAACCATTACGCCAAAATAAGTAAGCCCACACTGATAAACAATGTGAGCGTTGGCAACTTACTCTCGGCGTGTTTTGAAAATTTCCTAAGTTTCTGAACACAAGAATAAAGCTAACGCTTTTATGTAATTCCCTGTTTCAGGGAAAAGTTTTTAATCTTTATCTATCCATAGGCAGTAATTTTACAGAATTATTTTGCAAATATAGAGAATATTTTGGAGAAAGAAGATTTTTTGATATTTTAGATTGCTTCGTCGTCATTGCAGGTTGCTTCGTACCTCGCAATGACGACGAAGCAACCTGCAATGACGCGGTTGCTTCGCGGATCGCAATGACGAGCAGGCAGCCAAGCTCCGCGTGCGGAGCGAAACATGGATAACCCCGCGCAAGCCCCGCAGGGGGCAGCGCGGGGTAGAAAGAAAGCCACACCTCTGTACGAACTCCGTAGGAGTTCAACAAAAAAAATGCCTATGATTTCGCATTAACGGTATGGAAGACCAGCTTCATATCCTATCTGATTTTTGGGATATATAGATGGTTGAACTCCTACGGAGTTCGTGATAGTCGGATATACGCCTCTACCCCGAGCTGCGCTACGCTTGCGCGGGGTTATCCATATACAAGTCCTGTCGGACTTTGATAGCCGCATCAGCGGCGAAGCAATTAAACCTTTCCCCCTAAGGTGCGTCTAACAACTAAGGCCTCCTGTTCGGGAGTGGTTCTGTTTTAGACAAAGAGGCAACCCGATGTCTTTGGTCTGAACGGCGGGAGAGGCAGGACTGTTGCTGCAAATACTCACTTGTTATTCATTCGGTATAGTAACTGACTAACCTTTCTGTAAAGGCCAAACCCAATTATCATGCCTAATAATAAAACTAATAAATAACTGTAAATAGGGGCTAATTCATAAAGTTTACCCCAATTATAAATTATCAAATACATCGAAAAGATATATAATAAAAAACTATAAGCATGACATAAAATAAATTTAATGATTTTTTTCATTTTTAGTTCTTATTAAAATTCCGACTAAGGCAATTATAATTCCAATAAACAATAAATATCGTATAGTCTGTCCATATTGAAAAGAATCTAATTCATCTTTAAATATCAATATGCAAACGACCCCAATTAGTACAGGTATAAACAGCGCATTGCCTAATTTGTTTAAGAGCCTAAGATATTTCATGTTAATTTGTAAAAAAGTTTTTCAAACGTTCCCATAGGCTTTGTTGTTATGGGTTTCGCAGGTGCAAGATGGCACACTGCCCCAAAAGCATCAAATCGGAGTTAAAAAGCCAATTGCTAAAAAGCGATGCTGACCCCCGCCCCAACAGTAATTCCGGGATTATAATACAGGTAATATTGCTGATAGTTATTGTTTAGCAGATTGGTTGCCTGTACAAAAGCAGAAATTTGTTTGTTGATAATATATTCCGCCATAGCGCCTAAATTTAAGTAACTCGGCGCAGCAGTAGTTGTTGAGGCATGATTAAGGCTGAGCAATATCGGCGTTTCTCCGCGGAAATAGCCATCGACATTGAGAATAAAACGCTTCGCTATGGTATAGCGCAAATTCGCACCAAATTCCAAATTCGGCCTGTGCCAAGCCTTATTGTCATCGTTCAGCATGTAGCGGTAATACTGCATTTTAATCAATGCCTCAAAAGCGCCTAATTTACTGCTGACAGCTCCACCGAAAGTGAGCAGCTTAATGTTGTCGTACATCACGTCGAAGTTGCTGCGCAGAGGACCGAGAGCAACGCCGTCGTTGAATAAAGGCGCATCGCTGTTGACGAAGAAATACATGCTGTCAATCGTACTGTAGCCAACACTTAGCTGATAAGAAAGGTAAGGATTTATGCTTCCTCTGATACCGCCCTGAATGTCGATTAAATAACGGGAATTAGCCACTTCTATCCCCGGCAGGATATACGGATTTTCGGTGATAATTTTCTCATAATTATTCAAGCGCGTCCCGCCAATAACCGTGGCGTAAGGAATGAACCAATCGTCCGCCTTATAGCTGACGGCCATTTTAGGATAAACATTCAGCGCGAAATTACTGTTGCTGTTTAGCCCTTCAAGGTTTACGCCTGCAGTGAACAACCAGCCGTTATCGCTGTATTGATAACAAGGGGCAAGGTGCAACAGGATATCCGATGTTCCGCTGAAAGGGCGGTTGAAAGTCTTCACGCCAATTTCTACATCAATGGCATGTTCATCGGCAAGGTGATGATTAAGCCATGCTTTCGCGCCTAACAGCGTTTGAGCAGTAGGGTCGAAACCTTCAATATGCGCCCTTTCTTTGATATAATTAAAGTTTGCGTCAACTTTGAATTTAGTATTATTGTTATTGCGATTAACGGAAAAAAGACTTATCCCGCCTCGGAAAATATGAAAGACTTGCGACTGCTTGTCCCGCATATAACTATCGTCGGAAATTTTATCAATATAATCGGTACCAGCAACCTGTTGAAGAAGCGAGGTGTCTTGTCCGTGATAAATCAAAAAACGGTTCTCATATTCCACGTTAAGGTTAATAGCTACATTATCCCAGAAGTGCTGTAAGGCGGCGCCTATACGTGTATTGGAATTATTGCCTATGATTTCCGAGGGAATAGGGTCAGTAGTTTGCAACGCCTCGTTGTACAGGGGAACCTTTCCTCGGAACGACTGATGGTTGGCATAGAGATTGAAGTAAGTGTTTCCGCGAAAATAGGTATTCAAATAGAAATTCAGGTCAGGCATAAAAGGATAAGAAAGGCTTCCGCGGAAATAGCAGCGCTTGTCGTCCTGCAAGCTCGTCGGGATATTCATGCGGGCTGCAGGAATAGGCTGCATGGTGAATTTATTGTTCAACACAGGCGGCAATGCCTGATAGCTGAAACTCGGTTTGACGTTGGTCAAACTGTCGGCCGTGTAAGAAAGCCCGATTCTATCGGCTTCGGCAACTTTTCCCTGATAGTCGGTAATGATTTCTACCGTAGGGTCTATTTTATTTTGCGCTGCGGCAATATGGCCGAATAGCACAAATCCCGTCAGGAATATTATGGATATAAAGCGTTGTTTCATGTTATTGTATGGAAGCTAAACGTTTTTCTACTGTGTCAAGAATATCATCGGTTTTATTGCGATAACCGTTGAGGATACTTTCGTATGTGCTTTTGGCCTGTTCTATATCTTGTTTATCGACATAGATATCGCCCAAGAGGATAAAGGCACGGGCTACCCAATACTGATGCGGGGTTTTTGTGTCAGAAAAAACAAATACCGCATTTATGGCCTCTTCTTCTTTTTGCTGTTTGTAAAGTACGGCAATAGCCAAGTAAGCGGCTTCGGCGCCTTCGGCTGTAGCGACATGGCCTTCCGCCAGTTCATTGAAGGTGGCAAAAGCTGCCTCGTCATCACCGTCCAGCACCTGTGATTTTCCTTTTAACAATGCGGCTTTTAAAGTATGTTCTTCGTCTTTCGTTACGGCATATAATCGACTATAGGCGGCAGAGGCCTCGCTATAAAGTTCCAATTGCTCGGCGCTGCGGGCTAAACCCAGCAAGGCAGGGTCGGTAAAGGCGTTTGTCGCTTGATTAACCACATAGCTAAAACAAGTATATGCGGTTTGAATATCATTGCTGCGGTAACTGCAATCGCCCAGATAAAAATTAACCTGAATATTATTTTTGCTGTTGGGATAAGTTTGTCGGAAAGCAGAAAGGGTTGCGATGGTAGCCTCGCAATCACCGACAAGGTATGTTTTTTCCGCTGCCGCGAAACGGGCTTCTTCCATTTCTCCTTCGGAGCCGCCGCTATAATCGGCCAAACTCTTGGTAAAAGCAAAATAGCTATCCACATCGTTGGTTTCGATATAGGCATTTTTTAAGCCTATCAAGGCATCTTGCGCTTCTTTGGTGGACGGATTGGCCAACACTGCCGATTTGTAATAATCAATAGCTTGTTTGTTATTTCCTTGATTTACGCTGATAAGCCCCAGCTCTATAAAGGCACGCTGAGCGTATGGATTAGTCTTGTAATTGTTGATTATTTGATGAAAAGCCTTGTTTGCTTCTCCATAATTATTGAGGCGTACATAAGTACGGCCTATTTCAAAATGAGCGGCGGGAACATATTCCGAATTCGGAAACTGCTGTAGCAATGCAGAGAGTGTTTCTAACTTGCGGTCTTGTTTTTGTTCGTTAAGCCCCTGCGAGAGCGCTTTTTGAAACAGGGCGTAATCGGTTTCCGCAGTTTTCAGTTTAATAGCCCTGTCGTAATTTTCTATAGCATTACTATATCTTTTTTGGATAAAGAAACAATCGGCAATGCGACAATAGGCATTGCCAATAAAGATATTGTCATTGCCCGACAGACCTGTAAATTTACGAAACCAATTGCCTGCTTCGGTGTAATTCTTTTGCTTAAAAAAACAATAACCTATATTGTAATGCGCCAAGCGGTATTCTTTTCCTGTTCTGAAAGCGCCGGGCGAATTGATAAAGGCTTCATACAATTTTCTCGCTTCCTCGTATTGCTTTTGTTCATATAATGCTTCCGCTTTCCAATAACGGGCAGTCGTGGCAATGTTGTTGTCGTATTGAGCATACTGCAAGGATTTATCGAAGGATTGTACAGCTTCAAAGTATTGTTTTTTCTCAAAGCGGCTGATGCCCTGAGCAAAGGCTATGCGTTGGATATCGCCTTTATCTTTGTCGCTAAGTTGCGGAATAGTTGACAGAATAGACAAGGCTTTATCATACTGCTTGTCGAGCATGTAAGCGGTGGCCTGTAATTGAGGAATATCTCTATTCGGGTATTGTTTTTGGTACTCATACAGGGGCTTGGTATTACTATCCACTTCCATTGATAATTTTACGTAATTCAACCAGGCATCGTGTTTAATGTCGCGATTAAAATTGGCCTGACGGGCAGTGTCGAAATATTTTAAAGCAGCAATATTATCATTGGTTTTAATAGCGGTTGCTCCGGCATAATAAGCAGCCGCCTGCCCAAGACTGTCGCTGCCCATCGCTGGCTTCAAACGGTTGAGTGCCTCATTATATTCTTGCAGATGATAGTAAATAACGGCTTCTGTAAATTGGTCGTTACGGCTTAATGTAACAGCGTTAGACTTGTAAAGGTTAAAATAATCAAGCGCCAATGTGTATTGTTCGGTACGGCAACAAGCATCAACAATCAGAAGTGCAATTTCCTGATAACGGTTGTCGGTTGCAGTTTGAAGCAACTTTCCCCCCTCTTCTATAACTTCGTTATAACGCCCCTGCATGGAGTGTATATGCAAAATATAATATCCTGCCAGCACCGAGAAACGGTCGTCGTGGCGAATAGCCTGAAAACCTTCTAAGGCCGCCGCCCAATTTTGATTTTTATATTCGATATGGGCATAATAATAAGTAGCAGGGAGCTTATACTTGCTGTCGGCTTGGTTTTTAACGCTTGTAAACAAAGGCAGCGCCTTCTTGTAGTTGTTAATCTGAAAACAGGCATGTCCTTGCAGGAATAAACATTCTACTCGATCGATGGAAGATAACTCGCGGTTGTCGGTTTTTTCAAACCAGATAACGGCTTTTCTGTAATTCCCCTCGTAATAACATTGTTTAGCTAAGGCAAAACAAAGCTCATTGGTTTTCGGCATATTGCCAAATTCTTCTTCCATGGCCAATACCATACTTTCGGCATTAGGTTGCCGTAACTCAATGGCGCTCAGCGCACGGTAAGCGGCAATATGGCCGCGGAGGATCTTGTCATCGGGAGAGCAGCTTTCCAACGCCTTACGGAATTGCAATTCTGCGTCGGCGTACTGTCCTTTCTCAAAAAGGTCAACAGCTTGGTAATAATAAGCATTGACGGGATAGTTAGACTGTTGGGCCGAAATAGTAGCTTTCGGCCAAGCCAGAAAGAGAAGGACAACAAAAATTGAATAAAAAAATTTGATGTTCATCTTAAATAAATAATGTGCAAATGTACGAAAAATTTTTGTATCTTTGTTCTATTATTACATAATATTAAGAATATGAAAAAAATACCCAAGATTTTTGTGCTCGACACCAATGTGTTATTACATGATCATCGTTGTATTTATAACTTTCAGGAGAACGATATTGTATTGCCGATTGTAGTGCTGGAAGAGCTGGACAAGTTTAAGAAAGGAAATGAGGATATTAACTATCATGCGCGGGAGTTTGTACGTGAAATGGATAAACTGTCGGGAGATAAGATGTTCGACACAGGAGTGTCCTTGGGTAATAGTTTGGGAACCTTGCGAGTAATGTTGGGGCAGCCTTTTACCGACGAAATGTTAAAGTCTTTTTATGATGATACGCCCGACCACCGTATCTTGGCTGTAGCCAAGTATATAGCCGACGAAAATCCGGAACGTACCGTGGTTTTAGTTACCAAAGATGTAAATCTGCGCCTTAAAGCAAAGTCAATTAAGCTGATGGCGCAGGATTACCTGACGGATAAGGTGAAAAATGCCGATGATTTAACTAAGGAAGCTACCCAGTGCAGTGTAAGCGATGAGCAAGTTGCCGAATTTTATCAAAATTCACAGGGTTTAGATGTTAAAAAGCTGAAGATAACCCCTTTTGCTAATCAATACATGATTCTTAGCGGGCCTTCTTCCGGAGCCTTGGCGATTTATAATAAGACTGCCGAAAGATTGCAACGAGTTGAAAAACAGAAAGTTTATGGTATTGAAGCACGCAATTCGGAGCAGACCTTCGCCATTGATGCGTTAATGCGCCCTGAGATTCAGTTGGTTTCGCTGACCGGCATAGCCGGCACAGGGAAGACCTTGTTGGCCTTAGCTGCCGCTCTGGCGCAAGAGGAGCAGTTCGACCAGATTTTGCTGGCGCGGCCGGTGATTCCCTTGCAAAATCAAGATTTAGGCTTCCTCCCGGGCGATATTAATGAAAAAATCGGTCCTTACATGTTGCCTTTGTTTGATAATTTAGCCTTTATCAAAAGCCGTTTTCGTCCGTCTCAACGCGAAGTTGTGCGTATTAATGAGTTGCAGAGTTCCGGCAAATTGATGATTACTCCTTTGGCTTACATTCGCGGACGAAGCCTTTCTAATGTGTTTTTTATTGTTGATGAGGCGCAAAACCTTACTCCGCATGAAATTAAAACCATTATCACCCGCGCAGGCGAAGGCACTAAATTGGTGTTCACCGGCGATATTCATCAAATCGACTCGCCTTACCTTGATATACAGTCGAATGGCCTAACCTACCTCAGCGATAAGATGGTGGGGCAGGAGTTGTTCTCACATGTCAACTTAGTGAAAGGCGAACGCAGCCGCTTAGCGGAAATAGCAGGGAAGCTGCTGTAAGTAGGAAGTTTATGAAAAAGACTTTCAACGGAAGCAAAGAATGAAGCCGACCTAATGCACAAAAAATCCCAATATCTTCATTTTGAATATATTGGGATTTGAATTTTATTTACTGAATATCCCTACGTGTCCACAATTTTTCCATGGCCTCTAAGGTTTTTCCCTTGGTTTCGGGTACCATGCGCCATACGAAGATGGCAGAGAGCACGGCCATTACGCCATAAAAACCGTAGGTGAGGGCGCTGCTTAATTCCATCATCGGAGGATAGGTCGATGAAATTAAGTAATTGGCTGCCCATTGTGCCGCTACCGCAATGGCAACGGCTTGCCCGCGTATCTTGTTCGGAAAGATTTCGGCAATCAATACCCAACATATAGGCCCCCACGACATCATGAAAGAGGCAGTGTAAATAATGATAAACACCAATGTTGCCATGCTGATTATATTAAAATATGATAAGCCGGCAATAGCAAACATGCCTATGGCCATGCCTATGGATCCGGTAATCAGCAAGGGCTTGCGCCCCCATTTGTCAACGGTGAGTATGGCCAAAACAGTGAAGACCACATTTACAAAGCCCATCACTATGGTTTGCAGCATTGCAGAGTCGGTGGCAGCACCCAAATTTTTGAAGATGGTCGGGGCATAGTACAAGGCTACATTGATACCTATAAATTGTTGAAAAACAGATAGTAATATACCTATAATAATGACAGTCTTTCCATAAGAAAATAACTTCCCTTTGCCGGTTTCGCTCACTGTTTGGATAATTTCCTGCAATATCTCCTGCGCTTTGTCTTTAGAATTGTTGATTTTTTCGAGTACACGCAAGGCTTTTTCGTTACGTTGACGCAGCGCCAAATAACGTGGAGTTTCCGGAACAAAAAGTATCAGCAAACCAAATAATCCGGCAGGTATAGCCTCGGAGCCGAACATATAACGCCAGCCAAGGTCATGGATCCAGCTTGAGAGTTGTCCTTTGGCAATGCCCCAATTCACAAAGTATACTATCAGCATTCCGAAGATAATGGCGAACTGGTTGCAGGATACTAACCTTCCGCGTATGTGGGCAGGGGCAATTTCTCCGATATACATGGGACAAACGGCCGAAGCTAATCCCACGCCTATGCCTCCTATAATTCTGTAAAAATTAAACGTTAACAATAGGCCCATTGATGGCTCGCCGTAAGAGAATATGAAAGTTTCGGGGTAGGCTGAACCTAAGGCTGAAATAAAGAAGAGGATAGCCGCTGTGAACAAGGTGCGTTTACGTCCCAAACGGTTCGACAGTAAGCCTGAAATGGCGCCGCCGATAATGCAGCCTATGAGCGCGCTGGAAACGGTTGCTCCAAGAATAAATTTGCTCAGTCCAAGTTTATTGATAAAAAATACTTCCAGTGATTCCACGGCGCCGGAGATTACGGCAGTGTCGTACCCGAAGAGTAGTCCGCCAATGGTGGCTACTAATGTGATGATGATGACGTAGGAAAGGTTATAGTTTCGCATGATAAATATTTATTTTATGTCTGTACAAAGGTACGAAAATTTATATATGCAAGTATGTTGGTACTCATTTCCGGGCTGAAGAATGGCCGATGGGAAAGCAGGTTGGTTGGGCGCATCAGGGAAATTTTGGGTTTCTAATGCTAAGGAGCCATAGCGTTCATGGGGTTTTCCGTATTTCCCCATAGCGCGAGTGAAATGATAGCCGCTATAAAATTGCAGGCCCGGCTGGTCGGTCCATACCTCTAAAATTCGACCGGAGATTGGTTCATGCAGCGTGGCTGCGTGTTTTAAGTTGTCTATACCCTGTTCTTTACCATGGAGCACAAAATTGTGGTCGTAGCCTTTGCCGATGATAATTTGCGGGTGCAGACTGTTGATGCGTTCGCCAATAGTACGCGGCGTACGAAAATCAAAGGGAGTGTTTTCTACGTGTATAAGTTCGCCTGTGGGAATGAGCCACTCGTTCACTTGTGTAACAGCATCGGCATTGATTGTAAGCAGATGGTCGGTGATAAGGCCATTGCCTTCGCCTTTCAGGTTGAAGAAAGAATGATGCGAGAGATTCACTACCGTAGTTTTATCGGTAGTGGCTTTATATTTCACTACAAAAGCATTGTCGGGCGTAAGCGTGTAGGTCATTATTACGCTGAGCGTACCGGGGAAGCCCTCTTCACCGTCAGGAGAAATATAGCTTAATTCTATCTCATTATCAGTAAGTTTATTTAGCGTAAAAATTACACTATCTAATCCCCTGAGGCCTCCATGCAGGCATTGTCCGTTATTGTTAATCGGCAGCTTATATTCCTGTCCGTTAAGGCTGAATTTCCCTTTAGCAATGCGGTTAGCATAACGGCCAACCACACAGCCGAGAAATCTTTCCCCTTTGTTATGCAGGTATTGTTCGATGGAATTATATCCTACTACAATATCGTCATAATTCATGTGTTTGTCGGGTACCCAAAGGCTGACCACACGTCCGCCGAAATTGGTAATTTGCATGGTAAGGGAAGCATTTTTTATGGTGTACAGTCCAATGGACTTGCCTTCAACTATGGCTTTGAAAGCGGAGGCGGGAAGGAGAGGAAGCATATAATTTACGGATTTAATTTTCAGTTTTCTATTTTTAACTTTCAATTCCTTACACTCCGGTAAAGGAACTAAACCCACCGTCTATGGGCATGATAATTCCGGTAATGAAGTTGGCGGCTTCGCTGCAGAGGAATTGCACGGCGCCGTTAAGTTCCGAAATATCGCCGAAGCGGCGCATGGGTGTTTTGGCCATCACCTTACGACTGCGCTCTGTAAGCGTTCCATCGGGATTGATAAGTACGGCGCGGTTCTGGTCACCAATAAAGAAGCCGGGAGCAATAGCGTTCACGCGTATGCCTTCGCCGTATTTCAGTGCCATTTCCATAGCTAACCATTGGGTAAAATTGCTGATGGCGGTTTTAGCTGCTGCATAACCCGGAACACGTGTCATAGCGCCATAAGCCGCCATTGACGATACGTTCACAATGGATCCGCTTTTCTGTTGCGCCATAATTTTACCAAAAACCATGCAGGGATAAACAGTGCCGTTCAGGTTCAAATCGGTTACTTTGTTCCACTCGTTAACGGGCATATCGAAGAAATTTTGTTCGTCTTGAAGCGTGCCGCCGGGGGTATTGCCACCTGCAATGTTCAGCAAGATGTCAATGCGTCCCCATTGCTGTACGATTTCCTGCGCTACCTTTTTGAGGCTTGATATATCCAAAACATTACACAGATAACCTGCGGTTTCGCCGCCCGCCTCTTTGAGTTCTTGTACGCGATGGTCGAGTTGCTCCTGCCGTATGTCGAGTACGGCAACTTTAGCGCCTTGTTGAATAAAATGTTTAGCCATGCTGCCGCCCAGAACGCCTCCTGCGCCGGTGATTACAGCAATTTTTCCATTGATACTGAAGATGTCTTTCATAAGTAATTATTTAGCAGTTATTAGGTAGGGTATAGTAATTGTTGCAAACTGTGAAGCATTAATCATTCATAACTCATCAATCGTTCTCACCGCTGCCATAATGCCCATAATTTGTGCGAGGGCATACATGCGGCCGAGGAAGGAATATCCGGGGTTGTATTTTTTATCTGCGTCGTAGAGCATAAGTTTTCCGTGGTCGATGCGCATAGGCATTTGGGGCTTTTCTTTTTCGAAGATGCGCACCAATTCTACCAAGCGACCTCGCCCTTCGAGATGTGAGGCTTCGATAATATTACCTTTGTCGCACACTTCGGCGCTGCGCAGGTGTGCGAAGTGTGTCCGCTTGACGAAACGGCGAGCCAGATTTGGCACATCGTTATGTAGTCCGGAGCTTAGCGAGCCTGCGCAAAAGGTTAGTCCGTTGTGCGGATTATCCACTGCATTCAGTATCCAGTCGATGTCTTTTTCTGAACCGACAATGCGCGGCAGCCCCAACACAGCAAAGGGTGGATCATCAGGGTGTATGCAAAGGTTCACACCGTATTTCTCGGCTACAGGAATAACCTGTTCAAGAAAATATTTCAGGTTTTCGCGCAATTGCTTATCATTAATACCGTCATACAAGGCTAAGAGGCCTTTGAAAGCAGCTATGGGATTTTGTTCGGTTTCATTAATATTGCCGTTGATAAAACCCTGTGTTTTTACAATGATAGTATCAATGAGCGCCTCTTTTTCGATTTCGGTAATGGTTTTGTGGAGTGTGCGCACCTCTTGCATTTCCTCAGCTGTGTAATCGTTTTCAGCTCCTTTACGCTGCAAGATACAGCAGTCGAAGTAAGCAAAGCGCACTCGGTCGAAATACAGGGTGAAGCTGCCGTCCTTATTTTCTTTTGCGAGTTCTGTACGTACCCAGTCAATCACCGGCATAAAGTTGTAGCACACAGTGTTCACGCCTGCTTTTCCAAGATTTTCAAGACTTTTCTTGTAGTTGTCAATCAGTTGGTCGCGCTCTTTTCCGCCATATTTGATAGCTTCTGAAACAGGCAGGCTTTCGACTACCGACCATTGCAAGCCGTTAGCTTCAATGTAACTTTTGAGGTCAAGAATAGCCTCAAGCGGCCATACTTTGCCATTAGGTATCTCGTGCAGCGCTGTTACAATACCTTCAACGCCTATTGGCTTTAACATCGATAAACTTATTGGGTCGCTCTTGCCGAACCATCTCCATGTGTGTAGCATTGTTGTTTAATGTTTAAAATTTTTAAGGTTGACCTTTCTCACGTTTCACGTTAATTGTGATGGGTCATGTTGAGTTTTATTTTTTTTAGATCATCAAGATCGTGGACGGGGCGTTCGAGTTCGTAGGGAATGTGGCGCATGGAAAAGATTTGGAAGTAAAGCAGGCAGGCGTCTTTCCACCATACGGCATCGCGCGCCTGTATGCGCAGTCGCGCTTGTACATGTGCGAAACGTTCTGCGTCAATGTAAGGCTCCATGCTGTCCCATATTTTTTGAAATTTACGTACAGATTGTACCCCTTTGTCATAATGATAGCAGAGTTCGTCCCATAGCGTTCTTCCGCTTTTCATTCGGTAGTCCCATGCGACATGGTGAAACCACAGCAGGTAGCGTTCATCACAGCTTTGAATATGATTAAATTCTTCGCGCAGGGGCGAAAAATATTGAGCCACGGCATTGCTACCCGTAGAGGAACGGTTAAAGCCTATGCCTGTGTGGTCGGCTTTATGATAGTAAGAGGGAAGCCAGTCGGGACGGGCGCCTTCAACCTCGCACCAAGGCTCAGGACCGTAGTGGTGTCCCCATGCAAAGAGATGGTGCAAGCCCATAGGCATCATGTAGTTGACCACAGCTTCGCGCGACTGCATCATCATCTCGGCAACAGGAGTGATAAACTCTTCGTTGTCGGTGAAGGTTTGTCGAATCCATTCGCGGGAAATGCTTTCTGCACTCAGCGTATGGTTCCATGCTAAACGGCCGAAAGCATACCAGTTGGCCTGCGCTAAATGATGTCCACACCAGTTAGTATCCTCGCCGATGTTGGCAACGCCTGCGATAGCTGATATCTTGTGTCCGAAAAGCGATCCGTCGGTAGCTTTGGCTACGCTGCTGCCCTCGCCGTGGGCGTAAGTATCGCTGTCGAGACATTCTTTATACATTGTTCCGAGATAGGCTAAGTGGTTAGAGAAACCAAGATATTCCTGTGTTATCTGAAATTCCGACATCACCGGCGTTTGCTGCATGGCACCGAAGAGAGGGCTGAAAGGCTCGCGCGGTTGAAAATCGATAGGGCCGTTTTTTACTTGTATTAATACGTTGGGAAGAAATTTTCCATCGAAGGGCGTAAACTCCTGATAGGCTTGTTTAGCGCGGTCGGTATCTGTAGGGTGATAAACGAAGGCGCGCCACATTACTATGCCTTTATGTGGAGCAAGCGCTTCGGCAAGCATGTTAGCGCCGTCGAGGTGGGTACGTCCGAAATCTTGCGGACCGGGCAAACCCTCAGAGTTGGCTTTCACAAGGAAGCCGCCGAAGTCGGGAATGAGTTGGTAAATTTCTTTTACTTTATTCTTCCACCATTGGCGAACATCTTTGTCGAGCGGGTCGGCGGTGTTCAGTCCGCCAAGCGCCATGGGCGAAGAGAAGTTGATGCTGAGGTAAACTTTGATATTGTAAGGACGTAATACTTCGGCTATAATTTTTACTTTTTGCAGCATTTCCGACGTCAGCACCTGAGGAGTAGCATTCACGTTGTTGAGTACCGTACCGTTAATGCCTATGGAAGCATTAGCGCGTGCATATTCTTTATAACGCGGAGAAATAGTTTGAGGCAGTTCGTCCCATTTCCATATAGAGTATCCGGCATAGCCGCGTTCTATGGTGCCATCAAGGTTGTCCCAGTGATTGAGCAGGCGTATCTTGTATTTTGGCGCTTCGCTGATGTTAAGCGTTCCGATAGCAGCGCCGATAGCCTGCAGGCGTAACAAGTGGTAAGCGCCGTAGAGCAGTCCTGCCTCGCTACCTGCGGTGATACTGATTTCTTTCTGACTATTTTCGTTAATTATAAACCCTTCATTACCATAATCTTTAATACTTAGCGTATTTTTTACGCTAAGTATCACAGGGGAGCCCTGCCATTGTTTACGCAACTCATTTGCAGCGATGACGGCTGTTGCTCCGATATGACTTGTGATGACGGTAGCTTGGGCAGAGGTGTCGGCGCGGAGCCATAGACGATGTCCATTCTCAGCGGCGCCTGTATTTACAAGGAATAGGCAAGCGGCAAGCAGCAGATGGCAGGCGGTAGGCGTTTTATCTTTTTTCATGTTTCTTCTTCATTCTTTTAATTTTATTTTTTCGTTTTTTACCTCTCACCTCGTGCGTTTCATTCCTCATTGCTCGCTTTTTGGCGGCCCCAAATACGATGGCTTCAACCCACCGAGGTCGAGCAGCAGTTTTTCCAGTACGAGGCCGGTATCAAGGAAGCGGACACGAATGCGGTGTTGTCCCGACGGCATAGCATGTATGCTTGTCGATTTATTCGCGCTGTTGGCCTGCCAGTGCTCCATTTCTTTAATGGTGTAGCTTTGATTAATGTTCACTATCTGTTCAGTCCGATTATTAATTTGCACGGCATAACGCAGCCCCTTATTTTGATTAAAATTTAACGAGGGAGCAAATATAAGGGTAAGCCGAGCGCTGTCGGCGGCGGTAGTTGTTTCTACGAAGTATTCTACATATACATCTTTATGCTCATCGCGCAGCTGTACTTTTGTCGGCAGTAGGGTGAGCCCTGACAGTGTTTTACCAAAGTTGGGAATGATTGTCCACTGCACGCCTTGTCCATCTGAGATCTTACTGTAATGTTCCGCTTCTATCGAAATATAGCCGTTTTTTTCTTTAAAAGCCCTTGTGCTATAATCAATGGGCGGATTATCTATCCGATAAACGACAGGCATCGTGTTTCGCGGCGGTTGTTGCCAATCGGTGTAGCCTATGCGGGTTTGATCCATAAAATGACTCCATTTTCCGTCCGACATCACATGATTATAGTGCAGAGATAATATGGAATCGCGGACAAAGAAATGCTCTGCTTTAGCCGCCCATTCGTTACATTCACTGTTGTTTTCGAGATATAAACGGTGATTCATAGCCACGGCATAATACATTTCATACAGGTTCGCCATGGCCTGCACAGGGTATAATATAAGTTGGTCATAAGCATCTCGTTGATGGTCGGGCAGGAGGTAATACAATTGCAGGGCTTCGTAGGCGAGCGTACGATATTCGTCGGTTACCCTTTGAAATTCATTATAGTTATCTAAACTGTAAGTCTTTTCGTCGAGTAGTTCGGGGGTTACGCGGCGGTTGTATTTCGTGTATAGATTCATGATACGAGCCATTTCCTCTGCGTGTTGTTCACCGAATTGTTCACGGAAAAAAATTTCAGTATGACTCAAAAGATTATCAGGATAAAAACCTTTCGGATTCCAAGCCATATCAAGGAAAAAGGTGATGGGGTATTCCATTGGCTTAAGGTCGCCCACGTTGACTACCCATATTTTATTAACGCCATATTCGTAGCAGAGGTTCATTTGTTCCCATATTTTCTGTATGGGAGTTACATTAATCCATTTGTAACTGCGTGGACCTCCCACATAGTCAAAGTGATAATACATGCCATAGCCGCCTTTGCGTAGAGGAGCGTCTGACGGCGGTAGTTTGCGGACGTTGCCCCAATTATCGTCGCATAGCAGGAGGGTTACATCGTCGGGGACGCGCATGCCATGATCGTAATATTCCTGTACCTCCTTGTACAGCGCCCATACCTGTGGTGTCTCAGCAGCATCTTTACCTGTAACCTCGCTGATAATTTCGCGTTGGCGTGTAACTATCTGTTCCAGCAGGGCGATGTTGGCGCTTTCGCTCATAGGCTCGTCTCCGTCTCCGCGCATGGCAATAGTAACAAGGTCTTCCGTGTTTTTCATGCGCTCAATGCCTTTACGCCAAAAGCCATCAAGCACAGCAGCATTTTTATCATAGTTCCACTGACCTTGTCCGTAGCGTTGCCATTCCTTGTGCGCACGTGCCATAGGCTCGTGATGTGAGGTGCCTATTACTATGCCGTATTCTTGCGCTAAGGGTGAATTTAATGCATCGTCATCGTAAAACGCCGCGTCCCACATAGCGGGCCAAAGGAAGTTCCCGCGAAGGCGCAAGAGCAGTTCAAACACCTTGGCATAAAATTTACTGTTATATCCTCCGCAATTTTCGTTTACCCAGTTGGTGAGAGCAGGGGCTTCGTCGTTCAGAAAAATACCGCGGAATTGCACCTGTGGTTCTCCGACTGTGTAGCTGCCGCGCACAAGGCCGATGTTTTGCCGTTGTACAACAGGAATATCTGCCCAGTAATACCAAGGGGATACGCCTATCTGCTCGCTTAGCTCATAGATGCCGTAGATCACGCCGCGTTTATCGCTTCCTGCAATTATCAATGCTTCTTCCATACCCGAAAAGGGTTGTGTAATGGTGCTTATCAAGTATTTTTCTCGCTTTCCCTTCAATTGCTGCTCATCAATTTTTCCCGATTTTACTAAGCGGTCAAGTAGGGCGCTTTCTCCTATGACACCGATGATGATTGCATTTCCTGAGCTTGGCAATTCATGAAGTAAGGAAGGTTTTTGGCCTGTAACACGTTCAAAATCGCTGCGCAGGTCTTCGGTTGCGCGTACTATTCCCTTATCATTGTCGGCTTCAATGACTACCGATATGGTAATTCCGTCCTTAGTTAGCGTAAAAAATACGCTATCTTCGGAAAAGCTTGTTATAGCCTTGTGATCCTTGCCAAATCCGTAAGTTGTAAGGCTGATAAGCAGAATGATAATTGCGGATTTTATTTTCACTTTTTATGCTTTTTAGTAGTGAACGGGGAGGCAGGCAGTCCTTCCTTATTGTAAAGGTTGGCCTCCTCAGGATTGTTGGACCAGGCGTAGCGCACTTCTACAGGATTGGCAACCTCATCGCTCCATACTACCACCTTATTGTTTTCTATTGTTGCGTAAGCCCATACAAATTTACCGTCTGTGTCGGCAATGGCAAACCCCTTGAGTTTCTCTACGGGCTTCAAGCCGCTGCCTACATCAGAGAAACTGAGCATTACCTTGTTACCCTTGACGGTCATTGATTGGTAGAGCGGTCCGGAAGCAATCACCCGCTTGTCATTGTAGGCGATTTTTCTTGCCCACAAGGCTAAGCGATAGCCTACCTCTTTTTTGTTGAGCGGGTGTATATCGTTCCACTCGCCAATGTCGATGGCAACTGCCATGCCTGTGTTCGGAAGGCTGAGCGTTTCGCGTTGTACATTGCGCAGTTCAGCCCAGTTGCTTTCCGCAGGCATGTTGTGAGCCTGCATGAAGTTTGCTAATTGTACATAGAGGAAAGGCATTGTTGGATTATTCCATTTTGTGCGCCAAAGTTTAATTAAGGCAGGGAAACTTTGTCGGTATTCGCTTGGGTTTTCGGTATTCGATTCACCCTGATACCAAATTACACCCTTGACGGCATAGTTTTCAAGAGGAGCTATCATGCCGTTATACAGTCCTGCGGGCTTCCATTGAAAGAAAGTTTGCGCAGCTAATGCAGGCATGTCCGTTCCTAATTTAAAATGCCAAATGCCTTTCAGGTCAATGGTATCTGTATTTGTCGTAATGCGGTAGAATTTGTCGGGTACAAAGCCTCCATTCCCCGTATTGCTGATTACGCGCACAGTAATAGTGTTTTCTCCTTCTTTCAAAAGACCTGCAGGCACTTTATAGATGCGCGGCGGGTATTGATAGGTAATATTCCCGACATAAACGCCGTTAATAAAAGCAGAGTCGGCGTCAACAATGCAACCCAGACGCAGTTCGGCAACTTTACCGACCATGGACGATGATACCTTAAAATTTTTGCGAAACCAAATTACGCCATTTGTTGTACCAAGTCCTGTGGGCTGGTCGGCCCAATAACTCGGAATATACATTGCTCCCCAATCTTTGGTATCAATATCCTCCTTGTACCACTCGCCGAAACCCCTGTCGTTCTTATTCAGCAGGCTATGCCATTGATGATTTCGCTCATTGTCGGAGCGCCAGATGCTGTCGCAATAGGCTTGGTTTTTGAATTGCTGCAATGTTTTTACATGATTGGGAAACTGTTGCAGCGAGGCCTCGTCTAACCATGCTTCCACAGGCGATCCGCCGTATGCGGCATGAATAAGCCCTATGGGAATTTGATACTTGTTGTAGATTTCCTGTGCAAAGAAATAAGCCACTGCTGAAAAATTCAGTACATTTTCAGGGGTTAGGGCTTTCCACTCGCCGCCCTTAATGTCCTTCTCCGAATAGTTGTAATTGTATTGCGATTGTACGGCGAACATTCTGATCATCGGATTTTCTGCCCCAATGATTTCTTCCCTGTACAGGTCTATCACGCGGTAGATGGGCAGTTCCATATTCGACTGCCCCGAACAGAGCCACACGTCGCCGAAGGTAATATTGTTCAGTGTAATATTGTTGATGGTCATGCTATGAATTCCGCCTGCTTTTTGGGCAGGCAGGATTATACTCCAGCTACTGTCGGCAGCAGCGGTGGCCGACAGTTTCAATTTATTGAATCGGAGTGTAATTTCTTCATCAGGATTAGCCCAACCCCATATTTTCAAAGGCACATTATGTTGCAGTACCATACCGTCGCCGATGAGCTTCGGTAAACGCACAATTGCCGTGGCATTCAATGATGCTGTCAGCCATACCAAAAAAAACAAACTCCGCATCATATTTTCAACGCTTTCAACTAAACATACATATTCACTATCGCTTCGTACAGCTCTTGCTTGCCGCTGACTACTGTCGGTTCGCCTTTGGTTTTGGCGTAGGCTACAAGTTCTTCAAGTGTCAACTTGCCTGACTCGAAATCCTTGCCCATACCCTCGTCGAATGAGTGGTAACGTTTAGCTATCATTGGTTTGTAGGGCGATTCTTCGAGAATGGCGGCAGCGGCTTCCAAGGCGCGCGCGAAGGCGTCCATGCCTGCAATGTGCGCAATGAAAATATCTTCCAAATCGGTAGAATTACGGCGGATTTTAGCATCGAAGTTGGTGCCGCCTCCCTGTAGTCCGCCTGCACGCAGGATTACGAGCATGGCTTGCGTGAGTTCATACACGTTGATTGGGAATTGGTCGGTATCCCAGCCGTTTTGTTCATCGCCGCGGTTGGCGTCTATGGAACCAAGCATGTCGGCGTCGGCAGCGCATTGCAACTCATGCTCGAAAGTATGCCCTGCTAAGGTGGCATGGTTCACTTCAATATTCAGTTTGAAGTCTTTGTCGAGGCCATAGTGGCGCAGGAAGCCTATCACTGTTTCTGCATCAACATCGTATTGATGTTTGGTAGGCTCCATGGGTTTTGGCTCAATAAAGAAAGTGCCTTTAAAGCCTTTTGAACGAGCGTAATCACGCGCCTTAGCCAACATCATGGCAAGATGTTCCTTTTCGCGCTTCATTTCAGTATTGAGCAGCGACATATAACCTTCACGGCCGCCCCAAAACACGTAGTTCTCACCGCCCAGTTCTATGGTCGCGTCAAGGGCGTTTTTAATTTGCACCGCAGCGCGGGCTACGACATCAAAATCGGGATTGGTGGCGGCGCCGTTCATGTAGCGCGGATTGCTGAATACGTTGGCGGTGCCCCAAAGCAGTTTAATGCCTGTTTCGGCTTGTTTTTGCTTGGCGTAAGCTACAATCTCCTTCAGGTTTTTTTCATACTCTTCGATGTCGGCGCCTTCTTCGATTAAATCTATATCGTGGAAGCAGTAGTAGTATATGCCTATCTTCTGCATAAATTCAAAACCTGCGTCCATTTTGTTTTTGGCGCGCTCAATAGCGGTTGCGCCTTCGTTCCAAGGGTGCAGGTGAGTGCCGGGGCCAAAGGGGTCTCCGCCTTCACCGCAGAGGGTATGCCAATAGGCCATGGAAAATTTGCACCAGTCTTTCATTTTTTTTCCATACACTACTTTTTCGGCATCATAATAACGGAAAGCTAAGGGATTCTTACTCTCTTTACCTTCAAATTTAATCTTTCCGATTTGCGGAAAATACGTTTTTTGTAACATAATTTTATTGTTTAATTGTTGATTTATCTTTCATTGTTCTTTGACAGTCTCGCCGTCAGTTCTTCTTTCCATTTGCGGTAGCTCTCTTCCAGCGCTGCTTTGATGGCGGGGTCGGGTTGTATGGTTTCGTGTTTTTTCAGCGAGGTAAAGGCCTCTTCGCGGTTTTTATAGAAACCTGCGCCCAAGGCTGCTCCGCGGGCAGCGCCCAAGGCTCCGTCGGTATTATACAGCTCAATGCTTACATTGCAGATGGTAGATAGCGTAGTGCGGAAAATGGCGCTCAGGAAAAGGTTAGCCCGTCCTGCCCTGATGACCTGCGGCCGTACGCCCATTTCACGCATAATGTCGAGACCATAACGGAAAGCGAAAGCTATGCCTTCTTGTGTGGCGCGCAATACATGGGCGCGGGTATGGCGGTTCAGGTCTATGCCGATGATTTCGGCGCCTGTAAAACGATTTTCGAGCATGCGTTCGGCGCCGTTGCCGAAGGGAAGCATCACTAAACCTTCGCTGCCTGCCGAAACAGGAAGGCACAAGGCGTTGGCTTCGTCATAACTGATTTCCGAAGCGCAGAGGCGCTTAATCCATGCATTCAGAATGCCCGTTCCGTTAATGCAGAGCAGCAAGCCTAAGCGAGGCTTCTCTGTACTATGGTTAACGTGCAGGAATGGATTTACGCGCGACAATTTATCGGCTTGAGGCCTGTCGGTTACGCCATATACTACGCCTGAGGTGCCGCCGGTGGCAGCAACATCTCCGACGTCCAGTACGTTCAGCGAAAAAGCATTATTAGGCTGGTCGCCTGCACGGTAAGAAAGAGGTGTGCCTTTTTTGATGCCCAGCAGACGCTCTGTGGCCTCATTGGTATGCGCTTGTATGCCCAGCGAGGGATAAAATTTTGGAATATAAGCATCGGGAATACCGTAGTAGTCGGCCACAAAGTTGGCCTTATCATTGTTTTTGAAATCCCAGAGTATTTGCTCCGAAAGTCCACCGACCGTAGTACTCATTTCGCCCGATAGCATGTAGGCGATATAATCGCCCGGAAGCATGAATTTATGAATCTTTCGGAAAATTTCCGGTTCATGCTCTTTTACCCAAGCTAATTTTGATGCGGTAAAATTACTCGGCGAGTTCAGTGTTTGCGCAAGGCATTTATCATGGCCGATGGCATCGAAGGCTTGTGCGCCAATGGCTACAGCGCGACTATCGCACCAGATAATAGATTTTCTCAGCGCCTTGCCCTCTTTATCTACGCAGACCAAGCCGTGCATCTGATAACTGATGCCTATGGCTGCTACCTCGCGCATATCGTACTGTTGCGCTAATTGCACAATGCCTTTGCAGACGTACTCCCACCACATAGCAGGATCTTGTTCCGCCCAGCCGCTTTGCACAGCCTCAATGGGTAACTCTGTAGGCGGAAGCGTAACCGAGGCCACGCAATCGCCGCTTTGCACGTCCATCAGCGCCACTTTCACCGACGAACTCCCCACATCTATTCCTAATGTCTTCATTAAATTTTGAATTTTAAACGATTACTTATATACCGAACTTAGCTTAAATATCTTCCTGTTCTTCTGCTCATACTTGCGTTTATTGAAACTGTAGTATTGTGCCGGTTTGTGGGCTACATTGCTTTCTTTTTTATCTAAAGGAACGACATACTCTAAGCTCGCCATTTTTTTACGAAAATTACGATTGTCTATTTTTACGTCGAATATGGTTTCGTAAAGATTTTGAAGTTGGCGAATAGTGAATTTTCTGGGTAGAAACTCGAAAGCTACCGGCTCTAAGTGGAAAAGGTTAAGCAGGTGATCAATGGCCGTGATGAGAATTTTATTATGGTCGAGGGCTAAATTTTGCACCTCGTTAAGTTCTACCCATTTGGCGCCGCGGCGATGGCTGTAATCTTCCAATTTTTCATCTAACTTTACCAAAGCAAAAAATACAATGGTAACCACACGGGTAAGCGATACGCGGTAGTAGTCGTTAATCCAATTTAGTTCGTTTCCCTGTACACGTTTCGGCTCCGAGAATACTTCCATTTGGCGAAGACTGATGTTGCGCGCTCCTGTAAATTCACTGATTACGCGGTAGGCTGCATCATTGATGTCCTCTGTGTCGGAAATCAGACTGCCCGGAAGTTTCAGATCGCTTATTATTTTACGAGAAGGCGAAATGCGGCGGCGCTTTTCTAACAATACTTTCAACAACTTCCCATTGAAGCCGAAAACTACGCAATCGACCGAAAGCGCTTGTTTATCGTAATGAAGAGAGCGAGTACGCATTAAACTTGTTTTTTCTACAAAGATACGCGAATAAATGATATGTTATATACTTAGCGTATTTTTTACGCTAAGTAACAGTTTAAATATTTGATTTATGATTTATTATAGGTGATTATTATTTCAAGAATATTCCTTTTCTTTTAGCTTGCATCGTAACTGAAAAACGCTTGTTTGCGCGACTTGTAGCGCGATTTGAAGCTTATCGGCTTGCCCACATTCCCACTACCACTCCGGTAAACCCTCCTGCTACCTCTGTACTCAATACCTTGGCTTCGGTTTCGGCCACAACTGTCCAATTGATGCCTTGGTCATAAGAATAAAGGAAAGCATAAGACTTGCCCATGCTTTTAATGTTCATTTCTATGGCCTTTTTGCGATGTTCTTTGGGAATTTCTACCTCTGCAATGCGTTTTACCTCGCCCTTTACGGTTAGGTCTACAACCATAACTGCAACTCCCTGTTCATTCAAAGTTTTGCCAAAAACGATATTGTGGCCTTCATTCTGGTAACACACTAAACCTGCAAGTTCATCTGTTTTTGACGGCGTATATTGCATCTCGGTTGTAACGTTGAAACAAAGGTGTTGCTGGCGATAGCCAATGAAGGCAGGCTGTTCTTTTTTGTAAATACTTTGTCCGTTAGCCTCTATTACTAATCCGTTTTTGCTAAGCGACCACCATGTTGTGCGTGGTGTGCGTATGAAGAGCCAGCGATGGTCGAGAGTAGCGCTTTTGAAATCGTCTCGCCATGTAAAGTTACCCTTATAGCTGTTAGAGTTGGGTTGTAGCTTTTCTTTGTCCACCACAAATGGAATAGCTTGCCCCTTAGACAGTATAACAGGATATTCGTTTTCCCATTGTAGAGGCAGCATAAAGGTTTCGCGGCCGGTGTTGAAATAATCTTTTTCATAAGGACGGCAGGCGAGAAATACCGCATACCAATCTCCTTCGATAGTCTGTATTAAGTCGACATGGCCTGTGCAGGTAACAGGATTGCTGCGGTCATTAGCTAAGTCGCGCTGCGTTAGAATAGGATTGTTTTCCCATGGGATATAGGGACCCCATACCTCATCGGCGCGGAAAATAACTTCCGAATGGTCTTCGCGGGTACCGCCTTCGGCACACATCAGGTAGTAGTAACCATTGATCTTGTAAATATGCGGCGCTTCAATCCAGATAGGACGTTTACGTTTGTCCACGCCGCCATCGACAATCATTTTGCAACCGTTGAGCGTGGTGTCGGCTGCCACATCATATTCATGCAGCCAAATGGCGCGGTGTCCTTGCCACTCAGGTTCGCCTTGCGGAGCGTCGTTGTGTACGATATAAGCCTTGCCGTCTTCGTCAAAAAAAAGAGAGGGGTCAATGCCGCCGACCTTAGGCAACATAATAGGTTCCGACCAGTTGTTCTGCTTCGGGTCTTTTGTTTTTACAACGAAATTGCCAATACCGTCAACACAGGTGTTGATAAGGTAATACATATCGTTGTACGGATTATACCTGATGACCGGAGCATATACGCCGCCGTCAATTCTTATGTTGTCGAGATTAAGCTGCGAAGGTCGGTTCAGCACATTGCCGATTTGTACCCAGTTGACCAGATCGGTACTGTGGAAGATAGGAATCCCCGGATAGTAGGCAAAGGTAGAGGTTACTAAATAATAATCATTGTCTTTACGGCATATTGAGGGATCGGGATAGCAACCGAGCAGAATGGGATTATAGTATTGCCGTGTATCGTCAATATTCGCAGTAAATACAGGGTCTGCTCCCTTATACTCAAAGTAGCGAAATGTAGCTGTTTTATCATCGTTGCTGCATGAATAAAGCAGTAACATAGACAGTAGGCCTAAAGGCCAATTAATGTGGAATAGCTTTTTCATTGCGAGTTTATTTTTCCTTTTCCAATAACCATTCAAACACGTTTTTATGAATAATTCCCGCTCGGCTTTGCGGAAAACTTTCAGTTGAGAGTAAATACTTCGGATAATTATCTTTTACCGTCTCCAATGGTGTAAATTCTCGTTCTTCGGTGTCGGGATTTGAAATTTCCCACGAAACTTGGTAGTATTCAACTTCGCCGTTACGATTTTTAACGGTAAAATCTATTTCTCCGTTGCGAAGCGTGCCTGTCCAAATTTTGTACCCTCTCCGCAAAAGTTCGAGATAAACAATATTTTCCAAAATATGACCTCTGTCTGACGTTCTATCCCGCCCAACCAATACATTTAATAAACCTGCATCAACGAGGTAATATTTTTCCATTGTCGCAAGTTGTTTTTTGCCTTTAATGTCGAAACGGTTAACACAGTAAAACACAAAACTTTCAAGCAAATATTCAATAAATTTCTCAACTGTGTCGCGATGAACGGTCTGATTATCTGCCTTTAACGCTTTTGAAATGCTGTTTGGCGAAATTGAATTGCCGATATTTGAAGCCACGAATTTTGCAACATTCCCGAACGCTCGTTTGTCGTAAATTTTGTAGCGTTGCGTAATGTCTTTTTCGATAATTGTCGTATATAAGGCTTCGAGATACTCGTAAATTTTGTCAAAACCTTCTTCCCGCAACTCAACACCTTTGGGCAACGAAGTTTCATTTACGAAGTCGTAGAATAAGGCTTCGTAATTCAAATATTTGTTGCTCGCATCAATGCCTCTGACCTCCAAGTATTCGGCAAACGAAAAAGGCAAAATAGAGATTTCAATATACCTACCACTCAACAAAGTAGCCAATTCGCCCGACAGCAAATTTGCATTTGAGCCTGTGATATAAACATCTATATTTCCGCTTGCGTACAATCCGTCAACCAATTTTTCAAAATCGGCAATATTTTGAATTTCATCAAGGAAAATGTAATTCGGTTTGCTTGTCTGCAATTTCGATTTTATTTCAAAATAAAGCGTTTCCCACGATTTGTTCAGGTAGTTTTCGGGCAATTCAAAATTGTAGAATTGCGTTTGCTCGGGCATCACGCTATTTTTCAACAAACGATTTCTAAACAATTCCAAAAGAGTGGACTTGCCCGACCTCCGTAAGCCTGTTACTACTTTGATAATATCTTTGTCTTTGTATGACAGCAGTTTATCAAGATATTCTTTTCTTTCTATCAAGTTTTTCATACGGCAAAGATAATAAGAATTAGCAAAACTTGCAAAATTTACAAGTTCTGCTAATTTGTCTTTTATCACTTCACGATTACCTTATATGTGTTTGCCGTTACGCGATTTTGCCCCCGCAGGCGCAAATTTGCCACTTGTTCCTGTTCCAAATTTCTACTAATCAAATTATTATCCATTTTTATTTTGTTTTATCAGGCACAGGTTGCGCTTGGCTGAACCTTGCACCAGCGGGGGAAAACCGCTCGGTATCGGCTTTTATCACTATTTTAAATGCTTTTTTCATTCTATTCAAATTTCAATCCTTCGTGAGTTCTTTTTACAGGAACAAAGTCTTTCCACATTTCTTTATACTTTTGCTGTTCGGTCAAGCGTTGCCGTTCGTTTTGTTGTGGGTTGAAATAGAGGGTTTGCGAAATGTATTCAATTGTTTGAATGGCAAACCAATCAACAGATTTTTCGCCCATCACATTTTCAAACTTTACTTTCATAACCAAACCCTTTGTCTCTTCGCAACGCCTGTATTTATCTTTTACCCAAAAAAAGTTATCCTTTGAGATATGGTCCAACTCGACAGCAAAAAATACGGCATTGTTTATTTCGCTTGATTCATCAATACAAAAAATTATATCCCAAATCGGACTTTCAAAAAGTCCATCTTCTGTTTGATATAATTTGCATAATTGATAATGCTGACAAAAAACACCATTTATTATTTCGCCTGCTTCCAAACGCTTAAAGGCATACTCAGGTTCGTCTCCCTCAACATCAATACTCGGTTTTAACAACTCATTGGATACAGGCACAAAAACATTGTTAAATTCGGGAACTACATAATAGTAGCCCGACCTGTCGGCAAAATACCAAAAATAATTGACATTTGCTTTGTAATCAACAAGAAAATCATTGTCTAAATTTGTATAAAAATAGAGTTTGGTTTTTTCGGTTCTTTCGCCGTACATTGTTGTTTGCATAGATTGATAAACTATTTTTCGGGTGAAAGTTACCGCCGTTTCCTGCGCAAATACCGTGCTTGCCATAATGCAAAGGCTTAATATAATTACTGTTTTTTTCACTGGGTGTTTATTTTTCTGTGTAACAACTGCTCACGCTAAACTCGTCAAAGTCTATGTCTGTTAGTTTTACAAGATTTTTGATTTCAATATTTTGCCAAATTTCTTCTATCATATTTTCGTCTTCATCATAAGTTTTCGTTTGTTTCTTTTTTGCAAGAAAATTGATACTTATTCCTCTCTCTAATCTACCACTGCTCATTTCTTCTGTGTCATAGCCAATCAACTCAAAATTATTGTTTTGATAACGAAAAGTGTACCGCCACCAACCATACCTGCCGTGTCCATAATTAACTCTCAAATTACCATTTAATATTTCAACAGATAATTCGGGTGCGAAATAAATGCCTCCATCTTCGTTTTCGGACAAAAAGCAATTGGGAATTGCCAAAACTTTTTCGTACCAACCGTCATCTTTTCTGAACGCGATTAAAATTCCACGACGGTTGCGGTCAACTTTTTTGCTAAACGAATTTTCGACAGACGCAAATTCTTTTTTCGTTTGTTTTGTGATTATTACGCAATCTTCTTTGCCGTCTTTATTCAAATCGCCAACGATTTTTTTGGGGATTAGTTCGTCTGTAAAAACGATTTCTTCGGAAAGCACAAAATCTTCGGGATTTACTGCTACTGTTGGTAAATATTCTTCTTCGTCTGCAAAACATTTCGCCAATTTCGGATATTCAGACACTTTGTCTTCTGCAACGAATGTGCCAAAATCGCTTTCATCAAAAATCCATTGAGCAAGTCCTTTTTCCTTATTCACCCAAACAAATTTAAGCTCATATTTATGTCCGTCTGAGGACTTCACATTAAATATAACAGTTTCGCCCACTTGATAGGCTTCTAAAATTTCAAGTCTCCATTGTTCGCCCACAGCAATATACAAACGAGTTAATGTGTTTTCTTCTATTATCAACATTTCCTTTTCACCCTCACAAACGACAAAATTTTCATCGCTTATCTCTGTCAACATTGTCCATTCTGTGGGCAATGTACTATAATCAAAAGGAACTTTTTTGTTTCCACAACTGCTTGCTATTAATGCAAGTACGCTTAAAATGATTGCTATTTTTCTCATTACTTCAAAATTTCTTGCAAAATTAATGTTTAATCTGTCAAATCGCATTTCATTTTGTTCCTGTTCCAAATTTCTACTAATCAAATTATTATCCATTTTTATTTTGTTTTATCAGGCACAGGTTACAAACTTGCTTTTGTAACTTCTAAATCAATATTATTTTCTTCATCTCCATAAATAACAGGACTGTTAAAGTAATATTTTCCCCCTTTGCGGAACAATTTTACAACATAAGGCTCTGCATAATGACTACTATTTCCTTCGATAAGATTATAAAAACGAACGGTCAGCGTATCGGTCGCGGTTTCTTCGACCGTACATTTTTCAATAAAATAGAGCATATGACCAAATCCGCTAAATACACAAGAATCGGGCGTTATATCGAGTGAGTAGGCTGGTGCCACAAAGGGTATCCCATTATCATTGTCAGGATACGGCGTTTCGTATGAGTAGTTACCAAACCAACTTTCATCAACTCTGTATTTATAATTTTTTCGTAACATTTCAAGTAACAAGTCGGTCATTTGCTGATTTTCGTTGCGTTCTGCAATCGTGAAAGGCGTTTCGTCTTGTCTGTCCCTAATGCCAATTTTGCAATTATTGTTAATAAGTAGTTGAACTAATTTTATATTGTTACTTTCAACAGCGTATAATAACGGGTAGTGAACATAATCTGTCCCCGTTGTATAACCTAATCCGTCAACTTTTGCGCCCTTTTCAATGAGTAGTTTTGTAATGTCATAATTGTTCAACCTGCAACTTAATGATAAAACGGTAAAACCTTCTTCGCTATTCATACGATTTGGATTTGCTCCGTTATCTAAAAGCAATTTTACCAAACATAAATCTTCACTTTGAACGGCAACAGAAAGAGCGTCATATACAAGCCAATCATCTGCTTCGCCAATTTCAATATCTGCTCCACAATTGATTAATTTTTTTGCCAAATTGCAACGTTTGTATTTGCACGCATAGCCGAGTAAAGATTGATATTGTGCAAACTCATTATATTCGGGGTCTTGTATTACGAGAATCAAAGAATCTATATTGGGAATTTTATTAATCAGTTCATCGAAAGAATTTTGGTTACCTGTCTCTATTGCTTGGATTATTTGGGTATAAATATTCCCTTGGTCAAACAATTTTACTTCCGCTTGTTTTTTCGTTGCCTGTCCGCAACTGCTTGCTATTAATGCAAGAATGCTTAAAATGATTGCTATTTTTTTCATTGTGCAAAATTATTACTTTTTTTCTTATTTTTCATTTTATTTTTATGTTTCAAAATGCAGTCCCATTCCCGTAGGGAATATCGTTCGGTAGAAAACGGTATCCACCCGCGCCACCTGCATTCCGTCAGGAATGCGACCTGCGACAAATGGTTGCAAACCTACGGCTTGCAGGTTTGTGATTTGTGCATTTTTTCTACCGAGCGTGGCATTCCTGACGGAATGCAAAACTGCCGAAAGTACGATTAATAGGATTTGTGGTTTTTGCATTGTCTATTTATTTTCTTGTTATTCATTTTTTCATTTTTTCCTCGTCTTCGGCGGTTAATACTCGTACAAAGGTTAGTTGTTTTAATGATATTTTTTTATTTTTTTTACCTTTCTTTTCATAAGCATACATATCAACTCTTATTTTATTGTCATTTTGGGCGATTATGTCTAAAAATATTTCCGAATATGAGAGAAATAAATGGGCTTGCAAAGTTTCACGTTCAGGTTGTGCAATCGTGAGCGTGATTTCATTTTCAGAGGTGTAGAGATATTTTCCTGTTACTGTTTTTTCTTGTAATCCCATACTTGGTCCATACCGCCAAGAGCGAATTCTGAATGTGCTGTCGCTGTAAAAATAAAAATCCTCACCTGAACCGAATTTGTTACAACACTCTGTACTTATCCAATCTTCATAGGTCAAATATATGATTTCGGTTTGTTTATCAAAAAGTAGTTGAGGTGATATATGCCACGTTTCTTTTAGTTCGCTTTGTGCGAAACTTGTCATACTTGCCATAATGCAAAGGGTTAAGAGGATTAGTGTTTTATTCATTGTGAG
Source organism: Bacteroidales bacterium (assembly GCA_009777095.1). GTDB lineage: Bacteria > Bacteroidota > Bacteroidia > Bacteroidales > UBA932 > UBA932. Next base: position 70,711 of record WRMN01000002.1, on the reverse strand, counting down.
TTTATTTTTCCGTTTTCTCTTTATTTTCCAAATAATATTCAAGTATTTTTGCTTCTAACAGGTTTTCATCGGTTGAATAGCCGACAAATTGAAATTCGCCTGTTCCCCAATCCGTTTCAACAGGTTTGTCTTTCTTATACGTGCCTCCCGATATGTATTGTGTTTCTATTTTATACATATTATCTTCGGGAATTATATGTAAAATAGCACTACCCGCATTATAGCATCTTGGATAATTACCCCAAATAAATGAATAATTAAGATAAAAATCGCCGTTTGCTGTCGGCTCTATCTCGTTATCTAATTCAACATATTGTAAATAATTGATTTCGCCGTCTATTTCAAAAACTGCCAATGTGTTTTCGGGCGTTTTTTTACCCGTACAGCAACTCGCAAATAATAGTATTGTTGCCAAACAACCGATTAGGAATTTTTTTATGTTTATCGTTTTCATTATGTTTGTTTTTTTACTCAATATCATCTAACCAATGGTTGACTGTATCTAAAATATATCCCGATTTTTCCACATCAATACTGTCTATAACTAAAAATTTGTAGGGTTTATTATTCTCGTTTTCAAATATTTTCCAAATAAACGTGCTTCTATCTTTATGCAAAGTCATTTTCTTGATAGGATTGGGTAATGGGCTATCATACAAAATCAATCTTCTTTCTTCAATATAATCATAAACGTCTCCAATTATTTTGTCAAATGTCATAGTAATAATTGTGTCCCCTTGTTCTTTTATATTTGAAATGTGGTATCCATAAAAATCCATATCCAAACAATTCAATACTAATTCACGATTTTCAATGACAAATTTCTGGTAGGTGTAAATCGTATTATCCAATATGCGATAAAAAATTTGCTTATTCCTGCCATTATCCAATTCGTGAGTATTATTGTCGTTTTCGTGCGATATTTCTACGGCATTATCATTTACCGTTTTCGACTGTCTGTTTCCACAACTGCTTGCTATTAATGCAAGTACGATTAAAATGATTGCTATTTTTCTCATTGCTTCAAATTTTTTGCAAAATTAATATTTAATCTGTCAAATTGCACCCGCAGGCGCAAGTTTGCCACTTGTGCCTCTTCCAAATTTCTACTACTCAAATTATTATCCATTTTTATTTTCGTTTTTCATTCATTAGGCACTGAAAATCCATGTTCTTTAGCCTTATTAGTCCAATTCAGAGCTTTTAGGCGATTTTTCTTTACTCCTTTACCTTGTGCATAACAAACTCCTAAATTCCATTGTGCTTGTGCGTTTCCTTGTTCTGCCGATTTTCGATACCAATGTGCGGCTTGCTCATAATTTCTTTCTACTCCCAAACCATTAAGGTAAAAATCTCCTAAAGCGAGCTGTGCTATTGCAAATCCTTGTTCTGCTGATTTGTGAAACCAAAAAAAAGCCTGTTCATCACTTTTATCCACACCTCTCCCACTACTATAAGAAAGTCCCAAATTGTACTGCGCTCCATAGTCGCCTTGATTAGCTGCTTTTTGATACCAAAACACAGCTTGTTCATCGCTTCTATCTACACCTCCTCTGCCGTTATAGTAGAAATTTCCCAAAATGCGTTGAGCGTATTTGTCTTCTTGTTCCGCTGCTTTGCGAAACCAATATGTAGATTGCTCCTCGTCTTTCCCTACACCCTCGCCATAAAGATAACAATGTCCCATAAGAACTTGCGCCCTTGCATTTCCTTGCTCAGCTGATTTGTGAAACCAATGTACTGCTTGCTCATAATTTTTCTCCACTCCCATACCACTATGATAACAACGCCCCAAGTCAAATTGTGCATCTTTATCGCCTTGCTCCGCTTTTTCGCGAAAATCATTCGCTTGAATTGTTGCTTGCTGTCCTTTTTCTGTCTTATTTTTACAGGAAATCCCAACAAATACAATCGCACATAATATGATTAGCGTTTTTCTCATTCAATATTTTTTTATCGTTTGTTTCATTGCTTCAAATTTTTTGCAAAATTAATATTTAATCTGTCAAATTGCGCTTCGCTTTCAACCTTATTTTCTGGCGCGGCTGCTGTCCGCACGCACTGTCGCTCGACTTGCACACAACTGCTGCGTTATTGATTTATCTTCTCCACGTACTCTGTCGGCGACATGCCGTAAAATTCCTTGAACGAGGCTGAAAAATGCGGAATACTGTTAAATCCGGTGGCGTAGGCGACGTCTGATACTGTGAATTTTTTCTCCGACAACAATAAGGCTGCTTGTTTTAACCTTATACCGCGTATAAAATTGCGTGCGTTTTGGTTGGTCAGTTCCTTCAGTTTGCGGTGTAAATGTACGCGACTTAAACCAACATTTGAAGCAAGAAGTTCAACATTTAATTTAGGATTAGCAAGCTGCTCGTTAATTATTTTCAGCACCCTGTTCATTAGTAATTCATCTGATGACTTGAGTTGCACCGGGGTAATTTTGTCGTCATATTCCTGATGTCCGCAGAATTTTGTCCGCAGAATTTCACGATTAGCAATAAGGTTATTGATGGTCTGCACCAATATGTCGGTACGGAAGGGCTTGTCTAAGTATGCATCGGCTCCTATGCCCAAACCCTCTATATGATCTTCTATTTGTGTTCTCGCCGATAAAAGTATCACCGGCGTATGGTTAATATTGATGTTTTGCTTGATTTTGCGAGTAAGGGTTATTCCGTCCATCACCGGCATCATAATATCGCTGACAATGGCGTCAAAATTGTTTTTCAACACCAAATCCAGCGCTTCCTTACCATCGCTGCAAGCCTTTACCTTATAAAATGGCGACAATTCGCTTTGGATAAAATGGCGCAACTCATCTTCGTCTTCCACTACCAATACCTTGTATTTTGTTTTGGATTTAACAAGGGTCGGAAGCTCTTCGGATTCCGTAACTTCGTAGGCTAAGCCTGTCCGATCGCTGTCGTAATACATGGCTACGCGTTGTACGGCGGCTTCAGATGTTTCCAATTCTTCTTCAAGCAGGTGGGTATAGCCCATCGGCAGGCGAATGACAAACTGTATGCCTTGAGCATGGTCATCGCGCTTTTCTGCATAAATAATACCGTGATGCAGTTCTACCAATTGGCGCGATAAGTGCAGCCCCACTCCTGTACCCTGTACGTCCTTTTGGGCAATATTATCAATCTGATAAAATCGGTCAAAAATACGTTCAATATTATTGACATCTACTCCGATACCGTTATCAATCACCTTGATTTCGAAATAATTATTAACAGACAAACGTTTATCGTCCTTGCCCGTAGATAGCCGTACAATGATTTTGCCGTTATTGGGGGTAAATTTGAAAGCGTTGGACAGCACGTTAAGCATTACCTTGTCGAAATTATTCAGGTCAACCCAGACTTGCAGGCGCTCCATATCATGTTCAAAAACGAAATCTATATTCTTTTGCCGCGCCGAGTAATCAAAGGTACGCATCAGGTCTTCAATAAAACCCACCATATCGGTTTCGCGGCAATTGATTTTCATTAAGCCCTTATCAATCTTGCGAATATCCATTAATTGATTGATTAAACGAAGAATGCGCTGCGCATTGCGATACATAATCAAATATGCCTGATGATTGCTGCTATCGGTTTTACTTGCAATAAGTTTTTCCAATGGGTTGATGATCAATGTCATTGGAGTACGTATTTCATGGGATATATTAATAAAGAATTGTAATTTGGCTTCATTAATGGCCTGTACATGCTCTTTCTTTAACAGTTCCTGCCGATAATATATTTTTGAATAAATAAAACTTATGATGCCGGCTATGAGGATTAGCGCCGCAAGCAGGTAAATAAGCATAGCCCACCAACTTTGATACCATGGCCTGTCAATATGTATGCGAATTTTCTTTTCGGAATCGGGATCGTCATATAATTTTACGGAAAACACATAATCTCCAGGAGGTAAGTTATTGTAAGTGATTTGGTTTACGCCGGGCTGCGTGGAAGTCCAATCGGCATTCAGCCCCTCCATCTTATAAGCATAAATGATTTGCTCGGGATTGACGAAATCAAGGGTTGAAAATTCAATGGTAAAAGTATTGTCTTTATGGCTTAACTGGAAAAGTTCCGCATCGAATACCGATGAGGATACAATTTCATGGCGCCCCGAACGATCGCCTTGATTAACAGGCTGGTTGAAGATATAAAATCCGGTAAGGTGTATTTGATTAGCTTGTTTATTATCAGTAATGTCGCGTGGATAAAAATTAGTAACGCCGTTGGTTCCGCCGAAGTATAATTTACCATGCTTATCTTTGAACAGTGCGCCGCGTGTAAACTCGTTACCCTGTAATCCGTCTCCGGCATAATAATGAGAAAAACTGCGGGTAGCGGGATTCAACTTGTAAATCCCCCGATAGGTGCTGATCCATAAATAGCCGTCATTATCTTCAATGATGCCGCTAATCATGTTGCCTGCCGGACTGTTTTGGGTTGGAAATTCTTCAAAGGTACCGTTCTTTTTATCGAAACGGTAAAGGCTCATGGTCGTGCCTATCCAGATGCCTCCCTTGCTATCTTCGCATAAAGCGCTTACAATGTGACCGGGCAAGAGATTGTTCGTGTTATTATAATTGATAAAGGTCTTTTTTATAGGATCAAAACAACTCAAACCCTTATAATGTCCGATCCAAATAAGGCCATCGCTGTCGCATAATATATAATTAATCCAGTCGTTGCTTAACTCATCGACTGAAAAGTCGCCTTCTTCACGTTTCGACGATTCATAGTGTGTCAACTCGCCGCTATAGGTATCCATTATAAAAAGTCCGGACCCGAAAGTACCGATTAACAGCCCTCCCTGTTTATCTTCTGTAATATAATATACTTTTTCATTAACTAATTCATTGATATATTGACATTTACCTGTTTTTGAATCCATTTTGGCTAATCCTTTAAAGTAGGAACCTATCCATAGATTTCGACGGGAATCTTCAAAAACCGAGAGTATAATGTCGGGAACAGATAACGGCGAAGCAGTCTGCTTAAAATGAACAGCGCTATTGTCCGATTCATCTACTCCGTAGATACCGTCGTTATCGGTAGCTACCCATAAGATATTGTTGCGGTCTTTACACAGCGACATTACGCAGCAGGAGCCGATAATATTGTGTTTAGCAGACTTATAACCGTAATAATCAAACTTATTCCTTATCTTGGGAACATATACCACGCCTTTTTGAAACATTCCCAGCCAAATGCCGCCGTTATGATCCTCTAAAATAGCATGTATCTTGCTCTTATTGAAGTCGAACGATACGGCATTGACCTCAAAGTTTTCCATCTCGTCCTTCTCCTCGTTATACACCTTCAATCCCTGCCCATCGGTGCCAATTAACAATTGATTATCGCTGTTTACCAGTAAGGTATAGATTAGTTGCGTGGTTTTGTCTTCACCTTTTACAGGAATAAAACATTCTTTTTCCCGATCATACCTGTTAAGTCCTTTGGTAAGCGTACCTACAAAGAGGTTGCCGTTTCGGTCTTCTACTATAGACGATATGTTATCACTTGAAATTACGGGTGGACGAAATATTTTAATCTCTTTACTGCGCAGGTTATAACAATTTAATCCGTTATTTTCGGAGCCAATCCAGATACTGCCGTTGGAATCTTTGTATATGGAATTTAAATAGTTGCTGCTTAATTTTAATGAAGTTTCGGCGTCATAGTAAGCGGCATATTCTCTTAATTTTAAAGTAAATAATCCTTTACCGGAAGTAGTAATCCAACAGTCGCCATTGTTGAGTTCGATGATGCCTGTAACGTGCGCTTCTATATGCTCCTTATCTTGAATTAGTGTAACAGACTTAAAGGCATTGCTTTCCCAACAATATTGAATGAGTCCCTTAATGGTTCCTACTAAAAGTCGTCCGTCCGAAGTCTCGAATATTGTACGTACATAGTTGTCTTTTAATGAAGTAGAATCGTTATTAATATGCTTGTATAGCTTAAACTTCATTCCGTCAAAACGATTCAGCCCATACTCGGTAGCAATCCACACAAATCCTTTTTTATCCTGATAAATACAATTAATCAAATTGCTGGATAAATCATTTTCCGTAGCATAATATTGGCTTGTTTGCGCAGAAAGACTGCTGCTTAATAACATGGAAAAAAGAAGAAAGACAGTAAGAGTGAAGAGCATGCTGATATTCAAGTACTTAGAAACTGCTTTGAGAGCCTGTGAAGAATTTTGTGTAAATGGGTATTTTGCGATGTACTGATTCATAGCTTTAATTTTGGTCAAAGATAATCATAAATTGATTAAAGACAGTATCCCCCGATTACGAATGGGCACTGTCCATTTCTTTTCAATATTTCTAATTGCCAGATAGACAAATTTTAAGGCGACGGCATTATCGGAGAAAACCATTTTTGTCTTGGTATATTTACGAATGCCGCAAAAATGTAACAGGCATGTAAAACATTGCTACACTTTTTAAGTGTGTATGTTGCGATTTCATAGTCTTATGTTACATTTATCGCATGAATAAATGATATAAACGAAATACCTTTGTCTTAAATTGAAACATTATGCTTAAACATTATTAACTTTTTAAAAATACCTATGTACAGAAAATTATTTATCCGAATGCAAAACAGTAAGGAACAGCGCTCTGTATCAGGGCATTTGTCCGTTATGCGGCAAATGTTGTTGCTTGTCTTGTTATTGCTTTTATGTCCCTTTTCGCTTCTGGCGCAAAATACCATTATTATTACCGGTAAGGTGGTTGACAATGTCAATGAATCGGCGGTAGGCGTGAGTATTGTGGTAAAGGGAACAAAAATTGCCGCCTTCACCGATGCTGACGGCGCTTATACTATTAATGCAGCGTCCGATGCTGTGTTGGTGTTTTCTTTCTTGGGCATGATTACCAAGGAAGAACCTGTGAACAACCGAACACGGATTGACGTTACCATGGAGCCGGACGCGCATTTGCTGGCCGAAGTAGTGGTAGTAGGCTACGGACAAATGAGACGTAGCGATCTCACCGGCTCGGTAGTTTCCGTATCGGCTAATGCTATCGCCCAATCGGTATCTACTTCGCTTGATCAGGTACTGTTAGGCCGCGCCGCAGGGGTGCAAGTAGCCCAAAACTCAGGTATTCCGGGTGGCAGCTCGTCTATCCGCATACGTGGTATCAACTCCCTGAATGCCTCCAATGAGCCTTTCTTTGTGATTGATGGCGTGGTGATTGATGGCTCTACGGGTTCTAATACCAGTAACGTCTTGTCGTCTATCAATCCTTCCGACATTGTGTCTATGGACATCTTGAAAGATGTATCTGCTACAGCTATCTATGGTTCTCGCGGCGCTAACGGAGTCATCATTATTACTACTAAACGGGGTGAAAAAGGAGCTGCACGTATTAACTATGACGGCTATCTCGGCGTACAGGTGATGCCCAAAAAGCTCGACCTGCTTAATCTTCGGGAATATGCTTACCATAAGAACGAAAGATGCACTATCATGGGATACCCCATGGACGATAATTTTGTGCGCCCTGACTTGCTGGGCGAAGGTACCGATTGGCAAGCCGAACTGTTTAACCCTGCTTTCATGCAAAGCCATAACCTTTCCATATCGGGAGGTAGTGATAAAATGGTGTATGCGGTGGGCGGCGGCTTCCTTGACCAGAATGGTATAGCCTTGGGCTCCGGTTTTAAACGCTTGAACCTTAATGGCTCCATAGACGGAGAAGTAAAGCCTTGGCTGAATATGGGCGTTAGTTTTGCCTTGAGTAATACTCAGCAAAACATTACGGTATCCGATAACGACTTAATTAACATAGCGCTACAACAAACACCCAATGTAGCCGCCCGTAATCCGGACGGCAGCTACGGTGGCCCCGATACAGATGAATTTGTACAATCAAACCCTGTAGGTTTAGCCCAATTGAAGCAAAACGATGCCGAAGTTAGTAATGTTCGTGGTAATATATACCTTGATTTTAAATTTATTGAGGGACTCAGCCTGCGTACTGAATTTTCTACAAATATCGGTATGAACAATACTTACCGCTTTACGCCTTCTTATACCTTTGGCGCTATTCACAATGACGTGCGGGAATCAAGCCGTACCAAATCATACAACGTATATTGGTCTTGGCGTAATGTGTTGACCTACAATATAACACTTGCCGAAAAACATAATATCAGCGCTATGGTCGGACAGGAAATGTCGGATAGCCGCTGGGAATACCTTTCCGGCTATCGCTCAGGCTTCCTGACCAATGGCGCTACCGACTTAGATGCCGGCGATGCTACTACGGCAATGAATAGCGGTAATAGCGGAGATAGCAGACTATTGTCGTTCTTCGGAAGAACTTTTTACTCCTACAACGACCGCTATCTGTTAACCGCTACTCTTCGTTATGACGGTACTTCAAAATTCGATAAAAGGAACCGATGGGCACTGTTCCCCTCTGCCGCCTTAGCTTGGAAAATTTCCAACGAAAGTTTCTTCAAAGATGCAGAGGCTTTCAGTTGGATCAACAACCTTAAACTTCGTACCGGTTGGGGTTTCGCAAGTAATCAAAACATTCCGAACAATGCTTATACCTCAATTATGGCCTCCGTTCCTACCATTTGGGGCACAGGCATGTTGAGCGCTAATACCGCCAATCCTGATGTAAAATGGGAAGGCACAAGCTCTATCAATATCGGCTTAGACCTTAATTTGTTTAACAATCGTATAGAACTTATTGTTGACTGGTATAACAAGCAAACTAATAATTTGTTGCTGCAGGTTCCGTTGCCTGCTTATGTGGGTTCGGGCGGTCAAGGTTCTACCTCGTCCCCATGGGTAAACATAGGTTCGCTGCAAAACCGCGGTATAGAATTTACCTTGAATACCCTGAACATAGATAAGCACGACTTTACCTGGCGTTCTAACTTTGTAATATCGTCCAATAGGAATAAGGTGCTTTCCCTCCATACGGAAAGCGCAGCCTTGGATAAGACCTTGTCGAGAGGATCTGAAACTACCATTATCACCCGCACTATGGTAGGACAGCCTATCGGCATGTTCTACGGCTATCAGGTGATTGGCCGCTTCAACCACCCGACCGATATGTACTACGTAGATGCTTATGGCAATGTAAGACCGGTACCTATGCCCGACGGCGTTCCCATTAGCAATACAGGTGTATGGATAGGCGACCTGATGTTTGCTGATGTGAACGGCGATGGAATAATTGATGACGCCGACCGTACTTTCATAGGCAACCCCGAACCTAAATTTACTTACGGTTTTGGGAATACCTTTAGCTATAAAGGTTTTGATCTGACCATTTACCTCAATGGCTCTTACGGCAATAAAGTATTCAATTGGATACGCCGTTGGACGGAAGACCCGCGCCAATCGACCAACATGACGACTCACGCACGGAACTATGCCCGCCTTGGCCTCATTGACCCCAATGGCCCCTCCGATGATTATCGTAACCTGCAGGTGATTGGCGGCGCTTGGGATATGCCGCGCCTTTCGCCCGCCGATGCCAACAAAAATCAACGCGTGTCGGACCGTTATATAGAAGACGGTTCCTACCTGCGCATACAGAATATATCATTAGGCTATACTTTTCCCAAAAAATGGGCGGAAAGAATATATGCCGAAAACCTGAAAGTATATATGAATATCCAAAATCTTTATACCTTTACAGCGTATAAGGGCTATGATCCGGAACTCGGTTCCTTAGGACAGGACGCCTTGCTGAGCGGTATCGATAATGCGCGGTATCCCTCGCCGCGTATATTCACTTTTGGTTTGAATATCACTTTTTAAATATTAATTATTATGAAGACAATATATAAATTATTTGCCGTTTCAATCTTAACGCTGTTCTCTTTAAACAGCTGTAATGAGTTTTTAGATGTGGTGCCTAATGATTTCGTAACGCTCGAAAACTTTTTTCAATCTAATGAAGACCTGATGGCAGCCACTGCTCCTTTGTATAATAAAGTATGGTTCGACTTTAATGATAAATTTTTTTACGGATTGGGTGAAGGCCGTTCCAATAATCTTTTCGCTCCTTACTCGGATTATATATATCCCTTTACTACCTTGACAGAAAGTTCTTTGACAGGCCCCTTGGTAAGCGCTTGGCAATCGTTTTACAATGTGGTAGGACAAGCCAACAATACCTTGAACAATATTAAGGAAAAAGCGACCGGCGTAACTGAGGAGCAGAAAAATGCCGCTATAGCCGAAGCTCGTTTCATGCGTGGTACTGCCTACTGGTATTTGGCTTCTTTGTGGGAAGATGTAATTATTATTGAGGATAACCGCATTTTAGTGGCTAATCCTATTGTGCCTACCAACCCTCGTTTAGATGTATTTGAATTTGCTATTCGCGATTTAGAGTTTGCGGCTAAACACCTTCCACAAACTTCTTCGGCAATCGGACGTTTAAATAAATACAGCGCCTATGCTATGTTATCCAGAATTTATCTGTCGCGTGCAGGCCTTTCCGGTAACGACCGCAACAGCGGACAGCGCGATCCGGAATATTTGGAATTGGCGCGTAAAGCAGCCGAAAAAGTGTGCAAGGAAAGTAATTTTGTCCTGATGCAACATTATGGAGACCTGTTCAGAGTAGAAAATAATAACAATTCGGAAAGTATTTTTGCCCTTCAATGGTTGCCCGGCTTTTCCAGTGAAACCGGCTATGGCATTATTAATACTCAGCAGGCTTACTTTGCAGCTTCTTCGGATATTACAGGCGACGACGCAGCCTGGGGCAGTTGGACCTTCGCTTCTTATGATATTATGAGGACTTACGAAATAACCGACGACATTCGCCGTTATGCTACCTTTATGGCGCGTGGCGACCATTATCCTGAACTGAACTCCGCCAATGGCGGATATACGCAGGATAATACCGACAGGTGTTATATTAAGAAAGGCGTAACAGGCGGCCCTAAAGATACAGATGGTAAGTCGGCGCGCATGAACTCTGCGCTCAACACCTATATGATGCGTTTAGCAGAAGTCTATCTTATTTATGCCGAAGCTGTGCTGGGCAATAACACTTCTACTAATGACGCCGAAGCGCTTTATTACTTCAATGAAGTGCGTAAACGCTCCGGCATGTACGAAAAAAATTCTATTAGCTACAACGATATTCATTACGAACGCCGTATTGAATTAGCTATGGAAGGTCAATACTGGTATGATTTGGTGCGCCGTTCTTACTATAGACAGGAAGAAGTAATCGGTTATATGAATAACCAAGACCGTGCCGCCCAGTACCTCTATGACAAGGATACGCATACTACTACCATAGAAAGTCAAGATGCACGGCCGGTGGAAACAGCTACAGCGGCAAAACTTAAACTTCCTTATCCCGAGTCGGAAGTTGTGCAAAATCCCTTACTGAGACAAACACCCGTTCCTTATGTGTTTACGGAACCTAAAATTACAGATTTATTTTAACCCTGCCTAAATACACAATTTAACTATGAATACAATCAACATAAAAAAAGTTTTTGAATGGGTAGCGGTAGCCGGCATGATATCCTGTGCGGCGCTTATCTCATCATGCAAGGAAAACAATGAATACCCCTCGAATAACGATAAGGTGGTGGTTAAAAGCGTTCACCTGAGCGACGCTAAAGATGTGGTACTTGACCGTACGGTAAGCTTTGCCCGTCTCGGACAACTTATCCGCATAGACGGCACAGGCTTCCTCGGTATGCAAAAAGTGTACATCAACGGCGTAAGCGCTTACTTCAACCCAACCCTGATGAGCAATACTTCCATGATTGTGAAAGTGCCTAACGACGCGCCTACGGTGGAAGCTACCGAAGATGTGCGCAATACCATTCGTTTTGTGAAATCGGACGACAATCAGTTGGTCTATACTTTCGAAATTCGCATGGCTGCACCTACAATAACTAATATTTCTCATACCTTACCGCAGGCAGGCGAAAGGATTTACATTTATGGTACTAACCTTTATGAAATCCACAAAATTACTTTCCCCGGCAATGTAACGGTTACAACAGGCATTGAATCCGATGATGAGGAAGGTACTTATTGTACGCTAATCGTTCCTGCGGGAATCACCCAATCGGGATCTGTGCTGGTCGAAGGTTCTGCCGGCGGCGCTTACTCGCCCGGCTATTTCAATTTCAGGGAAGGTTTGTTTATGACCGATTTCAGTTCCGATCCTCACCATGGTTGGAGTAGCGGCGTTTCGGGCAATCTTACGGATATTATCCCTGCTACAGGCGACGGCCCGAAGTCGCAGGGTATTTACCGCGCTTTCAATGAGGACGGCGACCTTATTCCCGCCGGAAGAGTAGATGCGGGATTCTATTGGGCTAACAGTACCAATTGGAGTAGCGTTTATACCGAAAGTGTTATGCCTTCCAATACACCTACATCATTGAGCGGCGTTCAAATGGACGTCTATTTTGAAGGTGAATGGAACTCAGGCACCATTCGTTTTGTGATTGCAGACGGTTCGGGAGCGCAAAGGTACTGTATGTGGTACACCCCTTGGGTAGAGAACGGCAGAAGAGTAGATTTTCCCAATCCGAACGGGTGGTTTACTATCACTCTGCCTTTCAGTGATAGCCCCGACTATGTGGATAAAACCTTCGCAGAGGTTACCAACTCAGTGAATACGGCTAATTACAAACAATGGGGGCCTCACTTCGACAATACGGATATTACTACCGGAAGCGGAGCTTCTCTGGTCGTATTGCAAGCCTCCGAACCTACCAATGTAATAATATATATGGATAACTTCAGAATAGTTCCCTTAGATGTTCCGACATATAGTGACTATGAGTAGATCATATATTGATAATCAATAAAAAATATAAAGATGAAAAAAATAAAATTCATAATTCCGACAGTCATTTTAGCATTTGGCTGCTTTATGGTAATGACTTCCTGCGAAAAGAAGGAAGCATACGAAGGAGATGATTACAACCATATTACTGATATAAATGATATTCCATTGAACGATGACGAAAAATTGAATTTATATGAGGATTTGATACACTATATACCTGAAGGACTTTTCTTTGGATCAGGTATTGATTTGTCTGACTATACAAGTAAAACGGACTACAGGGAAATGGTAAATCGAAATTTTAATTCGATAACGGTAGGCTATGATATGAAACACGGTGCAATGGTAGGCGGCTCGGGCGCTCTTAATTTCGTCAGGGTCGATAATTTTATTACAGGCTTCCTGCCCGAAACTATGGAGCTATACGGCCACACCTTGGCCTGGCATCAAAACCAGAATGCTACCTACTTGAAAGGCTTGATTGCTCCTACGCCAATTCCAGATCCGCTGGGAACTAATCTATTCGACCTTTCAGTACTGAATGACGGTACTTTCGTCGGCTGGACGAAGCAAAATAATGCAGCAGGAATAACCATTGTTGACGGTAAAGGTTTGCAGGCTACGGATAAAGCCATTCAATTTGTGAACACATCTACTTCTGCAAACTATTGGGATACGCAATTAGTGTCTCCCGCTATTACGGTTGATCCTGCCGGAACCTATGTGTTATCATTCTATATTAAGGGAAATGCCGCCGGACAGCTACGTATCAGTTTTGACGGACTCAGCAATAATTACCCATGGCTGAATTGGTTAGGAACAGGGTCAGCGGAATACTTTACTACAGACGGAACTTGGCAGCATGTTCAGGTAACCCTGCCCGACCCAACCGCTGCTACTTTTAAAGTGCAATTCGATATGGGAAAAACTCCTGATGTAACTTATTGGATTGACGTTAACACCTTGGAATTGGTGAACCTGAACAGCGGTACGCCTCCCCCGTCCTACACTAATTTGATAGCTGTGGGCACCTTCGACAGTTATGCCGCAGGCGCCGACCCTTATCCCGACTGGAATGCTTGGGGCGGTACAGGAAGCCCTGTGCGTGAAATTTCAGCCGATGGCGAGGGATATGGTGGTGTAGGAAAATCATTGATTATCCATAGCCAAGGTACCAGTGTAGATTATCAGGTGCAGGCGGTAACTAATTTTACCTCGCCGCTTATAGAGGGAAATGACTATCACGCAGAAGCTTGGATAAGAAGCTCAGTAGTCGGGTCAGTACAATTATCCACTCAGTCAACAGCGCAATATTCGGGAGCTAAAACGGTAGAAACTGCTTGGACCAAAATAACTTGGGACTTTACAGCTGATGCTCCCGGTCCTTATACCACATTAGTATTTAATCTTGGCGCCGTATCTGCCGATTATTATATCGATAGCGTATTGGTCTATGACAGGACGGGTACCGTAACGCCCTCCTATACTAATTTAATTTCCAATCCCGATTTTGAAAGAGATGATTTACCGGGGAATAACTACTATGAATTAGGCGATTGGAATGCTTATGGAGATAATGGCCCAACGCGCGCTCGTGTTTCAACCGAAGCGCATGGCGGCGACTACTCAATGAAACTCACTAATCCCGTATCCGGCTCATTGTATCAAAGCCAGGCAATTATTCCTGTTGATTTTATTGATGGAAATGAATATTACTGCGAAGCATGGGTGAAAGTTTCAGTGGCCAACTCTAAAATCCAAATGTTTCTACAAAATGCAGCCTATTCGTCCCAATATGGAAGTACAGAAACAATATCGGGTACTACTGAATGGGTTAAAATAACTTGGGATATTGTATCAAGCGGCTCAAATGTAAGGTTCGGATTCCAGTTCGGAGAAACAGTGGCCGATTATTATATTGATGATGTATTGGTGTATGATAAAAATGCCCGTCGCTCCTTTGTATTCAAGTCTAAAGCAAGAACCGCACCGACTACGAAGAAAACAACAGTTCGTGCCGGAGTTATAGAAAAAACACCTGAAGAAAAGGCGCAAATTACCAGCGATGCCCTCGAAGATTGGATTACTAAGATGGTTACTCACTACAAAGGCCGTGTTCGCACTTGGGACGCACTTAATGAGCCTGTAGCCGAGAACGGTCAGCCACGCAATGCGTCCAACACCGATGCAACTGCTTCCGACGTCTTTGTATGGCAGGAATACATAGGTAAGGCCTTCGGTGTAAAAGCCTTCCAATATGCCCAATTAGCCGGAAACCCCGATGATATTCTTTTCATCAACGACTATAATCTCGAATACAGTTCTTCAAAATTGCAAGGATTTCTTGATTATGCGCAATATATAGACGACTCGTTAGCAACCCTCGGCCTGCGGCCTATAGACGGACTTGGTACACAATTGCACGTATCAATCACTTCCAATAAGCAAAGAATTGATGAAATGTTCATCGCAATGGCCGCTACCGGCAAGTTGATTAAAGTAACGGAACTTGACGTGAAGGTGGGAACTACTACGCCCAGCCCGACCCAGTTGGAAGAGCAAAAGGAGATGTACTGGTATATTATTAATTCGTATATGCAAAATGTACCTGAAGCGCAACGTTACGGTATTACTGTATGGGGCGTAAACGATGGTAATGCCAATTGGTTATCCGATGACGCACCCTGCCTGTGGAATAAGAACCTTATTCGTAAACCGGCCTACAAGGGTGCTGCCGACGGTTTGGCCGGACGCGATGTAGGAGAAGATTTTACTTATGACGACCTTAAGAATGCAGGGGAATAAAAAGAGGTAAAAAGCACACAGATGAACATGGACCTTCTCAGATAGAAAAAATGAAACAGTGTGAGATTTTAGAAGAATGCCAATTCGTGTAAATCAACAATATCTGTGCTTATCTGTGTGCTAAAACTCTTTTTGAACAACCTTCATAGATTAAGTGTACAAACCAATCCTATTGAAATTATATGAATACTAAAGGATTTTATAAACTATCCTGGGCACAGCGGATAGGATTCGGGTCGGGCGATTTGGCTCAGAACTTGATTTATCAAACAGTAGCGACTTATCTGCTCTTTTTTTACACGAATATTTTCGGTATTAAACCGGAAGTAGCTGCTGTTATGTTTTTAATTGTGCGTTTGGTTGACGTGCTTTGGGACCCATTCGTTGGCGCTTTCATAGACAAACGTAATCCCAAAATGGGAAAATATCGCGCCTATCTGATATTGGGAGGTATTCCGCTGACCGGTCTGGCAATTTTAACTTTTTGGAATGGTTTCTCAGGCCAGTTGTGGTATGCCTACATTACCTATGTAACTTTGTCGTTGTGTTACACCTTAGTGAATGTCCCTTATGGCGCTCTGAACGCTTCGCTCACACGCGATACCGACGAGATTACTAAACTGACATCTACACGCATGTTCATGGCTAATATGGGAGGCTTAGCCGTGCAATTCGGCATTCCGGCAACCATTCAACATTTTTCTCCGAATAACGATTGGTCGCAACCGGCGGCATCGGGCGTGTGGTTTGCTGTAATGACTGTATATGCCTTGGTGGGCTTTGCCTTGCTGTGCTTTTGCTATACGCAGACAAAAGAGCGCATTGTGATGCAGGAAGCGCAGACACACACAGTGAAATATGCCGACCTATTTACCGAATTTGTCCGAAACCGCCCCTTGCGCATCTTGGCTTTTTTCTTTATTACGGCCTTTGCCATGATGGCCATTGGCAACTCCGCCTCGGCTTACTACATGCAGTACAACCTTGGGCAGGCCGATAATTTAAAGTACTTCAATGCCTTAGGGTCAATTCCAGCCTTTATCTTCCTTCCTTTAGTGCCAATGATTAGAAGAGCCATTGGCAAAAAACGATTGTTCTACGTGTTTTTAATCGTGTCTATTATAGGAATGGCTATGCTGTACCTGATTTCTACTACGCCGACCTTGAAAGAGCAGTTGTGGCTCGTTTACGTAGCGCAATTCATTAAATCAACAGGAATCATTGTCGCTACCGGCTATATGTGGGCCTTAGTCCCCGAAGTCATTTCTTATGGAGAATGGAAGTCGGGGCGGCGAATTTCCGGCATTGTCAATGCCCTGACCGGTATCTTCTTTAAAGCGGGCTTCGCCTTGGGCGGAGTTGTTCCCGGCATCGTGCTTGCCATTACAGGATTTAATGCCGGAGAAGCAGAGCAATCGAATATGGCGCAACAGGGAATATTATGGCTAATGGTAGTAATTCCTGCCGGCCTGTTGTTGCTGGCTATGTTTATCATCTCTAAATATGAATTAGATGATAAACGAATTGTCGAAATTGATAAGGAAATCGAAGAGCGCCAATTAAAATTATAAATCATAAATTACGAATTACAGATGAAAAAACTTGTTTATTTTTTTTTACTAATCGGTTTGCTTGCCTGTTCGCAACAAAATGCGTCATCGACATTTAAGAGTGCATTTAACGGAAAATTCCTGATGGGAACAGCCTTGAACCTTGACCAGATATGGGGACGAGACACATTGGGGATACAATTAACTAAAAAGCAGTTTAATTCTATTGTGGCCGAAAATTGTATGAAGAGCATGTATCTTCAGCCCGAAGAAGGACAATTCTTCTTTGATGACGCCGATCGGTTCGTGAAGTTTGGCGAAGAAAATGGAATGGCAATCATCGGACATACCTTGGTTTGGCACAATCAAGCGCCTGCATGGTTTTTTATCGACGAAAAAGGTCAGGACGTATCGCGAGAGGTCTTGCTTGAGCGAATGAAAAACCATATCACCACTGTAGTTAGCCGCTATAAGGGTAAAATTAAAGGTTGGGACGTGGTCAATGAAGCTATAGATGGAGATGGAAATTTTCGCCCTACGAAATTTCATCAAATCATTGGAGAAGATTATATTAAATACGCTTTCCTGTTTGCACAGGAAGCCGATCCTGAGGCCGAACTTTATTACAATGATTTTTCCATGGCCGATGAGGATAAGCGTAATGGAGTAATTGCTATGGTGAAGACTTTGCAGTGGCAAGGCGTAAAAGTAGATGGCATAGGCATGCAGGGGCATCTGATTATGAGCGGTCCATCAATTGATGAATTTGAGAAAAGCATAGTGGCCTTTTCAGAATTAGGAGTGAAAGTGATGATTACGGAATTAGACCTCTCGGTACTGCCTATTCCGAAACCTAATATAGGCGCCGATGTTACGGCTAATTTTGAGTATATGCAGGAAATGAATCCTTACGCCGAAGGCCTGCCCGATTCGGTGCTTCAAGTCCAGCAGCAACGGTATGTTGATTTCTTTCGCCTCTTCCTGAAACACACCGATAAAATTGACCGCGTAACCTTTTGGGGTGTGGCCGACGGCGATTCATGGAAGAACGACTGGCCTGTACACGGCCGTACCGATTACGCTCTGCTCTTCGACCGAAGCCACCAAGCCAAATCGGCAGTGGCGGACATTTTGAAAATGGCGAAAAAAAGATGAGAAGATTAAAATATATTTAATATGAAAACACCAAGATATTTAGTCCCCTACGACTACATGGCAGACCCGGCTGTACACATTTTTAACGGAAAATTATATATTTACCCTTCGCACGACCGCGAAAGCGGGATTTCTGAAAATGATAACGGCGATCATTTTGATATGAAAGATTACCACGTCTTTTCTATGGACAGTATTGATGGTCAGGTTACCGATCACGGCGTTGTGTTAGACACAAAAGATATTCCTTGGGCCGGCCGACAACTTTGGGATTGCGATGTTGCACACAAGGACGGAAAGTATTATATGTATTTTCCTTTGAAAGATAAGAACGACATTTTCCGTATAGGCGTGGCTATAGCCGACAAGCCTGAAGGGCCTTTTATTCCACAGTCCGACCCCATTCGTGGAAGCTACAGTATAGACCCTGCTATTTGGGAAGAAGCCGGCGAATATTATATGTACTTCGGAGGTCTTTGGGGTGGACAGTTACAGCGTTATCGCAATAACAAGGCCTTGGAATGTGCCGCTTTTCCGGCAGACCATGAACCGGCCATTCCCGCGCGGGTGGTAAAATTGAGTAAGGATATGCTGCAATTTGCCGAAGAACCCCGTCCGATAATTATTCATGATAAAGACGGCCAACCACTAACTGCCGGAGATAATGAGCGCCGCTTTTTTGAAGCATCATGGATACACAAGCATAATGGGAAATATTATTTTTCTTATTCTACCGGCGATACGCACAAACTCTGCTATGCAGTGGGCGATAATCCGTATGGGCCTTTTATCTATCAGGGTGTAATATTAACCCCTGTGGTGGGCTGGACTACCCATCATGCTATTGTTGAGTTTAAAGGCAAATGGTATCTTTTCCATCACGACAGTGTGCCTTCCGGCGGCCGCACTTGGCTCCGCAGCCTCAAAGTTGTAGAACTGGAATACAATGCCGATGGGAGCATAAAGACCATTGAAGGAACAGAAAACAATGAACAACAACTGAACTCTTAATAAAAATTAATTTTAACAGAAACATATAATTAGTTCCTAAGTATCAAACCATTACGGATTGAAATAAAACTTATGCACTTTTTTTTAATCCAAGCTATTGCAAATTCGGAAAAAAGCGCTATCTTTGCGCACCTTTTCTCGAGAAGATAAGGAAGTTGAATAGCAAATATTAACTTAAATAAAATTATATGTCAGTAAAAATTCGTTTAGCCCGCCACGGGAAAAAAGATTACGCCTATTTTCACATTGTTGTTGCCGACAGCCGCGCTCCGCGCGATGGCCGTTTTATTGAACGCATCGGTACTTACAACCCCAACACCAACCCTGCTACTATTGAATTAGACGGCGAAAAAGCTTTGGATTGGATCTTCAAAGGCGCTCAGCCCACCGATACCTGCCGCCGTATTTTGTCGTACAAAGGTGTGTTATTGAAAAAACACCTGCTGGAAGGCGTTAAGAAAGGCGCTTTAACTGAAGAAGCCGCCAATGCCAAATGGCAGGCCTGGATAGAAGAAAAAGAAAATGCAGTACGCTCAAAGCGCAGCGAGTTAGCTCAATCTGACCGTAATGTCGCCAAAGCCAACTTAGAAGCCGAAGCTAAGGTGAAAGAAACTATGGCTGCCGCCCTCGCTAAAAAGAAAAGCGAATTGGCTATGAAAGCTGCCAAAGCCGCCGCCGAAGCAGAAGCTGCTGAAACCGAGGTAGTCGAAGCTGCCGCCGAAGTTGCTGAAGCGCCCGCTGCCGAAGTGCCTGTTGCTGAAGTTCCTACTGAAACACCTGTTGTTGAAGCTCCTGCAGCAGAAGTTCCCGCCGAGGCTCCCGCTCCCGAAGCTCCGATTGAAGCCGCCCCTGAAACACCTGCTGCAGAAGAAACCCCCGCTGCCGAATAGCTACCGTCATGGGCAAGGACTCCATAACATTAGCGCCCTTTGCCAATGTACACAAGACATTCGGAGCGAACGGCGAATTAATTATCAAATTATTTCCCGAAGCACCCGAAGAAATTAACTTATCGGAACCGATATTTATCACCATTGACGGATATCCGGTTCCTTTCTTTTTTAAAAGTTTTGAACCCCGCGGCAACAACCGCGCTGTTGTTGTTTTCGACGATATGGAGCGTATGGCATTGGCCGAAGAATTGACAGGGAAAATGATTTACAGAAAGCAGGAAGCAACCTACAGTCGCAATGACGGAGAACGGAGCGCGAGTAAAGACATTTCAACGCTCAACTATGCTGTAATTGATGAAACCGTCGGAGCCATTGGTACGGTGTCAAAATTCATGGACATACCGGGAAATCCCTGTATTTTGATTACCAACGGCAATAATGAAATCATCATTCCCTGTCAGGAGGAATTTATACTAAAAGTAGATCATAAAAAACAGAACCTCACTACGCGGCTTCCCGAAAGTTTAATCAGCTTAAACCAGCCATTATGAACCTGATAGCCGACAGCGGATCAAGCAAAACAGCCTGGTGTGTAACTAAAGGTAAGGAGTGTGCGCAACAATTATTCACGTCTGGAATTAACCCCTTTTACATGGAGGTCGCGCAAATAGAAGATGAACTGCGCGCCTTATCGGTACAAATTGAGGGAGAAATAAACCACGTCTATTTTTACGGCGCCGGTGTTGCTTCTACGAAGATGTCGGATACCCTGTGTAAGTGGTTTCGTAAAATATTTCCGAAAGCTACTGTCGAAGCCCATACCGACCTGCTGGGTGCCGCCTATGCATTGTGCCAACATAAAGAGGGCATAGTCGGTATCCTCGGCACCGGGTCTAATTCCTGCTTTTATGACGGAAAAAACATTGTCGACACCGTGCCGCCCTGCGGTTTCATTCTCGGCGACGAGGGCAGCGGCGCAGCGCTGGGCAAACAATTAGTGGCCGACTACCTGAAATGCAGGCTGCCCGCAGACCTTCATCAGGCCTTTACCGACTATTATCAGTTAAGCAAAGACGAGATTTTAGATTGTGTATATAGAAAAGCCTTTCCTAATCGTTTTTTAGCTTCTTTTACTAAATTCCTGCATGAACAACAAGCGCACCCCTACGTTCATACCTTGCTGAGCGTAAATTTCGACCGTTTTTTTACGCATAATATCATGCACTACGACTACACCCGCTATCCCTTACATTTATTAGGGTCTGTAGCTTTTTATTTCAAAGACATCATCACCGCAACAGCCGCCCAACGCCATATAACTATCGGCAAAGTGGAAAAAACGGCGCTTCCGGGGCTGATAGCCTACCATAATGATTTAGTGATTAATGGTTAGTCGTACATCTCAAATCAACAAATAAGCAAATCATCAAATAACCATGTCCGCTTCACTTCTTGCCATTGTTTTCATCGCCTATACCTTACTGATATTTGCAGTAACCTGGGTTACATCAAGGCGCGCCACTAACGACACTTACTTCATCGGCAACCGCCGCTCCCCTTGGTTTGTAGTAGCCTACGGCATGATTGGCGCCTCGTTGTCGGGCGTAACTTTCATGTCGGTTCCGGGCAATGTACAGACGCAAGGATTTTACTACATGCCGATGGTGTTGGGCTTCTTCGTCGGTTACCTCATTATTGCTACCGTGCTGATGCCCTTGTACTACCGCATGCAGCTTACGTCAATATATGGTTACCTTGAAAGGCGTTTCGGCTTTTTTACCTACAAATCGGGAGCCTCGTTCTTCATTCTGTCGCGCACGCTGGGCGCCACGCTGCGTATGTTCCTTGTAGTAAGTGTTCTACATACCTTTATCTTGAAACAATTTGGCGTGCCGTTTTGGGTAGCAGGGCTTATTTTTGTCATGCTCATTATTCTCTACACCTTTGAGGGCGGCATTAAAACTATTGTGTGGACAGATATGCTGCAAACCACCTTTATGCTGTTGGCCGTTATATTTTGCATTATAACCATAAGTCGGGAAATGGAATGGAATTTACCGGAAATGATGTCGCAAATCAGTAGTAGCGGCTACATGAAATGGATAGATACCGACTGGTCTTCTAAAACCCATTTCCTGAAACAGTTCCTCAGCGGGGTCTTTGTGTGCGTAGCCATGACTGGTCTCGACCAGGAGATGATGCAAAAAAACCTGAGTTGCCGCAATCTGAAAGATGCAAAAAAAAACATGTTTACTTTCAGCAGTATCATCGTAGTGGTCAACTTCCTTTTCCTCTCCTTAGGCGCAGTGTTGGCCCTCTATATTCAACAAAAAGGCCTGCACTTTGCCGACACCGACCTTATTTTTCCTACCGTAGCCTTTGAGCATTTAGGCAGTATCGCAGGGCTAATCTTCATTATCGGGCTTATTTCCGCGGCTTATCCCAGTGCCGACGGAGCGCTGACCTCGCTTACTACCTCTTTCTGTATTGACATTATCGGCTTAGAGAAAAAAACCGCATGGACAGAGCAAAAAAAGAAAAAAGTTCGTTACAGCATACACCTGTTATTCGCCTTGGTATTCTTGCTGTTGATTATTTTTTATAACGCGGTGAAAAACGATGCCATCATCAACTTGGTTTATACGGTGGCAGCCTACACCTATGGGCCCCTATTAGGTTTCTTCTTTTTCGGAATATTGACCAAGCATCAGGTGCGTGACATTTATATGCCGGTAATAGCCATTGCTTCGCCTGTTTTATGTTATGTGCTTGACCTCGTTTGTACCCAATACCTAAATTTCGGCTTCGGATTTACCCTGCTCATTGTAAACGGGGGGCTGACTTATGCCGGCATGTATCTCTTCCGCTCAAAAATAAAATAAGCGTTTGGGCTTGTCCTTTTGAATATATTCGGTTACAAAGGCTTCAAATTTTTCGCTGTCGGTTTTAGAGAAAAACTGTACCTTTACAGGAATATAGAATAATTGTTGTTTAAGCGCCTCGCTGCAATCCTTATCCATGCGTAAACGTTGGGCATCTTTTTCAGTAGTAAAAATCGGCACGCTTGGGTAAGTAGCAACCAAAGTATTCATTCGCGCTATATCTTTTTTTGTAAAAACATGATGATCAGGGAAATCAAGGTGGTGCAACACCTTACTGAAAGTGCCCAAATGTTCAATAAACGGCTGAGGACTGGCAATGCCTGTCAACGCCACCGTTTCCTTAATCGAAAGCGGTAAAGCAGCCTCGCCATGGAATACGGGCTGTGGCAACTCATAGCCAAAGGTGGTAAAAAAGAGTTGCTGATAAGGGTATAATTTCAAGGTTTTCATCATTACGCGCTGGTCAATAGGGCGCATGTTCGTCGGGCATTTGGTAACAATTACCACGTTGGCGCGGTGCTTTTGCCCTAAGGTATCGCGCAGGCGGCCGTAAGGTAAATAATGGTCTTCCGTAATCGGCCGTGAATGGTCAACCAATAGGATAGACATTGTCGGCTTAACGCGGCGGTGCTGGTAAGCATCGTCCAAGATGACCAAACCCAATTGCGGCGCATCTGCTTGCAAACGCCGGATTCCTTTTACGCGATTAGCCTCCACAGCTACTGTAAGTTTAGGGAATTTCCGTTTTATCTGTAAGGGCTCATCGCCCGCCTCCCGCACCGTATCGGTTACTTCCACGTAACGGAAACCCTTGGTTTTACGCTTATAACCGCGTGAAAGGACTGCCGTTACCTGCTTGTCCTTGAATAAAGATACCAAAAATTCCGTAAACGGGGTCTTTCCGGTACCACCAACCGTAAGATTTCCTACGGTAATTACCGGCAAATTAAAGGTAACCGACTTAAACATACCCCAAGCATACAGCATGTTACGCATGGCTACTGCCATCGCATACAAGAGGCTTAAAGGGTACAAAAAAATAGCCGCTAACAGTCGCATGTTACCAAGTTTTGCAGCAAATATAATAATTTTTTTTAATAAAACCATAAAAAATCATTATTTTTGTAAAAATATTTAAAAAAATATGCAACAGCGTATCTTATCCGAAACACCCTCGCTTCTCAACCGGTTTATAGCCGAATTACGCAACATTCATATTCAAAAAGACAGCATGCGCTTCCGCAGAAACATGGAACGCATAGGGGAGATTTTTGCTTATGAAATCAGCAAAACACTTAACTACAAAGAAGTTAAAATAGAAACCCCTTTGGGGATTTTGGGGCAACAATTGAGCGATAATGCCATTGTGCTTGCCACTGTTTTGCGTGCGGGGCTTCCCTTGCACCAGGGTTTTCTCAACTATTTCGACAGGGCCGAGAATGCTTTTATCGGCGCTTACCGGCAATACACCGCCGACCATCAAAAGTTTGATATTCAATCGGACTACCTTTCTTCGCCGAGCATTGAAGGAAAGGTGTTGATTTTGATGGATCCCATGCTGGCCACCGGATCGTCTATGCTCTTAGCTTACAAAAGCTTACTCCAAAGAGGACAGCCTTTGCATACCCACATTGTATGCCCCATTGCCAGCCGCAAAGGGGCGGACTACCTGCAGGCACAGCTCTCGGAGGAAGAAATAACCCTGTGGTTAGGGGAGATAGACCCCGGCCTCACCGACAAGTCATACATCGTACCCGGCTTAGGCGACGCCGGCGACTTGGCCTTTGGGTGTAAATTATAGCATATATAAATTATGCACTATTTACTGCATATTTCAAATTATGCACTATTTACTGCATATTTCAGATTATGCACTATTTACTGCATATTTCAGATTATGCACTATTTACTGCATATTTCAGATTATGCACTATTTACTGCATAATTTAAAATATGCACTATTTACTGCATATTTCAGAAAAAATGCTTATCTTTGTTTTTTTTAATCATGTATGAAAAACATTGCCGTTATAACAGGAGATATCATTAACTCAAGAGATTTAACCGATAGTCAAAAAAGAAATGTTATGCGAATACTTAAAAGAGAGTTTCCTAAAATCTGTATACAACTCTTGGAGCACGTAGGATCCCTTGATTTTTTTCGAGGCGACAGTTTTCAAGGCCTTATCAAAGACCCTCGTTATTCACTCAGAATAAGCATAATACTAAGAGCGCTATTAAGAAGTGAGACACAAACCAATATATTAAAAGGGAAAAAAATCTGGGATTGCCGCATAGGTATTGGTATTGGAACTTGGGACTTTATAACAAAAAAAGTCTTAACCTCAGATGGCGCTGCTTTTGTGTATGCGGGTAAAGCTTTAGATGAACTGAAAAGTAAAACCAATCAATTACAAATAAAGGGTTCGATTATGGACCCGCAATTGGAACTTTTTATGCGTTTTGCCGAAACAATCATCAGCAAATGGACGATTGCTCAGTCTAAAGTTGCCTGTTCTTATTTATTGGACACTAAAAAAACGCAAACAGTTCTTGCCGAAGAATTAAGCATAAGTCAATCGGCTCTAAACAGGCGCTTTAAGACCGGCTATATCGAAGAAATTCGATTACTTTGTGAATATTTTGAAAACTTAATTAATTAACGCTATGGAAAAATCCGCCACTTTATTCATCTTACTTATTATCTCGCATGTTATAACTGATTTCTTCTTTCAGTCGGATAGTATTGTTGCTTCAAAAAACGGCAAACAATGGAAATCGACAGGACTTTATATGCATGCTCTTTGCGCAGGCCTATTCTGTTATATTGCTTTCCTGATTATAAAAGACTGGGAACAATGGCTTATTCCGACTATTGTAACTGTAAGTCATTTTTTTATTGATTGGGGTAAAACTTATTTTAAAAATAAATCAATAGCAAAATTCGTTATTGATCAATTGTTACATATACTGGTCATTGTGATATGCTGGATAACATATACAGCACAAACCGATATAATAATAACACTATTATCGGCGCTTCAACAGCAAAACACCTTACTTATCATATTGGCGTTTTTATTAGTCGTTAAACCTGCCGGCATTTTCATAAAAACGATATTGGATTATGTAAACGGCATACAGGGCGAAAGATGGAATAACTATATAGAACAGCTTATAAGTGGAAAGCAGGGTCTTGAAAAGGCCGGAAGATGGATTGGCTATTTGGAACGCATACTGATTTTATGCTTTATACTGTTGAAATATTATGAAGGCATCGGATTCTTATTAGCGGCAAAATCAATTTTCCGCTTTGGAGAGTTGACTAAAATACAAGAGCGGGCATATACCGAATATATTTTGATAGGAACACTCTTAAGTTTCACTATTGCACTATTTATCGGCTTAATTATACATTAACAACAATTAATTTGTATCTTTGTAACTTACAAGTTGAATTTACGACAGAATTCTATTTTATAAACTGATAAACAATTAAACCAAAATACGTGGATAACAATAACGCTTTAAAGAACTACGAGGCCACCAAAAAGGCTATCGGCTATGTTGAACGCAAGAAGGCTACGCAAGCAGATTACGACCGAATAGGTTTTATGTCGGGTCTGGAAGTGCACCAACAATTACTAACTAAAAAGAAACTGTTTTGCCATTGCCCGGCGGGCTTTTACCAGCAACCCGACGAGTTTGATGCGGAGTTGATACGGCACATGCGGCCTACGCTTTCCGAGTTGGGAGAGTACGACGGTACCGCACTGATGGAATTTCGGACAAAAAAAGAAATCATCTATCGTATCGCAAACAAAACAGCCTGCACCTACGATGTTGATGATACGCCGCCTTTTCCCATCGACTGGGAAGCCATAGATATTGCTATTGAAATATCTTTATTGTCGAAACTGAAAGTGGTCGGCGAAATACATATTACCCGAAAACAGTACTTAGACGGCTCTATTCCTACCGGATTCCAACGAACGGCCATTATCGGGGTTGACGGAGAACTTACCCTGAGAAATGGTCGAAAAATAGGGCTAATTCAATTAAGCGTGGAAGAAGATTCCTGCCGTGAAGTTTCCGACATCGGACACAGGCGCATCTACCGCACCGACCGACTGGGCATGCCGCTGATTGAAACGGTAACACACCCCGACATGAAGAATCCCGACGAGGTGAAAGAAGTCTGCGACCACATTCGCTTTTTGAACAGAAGCACGAACAAGGTCAGGACAGGCATAGGCGCAGGACGGGAAGATGTTAATGTAAGCTGCCGCGGAGGCCATAGGGTGGAAATAAAAGGCGTTGCCCGCACCAATTGGATTCCGGAACTGACCCACAACGAGGCCTTCCGCCAGTGGGCTTTGTTGCACATTCGTGAAATATTAACGAAACGTTGTAAGAAGGAAGATTGGAAATTGAGCGCTATGGAATTACTGCCATCGGAATTTTCCGCCTTGTATGAAATCGCAGAAAAAACGACAGGAAGAAAAGAAAAGATGTATGCAGTGAATCTTCCCTGTTTCAAAGATTTACTCTCTCATTTTACACAGCCCAATTATTCTTTTCATGATGAATTTGTTCACCGCCTGAAAGTAATTGCCTGCATCGAAAGGCCTAATATGACCTCTTCGGAAGACTTGCAACCCCTGTTCGACCCAAAGAGTTGGAATACTATAACAAAAAAACTCAACGCAGGAGCCGACGATGCACAAATTGTATTCTGGGGTCCGGACGAAGATATTAAGACCGCTTTGGAAACCATTGAGGAAAGAGCGCTGATGACCTTCGACGGCATTCCTCCGGAAACCCGTAAAAGTTTTGAAGACGGCACAACCATCTTTGAGCGCGTTCTTCCGGGCGCCGACCGTATGTACCCCGATACCGATTCCGTTCCTATTCCGCTCGAAGACGCCTACATTGACAAACTCCGAAAAAATGTAGCTGAAGATTTTTCCGAAAGATACCAACAGTTTGCCGATTGGGAAATTCCCGAAGATACGTATCGGTATATCTTTTCAAAAAATTATTATCCCCTGATGCAACGTATTATTAACGAACTCTCGTTAAACCCAAAGTTTATCGGCGTCTTTTTCGGGCATCGTTTAAAACACCTGCACGGGCAGCATAAAACAATACCTTTTGCTATAAATAAGATATATGATTTGTTCGTATTCTTAAAGGATAAACAGTTGGATACGGCCATTGCGCCAAGCGTCCTCCTGCAAATGTTCCTACACCCCGACATGGACTTTGAATCCATTTTAACTGACTTAAAATTCAAAAAGATATCAAAGGCCGATATTATCAGCAGAGTAAGGTTATTGGAGAACACCTTTGCTCCCGTCCGGAAAAACACAAGCCCACAGGACAAAATAAACAGTATCATGGGCGGCGTCCGTGCTGTTAGCGTAGGAAATGTAAATTTAAGCGAATTGGTAAAAGAAATTAAATAATTATGAGTGAAGATTTTTTCCAAGGATATAAGGGAGAAGCCCTTGAAATACTAAAGAAATATAATGTCCGCGTATGGGGAACAGTAGAAATGGAAACCACGCGGGGAAACTTTAAAGGCACAGTGTTGCCGCGTGCAGTAAATGATGATCAATTTCATATCGTTGTAAAAATATCAACCGGTTACAATATCGGTATTGATATTCGCACTGTTACAGGAATGAAAGAAGTAGGTTATAAAAAAGCTAACTATAAAGTGCCTGAAAAGGAATTTCCCTACACGCCCGGATTGCCTCACGTGAAATTGTTGGGAACAGGCGGCACCATTGCTTCCCGCTTAGACTACAGAACAGGAGCCGTAATTCCTGCCTTTTCTCCGGGAGAATTGTATGGCGCTGTGCCTGAATTAGCAGAAATTTGCAACTTGGACACGGAAAAAATATTCGCTGTTTTTTCCGAAAACATGGGACCTACACAATATGTAGCCTTGGCCAAACAAATCGGAAAAGAAATTGAAAACGGCATCGACGGCATTGTTATCGGGCACGGAACCGATACACTGCACCATACAGGCGCAGTGTTGACCTTTATGTGCCAGAACCTCCCTGTGCCTGTTATTTTAGTAGGTTCGCAACGTTCGTCCGACCGCCCGAGCTCCGATGCGGCGCTCAATCTTATGCACGCTATGACCGCCGCAGGGCGCGGAAACATTGCCGAGGTGTTAGTGTGCATGTTCGGCCCCACCTCCGATGAGTATGGCTTGCTGCACAGAGGAACGCGCGTGCGCAAAATGCACTCTTCTTACCGTTCCACCTTCCGCACCATAGGCGACACTCCGGTGGCACGCATCACACGGAAAGGATTAACGCCTATCAAGGAAGATTACAATCGCCGCAGGCAGGATAAAAATGTAAAAATTATCCCGACCTTCGACGACAGGGTAACCATGCTCTACTATTATCCGGGCATGAAGCCCGACACCTTAGATGCTATTACCGACAACGGTTATAAAGGGGTTGTATGGGTAGGCACAGGCTTGGGGCATGTAAACAAAGAAATGTATCCCGCCATTGAACGCGCCCACAAAGCCGGGGTTCACCAATATATGACTGTGCAAACAATATGGGGCTATGTGCACATGTTTGTGTATGACACCGGACGCGACATGATGGCCAAAGGCATTATCCCCGCCGGCAACATGCTTCCCGAAGTGGCTTTCATAAAATTAGGCTGGGCCTTGGGACAAACGCACGACATGGAAGAAGTGAAAAAAATAATGCTCACGCCTATTAACGACGAAATTACCGAACGCGAACCCTACAACGGCTACTTAGTGTATCAGGGCGGCTCGCCGGAGGTCGAGGAGTTTGTCAAAAGGGTGCGAAAATAGTTTTCTTCCTTGCCGTTGGCCTACCTCTTCCATTTTTAACGCAACAGTAGCGATCTTTTCCGCACCCGCGAAGTAGGAATATTCAACTGCTCGCGGTACTTGGCAATGGTGCGACGGGCAAAGCTAAAACCTCGCTTCTGCATCATCTCTGCCAATTCTTCGTCCGATAATGGATTCGCTTTGTCTTCTTCTTCGATAAATTCTATAAGAATTTTTTTGACGTTACGGATAGACATCTCTTCGCCTGAATCGTTAGTAGCTCCATCTGAGAAAAAATGCTTGAGCGAAAATATACCGAAATGTGTTTGAATATATTTGCTGGCCGCCACTCGTGAAATTGTCGAAATATCAAGATTTGCCATTGCTGCAATATGTTTCAGCGCCATAGGCCGCAGCAGACTTTCGTCGCCTTCTCTGAAATAATCGCTTTGGTAATCAAGAATCGCCTGCATGGTATGCATCAAGGTGTCCTGCCGCTGCTTCAAAGCATCAATGAACCATTTGGCCGATTCGATTTTCTGCCGAAGAAAGATTAGCATTTCTTTATCCTGCTTGGTTTTGGCCTTTTCCTCGCGTTTCAGCATATCCTGATAACGTCGATTAATACGCAGGTCGGGAATGGTATAGCGCGGCATGATGAGTTGAAATTCGCCGTTTTTCATCTCTAATAAAAAGTCGGGAATGACATGGTTCATTCGGTCGTCTATATTATCAATACTTGCACCCGGCTTAGGATTCAGATGGGTGATAACATTCAACGCCTCCTTAAAATTCTCATCGCTCAGTTGCAGCTTTTCTTTTATACGGTCGAAAGCACGGTTGCTGAAATTTTCAAACTGTTTGAAAAGTATAGTAATGGCCGTTACTACGGCAATTGTTTGTTCTTTATTTTCCAGTTGAATCAGCAGGCACTCCTGAAGATTGCGGGCAGCCACTCCTATGGGTTCAAAATGCTGAATCGTCTTTAACATGGCCTCTAACTCTTGCTCCGAAGTTTCTATATTCGAATGAAAAGCAATATCATCAACTAATGAAGCCATGTTGCGGCGCAAATAACCATCGGTATCCAAACTGCGTATAAGGAACAAAGCTATGGCCAATTGCTGTTCGTTTAAGTGAAGATACCGCAATTGCATTTCTAATTGTTCCTGCAAGCTTTCTTTGGCCGAAAGCGTGGGAAAATTACCCAAAACAGCGCCCGACGATGAAAACGTGTTATAAATACGGGCAGAGGGTTCATGGTTGACATACTCATCAATGCTGATGTTCCCCTCCTCTTCTTCCGTGCACGTTATTACTTCTTCGAGCGCCGGATTTTCCTCTAATTCTTTTTCTATCCGCTGCTCCAGTTGCAAGACCGGCAACTGCAACATGCGAACCACCTGCACCTGTTTAGGCGACAGTTTTTGTTGCAGCGATTGTTGAAGCACTTGCTTAAGCATAGCGATAAAATTAAAAAATTCTAACTTGCAAAGTTAGTAAGTTTATCTTAATTTTGCCACTATATCCCACAAAATTACCCCTATGCTTACCGAAACGTTTAAGGAATGCTTAGTCCCCCACTGCGGTATTTCCAACACGAAATCACAATTATCTACCACTTGTTGCTGCACGCCTTTCACTTCATTTCCAAAAACCAAGGCATATTTTTTATCTTTTTCGGGCTTAAAATCATGCAAAGCCACGCTGTTTTCGGCCTGTTCCACGGCAATCAGTGTATATCCTTCCTGCTTTAAAGCTACAATAGCGGTAATGACATGCTGCTCATACTGCCAATCAACCGTATCCTCAGCGCCCAAGGCTGCTTTGTGAATTTCGGCGCCGGGCGGAACAGCGCAAATGCCACATAAATAAATTTTTGCGATACGGAAGGCATCGGCGGTACGAAAAGCCGCGCCTATATTATGTTGACTGCGCACATTATCAAGCAATAAGACTATAGGAGCCTTTTCTGCCGCTTTAAAATCCTGCGGCGTTAAACGCGGCAGTTCACTATTGAGAAGTTTACGGGGCATTATCCAACTAAGAATTTAAAATTATGAATTATCCTTTACCCTGAGCCATTTTCTCTATGCGTTGTTCGTGGCGGCCGCCGTCGAAAGGAGCGGCGAGGAATTGTTGCACAATGGCTATGGCTGTGGCCTCGTCAATAAAACGGGCAGGCAACACACAGATATTGGCATCGTTATGATTGCGGGCTATGCGGGCAATTGCAGGCAGCCAGCAAAGCGCTGCGCGAATGCCGACATGTTTATTCAGGGTCATCGCCATGCCTTGTCCCGATCCGCAAAGTGCTATACCTGCTGCTACCTCGCCCTTTTCCACAGCAACGGCTAAGGGGTGGGCTACATCAGGGTAATCCATGCTTTCGATAGAATATGTACCGAAATCTTTTACTTCAATATCCTGCTCCTGTAAACAGGCTTTTAGCAATTCTTTTTGTTCAAAGCCGGCATGGTCGGCTGCTATTCCTATTTTTCGCATAACATGAAACAATTTATAGTTATTGATTATCAAAGAATTAACATTTTATTATCCTCATAAGACACCATTTTTTTACAAAGATACACAATAATGTTGAAATACAGTCAAAAACAGCCTTTTAGCATTTTATTTAAAAAAAATAATACTTTGCGATACAAGGTATTAAAATTTATTCGTATATTTGCATTGCAAAATATTCTACAATTTAAAAAAGATAAAATATGAAAAAAGTAGTTACAGCAAACATTGGCGGCTTTTGTTTTACGCTTGAAGAAGAAGCCTTTAGCAAGTTAAGCCGTTATTTAGACAACTATGCAGCCAGTTTTCCGGACAGGAAGGAAGCGGCTGAGGTGATGGAAGATATAGAATCGCGCATTGCCGAAATTTTCCGTGAACAAACCCCGCTGCCGCAGCAAGTGGTTAGTATGAACTTGGTAAACAAGGTCATTGCCATTATGGGTACGCCCGAAGGCCAATCCACATTTAGCGAGAAGGGGCGGGAAGAGCAGTCCTTGTCTGCCGCAAGCGCCTCGCGGGTGCGAAAATTGTACCGCGACCCCGACCGCGTAGTATTTGGAGGCGTGTGTAGCGGCCTGTCTGCTTATTTTGGCCTTGATGTGATACTTGTACGCGTAATATTTCTTGCAGCGCTTTGCGTAGGCGGCTTCGGCTTTTTTCTGTACCTTATTTTGTGGGCAGTAACGCCCAAGGCTACTACTATTGCGCAAAAGTTGGAGATGCACGGCGAGCCGGTAACTATTGAAAATATCTGGAATTATACTAAAGAAAAAACATTTAAAAAATAATTGTTTATGACGGTCGAAACTATAAATACGGATAATGTGAAAGCCCAAATGCGGAAAGGCATTCTGGAGTATTGCATACTGTTGATATTAGCCCGTAACGATGCTTATGCTACGGTTATTATCAACGAGCTGAAAGCGGCGAAAATGATTGTAGTGGAAGGCACCCTCTACCCTCTGCTAATGCGCCAAAAAAATCAGGGTTTATTAAACTACCGTTGGGAGGAATCGCCGCAAGGCCCTCCGCGGAAGTATTATATGATTACCGAAAAAGGCCGCCAATTCCTGCAAGAATTAAACGCCTCATGGGATGAATTAGTTGTAACCATTAACGCTATTCGATAAAATTATGAAAACAACAGTTAAAGTAAGCATAGGTCGGCTGGCTTTTAATGTGGACAGCGACGCATATCAACGGCTGAAAAATTATTTAGACCGCTTGGAAAAACATTTTGCCGATAAGGAAAGCGGCAAAGAAATTGTGTCAGATATAGAAGAACGTTTAGCCGAATTGCTGGCGGCGCAGCTATCACAGCCAACGCAGGTAGTAACGCTCGCTATGGTCGAAGAGGTAATTGCCATTATGGGCATGCCCGACGATATGGAAGATAATGAACCAATAAATACTACGACATCAAATGTTACACCTCCTGTGGGGCTTGGTAGGCGGCTGTACCGCGATAAAGAACATAAGATAATCGGCGGCGTGTGCAGCGGACTGGCGGCCTATTTTAATATTGATGCTGTATTTATTCGTTTGTTTTTTGTTCTTTTCCTTTTTAGTTTCTCTATCTTTCCTCTTTTTTACCATAGTATGAGCGGCACGGCCATATTGGCCTATCTTATTCTCTGGGCAGTGATGCCGGCGGCGCATACGCCCAAAGAAAAATTGGAAATGTACGGTAAACATAAACCCACTGTTTCCGGTATAGAAAAAAAACTACTGGAAGATACCGAAAAGCCGCAGGAGAACGGGCTTGTACGCATGCTTAATTTTATAGCCCGCCTATTTATCATCTTTTTCGGGATAATACTGTTAATAATAGCGTTAAGCGGATTTTTATTGATTCCCTCTTTGTTGCTGTTCGATGTTGCGCCGAATATTACGGTATTTGGTTTGTTGGACTATGTACATATCGGGCCCTGTGCATTTTTATTTAAATTATTCTTAGCCCTGGTATTGTTCCTTCCATTTATGGGCTTGGTATATCTTGCCGTTAAAGCTATAATGGGTTTTAGAGATAAGTATAGAATAGGGTTGCTCGTCTTTTTATGCTGGATAGCCGCTGTAATCGGCCTGTCGGCAGTGTCTTTTCCCGCCTTACGTGCTTATACTTATTGGGAAAAGGAAACAGCGCAGGTCGTAGTAGAACACAGTTCTGATACCTTATATATCAATGTGAGCGATAAATATAAGGCCAAGCATAATCAAATGATTTTTGATTATCGTGATAAACGTGCTTTTTCGGCCTTGTGGTCGGCGAAATCGGCAGGGCAGACCTCTTTTTATTTATTGCCGCAGGTAAAAATTATACCCGTAAGTGATACAGGGGCTATTCGCATAAAATATACCTGTCGCGCTGCCGGACGAAACAGATATATGGCGCAAGAGAATGTAGATAACATGCTCCAAAAAGCTTTTCTAAAGGATTCTTTGTTGCTATTAGAACCTTTTGTATTCGACAAGAAAACTAAATGGTCGGGCGAGTTAATGAAAATGAAGATTTACGTTCCGCGCGGAAAAGCTGTGAAGTTAGATATGTTTGACAAATACCATAATCAAATGCATCTTCGTTGAATTTACAGTGCGCGTATATTTGTATTACAAGTGGAGATGGGGATAAAATCTGTCCTTAACCGCCAATGGTAAGGACATGATCCTCGCTGAGATGAGTGTACTCTTTATTGATTGTATAAATGGATAATTCCTGTTCGCTATGGTAAACGAAAGTAAGGCGAATAAGTGTTTTATCATTGTCTATTCATCACTAATCATTCTTTCTATTTGTATCCCTCTGGAGCCTTTGAGCAGTATGCTTGCCGATTGAGGCAAAGGATATTGTTGAAGATGGGCTATCAAATCGTCAACGGATAGAAAGGCCTGAAAATTATTGCCGATGTTGGCTTCCATAAAATGAGGGCCAACCAGAAAGACATTTTGCAGGCGTTTTTCTTTCAGTTGTTGGATAATACTTCGATGCTCTACCACCGTTGCCGCTCCTAATTCAAGCATATCGCCGAGTATAGCCCATTTATGGACGGCTTGTAAGTTGGAAAAATTTTCAATAGCCGCCGCCATACTGGTAGGATTGGCATTGTAAGCGTCCATAATAAAGGTATAGCCTCCTTTTTGCAGCAATTGAGAACGGTTATTGGAGGGCTGATAGTTACTAATAGCTGTTGCTGCTTCTTCGGCATTAATACCGAATTGACGCGCTATGGCCAATGCCGCTAATACATTGTCTGCATTGTATGCCCCTATGAGTTGTGTCTTAATCTCTGGGTAGCTTTCTACGGCAAGGTGCAGAAAAGGGTTATCGGCATTCGCCTGTAATATTGCTGCCTTATCGGTGGTTAAGCCGTAAGGAATTAAGCCTTTTGCCTGTCGCTCGTTGACCATCTCGGTAAGCAGCGGGTTGTCGGCATTGAAGAAAATTACGCCCTTATGGGTTGAGAGAAAGTTGTACAATTCGCCCTTGGCTTTTTTTACACCTTCAAACGAACCAAAGCCTTCGAGGTGGGCTTTCCCAACATTGGTAATCAAACCATAATTCGGTTCGGCAATGCTGCAAAGCGCAGCTATTTCTCCAATGTGGTTTGCGCCCATTTCCACTACGCCTATCTGCGTTGTCTTATCCATCGAAAGCAGGGTGAGCGGAAGGCCTATATGGTTGTTTAAATTACCGCGGGTAACGCCTACCTTATATTTAACCGACAAGACTTGTGCCGTTAGCTCCTTGGTCGTAGTTTTTCCGTTAGTTCCGGTGATGGCTACGACAGGAATATTTAATTGTCGCCGATGATGGTGTGCCAGTTTTTGCAAGCTATCCAAAACATTCGGCACTTTAATAAATTGAGCATGTTCGGGGAGCGTATCATCATCAACAATAGCGTAGGCAGCGCCCGCCGCCAAGGCTTGGTTGGCAAAATTGTTGCCGTTAAAATTTTCACCCTTTAAGGCAAAAAACAAACAGCCGGCAACAATGTTGCGGCTGTCGGTACTGATAATCGCATGTTCCTTATACAGTTTGTAAAGATTCTCCATGCTTTTAATGGATATTATTTTTTTCGAGGGTTCCCTACCCTGTCCATGGCGCAACGGAAGCCGATGTCGATAGCCGACATATCCTCATCGAGGAAGCGGCGGGTGCCCGGACTAAGCCAATAGGGACGGTCGAGGAAGGAACCTCCTTTATACACGCGAGATTTATCGGATACCATACTTGACATATTTCTATTATCTGCTCCGATTCCCTGGTAATACATACGGGAAGAATTGGCGCGCAAGTCGGGCTGCGCAAGATTGGCTTCCTGGTAGTAAATAGAAGAAAGGATATCGCCGTCTCTATAGTTGCGGTTATCGCCTAATTGATAATTATTGCGGGTAGGATTGTAGCCCAAAGTGTCATACCGGATACGGCCTAATTCGTCTTTTGGCAATATACTGCCCTCCTCATCACGGGCTATTTCCGTGAACACGCTGCCACGGAAAGGCCGATAGTCGTGTACATCTTCAGACGACAAGGGGCGATATACATCGGCCACCCATTCATTTACATTGCCCGACATGCCATAAATACCAAAGTCATTAGGATAGAAGTCGCGCACAGGAGCGGGAATGGCATAGCCGTCGTTAGCACCGCCGGCAACACCCATCATATCGCCACGGCCGCGTTGGAAATTAGTCATAAACCGACCCCTGTCCCTCTTGTCGTTTTTGCGCAATGAGGTTCCGTCCCAGGGGTACAGGCGGCGTTCAACCGCTTTTTCCTTATTAATGGTTCCTATAGGCGCTACAGCGGCATATTCCCACTCGGCCTCGGTCGGCAAGCGGTAATTCGGCAACAAGATACCGTCGTCAAAAGTTACGGGACGGGTGGCGCCTCTGGCAGGGTTGGAAAGGTCGGGCAGATTTTTCTTTACCATACCTTCATATAGCCTCAGCAAATAAGCGTCAGTGTTAAAATTATTAGCATCTTTTTGGTTAGCATCTAATTGCAGAATGCCTTTGTTGACTAAGATGATTTCGTTTACACGGTCTGTACGCCACAGGCAATAATCGTTGGCTTGCCGCCACGACACGCCAACCACCGGATAATCGTTGAATGCCGGGTGCCGAAAATAAGTTCTGACATACGGCTCGTTGTAGGCCAAAGGATGGCGCCACACCAAAGTGTCGGGTAAAGCTCCCCTACGCACGTTGGGATCGCTATATACCCTTTCGAGCCAGTGCAAATACTCACGATAGTTGGTGTTGCTGACAGCCACTTCGTCAATATAATAAGAATCTAACGATACTCGGCGGGGAGCATTATTCCAGTCGCGGTATAAATCTTCCCCCGCCTGGCCCATGATAAACATTCCGCCTTCAACAAAAACAAGCCCGGGACCGGTAGCCTGTTCTGTGATCTTTTTAACTTCAAACCCTCCGGACTTTGGGTCATTATAGGCCCAGCCGGTCTTGTTTGATTTGTTACTACTTTTCTTGAAGAGGGAGCACCCGCTGAAGGTTCCGCTCAATATCGCCAATGCGGCGAATAATAGTATAATTTTGTTAAATTTCATAATTTTATGAATATGAACTTACATTACAACTCGCAAAGTTAATGAATTAAATTGAATTTGAAAATTTTTTTTGATTTTTTTTACAAATAACACCCACAAGTGGATAATTTTTTCCATTTAGCCCTGCTTTCGGCTGAGTTTTGGCCGAAAGAAAGGTGTAAAAAGACCTCATGTGACATTCCCGACCAGCCTTTCAGCTTGTTACCCAGCGCTATAAAATCCATGCTATAGCCTATGCGGAGGCCTGAAGCAACAAAACCTCCGGATAGGGCTATATTCGTAATCTCTTGTTTTAAAGCGGTTTTAATTCCTCCTCCGACAAAAAGGGCGCCCGATTGAATAAAAGCCCCTCCTGTAAGGTATTGGTAATTTTCCTGATAGGTAAATTGCAGGTAAGGGATTAACTTTATTTCATAAAAAGCATTCCAGTTACTCATACTAATATCTTCTGTATCAGAATTATAAGAATTAAGATTAAATACATATTTGGCATGTGTAACGAGTTTAAAAGGCCTTGCCGGCTCTTTATTAATTTGCTGTGCACCAAGATGATGCGCAGCAACACCAAATTCCAATTGCCGATATTGCACTATAGCTCCTGCCGTAAAGTCAACACTATTAACATTATACGGTTCATAATCAGCAGGACCCAATGGCGTAACGGCTCCGCTAATATCTATCCTGTCGGGGAAGGTATAAGTTTGGAAATTTCGTTGTTTATTATGAAAAACCGCTTGAATGGCAGGCTTAAACTCCAACTCTTCGCTGATTTTCACATTAAACATATACGATAAACCCGCCGCAGTTTCTATGAGGCGGTTCCCTGCCGCTCCGGTGTTTAGAATGAAAGCGCCGAAAGCGCTGCTCCAATTGTCGATAAACACATCGACCTCTGCATAATAGGTGTTATAAGGCGAGGGAGAGGTCGTAAATTGATTGCGGTAGCTTATACCGGCATGTACAGCGCCGAAAATGCCGGTATAAGCAGGATTGGTGTATAACATACCCGAATACGGGTGGTTAAATACTATATCCTGCCCGCTTGCCGTAAGGGCAAGCAATAAGAATCCCAAGCTTCCTATAATACAATATCTTCGATATTTCATCAGGGCAAAAATAAGAAAAATTTTTAAGGTAGCATACGTTATTCGCAAAATATGCTTAATTTTGTGTGTTAATATAATTATATAATGAAGATACTTGTAAGATTATTACCGATTATTGCATTTCTTTTAATGCTTAACGAGGCCCGACCTCAAACAAATGAAATTAATATCAGAACAGCAATGCCGCTTCTTGGCGTTACTCCCGACGCCAGAGCTTCCGGCATGGGCGATGTTGGCGCTGCTACCTCCCCGACTACTAATGATATGGCATGGAATTGTGCAAAATATGTTTTCAATGAATACGAGATGGGCGTTTCGCTTTCCTATATTCCCTGGTTGCGTAGCATAGGTTCCAATATTAATCTTGTGTACATGGCAGGATTCTATAAACTTGACGATCGGCAGGCTATTGGCGCTTCTATTCGTTTCTTTTCTTTGGGTTCGCTTAAGTTTTTGGATCCCACTGCACAACCAATTCGCGATGCCAATCCTTATGAATTGACAGTTGACCTTTCCTATTCTTTGCGTTTGGGCGATTTTTTTTCCTTGGGAACCGCCTTCCGTTACCTTCGTTCCGATTTGTCGGGCGGAAATTATTCCAGCGAAACAATAATGCCGATGTCGCCTGCCAACGGTGTTGCAGCCGATGTCGGCTTTTACTACACTCAACCTGTTGAACGGGGCGGTTTAGTTTCTAATCTGTCGGCCGGGCTATCTATTACCAACATAGGCACAAAAATGGATTACAGCAATGATCAGGTGAACGACAGGTCTCTTTTTTTACCGACTACTTTACGTCTGGCAGGAGGCATGGCGATGGATTTCGGGTATTATCATGGCTTAAATCTTTCTTTGGAGTTCAGTAAATACTTAGTGCCTTTCGACGATGCTGTTTCTGTACCTTTAGGCATGGTGCAGTCTTTCTACGATTCTCCCGATGGGTTTTCCGGAGAATTGAAAAAAATTATGATAGGTGTCGGCGGTGAATATCAATATGCCGACCTTCTCAATCTTCGGGCAGGTTTTTATTATGACCCGAAAAATCCGCAACACCGATATGCTACATTAGGTTTCGGACTCATCTATACCATGTTTACCCTCGACCTCTCTTATCTCATGCCTGTAGTATCAGGTTTTTCAAACCCCTTAGCCAATACGATTCGCGTTACGCTGGGTGTGAATATCGGAGAATTGAGCAGATACTAAAAATGTAAGATGATTATACGTGTAGGAAACGGATACGATGTCCACCGCTTGGCAGAAGGCCCTGAGTTATGGTTGGGTGGTTGCCGTATTACCCATAGCAAGGGGGCAGTGGCACATTCCGACGGCGACGTGTTGATTCACGCTATTTGCGACGCCCTGCTCGGCGCAGCAGCCCTTCGCGACATTGGTTATTATTTTCCCGATACGGACCCCGAATACAAAGGCATTGACAGTAAACAATTGCTGGAAAAAACAGCAGCGCTGATTCGCAAGGACGGTTATGAAATAAGCAATATTGACACCACTATTTGTTTGCAACAACCGAAAATCGGAGACTATATTCCTCAAATGCGGCAAATATTGGCGGAGGTATTGCAAGTTGATGACACACAAATATCTATAAAGGCTACTACTACGGAAACACTGGGTTTTGTGGGAAGAGAGGAAGGAGTGGCCGCTTATGCTGTAGTATTGCTTGTGGCTTAGCTCTTTAAATATTGACAAGTGTATATTTGGTGTAAAAAACATAGTAATAATGCTATGAAATAAAATTT
Source organism: Bacteroidales bacterium (assembly GCA_009777095.1). Taxonomy (GTDB): domain Bacteria; phylum Bacteroidota; class Bacteroidia; order Bacteroidales; family UBA932; genus UBA932. Next base: position 29,792 of record WRMN01000002.1, on the reverse strand, counting down.
AATTTGTACCTTTGCAGTCTGCTTCGAAAGGTAAATGAACAGGAAATTTACTTTTTGAAGCATTTTATTTTAACATAATAATTAACTTAAATAAATTAAATGAAATGAAAAAGATGAAATTGTTTGTGGCGCTTTTTGTAAGCGTCGGAATTATCCTCGCGGGGTGTAATGCAAGTAACACCGCTAAAGGCGCTGCTATTGGCGGCGGTGGCGGCGCTGCTATTGGCGCCGGTATTGGCGCTTTGCTTGGTAAAGGAAAAGGCGCAGCTATTGGTGCGGCTATCGGCGGCGTAGTTGGCGCCGGCACCGGCGCTATTATCGGCAACAAGATGGATAAACAAAAGGCCGAATTGGAAGCCCTTGAAGGCGCACAAGTAGAGTCTGTTACCGATATGCACGGCCTGCAGGCTATTAAAGTAACTTTTGACAGTGGTATTTTGTTTGCTTCGGGAAAGAGCGATTTGAATGCAGCTTCTAAAACATCATTAACTGATTTTGCGAATTCTTTGAAAACACATTTAGATACTGATGTAACTATTTATGGCCATACCGATAGTCAGGGAGGCGATAATATTAACGTTCCCTTGTCGCAACAACGCGCCTTAGCGGTACAAAATCATTTGGCTACGCAAGGTGTGAGTTCTTCCCGTATGACGGCTGTGGGTAAAGGTTCCTCAGATCCTGTTGCCGCAGAAGACGCCAAAGGCATACAAGCCTTGAACCGCCGTGTGGAAGTGTATATCACCGCCAACGAGCAAATGATTAAAAACGCCGAAGAGGGAAAATAATTATGAATTGTAATTCATAAGGACATTCAGAAAATAATGATTGAACTCCAACATTTTCAAAACGAATTTGTTGGAGTTTTCTTATTCATTAATCGTTAATCATCAATACTTTTTCGTATGCTTTTCGCGGCATACCGCAAACAAAGATTTCTCCGCAATAAGTATAGTTTAATTTATTTAAAATTTTCAGCATCGGGACATTGTCGAAATTGGTGTCAACTTTGATGCTATATACTTTTTGCGCTACGCACAAATTCTCTATCATTTGAAATAAACGCGTCGCCACACCTTTCCTTTTTACCGTATTTAATGTTGCGACACGATGTATGACAGCGTAGTCGCCATTAGTAAGCCAGCGGCCTTTAATATTGATATAGGTAGGCTCTATGCCGAAAATAACGGCCACGTAAGCAATAATCACATTGTTATCGTCTATCACATAAGCGTATTCGTTACTTATGTCGTCGCGAACGGTTTGTTCATTGGGATAGCCATCTTGCCATTGCTCGCTTCCGTCTTGTTTTCTTTGCGCAATAGCCTGCTGTAAAATTTCCCAAATAACCGACAGCTCCGAAGGTGTGGCTTTTCGTAGAAGCATTTTTATAATGTTAGTTGTAGAGATATGGCGTACCGTATCTCTACAGTATTATAATTTCGCAACTGCAGCAGCAGCGGCGCGGAGAGTGGCATCAACGCTCAATTCGGCACCCATGGCTTCTTTCATCCATTGCTGCGGAGTAAGACGGCCTAAACGATACATGCGCAGTACTTCGGCTGCAAAATGCTTTCCTTGTAAATATTCTTCCATCTGCAACTCTATTAAGTGCCCCATAGGATAATTGGCCAAGTAAAGCGGATTGTCTATCATGTGCGAATAAATAGCCAGAATGGGAGAATCTTCCTCGCCTAAGATAGGCGCGTAATAAGCATTCCATATTTCCTTGGCAATGCGTACTACATTATTTTTTAACTGTGCAGGCGTGGCGTTCGGATTGGCATACAACCATTCCCATACTCCCATATCCACCAAAGACACCCCCATAATTTCATAGCAGCCCCAGAAAATATCCAAGGCTTGCAGAGGAGCAAGGCCTTGCGCTCCGGCAGGCGCCATCTCTAATATCTGTAAATCACGTTGCTGAAAAACGAAAGCCAAGGCTTCGGTAAAAGCCGTACTCGGCACTCCGTTCATCATGTAATAATCCACATCATAGAGGCTGATAGTTTGTTCCACATTGTGCCCAAATTCGTGTATGGCAATATTATAACCCTTATAATCCATGCCGCTCGGCAATATGCGGGTGCGGAGGCGTGCTTGGTCGCCCTTCATCGCAGCGCCCCAAGCGTGGCCTGAGCCGCGGGCTGCGTCCACGCGTATCTCTTTGCAAATAGCTTGAGCATCGGCTGAGGTAAACCCTAATTTTATGAGCATAGCCGGAAGGCCGCGTTCAAAAGCTGCTGCATCGGGATACAACTTGCGCGTCTTATCGGACAGAAGATCTTCAGAAATGCCGCTCCGCGATTTAAAGCCGTCGTACCAAATATCGAAGGGCTCCAGATCACGGCCTAAGCGTTGTTTAATCAAGCCGGCCACTGCAGCTACTTCCGGCGAAGAAACGAGCTTGGTAAACATCTCCCTGATTTCTTCTTTTGAGAACTCCATGCTTCCTTCGTAAGCCCGTTGAATATAAGTAGGCATTTCGGGAATATAGGGGTCGGCTTTACGCAGGGCATTAAAATTACCAAGCAACATCGCATAGCGGGTATCAGGCTCTGCAGCGGCTGTAATTTCCTTACCGCCTTCATACACCTTATTGCTCAGCGGGGCATAATCATGTTTGTCGTTATTTATTACTACTTGTGGTATTTCTTGATTAATAATACGCTTCATCACCGTATAAATCATGCGTTGTTTTTCGAGGCCGCGCTGCGCGTCGCTGTAGTTCGATTTCAGTTCATCGCGCAAGCCCCAGTGGGAAATGAGCGACATGGCTTCAGGAAAGAGTTTCTCGCCAGCCTCATTCATCAGGTGTCCCATTTTGATATTATAATCGGTAATATAATTGTCGGAAGTAGTAGCAGCCGTAGCTATTTCCTGTTGTATATTGGCCGGTACCCGCGAGGTAAATATATCGCCCAGACGGGCATAACCCCACTCTTCGCGCGTCCAGTTTTCGCCCAACGTTTTTTTATCGGCCAAATTGTAAGAAGGGAAGTTGATGATGACCGTAAAAGCTACCTTGGAAGCAAACATATCGTCATTGAAATGGGCAGAAACTTCGTAGGCGCCCATCTCGTAATCAATAGGCAGCAAGTCGCCGCCCACCATGTGGATAGGCTCTTTTAGGAGGACGGATATTTTATTGAAATGGCCGATCAACAGTTCAAATTTATCGGAAATAGAAGCAAACAACTTAGAACGGGAGGCCTCGTCATTTACGTAATTATCCTTACAAAAGGCGATGAAATCTTCGGTTGAACCGTCGGTTTCATACCAGAGGGCTGCGACCTGTGCTACGCCTTTGCGGGCGCGTTCCACATTCAAATCGGCATATTGCGACTGCAAGGCCTCAATTAGCTGTGTTACTATTTTAGGATCTTTCTGCAACATAGTTTTAGTTTTTTCGTTTTGCGAGCAGGCGCTTAGCAACATTAGCATGCTCAGACAGGTTATTAAAGATTTTTTCATGGTTTATGGTTTTTTAAGTAGTTAAATGTAGTGCAAATATAGTAAAATTTTTACAACTCCTTCAACAATTCTTTGACGGCGGCGGCTAATTGTTCATCTTCGCCGACGGCAAGCCTGTCGGGTGAGTTAGCTACTTTTACATCAGGCTCCAGCTGCTGATTTTCCAAATAAGACCCATCGGACAGGCGGAAGCCCACTACCGGAATACCAAACACTAAGGTTGGATCCTGCAGGGTTACCCAATTCACGCTGGACATGGTGCCCGGCACGGGCATTCCCACTAATTTTCCGATGCCCATGTGCTTATATACCCATGGAGTACCATGTGCATTGGAATAATTGGCCTCGCCTATAAGCATAATCGAAGGTTTATTCCAACGCCGACTGGGCATGTCGCAGGATTCATTACCACGTATTACCTGCGTTAAATATTTCTTGCCGCTAAAAAACATCTCTATATCTTCGTGCAGGCGACCGCCGCCGTTAAAGCGGGTGTCAATAACAATCCCTTCCTTGTGATTGAATTTTCCTAAGATGTCGGAATAAATAGAACGGAAGCTGGGGTCGCCCATGCTTTGAATGTGTACATAGCCCAAGCGCCCCTGCGACAGCCGTTCCACATCGGCCTCGCGCTGTTTCACCCAGCGCTTGTACAGCCAAGCATTCTGCGCCAACGTTGCGACAGGCTTCACCGCCTCGTCCCAGCGCTCGCCGCTGTTAGGGTTATGGAATGATGCCAGTATCCTTTCTCCGGCTTTCTTATTTAACAAGGAAAAATACTCCCGACCTTTTTCAATTTTTACGCCGTTAATCTTTTCCAATATGCACCCCGCTGCAACCTTACTCTCTGCCCTATCAAAGGGTCCGTTTTCCAATACCTCGTCTATCAGCAAGCCGTCTTTATCATAGTTCCAGGAGAAGAGCAGGCCCAATTGCGCAATAGCGTCAGCGTTCTCGGGACGGGGATTATAGCGGCCGCCGGTATGCGATACATTAAGTTCACCCAGCAGTTCGCTCAACATTTCGGCAAAGTCGAAATTATTATTGATGTAGGGTAAAAATTTGGCGTATGACTTGGTCATAGCAGGCCAATCAACCCCATGCATATCGGTAACATAAAAACGTTTAGCTTCTTCTATGGCTACATGATTGAACATAAATTCACGTTCGGCCGCTAAATCCAAATCCATTTTAGCGTTAAAACTTATAGCTTTCTTTTTGGACGAGGCTAAAGTATATTTCTGCATATTCCGACCTAATAAGAACAGGATTTTTCCTTCTTTGTCGAGCTGTAATCTGGCTCTGCCTGCATCTTTTATTTCAATCTTGCTTTCTTTGGTACGGCAATTCAACGACCAAAGGTCAAAATCCTTCTCAAAGGAGGCTAAGTAATAAAGATTTTCTCCATCTTTATCCAGTACGGCGTCGCCTAAGACAGAAGAATTGGGCGTCAAGCGAATTAAACGGTCTTCAATGCCTTTCAGTTCCACAACAATATCTTTGATGTCTTTTTTCGTAGAATCAGCTTTGGCATCTTTCTTCTTATTCGCCTTTTCCTCTTCCTGCAGGAGCTTAAATTCATCGTCGCTCAGGCGAAACCGATCGAATGCTTTACGGTTCATAAATACCAGCATAACATCATTCATAGAGCCCCATGAAGCGTGGTTGCGCATTCCGAAACGCTCGGTGCAGAACATAATAGCCTCGCCGTCTAATACCCATTTCGGCCTGTTATCGGTGTATCCGCTATTGGTAAGGTTGGTAACAGCGCCGCCCTGAGCGCTTACTAACCCTATGTCGGTGTAAGGGTGATGGCGATTCGCCGTATATTGAACAGTAAACCACTTGCTGTTGGGCGACCATGAGTATGTAATCATTCCCTCGCTGTCGTAAGTGATAGCACCGTTGGTAATTTGGCGGGTTCTTTTAGTCGCTGTATTATACACCATGAGTTTAGAGCGGTCTTCGATATAGGCGATTTCTTTTCCGTCAGGCGAATATTTGGGCAGACAACGCTCTACCTTGGTATTGGGGAAGAGCGCTTCTTCTTCTATCACTGTAGCATTAAAAAAATAAGGCTCTTCGGGGCGAGTAGTTTTAGCCGTATAAATATTCCAAAAGCCATCGCGCTGCGAAGCATAAATCAGTGTTTTTCCATCGGGCGAAAATTCCGGAAAATCTTCCTGCGCCACAGTGTTGGTAATGCGTTTAGTATATTTATAATCGGTGGAAGTTACAAAAATTTCGCCGCGCATCACTATAGCCGCCTGTTTACCGTCGGCGGAAATAGCCGTACCTGCGGCGTCTTTATTACTCAAAGCTTCTATCTCATTGTTTTTAGCATCGCCTGTTATTTGGATATTCACCTTCTTAGGTTCTTCTCCGTCAACCATAGTGTAAATTTCTCCTTCGTAGCCAAAGCATAACACGCCATTAGCGGCAATACTCAAAAAGCGTATCGGGTGGGTTTTAAAGTGTGTAATTTGCCGCACTTCCGATGTTTCATTTATCGGAACACTGAACAGGTTGTTGGAGCCGTCTCTTTCGCTCAGAAAATATAACAGTGTGTTGTCGGGACTGAGCACGGGATCGGTATTTTCGCAGGGAGCTACAACAAGGGCGCTGAACTTTCCTGTACTCATATCATACATGCGAATATCGCGTGTAACAGCAGAGGTATGGTGTTTTCGCCATTGGTTTTCTCCTCCCTTTTTATCCTGATATACAAATTTTTTTCCATCCTTGGTAAATTTCACTTTTTCGGCAGGCATTGCTAATATTTGCTCCGGACGTCCACCGGTTACCGGTACACGGTAAAGTTCGCTCATTACATTGGAAGGGAAAGCCGCACTTTTTGCCGGCGCTTGAATTTTTGCGCCAAAAACAATATATTTTCCATCGGGAGTAAAGGTATAAGGCAATTCAGCGCCCGACCAATTGGTCAGTCGTGTTGGCGTTCCGCCGTCGGCCGGCGCCAAGAAAATATTAAAACTGCCGAAGCGATTGCTTGCAAAGGCAATATGCTTGTTGTCGGGCGACCACACCGGCATATAATCATGCGCCTCGTGCATGGTGATTTGTTTAGCCTCGCCGCCGGCTGTCGGCACGGTATAGATATCACCCTTGTACGAAAATGCAATTTGTTGGCCATCGGGGGAAATTGAAGGGTAACGCATCCATAAGGGATTCGCCTGTACTGCGCTTGAAAAAAACAGCGCCAAAAGTGTTAGTTTGAAATAGTTCATAGTTTTTAGCTTAAAAAAACATAATCTTACAAAGATAGTCTTTTTTCTTTAAAATAATACGTAATTTTGCATCTTTTATTAAACTACCTGTAACTACTTAAAAAATGTTGAAATTCATAAAAAACTGGATACTCCCTATCGCAATAATAACAGGCGCGCTGATGCACAAATGGGTCATACAGCTTTCTTTTCTAACACCTTATCTACTCTTTATCATGTTATTGCTTACATTTTGTAAAATTTCGTTTAAAGATATTCGGTTTCATTCTGCGCATATATGGCTATTACTAATTCAGTTAATCGGGAGCATAACACTTTATTATGCACTTCTTCCGTTCGGCGCTGTTATTGCACAAGGCGCCATGCTGTGCGTACTGATGCCCACTGCAACCGCAGCCGCCATTGTTACCGGCTTATTAGGGGGTAGTGTCGGATTTTTGACGGCTTATGCACTTTTCTGCAATCTTGCCGTAGCCGTAGCCGCGCCTGTTTACTTTTCGCTTACAGGCCTTAGTGAGGCATTATCATTTACGCAATCCGTATGGTATATGAGTCAAAAAATATTCCCTATTTTAGTCTTACCTTTGCTTTTAGCCCTTGTATTACGCTATTTGACGCCGAAAATCCACAAAGCGATACTTGCAGTTCCTCAGCTTACTTTTTATTTGTGGATTGTTGCCTTAATCATTGTGATGGGAAATATCACCGTAGAGCTGCTGCATCCGAACAGTTCCGATTATGGCATAGTGGCCGGATTGATTATCATTTCACTCTTTCTTTGCTGCATACAGTTTTTAGTTGGAAGGCGTATTGGAAAACACTACGGCGACACGATTTCTGCCGGCCAGGGATTAGGCCAAAAAAACACCATTCTTGCGATTTGGATGGCGCACAACTATTTACACCCGCTTACCGCCATAGCCCCCGCAGGATATATCTTGTGGCAAAATATTATTAATTCCTATCAACTTTATCGGAAGAGGAAAAAGGACGTCGTTAATTCAGTATAGATAGCTCATTAAATTGTTATTTTGTAATTATATCATTTTCAGACACATTAGATTGTTTCATTACTTAACTACTCAGTTATTCAAAAATAATGCTTATCTTTGCAGCATGAAAACGGTGGTGAAAAATATACTGCTTGTGTTGCTCGTATCACTTTATAGCGTAACTGTGATAGGAGTAGGCATATATAATTGCCATTGTAGCCATAGCGGGCAAATCGTATTGTTGGCCGATGACGCATGTTCCTGTCAAGAAAAACACCAATGTTGCCAAGATCACGAACAGGAAACAACCACAGAGGAACATTGTTGCGATATAAAGTACAAAATATTGCAAATTGATCAGGTAGTAAGCAGTAAAGTTTTTACCTTCAATAATTTTAGCATAGACAAGGCCTTGTTTTTTCCGGTAATGCTTATCAAGCTTCCTGCTCCTTTTGTGCTTGCCTGCCATGATTATGATCCACCGCCTTTAGAAGACTTACCCTCGCCGGACATTTATCGTTTGGCACAACTTCGTTTATAGGCTGCAAATAATTCAACGCATTTGTTTTATTATTTGTATAACCTAATAAATTGAAGTTATGATTAAAAAAATATTACTCTTATCTTTTTCCTGTATTATTATTTCGGCAGCGGCACAAAACACTACAACTGCCGAAGATACGCTCTCTTACACCCTGAATGAAGTGGTATTTTCAGGGGCCAAAGAGGGCAGTTATATCTCAAAAATCAGGCCGATAAAAACCGAGGTGATTACCAATGCCGGCCTTTGTAAAATGGCCTGCTGCAGTTTGGCCGAAAGTTTTGAAAACACGGCCAGCGTGAGCGTCGGCTACAGCGACGCCATCAGCGGCTCGCGGCAAATACGCCTCTTGGGCCTTGCCGGTAAATATACGTCTATGCTCGATGAAAACCGTCCGGCCATGCGCGGATTAGCCGCTCCCTTCGGCTTGAGTTACATTCCCGGCCAATGGTTAGAGAGCATTCAGATAGCCAAGGGCCCCGGCTCGGTAATCAACGGCTACGAATCCATTGCCGGACAAATCAACTTGGAATTGCGCAAGCCTTCTACCGAAGAACCGCTCTTCGTAAATGCCTACATCGACCATTTGCTGCGCACGGAACTCAATGTGGTTTCGTCGTTGCAGTTGAATAACAAATGGTCAACCGCTATCTTTGCGCACGGCTCTATCGATGCTCAAAAGCATGATGACAACGGAGACGGCTTTATGGAAGAGCCCATGAAAAAGCAAATCAATTTCGGCAACCGCTGGCTATATATGGCCGAGAATGGAATGCAATGGCGTTTCGGCCTTTCCGGACTATATGAAACCCGAGACGGCGGCCAAATTCATTTTGATAAACAGGCTCCGCGTAATCCCGCCACCAATAATTACGGAACCAATATCGACAATACCCACATCAACGCATATTCCAAGCTGGGTATCCCCTTAAATGATGATAACTCGGCGAATATCGCCATTGTAACCGATTATACTTACCACGATATACAATCGTTTTTCGGCGTTAAGGAATACAACGGCACGCAACATGCCGCCTTCCTGAACCTGATGTTCCAAAACATTTTTCACGAACATCACAAATTCGTCGCCGGACTTAGCGGACAATTTAACGATTACAACGAAAAATTGAACGACAACTGGTTCGATGGCGTTAATCCAATGGTGCAAAGCAATATTTTGGATTTGAGCCGAAGGGAAACAGCAGGAGGCGTCTATGGCGAATATACCTTTAACAGGGACGAAAAGTTAGTGTTTATCACCGGTATGCGGATTGATTATAATAATCTTTACAAGAAGTGGCTATTCACTCCCCGCGCTAACCTGAAATATGATTTTACCGACAATATTATCCTCCGCGTCTCGGCAGGTCGCGGCTTCCGTTCGGCCAATATAATCCCCGACAATATAGGGATATTAGCCACCGGACGGCAAATCGACATTGCCGACAACCTTCAATTGGAAGACGCATGGACCTACGGCGGCAGTCTGATGTTTTATTTCAAATGCTTTGAAGATGAAAGGGCTTATATCAGTTTGGATTATTTCCGCACCGATTTCATTAATCAGGTGTTGGTGAATCAGGAAATCAGCTCAGCGCCTAACCTGTACGACAAGGTGCATATATATAACCTGAACGGACGCTCCTTTACCAATGCTTACCAGATTGACTTCAGCGCCTTTCCGGTAGAACGTTTCAACGTTACGGCTACCTTCCGCTACAACGATACCCGTGCCGACCTTCAGGGGCAGGGCCTTACGGAATTGCCGCTCGTTGACCGCTACAAGGGCGTACTGAACGTACAATATGCTACCCGCATGAACAAATGGGTCTTTGACGCTACCGCGCAAATCAACGGCCAGAGCCGTTTGTCTAATTTTGTGTATGACGACCAAAAAGACCATTACTCGCCGGTGTATCCCATGTTTTTTGCACAAATTACCCGTAATTTCAAGGGCTTATCTATTTATCTCGGCGTGGAAAATATACTGAATTATATGCAAGAAAATCCTATCCTTTCACCCAATGCGCCCTACAGCTATGGTTTCAACTCATCGGTGATATGGGGACCCTTAATGGGAAGAAAATTTTATGCAGGACTGAGATATACAATTTTCAAATGAACAATTAATCATTAAACAATGAACAATATGAAAAAAATGGGTATTATTATGTTAACGGCGGTATTGTCGTTAGGTATTTGCGGCAAAGTGTATGCGCAAAACAAAAACAACGAAGTTGAAGTTACCTTCACGGTAAACTTGCATTGCGAGCAATGTAAGAAAAAAGTAATGAACAGCCTTCCGCATGAAAAAGGGGTAAAAGACATGAAGGCCGACGTTGCGAAACAAGAGGTCTGGATTAAGTTCGACAGTAAAAAGACCGACAAGGAAAAGTTACAGAAAGCCATCGAGAAACTGGGCTTTACAGCAACAGAAGTTATTCTTGAAGCTAAGGCCCAAGGACATGCCGGTTGCGCAGCTACTTGTAAAAAGGCGCATTCTGATGGTTGCTCAAAAACCGAAGCGACAAAAAAATCTAAAAATTAAAGGGTTAAATGTTTGCAACAATTTTTTTTGTAAAAAAGCAGTAAAGAATTTGTTTTCTTAAAAAATTGTTTGTACTTTTGTTTCGAGTTTTAAAATTTTTGTTTTCAGGGCCCCTTCGGGGGCTTCTTTTTTTGTATCAGCCATTCAAAAGTTAAAAAGCAAGTACTATCAAAGCACTTGCCCTTAGTAGCGCGATCCGGGATTGAACCGGAGACCTCATGATTATGAATCATGCGCTCTAACCTACTGAGCTACCGCGCCGAAAAACGGACTGCAAAAGTAAGCATTTTTTATAAATCTACAAAAATAAAACGCAAACAGCTTGTAATCAACCTGCTATAGACATCTAAAACTCACCAATTCCGTATTTGGGGAGAGATAGTGGGATTTTATGGGCTCTTCCTTCGTTAAATCGGAGGTTAGGTATTTCTTGTTGCAGTCGGCGAAAACGGTGCCAATAACAGCGTCGTAGCCGTATTTTTCCTGTAGTTTTATGGCGCCCACTAAGTTGGCTCCCGAAGAGATACCTACGGCTATGCCTAAGGACGAGGCTAATTTCTGCGCCATTAAAATAGCATCGCCGTCTGATACCTGAATCACCTCGTCAGTGCGGTCGGCGTGCATGATTTCCGGAATAAATTCGTCGGAAATGCCTTGTATTCGGTGGTTGCCGACCTTATAGCCTGTTGTTAGCGTGGGACTTTCTTCCGGTTCTAAGGGGTGGATTTTTACCTGAGGGTGTACGGCGCGCAAAGCTTTCCCAACGCCGATAACCGTTCCTCCCGTCCCAACGCCGGCTATAAAAGCATCGGGTTGCAAGCCGAGTCTTTTCAACTGCTGCATGATTTCGGGGCCGGTGGTTTCCTCATGCGCTTTGATATTATTGTGGTTCGCAAACTGACAAGGTAAAAACACCTTTGGGTCTTTGGCCGCCATTTCTTCCGAAAGCCGAATACTGCCTATAAAACCGCCTTCTTCTTTAGATACGGGAATAATGTCCGCTCCATAGCTTTTAATCAGCATTTTACGCTCTTGACTCATCCAGTCGGGCATAATAATGCAGACCCTATGCCCCATCATGCGTCCTATAGCCGAAAAGGCAATGCCGGCATTGCCGCTGGTAGCTTCCACTATCATTGAATCGGGTTGTATGGCGCCGGCCTTGTAAGCCTCTTTAAGAATACGCAAGGCCATACGGTCTTTTATGCTGCCCGAAAAATTGTAATATTCACATTTTACGTATATTACCCCTTCTTTTCCTTTGTAACGGTAATTGATGCCAATCATTGGCGTATTGCCGACCATTCGGTCTAATGCAGCTAATTCTGTTTTTATCATTTTTTTTTCTTTATTTAAATGGTGTAAAGAGGTATCCCTTGTTGCTTTTTTTGATGAGGCCCATGCCGGGATAAGCAATATGTATGCCGGCAATGGGTATGCTGTGCTTAGCTACATGGTTCAATATAACTTCGCGCCTATCAATAGCAGTCGCAGGGTCAATATCGTAGGTTAACGCTACTTCGGGATAAGGCATTTGAATGGCCATAGCGTGGGTAAGGTCGCCCCAAAACAGCATTTTATCTTTGTCGGAGCTTAACAAATAAACGGTATGTCCGGGCGTATGCCCAAAGGCGGCAATGGCTTGAATGCCGGGGATTAAAAAAGTAGTTTCATCTTCTAAATCAACGGGTTGAAAAGTATGACGCTGCCCTTTATAGGCTTTGAGCACCTGACGGGCACGCTCTCCTCCCTGCGATTTTTCATTCTTCCAATGCTCAAGTTCAAGCTCCGAGATATACAGTTCGGCATTAGGAAACATTAGCTTACCGTCTTGCAATAGTCCGCCTATATGGTCGAAATGCGCATGTGTGATGAGTATCGCATCTACTTCTTCCGGCTTTATGCCCAGTGAAAACAAATTGTCGAACAAATTGGTTCCTATCCCCGCATCTATCAATACGATTTTTTCAGGCATGCGTATGAGATAAGCGCTCATGGCGTTGGGAATAGTACCATCGGGAGCGCATTCTTCCAGCATTTCGGGAGTAGCGCCTATCAGCAACTCGGGCTTGATGCTTTGCTGTACTTCCGACAACATGCTTACTTCACAGTCGCCTACCTTGTACGTGAAAATGTTTTGGGCAAAAGCCCCTAAAGAGGTCATTAACACACTCATAAACAATAATTTTATCCTTTTCATAGCATTTTATTTTTTAGTTTTTACAAAGGTACAATTTTTTTTGCTTTTTCAAAAAAATGCTTACTTTTGTTAAGATTTTTATTCCACGTTCAGACTTGGGTTGGTTATTGTGTGTTTTAATCTCCTTACCTTTTAACTTTCACCCTTCTCGCTTCATTTCTTCGCCGGATAATCAAGGGTGAAGTGTAGGCCGCGGCTTTCGCGCATCTCCTGTGCGCTGCGTATGATAAGGTAAGCAACTTTTATCATGTTGCGTAATTCGCAAAGGCTTTGTGTCAAAATGGACTTGCGGTATAAATCTTCGGTTTCGTTATAAATAATTTCCAAACGGTCGAGCGCTCGTTTTAACCGCAGATTAGAACGCACAATCCCTACATAGTTGCTCATAATCTGCTGCATTTCCTTGTAGTTTTGCGTGATGAGCACCATTTCTTCCGTATGGGTTGTTCCGCCGTAATCCCAATCAGGAATATTTTCCGGAACAATATATTCTTCGAGATGCTGCAAACAATGTTTGGCAGCCCTGTCGGCATACACTATAGCTTCCATCAATGAGTTAGATGCTAAACGATTAGCCCCGTGCAGTCCTGAAGAAGCGCTTTCGCCCAGTACGTATGCCCTGTGTATGCTGCTTTGTCCGTTCATATCAATTTTTACGCCGCCGCAAACATAATGTGCCGCCGGTACTACCGGAATCATATCATGCGTAATATCAATATCCAAACTAAGGCACTTGCGGTAAATATTCGGAAAATGGTTAATAATTTCGGCAGCGGGTTTGTGGCTTATATCCAAGTAAACATAAGCGTGACCGCTCAACTTCATTTCGTTGTCAATAGCCCGGGCTACAATATCGCGCGGAGCTAAGGAGCCGCGCTCATCGTACTTATGCATAAATTCTTTTCCGTCCTGCGTTTTGAGGATAGCGCCAAAGCCGCGCAGGGCTTCGGTAATAAGAAAGGACGGCCGTTCGCCGGGGTTATATAAAGAAGTAGGGTGAAACTGAATAAAACTCATGTTTTCTACTAAACCCTTAGCTCTGGAAATCATCGCCACACCATCGCCTGTGGCAATGGAAGGATTGGTGGTTGTATGGTATAAATTGCCCAAACCGCCGGTAGCTACTATGGTAGCCTTCGACAGAAAGGTATATACTTCCTGCGTTTTCAAGTTGAGGATATATGCTCCGAAACATTCGATGTTGCTTTCTTTGCGCTTTACTTCTACTCCTTGGTGGTGCTGGGTAATCAGATCAACTGCAAGATGGTGTTCCAGCAGTTGAATATGCTTATGTGCTTTAATTTTCTTCACCAAGGCTTGTTGAATAGCTTTTCCTGTATTGTCTTTATGGTGTAAAACACGGTATTCGGAATGTCCGCCCTCCCGCGCCAAGTCAAAATGTCCGGAAGCATTGCGGTCGAATTTCACACCCCATCGTATCAATTGTTTAATTTCTTGCGGAGCTGCCGCTACCACCATGCGCGCTACTTCTTCATTACACATTCCATCGCCGCAATTGAGCGTGTCTTGCAGGTGCTTTTCAAGATTGTCGGGGTGATACGTTACCGCAGCAATACCTCCTTGAGCAAAGGCAGTATTGGTTTCATCAATGGTCGATTTACAAACCAAGACCACATTTGCCGAGTCGGCTACCTTGAGGGCAAAACTAAGCCCTGCGATGCCTGTGCCTATAACCAAAAAATCAGTTGTACGGTTCATAATTGCTATTCAAATAAACTGTTCTGTTGTATGGAGGCTAAGTACTGCTCATCGGCAGGAAGGTTGGAGGCCTTAGCCGCCGCCACAGCTAACCTATCGCAACGTTCATTCATTAGATTACCGGCATGTCCCTTCACCCAAATCATCTTCACCTTATGTTTACGGTAACTCAACAAAAAACGCCGCCATAAATCAGGATTTTTCTTTTTATTAAAGTTTTTGCGCTCCCAATCGAAGAGCCAGTTTTGCTCCACTGCATTCGCCACATAGGTAGAGTCGGTGTATATGGAAACAGTACAGCCGTCTCGTTTTAAGGCTTCGAGCCCCATAATCACAGCCAAAAGTTCCATGCGGTTATTCGTAGTGTGGGCAAATCCGCCCGTGATTTCTTTTTGGGCATTGCCGCTGATAAGAATAGCTGCATATCCGCCCGGCCCCGGATTTCCGAAAGCAGCGCCGTCAGTATAAATTACCACCTCGGACATGGGAAAAAATTACAATTTATCCGTATCTACTGTTTTTAACGGATTTGCGGTTAGCTGCTTAAAAGCCTTACGGTTGTTGAAAATGTCGCAAGCCGCATAAATAGCCGCGCGAAACGAGTCGGGCGAGGCCTTGTCGGAGCCTACAATATCATAGCCTACGCCATGTGCGGGAGAAGTACGTATATAAGGCATTCCGGCAGTATAATTCACACCCTCGTTAAAGGCCAAAGTTTTAAAAGGAACTAATCCTTGATCGTGATACATAGCCAACACAGCATCAAAACGAAGATAGGAAGCGGTACCAAAGAAGCCGTCGGCAGGATAAGGGCCAAAGGCTAAAATGTTCTTCTTGTTGGCTTCGGTAATGGCCGGACTGATAATTTCCTCCTCCTCTTTTCCCAGCAATCCGTTGTCGCCCGCATGGGGATTAAGGCCTAAGACGGCAATTCGCGGGCGGCGAATATTGAAATCGGCAATCAAAGCATCGTTCAGCAATTGCAATTTAGTCAAAATATTTTCAGAGGTCAGATAGCCCGATACCTTCGACAAGGGCGCGTGGCCTGTTGCTATTCCGACTTTCAGTTCATTGCCAATCAACAGCATCAGAGGATCTTTAGCATTAAAAGCCGCAGCTAAGTATTCGGTATGGCCCGGGAAGTTAAATTTGTCGCTTTGAATGCAATGTTTGTTGAAGGGCGAGGTTACTAAGACATCTATCTTTCCTGCTTTTAGATCGGTTACAGCCGCTTCCAATGAACGCAAAGCGGCCATGCCGGCCTCTACCGTTGGCTTGCTCGGCTCTACCCTGATTTCCTCAGTAATGCAGTTGAGCATGTTAATCCGCTTAGGGTGCGCCTCTGTTGCTGCATTAATGTTATTCATGCTAAAATTTTCGATAGCCGGCAGCAATTTTCGGTAATAGGAGGCTATACGCGACGACCCGTAAATAATGGGCGTACAGCAATCAAGAATGCGATTGTCGGCAAAAGTTTTTAAAATAATCTCATAGCCTATGCCGTTAATATCGCCGTGGGTAATGCCAACCCGTATTTTTTGTCCATTCATTATCTTGTACTTTTTATATCTATAACCTACAAAGGTAGTAATTTTTTTTATAACATAGCCTTAATTCGCTGTAAAGTTTCCTTCTTACCCAGCATCGTTATAATTTCAAACATACCGGGACCTTTGGAAGCGCCTACTACACACAACCTGAAGGCATTCATCACCGCGCCCATGCCATAAGCCTTATCCACAATCCACTGGTGAACGACAGCTTCCGTTTTTTCCGGTGAAAAATCATCGACTTTATCCAATAATTGGTATAATTCTTGCATTATTGCCGATGTTTCGGCTTTCCAATATTTCTGCATGGCCTTTTCGTCATAAGTCTTGGGCGCCTCAAAGAAATAAGCCGACTGTTCCCAAAATTCATGTACAAAATTCACTCTTTCCTTAATAAATCCGCACACTTTAGCTACATATTTTTCATCATAAACAATACTGCGTTTTTCAAGTTCCGTCTGGTATAAACAAGCTAATGCTTCATTGTCTTTTTCCCGCAGGTATTGCTGATTAAACCATTTTGCCTTGTCGGGATTAAACCGTGCGCCCGACTTCACTACGCGGTCAAGGCTGAAATGTTGCACCAATTCATCTAATGAAAATAATTCCTGCTCTGTTCCGGGATTCCAGCCTAACAAAGCCAACAAATTAATCATCGCTTCGGGAAAATAGCCGTCCTCACGATACCCCCGCGAACATTCGCCGGTGACAGGATCTTGCCAGGCTAAGGGAAATACCGGAAAACCCAAACGGTCGCCGTCGCGCTTGCTCAATTTCCCCTTGCCATCGGGTTTCAGCAACAGCGAAAGGTGGGCAAATTCGGGCTGTGTATCGCTCCACCCGAAGGCCTCATACAGCAGATAGTGCAAGGGCAAAGAGGGCAGCCATTCTTCGCCGCGGATTACGTGCGAGATATTCATCAACCGATCGTCAACAATATTCGCCAAATGATAAGTGGGCAGTTCATCGACGGCTTTCCAAAGCACCTTATCGTCCAAGGTCGCGGTGTTTACTTTGATGTCGCCGCGAATCAGGTCGTGCATACACACTTCGCGGTTTGCGGGCATTTTAAAACGCACTACCCAGTGGCTGTTGGTTTTCAATCGTTCGCAAAGTTCGACTTCCGTCATCTTGAGCGAAGTCTGCAAATTTTCTCTGATACTGTGATTATAGATAAACGTTTCGCCTTTAGCTTCTGCGGCTTTACGCAAAGCATCTAATTCCTCTGCCGTATCAAAAGCATAATAGGCATGTCCGGAGGCAATTAACTGTTCGGCATACTTGCAGTAAATAGCCTTGCGCGCCGATTGCCGATAACAGCCTTCAGGGTTAGTCGGGTCTGTTAGCACCTGTCCATCAGAGGTAAGTCCTTCGTTGGGCGTAATGCCGCACCAGTTCAGGGCTTCTATGATATACTCTTCTGCTCCGGGGACAAAGCGGGCGCTGTCGGTATCTTCAATCCGCAATAAGAAATCGCCCCCGTGCTTGCGGGCGAACAAATAGTTATACAGGGCGGTACGCAGCCCTCCTATATGCAGCGGGCCGGTGGGGCTGGGCGCAAAGCGAACGCGAATTTTTCGGGTTGTCATAGATAATAAAGTTTATTATGGAATGCAATATTACACATTTTCAATGAAAAAATAAGATATTATTTAATTTTTTTGTAAATTTGCAGCAATAAATATTAACAATGGACAATTCTCAATTATTAGATATAGACAAAATTGTTACACATTGGATTGAAACTTCGGATTCTGATTTTAACACAATGCTTACGTTATTTCATTCAAAAACATATCATTGGGCATTATTTATGGGGCATATTTCCATAGAAAAATTGTTGAAAGCATATTTTGTGAAAAATAATCGAAATCACGCGCCTTTCACGCACAATCTTTATCGTTTGGCAGAACTTGGCGGGTTGGAAGTCAGTGAAGAATATGCAGAATGGCTTTTTAAAATCACAACATTCAATCTCAATGCCCGATATGACGATTACAAAAAGGAGTTTTACGCAATATGTACTGCTGATTTTGCTAAAGAATGGATTGAAAAAATAAAAATTTTGCAACAATGGATAAAACAGATGCTTTAGCTATTGCACAAAAATATGCCGAAACTGTTAAGGCTATTTTTGACATTCAAAGAATTATTCTTTTTGGCTCATACGCAAAAGATAATTCTCAGAAAGACAGCGACATTGACATTGCTGTAGTTTTTTCTGATTATGACAACCGCTTGGATAGGCAGGTTGAATTGATGAAATTGACACGAAAAGTTGATAGTCGCATAGAGCCACATCCTTTTCGCGAAAAAGAATTTGAAATATCCAACCCATTTGTAAATGAAATTATGACTTACGGTAAAGTAGTCTGTTGAATTTTTGCCATTGTGTTAACCCGATGGCAAGGTGGAAGTTAAGAATGACAAACAATTCGCAAAATATAAAATCAATTTACGAATACTTAAAAAAAAAGATGCAGCGCTTCTTCTTTTACCTTCTGCTGTTGATCCTTTTCACTCCTTTTTCGGCTTTCAGCCAAGCGCTTAAAGGTCGTGTACAGGACGAGAAGAAAATCGGAATTTCCTATGCCTCTGTCTATATTAAAGAGGTGAAACAGGGAATAGCCGCCAATGAAGACGGCGAATTTGAACTCAAGCTGCCTTCCGGAAAGTACACTATAGTAGCGCAAAGTCTGGGCTACGATGTGCAAACCATAGAGGTGCAATTGCCGCAAAACACTCCGTTGATTATTACACTCTCGGAAAAAACCTACGAACTACGTTCTGTTTATCTCTCGGCCACAGGCGAAGATCCTGCCTACATCATTATGCGGAAAGCCATAGGCATGGCGCCTTATTACCGCAATGTTGTCAACAATTACAGCGCTGATGTTTATTTAAAAACAAAAATCAAGGTAGAAGAAATCAAAGGAATGGCCGCCCTGATGATGAAGAAAAAAGACCGCAGCCTATTAGCCGGAACAACCATCTTGCAGGAAAGTATTAACGAAATTATTTATACTGCTCCCGACCAATACAAACAGACCGTTAAATCAACGCTCAACGCCACTTCTGCCGACCTTGCAAGTTTAGGTTTTAATGAAAGTGATTTTAACAGCGGCATGGCGCGTTTTAATATTTATGGTACCGACCCTTCCCTCCCCTTAGCTCCTGTTGCTTTTTCAAATTATAAATTCGTATATGAAGGCGACAGGGAAATTGACGGTAAGTTGGTCAATAAGATTAAGGTTATCCCGCGCCGCAAAAGCAACGATCTCATGGCCGGTTACCTGTATATTGTTGACCAGACGTGGAATGTATATAGCGCAGACCTGTTGCAGGAAACCACTTTCGGCAGTTTGCGCATACAACAAAACTACGACGAGGTAGAGAACGGCATTCTTCTGCCTTCCTCCTATAATATTGACGTAAAAATTGACGTCTTAGGCGTAAAAGGCAACGGTAATCTGATAGGCTCTGTCAAGTATCAAACCATTAATACGAATAAGCATTTATTGCGCCAACAGGCCAATGTTACGAAAACGGAAGTCCCTACAACCAAGTCCACAACAAGTAAAAAAGAAACATTACAGGAAGAAGCCGTTAAAATAGCGTCCAAAGATCGAGTAAATAATGCCGACATGCGGAAGTTGGAAAAATTGGAAAAACAAATTGCCGAGATTTCGGAAAAAGAAAGATTAGCCGCCGAAGGTAAAACAAAGTCGTTGGAGGTGCCTGCCCGCCGCTACACCATTACTAAAGACAGTAGCATGACGCGCAATGACACAACTTATTTCCAACTCATGCGCCCTGTACCCTTAGTCAAGGAAGAATTGATAACCTATCACAAATATGATTCGGTAGTGCGCATCAATCCGCGTGACAGTACCGGAAAAGCCTTAAACTACAACAACAATAAACAAGGTTGGGCAAGCATAGTATTTTTGGGAACCACCTCCAAGTCTTTCAAGAATGGTTTTGACTTACAATTCAGCGGATTGCTTGCTCCGCTTAATTTAGATTTCAACACCGTTGACGGCTTTGTTTACGGACTGTCGGGCACACTGCGAAAAGACTATAAACAAGGACAGCGCTGGTGGCTTAGCGGCAGCTTCGACTGGGCTTTCAGTCGGCAAGTACCCTTATGGGAGGCCTCTTTTCAGCATTTATACCTTCCCAATCGTCGAGCCTACTGGAAAATCGAAGGCGGACAGCAAAGCAAGGATTTTGCAGGCGAAAATGGTGTCGGCAAGATGAATATGTGGTCATCGCTGTGGTACAGGGTGAATTATGCCATGTTTTACCACGACAACTATCTGCGGCTGTCCCATCGTATCGACATAGCCAATGGATTGGAGTTATACACAGCGTTACAGTGGAGCGACCGGCAGGAGTTGAGCAACAATTCCGATTTTTCTTTCTTCTATTCCAATTCCCGCGATTATCGTCTCAACATACCACGAAATGCCGATGTTACCCTTAATCCTGAATTAACAGCTGATAACCGTGCAACTTTGTTGAACGCACAGCTTAACTACACGCCCGAATATTATTACCGAAAAAGAGGCGAACGAAAAATTATGATGTATTCCCATTATCCGACCTTCAGTTTGTTGTGGTTGAAAGGTATCCCGAATATGTTTGAAAGCGTTTCAGATTTTGACTTCCTGCGTTTCAAGGTATCACAGACTATCAGCTACGGTTACTTCAGTGAGTTTAGCTATACTGCTTCGGCCGGAAAATTCTTTAACGCCAAGCGCCTTTCCTTTGCCGACTTCCGCCACTTCTATGCTAACGAGGCATTGGCCTCGCTCGACCATACGGGCGCAGAACCTTACCAATTGCTGCCGCAATATACATTCAGCGCCAATGATTGGTATCTAAGCGCCAATGCACATTATCGCTCTCCCCTATTGGCATTGAAATACCTGCCTTTTCTCAGCAATGCGCTCTTTGATGAAAACCTGTATTTTTCCTACCTCTTACACCCTGAAATGCGCCACTATGTAGAAGTTGGTTATGGCATATCCCTGCTCAAATTAATGGATATAGGCGCCTACGTCGGCTTTAACGACAAAGGGTATCGCTCTTGGGGCTTTCGCTTTTCAATGGATTTAAAGAGCATTACGGAGGTGGTGTTGTAGAAAGGAATTACTTCAACCAATCATACCCCTTTTGCTCTACCTCAAGGGCTAATTCTTTGCCGGCGGTTTTGATGATTTTTCCGTCATACAGTACGTGCACAATGTCGGGAACAATGTAGTCCAACAAGCGTTGGTAGTGGGTGATTACGATAAAAGCATTGTCGGCCCTTTTCAATTTATTTACGCCGGAAGCCACAATGCGCAAAGCGTCCACGTCAAGGCCGCTGTCGGTTTCGTCTAATATAGCGAGTTGAGGCTCCAACATGGCCATCTGGAAAATTTCATTACGTTTCTTTTCCCCGCCTGAAAAACCAACATTAACGCCGCGTGCAGAGAAAGCTGCGTCCATTTCCACAATAGCCATCTTTTCGCGCATCAGTTTCAGAAAGTCGGCTGCCGACAAAGGCTCTTGCCCATGATATTTGCGGTGTTCGTTAATCGCCGCTTTCATAAAATTTACATTGCTAACTCCCGGAATTTCGACCGGATATTGAAAACCTAAGAATAGGCCCTTGTGCGAACGCTCTTCGGGAGGCATGGCTTGCAAATCCTGTCCGTTGAATAGCACTGAACCTGAGATTATCTCATAATTTTCGCGACCGGCCAATACTACCGCGAGGGTGCTTTTTCCTGAACCATTAGGACCCATAATGGCATGCACTTCGCCTTCTTTTACAGTTAAATTGATTCCTTTCAGGATTTCTTTCCCACTAACACTTGCATGCAGGTCTTTTATGTCTAATAAGATGTTATTCATATTCATTATCACATTTTTGCATTATCACATTATCACATTAACTCATTATCACATTATCACATTTGTACTTTCTGTACCATATACGGGCGCCAAAGAATGCCATTACGATATAGGTAGCGCTGAGGAAAGGCATGAAGACCAAACCTCGCAGGGTATATAAGGTTACATTGGTAAGATTCACCGTCATCCATGCAGCCCAACAGTCGAGTTTTTTCTGCGCCGAGAGCCATTGCGCCGTCAGGACAGTCATTACCACAAAGGCATCAAGGTAAGGCAGGCTGGAGGGAACCACAGGCCAAGGCATCCAGCAATTAACATTAGCCATGGCAAAGCCCCAACCGAGGGTTAATCCTGCCAATGTAGCTAAAATAACTATGCGCTGCTGATTGGTGAGGAGGGTTATTTTCAGTTCCCGTTTTTTGTTTTCTTCGCTCTTGCGCGGATGTGTCCAGCGATAATGGCCAATAGCATTAATCACTAAGGATATGGGCTGAAGCATCATGCTGGAGTATAAATTTTTCTGAAAGAAAAAGGTAAACAGTAGCATACTGTAAATATACCCAATATAAAAATTAAAAACCTTAGCCCGAACAGCTAAGAACACACAACTCAGGCCGGCAATCATCGACAAGGCTTCGAGATAACTTACCTCCTTGCCGTCAAATTGTATCAATACATTTTCGACACTGAAAAAAGAAAAAAAGCTGTCCATCATCATACCATTCTTTCAATTATACTTTTGCCTAAGGCTTCTTTCTCCTTTTTATGCTCCGTAATTGCTACAACGGTGGGATTGGTATGGAACTTGCCCCGCACATTGGCAAAGTCTTTTTCCTTATCTTCCTCATTACCATCGGCGCCGAAACCGGCTTTTTTACTTAAGGTAAATTCTTTTTGGGCATCTTCATAAAGCATATCATCAATAGCCAACACGCCGCTAATCCATTTTTGCACTACTTGCCGTACATCTTCCGACGTAAACTCATCAGGGCGTTTGCCGTAGAATTTCTCCAAAACATCAAAAGCCCAAGTCCATTCATAAGTATAATAATTTCGATGCAGGCCGACAAAAGCAGCCTCAATTTTTTCCAAACTTGTTTCCGTCCCTCTTTCCACACAATCGAGCAGGCTGTTTAAGGCCGATGCGGGACATATCAATCCGGCAATGTCCACCCAGTTGCCGCTACCAATGTCTGTGTCTTTTTGCAAGGATTTACGAATAAGTTCGTCCGTCAATATTCCTGTTGTTTTCTCCAAACGGGATATTACCGAATTGCCGAGGAATTTCCAAAGAGCATACTCATACAAGTTGATAGAGCGGCTCATGATGCGGGTTTCTATTTTTACGCCTTTGTATTCATATTCAGACAATATGCCTTCTTTTGCATCGCGCATTTCCAAAAGAATATCGCGCCCCCGTATCATCTTTCCCACTGTATAAGGGCTTAACAAATTATAGTTAATATGATCTAACCTCAGTTTACTTTTTCGCAAATCGCGCTTAGGCCATTTTTGGGAATCCCTTATCGTGCCTATGCTACGCAAATTCACTGCGGGAGCCAAGTAAGACGCGTCATCTCTTTCAATCATATACGAGAAAGGGAAATCGGCAGTATCGGCATGGTGGGAGTGCCGACCCATAACTAAGGTAAAAGCGCCTATACGCGATGGCCACAGAATGTAGGAATCGCTGGTAGTTTTAGTACCTCTTTCGAGAAAACCGTGATGTATGGGACCTAATTTATACAGATGGTTACTTTGGTTAGAGCCGCTGCCGGCATTCATAAACGAATACATGCCCGCAATCAGCAGCGTTGACTTATGGTGGGTTACCGTGTATGGACCTGCAAAGATTGCGCAAGCCTCGCCGTGAAAGCCCTGGCAGTTGGCAAAAAACAGGGATTGCACCGATGAATATTGCTTGTCTAACAGGCAGCCCTGCCCTACAAAGCTATTCGACACCACTGTGCCGTTAAGTATCTGAGTACCGGAACAGACTATGAAATTTTCGAGATGACAGGCATCACCGATTACAACAGGGTCTTCAGGAACACTGTTAATAGTTCCGTTGCGAAGGCTGTCGGCCCCATCAAGCAATGCGCAAGGCCCAATGTTAACATTCATAATTGTGGCGCAGCGCATGATTTTTACGCCATAAGAAATACGTCCGAAAGGAACTTTCTGCGCCTGAGCATAAGCCTCTATCAAGGCTTCGAACTTCTCTATCAACTGCGGACGGTGGCGATAGCTGGCTAAGATGTAAGCCAAATGCGCCGAAAGTTGATTATACATCATCACGCTGCGCGTTCCGGCTTCGCTGATGGTTTCTACTTTGATACCGTTGCCGAATGTAGTTTGCCCATCTGTCAGTACCAGATTAACGTTAAAAATGACCACCTCGTCTTCGATAATATAATTAGCTATATAATCACGCACTCCGCGAATAAGCACATTATTACCCACTGTACAATTATGCAACCAAGCATCATAAATACCTGTATGAATTTTCACTCCCCCTTGTAAACTGACAGAGGTGTCAAATACGCCCAATGTATTTATCCCTGTAAATTTTACTTTGTGAAGGTATTCGGTCGAAAAATCATCGGCAACGGTGATTTGTTGCCAATCGTCGGCTGAGCAAGACTGTAATTGCAGTTGGGTTATTTCATCAAGTGTTAGCTTTCGCATATTCAAAAAATTTATAAATTCAGAAGAGCCAATCTTACAAAGTTAGTAAAAATATGTTTATCCAACGCTTCCTTCCAAAGAAATTTGCAATAATTTTTGCGCTTCCACCGCAAATTCCATGGGTAACTGGCTAAGCACTTCACGTGCGTAGCCGTTCACAATCAACCCTACCGCATCTTCGGTAGAAATGCCCCGTTGGTTACAATAAAATAACTGATCTTCACCTATTTTAGAGGTTGTTGCCTCATGTTCCACCACAGCCGTTTCGTTCTCATTTTCAATATAGGGGAAGGTATGCGCCCCACAATTGCTGCCCAGCAAAAGGCTGTCGCATTGCGAGAAATTTCGCGCATTCTCAGCTCCGGGGTTAAATTTCACCAAGCCTCTATAGGAATTTTGGCTGAAACCTGCTGAAATTCCCTTACTTACAATCCGACTACGAGTATTTTTACCGATGTGTATCATCTTAGTGCCCGTATCGGCTTGTTGGTAGTTGTTGGTAACTGCTACTGAATAGAAGTCGGAATTAGAATTGTCGCCCCTGAGAATAGTACTTGGGTATTTCCATGTAATGGCCGATCCGGTTTCTACCTGCGTCCACGAGAGGCGGCTATTTTCGCCCTTGCAGATACCTCTTTTAGTTACAAAGTTATAAATACCTCCGCGCCCTTCCCTATCGCCCGGATACCAGTTTTGCACCGTAGAATATTTCACCTCAGCATCTTTCATCACTATGATTTCCACCACTGCCGCATGAAGCTGGTTCTCGTCTCGTTGCGGAGCCGTACAGCCTTCTAAATAACTTACATAGCTGCCTTCCTCGGCCACAATTAAGGTGCGTTCGAACTGGCCTGTGCCCTTGGCATTGATACGGAAATAGCTTGATAAATCCATGGGACAACGCACTCCCTTAGGAATATAACAGAAAGAGCCATCGCTAAACACTGCGCTGTTCAGCGCAGCAAAATAATTATCGCCTGCCGGCACAACCTTGGCTAAATATTGCCGAATCAAATCGGGATAATCGCGCACAGCCTCGCTGAACGAGCAGAAAATAATGCCTTTTTCAGCTAAAGATTCACGATAGGTAGTTTTTACCGAAACGCTATCGAAGACCGCGTCCACCGCCACGTTCGACATTCTGTCGCGCTCGGTCAAAGGAATGCCTAATTTATCAAAGGCTTCAGCTATTTCGGGCGACAGGTGTCCTTCGTGCGCGTCAACTGCTGCCTTTGGAGCAGCATAATAAATAATATCCTGATAATCAATAGGTGGAATATTCAAGTGCGCCCAGGTAGGCATGGTCATTGTCAGCCACTTGCGGTAAGCGTTCAAGCGAAATTCCAAAAGCCATTCCGGTTCCTCCTTTTTGGAGGAAATCAGTCGTACAATATTTTCATTCAATCCCTTAGGGATAAATTCCTGAATAATCGAAGTAGTAAAACCGTGTTTATACTCCGATTGTTTAGTAATATTATGTAATATATCGCCTTGTGCCATTAAATTTTTAGTATTCTTTTGCAGCCGATAAGGCCTCTCGTTCTAATTCTGCAGATAGCCTAAAATTCGTTGTTTTCATTTTATTCAATATCGGTTTTACTGACGGAATAACACCTAATAATTTTGCCTTAATAATTACTCCAATTGTTCCAATATAGAACAAGTTTAATGACTGAGCAACTTTTCGAGCTTTGTAATCATCTAAAATCAATATACTGTTAGGCGTTTCTAATGCCAATGCAATAGCGCTGGATTCGCCTTTATCAATTTGCAACTCCAAAACTTGTTGACAAGCAATATCTTTTACATTAGAAACAATAACCCATTCCGGAAGTTTTTCGCCAAATTCATCTGCTATTTCAGGAGTCGTGATAATTTCGGGGTATAGGTTATGCAATAATTCCATTTCGCCAATATTCGACAAAACAATAAAACAACTTGCATCTGAAATAATTGTTTTACGCATGAGCAATTTCAGTAAAAATTTCGTTGGGTGGGTAATTAAAGACTGACACACCGTAATGGCCTAAAAGTTCAATAAATGTGCGTTTGCTCATATTTGCCACTGCTGCTGCTTGTCCAAGAGAAAGTTTGCCTTTCTCGTATAGTCGCGAAGCCACAAGCATAGTCAATTCAAAATTATCCACGGCAACATTTTTTGGAAAATTGATAGTTATTGCGTTCATAATTATCGTTTTTTTTTACAAAGATACGAAAAAATCTATTATTGTTGCTTTTAATTATTGGGTATTTGTCGTGAATCATTAGATATTAGGCTGATTAATAGCGTGTTCAAAGTTTAAAATTTTAGTCGTAATTCGCAATTAATTTTATCCTTGTTCTTATCGGAAAAATCGTTATCTTTGTGGATATGAAAAAGGCAATCTTCATAATTTCATGGCTTTGCCTCGGGTGGAATATTTCTATGCAGGGACAAAGCCCTGCCGACAGCGCTTACATCAAAGGCGCGGCCTGCGAACAAATGCAACAATACCGCAAAGCTTATCATTATTATAGCGAATGGCTGCAGAGCGACAGTTTAAATACAAAGGCGCTCAATGCCGCTGCCCGCACAGCGCTGCTCTTAGGCCGCGTCAGCGAGGCCGAAAGTCTTTATGTAAAATCTCTTCATTTAGACAGCAGCAATTATTATGCAGGACTGCAATTGGCCAAATTATATTTTCAACGCAAAGACTATCTGGAATCACTCAATTATTACGAATGGCTGCTTGAACGCGATTCCACTAATATCAGCTTCCTGCAGGGAGCGGGCGACTGTATCAGCAATCTGGGGTCTTATCCCACAGCACTGAATTACTATAATGCTGCGGTGAATTTGAACAAAGAAAACGCAGCCTTAGCCATAACATTAATTAACACCCACCTCCGCATACACAAAGAGCAGCCCGAACCTCCTCTTATGCTAAGCATGGCTATGGAAGTTTGCGACACTGCGCTGGTCTATAATCCCGCTCATTCCGATCTGGAGCAGGCTAAAGGGGTCATTTATTTTCTGGGCGGCGATTATCATGCGGCGGATAGTGTGCTGAGCCGTCTGATTGCCATCGGTGATTCATCGGAATTTAACCTGCGCTATGTAGGGTTTGCCAAATACCGGCAAAAGAATTATTTGGGTGCAATACCGTATCTGGACAAATTATATCAATTAGATACTACCAACGTAGAAATTATTATGTCCTTAGGTACTTGCCATAGCGTAATATACAACGGAAAGAAAGCTCTGCAACTTTTCGACAAGGCCGAAAAGTTGATGTATCCTACCGATGAAGAAAAGTATAACCTTAGTTTGATGCGTGCCGACACTTACAGAGGAAACGGCGACAGGCTAAATGCCCAAAAATACTACTGGGAGGCCTCGAAGTTGAGTAAGAAAAACCGACAAGCCATGCTTAGCCGTTTGGTCTCATTTCGTTTCGACAGAGAAGATTTTGAAGCCTTTTCAAAAGAAGAATACGAACGGGAACTGTTATATCTTGTACTGTACATGCGCGAATTAATTGGCAGAAAAACACTGACCGATATTCAACAAAAAACGTTAGATTATGCTACCTCTGTTATGAGTTTATACATAGAAGATATGTTCTTTAAAGACATAGAGAAAACACAGATGCGCGCTCCCGACGGCGAGATCTTTTGGGTTACCGTTGAGGAACTGACACGGTTAGTGCAGATAAAGAATAATTGAATAACTGTATCAAGATATGCGATAGTGGCAATGCGAGGACAGTGCAGTGGGACAACGGAGTATAAAATTGAAAATTAAAATAGTCAGAAAATCATAAAAATGAATCGTTTAATGTTACATAGAAAAACCATTTTGGCAATAACACTTACTTTTATTGTTCAATATTCTTTTGGGCAAATGACAAGTAACCCAAAACACCCTCTTTATGAAATTGACAACAAGTTAAAATCGGGCGACAAAAATGCTTTTTTTGAAATAGTACCTTATTTTGACAGCAAAAAAGAATTAGAAGAAAGATTTGCCTATAATCATATTTCGGCGACAGCAGAAGCAGAAGTCGCAAGGCGAATTGTTGAAGTAAATTCTATTTTTACCGAAGAAGAAATACGATTGAATGATAGCATTTCAAATCAGATTTTTTTGAATTTTTTAAACGCCAATTCGGAAAAAATCACATATTCTGAATTTGCGGGCGCATTTCTTATTACCCCACTTGAATCTCGCACGGTAAAAATTATGTTTCGCGAAATAACGAAAGATAAAACGAGTGAATTGAAAAGCGAATATAAAACAACATTAAACTCAATAAAAAATACTGAAATCAAAGCAATTAACAAAATTGACAAAAAAATCAAAAAAATCAGAAGAAAATGACCAAGAGATTTCCAAACTTTTATCACAAATAAATTATGAACAAATTTCGACAGCCTTAAATCTGATTGAAAATTATTCGTTTCAAGCCAATTGGCTATCAAAATACTCATTTATGAAACGTGATTTTGGTTTTTTTATGATTGTCGATTTTGACAAACCAAAAGCGAGAAAAGATTTTTTGAATCTTTATTCAAATTTTTCAGAACACGAATTATATGCCTATTACTTGGACAAAGCAGGTATAGATTACAAGACAAACAACAAATTAGATTTTGATAAAATTTATGAACTATTAAAGTATAATGTTGTTGTTGCATTTGTGGGCGGTGGTGGTGGAAAGCAGGATAATGAGGTTTATTCACTTGTAAAATTGTTGGAATTGACTTTCAATACAACTCTTGGATTTCCGAAAAAACTTTGCAATTCAAATAATATGTATGCTTGTTATTCAGACGAAAGAGCAAAAGCGTGGAGAAAATATCTAACTGAAAATAATTTATTAAACAAACAACATAATGAACCAATGTCATTCAGTTACGAATAAATGCACTGCCACTAACTGGCGGTT
>WRMN01000001.1 GCA_009777095.1 Bacteroidales bacterium | reverse complement strand
AATACATAAACATAAGTTTTATTTACACCTAAAAGAATGTGAATTTAGATATAATATGAGAGATAAAAATATGTATCTTTGCTTAATGAAATTTATAAAAAATAATCCGCTTAAATTATCTTGAACCAAATTAATTAACAGTAAAAATAAAAAATGACAGCAGAACTTGCTAAAATAAAGAACGAAATCATTCTCTATCAACCTGACAACGCAATTCAGTTGGAGGTATTGATAGAAAACGAATCGGTGTGCTATCATTAAACCAAATGACAATGCTTTTTCAAAGAGATAAATCTGTGATTTCAAGGCATATACGAAATATTTTCGAAGAAGAAGAATTGGAAGAATGGGCAACTTTTGCAAAATTTGCAACAGTTCAAAATGAAAAGGGCAGGTTAGTTGAACGGCAAATTGATTACTTCAATCTTGATGTAATCATTTCGGTTGGCTACCGCGTAAAATCCAAACAAGGTACAAAATTTCGCCAATGGGCTATGCCTGTGTTAAGAGATTATGCTTTGCGCGGTTACGCTATAAATCAACGCTTTGAACGGTTAGAATACCGTGTTGCAGAAACAGAGAAAAAAATTGATTTTATTGTTCGCACCGAACTTCCGCCCAAAGAAGGCATATTTTACAACGGACAGATTTTTGACGCTTATAAATTCGTTTCCGATTTGATTGAAACAGCAAAAAAAGAAATCATTTTGATAGATAATTATTTAGACACAAGTATTTTAACGTTAATCTCAAAACGCAAGAAAGGAGTGAAAGCAACTTTCTACACAAAGGAAATTTCAAACACTTTGCAACTTGATTTGGACAGACATAACGCCCAATATCCCGAAATTATCATTGAAGAAAAGCAAAATATACACGACCATTTTCTTTTGATAGACAACGACCTGTACCATATCGGCGCATCGTTGAAAGATTTAGGTAAAAAACTGTTTGCATTTTCAAAAATGGAAATGACAACGGGGGAATTATTAAGAAATATTTGATAAAAAAATTTATTGATTGGTATTGTAACCTCATTGGCCGCCTCTTTAATAGCAGGTTTTCTTAGCAATGCATTATTGGGAAGTGTTGGAGGAGGTATTGAAGCAAATGTTATTTTTAAAGTCTATTCGTTATTTTTAGCATTTGCAGTTTTTATCGCTTCATTAATGTTTGCGATAAGAGTAAATCCTATGATAATAAAAAATCTTTAATTTGGTATAAAAATAAGTCCTGCCCCTCCCGACGTTCAACCAACACATCGTGTTTCCTCTTTGGGCAAAACAACCTCAGTCCCGCACAGGGGCTTTAGTTATTAGACGGTTTTCAGGGGGAAAGGTTTAACGCGGAGTTCCCTGCTTCGCGGTCAGGTCGGTGGTTGTTTGTTTCTTGAGCAGGAAAAGCGGAGTTCGTCATCAGTCGTCGGCACAAAACCACGCCATGCCGTTCAGCCCTTTTTTCTTTTTTGCTTAATTTATAAGGCATAAAAAAAGGCTGAATTTTTTTGCCTTTTTCCCTGAGAAATGTTACATTTGCAAATTAAATTATAGACAATATGCTTAAAACATTTTCTATTGGCGGGGTGCATCCACCTGATAATAAGCTGGCTGCAAGAAGCGCGCTGACCCAACTGCCCCCGGAAGGAACAGTGGCGCTATTCCTTGGGCAGCACCTCGGAGCGCCTGCCGAACCTGTTGTTAATAAGGGTGATAAGGTGAAGGTGGGACAGTTAGTGGCCAAGGCCTCCGGCTTCGTGTCGGCCAATATCCACGCCTCAGTATCGGGAACAGTAAAAGGCATTGAGGCGGTGGCCGATATTTCAGGCTTCAAAAAGCCCGCCATAATTATTCAGGTGGAAGGCGATGAGTGGATGCCCGAAATTGACCGCAGTAAGAATATAATTCGTGATATTTCTATTGATAGTCAAGCTATTATTAAGAAAATCGCAGATGCGGGCGTAGTAGGCTTAGGCGGTGCCGCTTTCCCTACACATGTAAAACTGACCCCGCCGCCGGGCAAAAAAGCCGAGGCCATTATCATCAATGCTGCCGAATGCGAACCTTACCTTACCGCAGACCACCGCGTGATGCTCGAATATCCCGAACAAGTACTTATAGGTACCTTGTTGCTGAAAAAAGCGCTGAACGCATCTAAAGCCTATATCGGGATTGAAGCCAATAAACCCGATGCGATTAACTTGTTGACGGAACTTATACGTAAGTATAACTACGACATTGCCGTTGTAGCGCTGAAAAAACGCTACCCGCAAGGCGGTGAAAAACAATTAATAGAGGCTATTGCGGGTCGTCAGGTTCCCTCTATGAGCCTGCCTGTTGACGTTGGTGTAGTGGTGCAAAATGTAAGTACTGCCTTGGCGGTATATGAGGCAACGCTGAAGAACAAGCCTTTGATAGAAAACCGTATTACTGTTACAGGAAAAGACGCAAAGCAGCAAGTAAATATAATAGTGCGCACAGGTACGCCGTTATCGAAAGTGTTGGACGCTGCAGGCGGCATACCCGATAGCGTTGTTAAAATTGTATGCGGCGGCCCAATGATGGGCAAGGCCATATCGAATATTGACGCGCCTGCCTTCAAGGGCGGTTCTGGCATTCTTTTGATTTCCCAAGAAGACGCCAAACGTAAATCGGAAAGCAATTGTATTCGTTGCGCTAAATGCGTGCAGGCTTGTCCTATAGGATTGGAACCTTATCTTCTGATAAAACAAGCCCAAAGAAACAGGTATGACGAATTGGAAGCTAATAAACTGCAAGATTGTATAGAATGCGGCTGCTGCCTCTACTCCTGTCCGGCGCATATTCCTTTACTCGATTATATCCGTTTGGGCAGGGCTGAAGTACTGAAAATTATACGTACACGGCCTAAGACTTAAAATTTATTATCTATTATTTATTATTATTATTTTCGATAATGAAAAAACTAATTGTTTCCCCGGCGCCGCATATCCACAGCAAAGAAAATACCCAACGGCTGATGTTGGACGTGATTATTGCTTTGCTGCCGGCTTATTTGGTGTCGGTATATTTCTTCGGCCTCGGCGCATTGAATGTAGCCGCAGTAGCTGTGATTTCCTGCCTTCTCGTGGAATACGCCATCGAGCGCTGGGTGATGAAGCGCAAATCAACCGTAAGCGATCTTTCGGCAGTGCTTACCGGCCTTTTGTTAGCCATGAACCTGCCGAGCAATATCCCCTGGTGGATAGTGTTTATCGGTGCAGTGGTAGCTATCGGCATTGCAAAAATGAGCTTTGGCGGACTGGGGCAAAATGTGTTCAACCCTGCCTTGGTGGGACGTGTGTTCCTGCTCATATCTTTCCCTGTACAGATGACGAGTTGGCCTCGTCCCGATGCCCTCTGGTCGGGCGTGGACGCTGCTACGGGCGCTACTCCCTTAGCCATTATTAAAGAAGGCTTGGCCAAGGGCGAAACCGTAGAGCAAATTATGAACTCTTCTCTTGTTGATTTCAATTATTGGCACTTACTTTTCGGCAAGATTGGCGGTTCCTTAGGCGAAATATCGGCCATAGCCTTGCTGCTGGGCTTCGCCTATCTCTTGATCCGTCATGTCATTCGACCGCATATACCGCTGTCGATCTTCGGTACGGTTATCATATTTAGCGGTATTTTATGGCTGGCGGATTCCCAACAGTACGTTGACCCCTTGTTCCACCTGCTTACCGGCGGAGTGATGCTGGGCGCTATATTTATGGCAACCGACTATGTAACCTCGCCCATGAACCCGAAGGCAATGGTGATTTATGGTATAGGCATAGGCTTGCTGACCATACTGATTCGTGTATTCGGCAGCTATCCCGAAGGCATATCCTTTGCTATTCTGATTATGAATGCAGCAGTTCCTTTATTAAATCGATATATTAAACCCAAACGTTATGGCGAGGAGGTGAAACATGGCTAAAACTTCTTCTTTTTCAAATATGGTGATTGTGTTAACGGTCATCGCACTGGTCTCGGCTACCCTGCTCGGCGGCGTGTATCTGTTGACCGAAGAGCCTATAGCGGCAGCTAAGGTTGCTAAGATTAACGCTTCAATTGCCGAGGTAGTGCCGGCCTTCGATAATAACCCTTCGGCGCAACCCGATACCATAGTCTTGGAAAACCGTAAAATTATTCTTTACACGGCTAAACAAGGCAATGAAATAGTGGGCGTGGCTGTGGAAACATCGACCGGCAAAGGTTTTAGCGGATTGATTTCACTGATGGTTGGTTTTCTGCCCGATGGCGCTATTCGTAATATTGTGGTATTATCACATGCCGAAACCCCCGGCTTGGGCGATAAGATGGAGAAAGGCAAGGGCGACTTCAGCCTGCAATTTGAAGGCAAGCACCCCGAAACATTCAAATTAGCAGTAAAAAAAGATGAGGGCGATGTGGACGCCATTACGGCCTCTACCATTACTTCCCGTGCCTATTGCGATGCGGTTGACCGCGCTTACAGGGCCTTTCTCAAAATAATGGAGAAACAATCACAAAGAACTTCAGAAGAAAAGGAGGAAAACGATGAATAAATTACAATTGATACTTAAAGGAATAGTTAAAGAAAATCCCGTCTTTGTGTTGTTGCTGGGAATGTGCCCTACTCTGGCTACTACTTCTTCGGCTATTAACGGAATGGGCATGGGCTTGGCTACCTCAGCAGTACTCATTTTATCTAATATGGCAATAGCTACCGTGGCTTCGCAAATTCCCGCCAAGGTGCGTATCCCTGCCTACATTGTGATTATTGCCACCTTTGTAACCATGGTGCAATTTCTGATGCAGGCTTTTGTTCCCGACTTGTATGATACCTTAGGCTTGTTTATTCCTTTGATAGTAGTAAACTGTGTGGTTTTGGGGCGCGCCGAAGCATTTGCTTCCAAAAACTCTGTGTTTCATGCAATGCTCGACGGCGCAGGCATCGGCATAGGTTTTACCTTGGCCTTGACCGTTCTTGGCATGGTGCGCGAATTGTTGGGCGCAGGCGCTTTCTTCGGCACAAAAATATTGCCCGAAGGTATTACCCTCTTTATTTTAGCTCCCGGAGCATTTATTGTACTGGGTTATCTGATGGTTCTTTTTAATAAACTAAAACGATAGATTGTTAAGCTTTATGGAATACATTATCATTATTATATCAGCCGTATTTGTCAACAACATTTTGTTGGCGCAATTTTTGGGCGTATGCCCCTTCCTCGGCGTGTCGAGCAAGGTAAGCACTTCTATCGGCATGGGCGGAGCAGTGATGTTTGTGATGGCCTTGGCTACTTTGGTAACCTACCTCTTGCATTATTATATTTTAGTACCCTTGCAAATAGAGTTTATGCAAACCGTGAGTTTCATTCTGGTAATTGCAGGTTTAGTGCAAATGGTGGAAATTATTCTGAAGAAAATCAGCCCTGCCCTGTACCAGGCCTTGGGTATTTTCCTTCCCTTGATTACTACCAACTGCGCCGTGCTGGGAGTAGCAATTTTAGTAGTGTCTAAAGAATTTGCTTTCGGCGGCCCCGAACATCTTCTGAACTTAGCTGAAAGTATAGTTTATGCTGTAGCTTCGGCCATAGGCTTTGCTTTGGCTATGGTGCTTTTTGCCGGTCTGCGCGAACAATTAGACTTAGCCGATGTGCCTAAGGCTTTCAAAGGCGCTCCCATTGCCTTAATCACTGCCGGTATTTTAGCCTTGGCCTTCATGGGCTTTGCAGGTTTAGTATAAGTTGTTTTTTAAAATAATACGATGTTTACGGAAGAAGATTACCTGCAGCAAGGTAAAGCATTTCAGCAAAAACAACAATGGGCAGAGGCTATCAATGCCTATAAAGAAGCCTTGGAGTTAAATCCTGAAAGCAAAGCTAAATTTGCCTTGGATTATATTTACGAAATATTGGACTTTCGCTATACCGATTTGCTTAATCCTTAGATTAATGCGTGTGTGAATATTGTTGTAGGCAATGCGGGCGACAGCGACAATTGGCAAACGGAATGTAAATGGACAAAAAATATAAACATTAAGCATGGTTAAAATAAGTAGAATTATTATTATCTCTTGTACTATATTGACTATGGTATCAATAATTGTTTCTTGTGAAAAAGAAAATTACGAAATATATCCTAAAAAATATATTTTTACTGATATTATATACGGTGAAGTGAACACATACACCAATTCAGGAAATATAAATGAACCCGATAAAATTTATTCATTTTTAGAAAATTTCAGAATGAATAATCGGATGTACGGTAGTTCGGGATATACTTTGGTTACAGGTTCTTTGTTAAATATATACGAGGATCAACCTACCAACATACCATTCAAATTATATGATGAAATTGAATTAATATCAAATTCACAAGCCAAAATAACAAGTAATGACACGGTTATCCATTTTGATGTCATTCGGAAGAATGGGATTTTGCATTTTCAATCATTTGACATAATAATAGGTAGTAGAGATATTTTTGAGCCTGATAGTAGACCATATTATATAAAACCTTATTATGGCTGGAGTGAAAAACTAAAATATTCTCCACTTTACATTGATACAGTAAAAATTTGGGGTGTTGGTGGCGGCATTTTACGCTATGATTTTAAACCTTGTATTTATGCAATAGAAATAAAGGATGGAATTCAAATATCATATACATGTTATGTCGAAAGAACCATGATGCATATTGATGTGGGTACAGAAGGTTTCTACTATCACTCTAATCATGGTGCCCTCCAGAATGTTCAGAATGATTTCAATCGAGATTATTTACTTTCATATAAAGCAGATGACAATTTAAGAAGAGATACAATTGTATATAAAACAAATACAATTATATTTAAAAAGAAATAAAAACGTCTCACAATTGGCGGTTTGTTTGGCGTAAGGCGGCGAGTAACCCCACGGAAAAGATAGTGTGAAATTGAACGTTTGTAGCCCACATAGGGATATTCATTAAATAAAATTTCCCAACAAATTCATTTTGAAGATGTTGGGATTTTTTGTATCTTTGTGCCTTACCCCGAAAATACGGTTTTCCGGCCAAAATCGGGGTGTTAAAGGCTACCTTTGCATTTTGCAAATTCAATATCGGTAGCGGCTTTTTCCTTTAATGAAGGATCTTTGGCATAAGCGCGGGCCAAACAAGCGGCCACTTCCGTACAGTTGCCTTTGCGGGCTGCGATAATGGCTTTCAAATACTCCGACTGAGCATCGTCTTTGCTATTCAGAATAGTC
Source organism: Bacteroidales bacterium (assembly GCA_009777095.1). Taxonomy (GTDB): domain Bacteria; phylum Bacteroidota; class Bacteroidia; order Bacteroidales; family UBA932; genus UBA932. The sequence continues at coordinate 235,674 of WRMN01000001.1, read as the reverse complement.
GTAGCCTTGTCTTCATTGCCTGAAAGCAGATTCGACAAAGCTTCGTTGTAGGAATTAGTACCGTTGTAACGGTTCAAAGCATCTGAATAATTTCCATTCAGAATAGAAATCGCACCTATGTTTGTTTTAGCATCAGCATTGTTAGCTTCATTAAACAATTTAACAGCGTCTTCAATACGATTTTCACGCAAAGCTACAACACCGAGGTTATTCTTCACAGCCGCATCGTTTTGGTTGCTGGCTTTAGCTAAAGCGGTTTTGGCGGCAGCTGCATTACCATTCAGCAATTCGGCCCAAGCCAAATTATTGTAAGCGCGATAATCGTTATATTTTTCGGCAGCCTTGGTGTACAATGAAATCTTGGTATTAAGGTCGTCAATCAAAGTAGCGGCATACAATAAGCCTTCTACATCTAAACCTTCAACAGAATTAGCGCTTACCATCTCTTTCAGTTCCTCATCGGTGTAGTTTAACCATTCATTTTCGGCAATCATACGAGAGCGGCGAAGCTCAGGTAATACTTTGTCTTTCAATATTTTATAAACATTCGACATGTTTTTAATTTCACGTTCGCGAACCACGTCGTCGCTATACATGGAAAGTACACGAAGAACTAAATCCTTATCCTGAAGATCCGAGGCAGCTACCAGTTCACGGAAACCGTCCCAGTCTTCCGAAATGCTGGTTAAGTTAATAGGCGCTTTTTTGTCTAACTTTTTCACCATATTGGCATAAGCCGTTTCAGCAGTTTTTCCGCGTTTCTGGGCCAAAGGTTCATTGGTGGTTATCGGGCCTTCGGGCGATGCGGCAGAAATAATGTTCATAGCCTTAGCTTGCGAACGCTCATCTTCATTGATAGCCGTCAAGAAATCCTGCAAAGCCTTAATCTCTTCTTTTCTCAATTCGGTATTACGAACTGCGTCGCTATTAACAACATAATTGATTTGCGCTTCCTGAGTTTTAATGATTGTTTTAGGATATTTATCTCCTAACATAGAGGGATTACCATCAGTATTCAACAACTTATAAGTAACAATGGCGCCGTCGGCCAGTTTACGCGCTTCGTCAAAAGGCCATACTTTATCTTTGTAAAGCACGCGGGCGCGCAACTCCAAACGAGAAGATTCCATACCCGGCTTATAGTCGAACTTCACAGGTTGGTCAATTTTTCCACCTACTGTCGGAATTACCGTGTTATTACCTTGAACTTTCTCGCCTTGCAATAATTTCACAGGGCCGGCAACTTCACCGCCTTGATACACCAAAACCGGCGTCAGTTCCAAGGTAGCTTTAGGGTGAAAATATTTTTCAGGGAAAGAAACTGTATAGCGAGCCTCAATGACGTTTGCACGCACTTCTAATACCTGAGGGTCGCAGGAAGTAGTAACTAAGTCCGCTTGTTTTTTCATCTTTTCGGGACTTGAACAAGCTGCCATGAACAATGTTGCAAATGCCAACACTAATAAAGGAATACATTTTTTCATAATTACGTTATATTAAGTTATTTGTTTAAAAAGTCCATAATTTCCAATATACAAAGTTACAATTAAATCTTAAAAAAACAAAGGTTTACACAAAATTTCATAAAACTTTACGCAATAAGCGTGCCAAATCTTCAGGCGTGTCCACAGCCTGCGTTTCACATTCGGTTTCAGCTACTTTAATATGATAGCCGTTTTCTAACCAGCGCAATTGCTCCAACGATTCGGCGACCTCTAAAGCGCCGGGCGCTAAATTAGACAAAATTTTCAGAATATCAGTACGATAAGCATACAAGCCTACATGCTTGTAAAAAACATGCTTCGCCGTCCACTCACTACGCTCAGCATCACGCAAGTAAGGAATGGGCGAGCGGCTAAAATACAAGGCCTCTCCTCCCCTGCTCACTACTACCTTCGGCGCATTGGGGTTAAAGATATCTTCTTCCTTGGAAAAGCGTTTTATCAAGGTGGCTATTTGCACTTCGGGAGTATCGAAACAACTGACTAACTGATGAATCTGTAAAGGATCAATAAAAGGTTCATCGCCTTGAATATTAATTACGACATCAAAGTTTATCTTTCTGTCTAACTGAATTTTAGCTATTGCCTCAGCACAACGGTCAGTGCCGCTACGGTGGGTAGTAGCGGTGAGTACAACATTTCCGTTGAAATTTTCTACACATTCCACAATTCGGGCATCATCGGTAGCCACATACACTAAAGGCAGCGCTTTCGCCGCCTGCTCATACACCCGTTGAATCATCGGTTTTCCGTTAATATCGGCTAAGGGTTTTCCCGGAAATCGGGAAGAGGCATAACGCGCCGGAATAATTCCAATAAATGACATAATTTCAAAATTTCAGGCTGTAAAGTTAAAAAAAACATCAATTTTAAACAAAAAAAAAACATTTTCTGCATATTTTTTGTACCTTTGTAGGTTAATTATGGACCTTAGCAGCTTAAAACAACGATTTGAGGTTATTGGCAGTACGCCTGAGTTAAACCGCGCGCTTGACATTGCCCGTCAGGTAGCCCCTACCGATCTTTCGGTATTGGTTACCGGCGAAAGCGGGGTGGGGAAAGAGGTATTTCCGCAAATCATACATCATTTCAGCAGTCGGAAGCATGGTCCGTATATTGCCGTAAACTGCGGCGCTATTCCCGACGGTACTATTGATTCTGAACTTTTCGGGCACGAAAAAGGCTCGTTCACCGGCGCCCACGATGCCCGCAAGGGGTATTTTGAAGTGGCCAACGGCGGCACCATCTTTTTAGACGAGGTGGCTGAACTGCCTCTCGCTACCCAAGTGCGGCTGCTGCGCGTACTCGAATCGGGAGAATTTATCAAAGTAGGCTCGTCGAAAGCGCAAAAAACCAATGTGCGGGTAATTGCCGCCACCAATACGAATGTCTTGCAGGCCGTACAGAAAGGGCGTTTCCGTGAAGATTTATATTATCGCCTCAACACCGTTCCTATCAATATTCCTCCCTTGCGCGAACGAAAAGAAGATATTCATTTACTGTTCCGCAAATTCGCCCTCGACTTTGCCGAACGCTACCAGATGCCGGTGATTAGCCTTACGCCGGAAGCTCAGGCGACGCTTCGCAATTATTATTGGCCGGGGAATGTGCGCCAACTCAAAAATGTTACAGAGCAATTATCGGTGATAGAGAACGAACGGATAATTACCGCCGAGGTGTTGAAAAACTATTTGCCGAATTATAACACCTCCGCCCTGCCCGTATTGTCGCACAGCAAAGAGCAAACTATATCCTCGGAACGTGAAATTTTATACAATATACTTTTTGAACTGCGTAACGACATGAATGCACTCAAACAGGTAGTGCATGAATTATCGCAGGACAGAAATATCACGCAACCGACAGTAAATATCAGCCAGCCCGTCAAGGTCGCACACTCCTTAGACAGCGATATTACCGATACGGAAGAAATAAAAGACAGCGAAGACATCAAAGAAGAAAATTTATCCTTGGAAGAGCATGAAAAATCGCTTATAAAAATAGCCTTGGCTAAGAATGACGGTAACCGAAAGAGCGCAGCCGAAGAATTGGGCATATCCACACGTACGCTATATAGAAAATTAAACGAATATAATATTGATTAAGGAGAAAAAGATTAAAGACTAAAAGAACAAAGACAACATTCATAACTCATAAACCATAACTCATAACCATGTCCATAAGAAAACATATTGTTGCTGCAACCGTACTGCTGAGCCTGCTTTGTTGGCTGCAGGGCTGCAAGGGAGGCTATTCATTTACCGGCACCTCTATTTCCCCCGAAGTAGAAACGGTAAGTATTGATTACATCAATAATATGGCCATGATTGTTTACCCGCCCTTAAGTAATTCGCTTACCGAATCGTTGAAAGATAAATTTACGCGGACTACGCGCTTAAGTTTGGTAAGCTACGACGGCGATTTGCATTTTGAAGGCGAAGTTACAGGCTATGATGTAACTTCCATGGGAGTAACCGCCGACGAAGTAGCCTCGGTCAACCGATTGAACGTAACCGTAAAAATACGGTTTACCAATAATAAAGACGAACAACAAAGTTACGATAAATCGTTCAGCCAATACGCCGACTTCGACTCCGCTCGAACTTTAGACAGCGTACAGGCAGAGTTAGTAGATGAGATTATAGAAAAATTAATAGAAGATATTTTTAATAACGCAGTAGCTAATTGGTAATGAAAACAGAACAATTCATACAACGCCTTAAACCGTTTCCGACAACGGCTTCAAACAACGAAGTAAAAGCAATAGAGCAACTTATTGAACGTTACCCTTGGTGCGGTATTGCCCGACAATTATTTTTGGAAGTCTTGTCCCAAAATAACGACGGGCGTTTTTCTGATTATGCCCCAAAAACGGTAGTATATGTAGTACATCGGGAACAATTGTATTATCGTTTGCAACTATTAAAAACGCAACCGACTGCGCAAAAGAAAGAAAAGGCAGAGACTATTAAAGAAGACGATGTTTTATTAATAGAAGAAGGAACAGTAATTGAAGAAAAAAAACTGATTGAAGACGAAAACTCAACTAAGGAAGAAGACCTGATTGAAGGAGGAAACTTAATCGAAGTAGACACCTTAGTAGAAGAACAAACCTCAGTAGAAGAAGAAGCATCAACAGAAATAAAAACCTTAGTAGAAGAACAAACCCCAGTAGAAGAAACCTTAGTAGAAGAAGAAACCTCTACAGAAATAAAAGCCTTAGTAGAAGAACAAACCCCGATAAAAGAAGAAACCTTAATTGCACCGCCTCAACCCGCTATAACAACGAAATTGAAAGCGACATTCAGCGCTCCGAGCGATTATTTTGCAGGCGAGGAGATTGAAGTAAACGTAGCAACCGACCCCATAGCCCGTTTTATCGTTGAACGTCCGCAAATTCGCCCCTTAGCCAGCTCTCTTATGGGCATTGAGCTTCCTAATCAGATAGAACAAACGGCGCCGCCAAAAAAATTTGAAGATATAGTTACCGAAACTTTAGCTAAAATATATGAAAGTCAGGGGCTTGTATCTTTAGCTCAAGCAACCTATGAAAAATTAAGTTTGCTGGAACCAAAAAAAAGTGCTTACTTTGCAGCCCGAATTCAAAATTTAAAGTTTAAATCTAACAATTAATATTATGTATTCATTTGTAGCCGTATTAATTATCATAGCTTGTATCTTACTAACTATAGTAGTGTTAGTACAAAATTCCAAAGGCGGTGGATTGGCCGCCAATTTTGCTGCCGGCAATCAGGCCTTCGGTGTCCGTCAAACTGCCGATTTTTTAGAAAAGGCCACATGGACTTTGGCTATCAGCGTTTTAGTGCTCTGCTTGGCAGCTACTGCAATAGTAGCCGGCGGCGGCGGCGGTGAGAGTAGCTCAACTATCCAAAGATCCTTGGAGAACATACAATCAACCCCGGGACAGCCCGAATTCCCTGTTATGCCACAACCCCCTCAACCAGGACCTTCAGACGCTACAACTCCTGAAGAATAAGGTTATTATGGAGGTATATAAAGCCATTCTATAACTAAAGAGCGGCTTTCTTTACCCTAAAATAAATCCCCAAAATGACATTTTGTCAGTTTTTTGTTTTGGCATCTTATTTGTATTACCTAAAAGCAAATAAATAACAATTTAACTTTAAAATTAAATATCTAACATTATGAAAATTAAACCATTAGCAGACAGAGTATTGGTAGAGCCTGCAGCGGCTGAAGAAAAGACCGCCAGCGGCCTGTACATTCCCGACACCGCCAAGGAAAAACCTCAACGCGGAAAAGTTGTTGCAGTAGGCAGCGGAAAGAAAGACGAGCCTATGGAACTTAAAGTCGGCGACGAAGTGTTATACGGCAAATATGCCGGTACGGAAATATCCATTGAAGGCATAGATTATATGATGATGCGTCAATCTGACATTCTCGCAGTAGTGTAATCAAATCAACAAAATTATAAATTAACAAATCAACAATAAATTATGGCTAAAGAAATAAAATTCAACATAGAAGCACGCAATATCATGAAAGAAGGCGTGGATGCACTGGCTAATGCAGTAAAAGTAACTTTGGGCCCCAAAGGCCGCAATGTGGTTATTGATAAAAAATACGGCGCACCCCAAATCTCTAAGGACGGCGTAACCGTTGCTAAAGAAATTGAACTCGAAGACCGCTTCGCCAACATGGGCGCTCAAATGGTTAAGGAAGTAGCTTCCAAAACCGCCGACCAGGCAGGAGACGGAACAACTACCGCCACTATATTGGCGCAGTCAATTATTAATGTAGGCTTGAAAAACGTAACCGCCGGCGCTAATCCCATGGATTTGAAGCGGGGTATTGATAAGGCCGTAATAGCTGTAGTCGAAAGTCTGAAACAACAACGCAAATCCGTAGGCGACGATTTGGCAAAAATCGAACAGGTAGCTACCATCTCGGCCAATAACGATAACAATATCGGTAAACTGATTGCCGAAGCAATGGCTAAGGTGAAAAAAGAAGGCGTAATCACCGTTGAAGAAGCCAAAGGCACCGATACCGAAGTGAAGGTAGTAGAAGGCATGCAATTCGATCGCGGTTATATCTCAGCTTATTTTATGACCGACGGCGAAAAGATGGAAGCCGTACTCGAAAATCCGATGATTCTGCTTACCGACCGTAAGATTTCGACCATGAAAGACTTGATGCCCTTATTGGAGCCGGTGGCTCAAAGCGGCCGCGCATTATTAATTATTGCCGAAGACGTTGACGGCGAAGCGCTTTCAACTTTAGTAGTCAACCGCCTGCGCGGTACCATTAAGGTTGCTGCCGTTAAGGCTCCGGGCTTCGGCGACCGCCGTAAGGAAATGCTCGAAGACATCGCTATCCTCACCGGAGGCATGGTAATTTCCGAAGAAAAGGGACTGAAACTCGACAGCGCCCGTCCCGAAATGCTTGGCAAGGCCGAAAAAGTAACCATTGATAAGGAAAATACGACCATTGTAAACGGCGGCGGCGAGAAGCAAAATATTGAACATCGCATAGGACAAATCCGTAAACAAATGGAAACAACTACCAGCGATTACGACCGTGAAAAGTTGCAGGAACGTTTGGCTAAATTAGCCGGCGGCGTAGCAGTACTGTATGTAGGCGCTGCCACCGAAATGGAAATGAAAGAAAAGAAAGACCGCGTTGACGATGCTTTGCACGCCACCCGTGCCGCCGTTGAAGAAGGTATTATCCCCGGCGGCGGCGTAGCTTACGTCCGCGCTATTGATATTCTTGAAAATCTGAAAGGCGATAATGAGGACGAAACTACCGGCATTCAAATCGTGAAACGCGCTGTTGAAGAGCCCTTGCGTCAAATTGTGGAAAATGCAGGTTTGGAAGGCAGTGTTGTCGCACAAAAAATAAAAGAAGGCAAAGGCGATTTCGGGTACAATGCCCGCACCGATAAATACGAAGAGTTATTTAAATCAGGCGTTATTGACCCAACGAAGGTTGCCCGCGTAGCTTTGGAAAACGCAGCTTCGGTTGCCGGCATGTTCCTGACCACCGAATGTGTATTGGCCGACAAGAAAGAGGAAAACCCCATGCCTATGGGCTCTCCCGGAATGGGCGGAATGGGTGGAATGATGTAGTTGTCGACTTGCGATTACGCAATTTGCGATTAGTAGAGAGGCTGTTCGGAATTTTTCGGACAGCCTTTTTTGTTATGAGCTATGAATTGTTATTCAGTTGTTTATTTGTTTACAGTTAACAAGTTTACGTCATTGCGAGGCACGAAGCAATCTTTTTTCCAAAAAATTTTGCAAAGATACAAAACATTATTCAAATAATATGCTGATAAACAAGTGCTTAGTTGTTATTTTTAAAATTCAAAACAGTTTCTTATATTTGTGCCTGAATTACAACTATGAAAAAACTTTAAACTATTTAGCATGAAAGCTTATGTATTCCCCGGACAGGGCGCGCAATTCTCAGGAATGGGTAAAGACTTGTATGACAACGTACCCAAGGCGGCAGCCATGTTTGAACAAGCCAATCAAATTCTCGGATTCTGTATTACTGATCTGATGTTTGCCGGCAGTGATGCCGATTTGAAACAAACCAAGGTAACACAACCGGCTATTTTCCTGCATTCTGTGATTTTAGCCTGTTCGCTTCCCGATTTTCGACCGCAAATGGTAGCGGGTCATTCTTTGGGTGAATTTTCGGCCTTGGTAGCTGCCGGAGCTATGAATTTTGAAGACGGCCTGCGCTTGGTGGCCGCCCGTGCTATGGCTATGCAAAAAGCCTGTGAACGAGAACCTTCTACTATGGCTGCCGTGCTGGGAATGGACGATAATAAGGTAGAGGAAATCTGCGCCTCGGTCAATGGTGTCGTGGTGGCTGCTAATTATAACTGTTCCGGACAGTTAGTGATTTCAGGTGCGGTGAAGGCAGTAGAAGAAGCTTGCGAAAAATTAAAGGCTGCCGGCGCTAAGCGCGCTTTGTTGTTGCCGGTGAGCGGCGCCTTTCACTCTCCGCTGATGGAGCCTGCCCGCGTAGAATTAGAGGCTGCCATTCAAGCAACTATATTGAATACCCCTATTTGCCCTGTTTATCAAAATGTTGATGCTAAGCCCTATACCGATCCGGAAAGCATTAAAAAGAACCTGATAGCTCAGTTGACGGCTCCGGTATGCTGGAAGCAAACGGTGCAAAACATGGTGGCTGACGGACTTACCACCTGTGTGGAATTAGGTCCCGGCAACGTCTTGCAAGGCTTAGTAAAGAAAATAGCTCCGGAAGTAACTACCGAGGGCAAGCAAGCGCTATAGTCTTAATGAACAATTAAATGGGAACTTGTTAATTATCAACAAGTAAAAAAAACAAATAAATAAACAACTTATTAACACTTTTTCTGTTCATATTTTTTTTTGAACATAATATATTAATTTTTTGTTAAATTTAAATAGTTTCTGAACATATCATTTTTTTTTTCATATCTTTGGACTTTATATCAAAAACATAAGAACATGAAACTTTTAGAAAAATTTACTTTAAAAGGCGCTGTGCTGTCTTTAGTACTGGCCTTTGTCGTTTTTGGCCTTTGGACTTGTAATACGGAAGATATTGACGATAATATCCCGTTTATTACTCTTTCTTCGGAGAAAATTCAGGCAACTGCCGCCGAGGGCGACTATAATCTGGTGATTTCTACCAACCGAAAATGGAGTATTTCCGGAAATCCTGATTGGTGTTCACCCAGTCAAATGACCGGTGAGGGACCTGCCACTATTACCCTTACTTGTTTAGAAAATACCAGTATAGCCCGTGCAGTGGACCTGCGCATTGCTACTACCTCTATTGGTAAATACCTGCGTGTTGAGCAGGACGGAGCAATAGGCGCAATGGTGATTTATGAAGAGAACTTTGCTGTGCCGGATGGAAACACGAATATTGCCGAATACAATCTCTGGCAACGCGGCGGTACCGGCGGTGCAAGCGCCAGCTATTCCGGGACCAATACTTCTGTGAGAACTTCAGTGGCTTCGAGTCCACTATTCTATCCGGATGCCAGCAGCGGTGGTAATGTCTTTTTTGGAACCTCTCCGGCTGTGTTCACAGTAACAGGTATAGGGCTCCCGAGTGGCGTACAGGATATTTCCTTAACCTTTGGTATCAGCAAGGTGGTTTATACTACCCAAAACGTTTGGGATCCTTTTAATGCCGACAATCTAACCCTGTCCTACACTATTGATGGCGTAACATGGAATCCAATTACATGGGAAATAGCCTCAGAACCCGAGGCAGGCAGTGCAACAAACTGGGCATTAGCTTCTGCGGTTATTTCGACTAACGGCGGGGACTTCCTTGGCTTGAGATATACAGCAGGTGTAAGCAGCGCTATACGTCTCGACGACATAAAACTGATATCAGGCGGCACCAGTGGCCCAATGGTAAATCTTTCGGCCTATACATGGAACCCCACAGCGGAAGCTGCCTCTACAACAATTAATGTAACATCGAATACTTCTTGGGTAGTTACGCCTGATCCGACTGCAACCGACTGGTGTACGGTTGACGGCGCTTTGTCGGGTACCGATAATGGCTCCTTTACGGTTAATGTAATTGCTAACCATGGGATTAATCGCTCCGCTACCATTACGGTAAAATCGGCCGACAATACGATTACCAGATTATTGGCGGTAAGCCAGGCCGAAGACGAAGGCAATTTGATTTGGTATGAGCCTTGCGGGAATGCAGCAACTGCGACTACTATTGCGGGTTATACCGGATGGGAGAAATTGGGTACCGGCGCTACTAATGTAGAATATTCCGGAACAGGCACAGAGGTAAGATCTACGATACCTTCTACGGGTATGTACACCAATGCCAGCGGGCCGAATGCCGTATTCTTTGGAGCGGCAATACCTACTGTGTTTATTGCCGATAATATTACCCTGTCAGGCGAGAACACTGTTACTTTGAGTTTTGGCATAAGTAAAACGACTTATATCTCAGGTACCGGTAATGTATGGGATCCCTTTGTAGGAAATCATTTAGAACTGTCTTATTCTACTGACGGAGGTACTACCTGGTTGCCTGCCAATTGGAGTATAGCTTCAGAACCTGCTGCCGGTGCTACTACTACCTGGGCTTTGGCTTCCGCTGTATTCTCAACTTCCGGCGCCTCTTCTTTAAGCATTAAATTTACATGCAATATAGCCAGTGTTGTACGTCTTGATGACATGAAATTGGTGGCCGGCGGCACTGTAGAGCCATTCCTTAATGTTTCTACACCCACCCTGTCTATTGATGGCGCCGGGGAAAGTAAATCGTTCTCGGTTACTTCTAATGTTAACTGGACGGTAAACTCATCTGCTACCTGGTGTGCGGTTAGTCCTGCCAATGGAAGCGACAATGGAGCGGTTACGGTTACGGCTTCTCCCAATACGGCTACCACTTCCCGCTCGGCCACTGTAACGGTCAGCGGTACAGGAGTTTCCGAAAAAACCGTTCTGGTAACACAAGACGAAGTTGCTGTTCCGGAAACAGTAGTTTGGGCTACTGCTGTGGGCTCTGTTCCGATAACAAGTAATACAGATGTTAATATTTTTACAGGATGGGAAACTACCGGCGAAGGAGCAGCCAATGTAACTTATTACTCACCGGGTACGGTATCGGCTCGAACTACAACAGCCTCTGCTAATTACAGCGGAGCTTCCGGCGGCAATAACGTCTTCTTCGGAGGCCTTACAAATGGTACGGCAGACTTCATAGTAGCGAATATTAATGTGAACGGATTGACCGATGCAACCTTAACCTTTGGCAGCACTAATAATGCGGCAAGTTATAATTACGACCACTTGTTGCTCTTTTATTCGTATGATGGCTATGATTGGACAATTGCACCCTACAGTCGTACGCCGGCAAGCTCAGGTAACTGGGGTTTATGTCAGCTAACGATTAACTCCATTCCGGCGAATGCATATCTCTACCTGCTATGGTCGGCAACAACAGCAAGCGTATGCCGCATTGATGATATGAAACTGACCTCGGCAGACAGCCCCTCGCCTGCCGTTAAACCGGTGGTTGTTACCGGAACGGCCGGCACATTTACCGCTACCGGCGCAACAGTAGGCGGTAATAGTTATGTTACAGGAACCGACGCTATTACCGAGATAGGAGTAGAATATAAAATAGATGCAGGCGCTTACACCGCTCAAACGGCAACCATAGCCACACCTTTTACGGTTGAGCTTACCGGCTTGTCGCCCGCTACCACTTATACTTACCGCGCTTATGCCAAAATAGCCAGCGCAACAGTGTATGGTAGAGAAAAGACTTTCTATACCCAATCGGCAACACCTTCGCTTTCGGTAGCTCCTTCATCTTTGAATTTTGCGGCGGCAGGCGAAGATAAAAGTTTTAATATTACCAGCAGCAATACAACCTGGTCGATTAGTTCTTCTGAAACTTGGTGTACTGTCGGCGTTACTACCGGCACCGGCAATAGCGCCGTTACCGTTACAGCTTCGCCTAATACAGCCACTACCTCCCGCTCTGCTACTATCACCGTTAGCGGAACAGGCGGGGTCAGCGACCAACTGATTAGCGTAACACAGGATGGGGTTACAGGTTCGAGTTATTTAGCCTACATTTCTTTAGTTGGCCTAACTACCGGCTCTTCCTTAAGCGATCCTTATGTAGAAGCTACTGATGGGTCTAGAGTTACTCGAGTATTTGGCTCCAGTGAAACGCCTGCTAATTTAAGTTATACAAATAGTTCTTCTTCTATATGGAGCGGCGGATGGAATAATAGCGGAGCCGCTTGGGTCATCTCTACCATCGCGGTAACCGAAGAACTGTCTGGTCTAATTAAGTTGTCATTTAAAACTTTTGGCGTAGCCGCTTCGCCCAAAAACTGGATTGTTCAATACTCTAATGATAACAGTACATGGCATAATACCGATGCTGCTTATTCAATTACTCAAACGGCCACTCCGGGCGACGACCAACTGTTTACTATTATGGTGGACGCAGCCAATAAAGTGGTCGTCGGTGGTCGCTTATATATAAAACTTATGCCCGACCCTGCTTCTACTGAAGCTATAAATGGGGGAACCATTGGCACAGCCAATGTTAACTCTCGTCTCGCAACATTAATTACTGTAGAAAAAACAACTGAAGCTATAGGTACGCTGTTGGTTAGCCCTTCGAGTCTGAGTTTTGACGCAGCGGCGGAAACCAAATCATTTACGGTTACTTCCAATGTGACTTGGACAGCCACCTCCTCTAATACATGGTTCTCTATTAGTCCGTCCGGCGGAAGCAATAATGGTACAGTTTCGATTACCGCCAGCGCCAACACTGCCACAACCTCCCGATCGGCTACGGTTACGGTGAGCGACCCCGGCGGAGCTAACCGATTGGTGAGCATAACACAGGCGGGAGCTACGTCAGCGACTACTTTGGCTGAGTGGGTGTTAACAGGACTTTCTGCTGCTACTGTACCTTCTTTAAATGCAACCACCGGAGCCGCTACATTGTCTCTCAATGATGGTAGAAATATTACATTAGCCACTAATGGCTCAATTTATACCGGTGGATGGGATGGCGCTTCCAGTACCACAATTAAAGCATGGATGCTTGATATGGACGTTACCAGTGCTGCTAATGGAGACTTGCAGATAGACTTTGAAGCTTATGCAACCGGAACTGCTCCTGCCAACTTTACAATTGAGTGGTCAACAGATAATAGTACGTGGAATCCAACAGGGCAAAATTATAATTTCCCAAATACAAGTGATATTATAGTGAGTAAGACTATCACTGTTTCAGGGGTTTCAAGTAAGTTGTATATAAGACTAAGAGCTATTGATACAGTCAGTGTAGGAGGTGGTACTGTTGCTTCCGGTGGTAATAGCCGACTAAAAACTGCTGTTACTATTACTAAACTGTAATGTCTTCTTACATTGAAGTATAACACTGCTACGACACCTCGTGTCATAATAATCTTACCTCAATTTTAGACTATAAAAATATGCTTAAAAACACTAACATACGATACATCTGGATGTTTTGTTTCGCTTCCCTGCTCTTTACTGTCAGTTGTGGTAAAGAACCCGAAGCGTCGAAACCCGAAGTTACTATAGAGTTCAATGGAAGCTCTTCGGACTTTGACTGGAACAAGCTAAGCGGCTTGCTGCGTGTGAACGCTCCCGAAAATGAAAGTTGGACACTTAACATTACCTATCTCAACGAGGAGGAAGAATACAATGATTGGTGCCGCCTTTCGGCAAGTAGCGGAACAGGGAATAGAAGCATTTCGGTAAACTTAGATTACAACCTTTCGAAAGAAGACCGCTCCGCCTCCATAACTGTAACCCTTGAAAGCACAAGCCTTACGGCCTCTTTACCATTGAGGCAATATGGCCAATCGTGGGGCGATGATGATACGCCTGATGTACCGGCCGATTTCACTGCATTAGAATTACCTATGGTAGTTGATGCGGCTTGGGTCTTGTACTATTCTAAAGGTGAGTTTACCCTCGAATATTCCCCTACCAAGAAGCACTCAAAATGGGTAGCGTGGAAACTGCACCGCGGCCATCTTGGCACTTCCGGTCGCACCGACGCCTGGCAGTTTGATTCGCGAATTCCGGCTCAATATCGGCCTACGCGTAACGACTTTTCCGGTTACGACCGTGGGCATATAGTCCCTTCAGCCGACCGTACCCTGTCGCGCGAAATGAATGCCGAAACCTTTATGTACTCCAATATGACGCCCCAAAATGCTAATCTGAATCAACAGACCTGGGCGACTATAGAAACGAGAGAGCGGAACTGGGTAAGCGGCTACGACACCTTATACATTTGTGCCGGCGGAACAATATTGAACGAGTCGGATATCAGCCACTATACCTCTATCAGCCAGATGGCTGTGCCAAAGTATAATTTTAAAGTTATCCTGCGTAAAAAGGCCTCTACAGGTGCTTATGACGCTATAGGCTTTTGGTTCGAAAACCGTTACTACGGCAGGCAAGCCAACGTTTCGGATGTGCAAACAGTCAGGTATATAGAAGAGAAGACAGGGATTGACTTCTTCTATAACCTGCCACAAAGCGTACAAGATGAAGTAGAAAACCAATTCAGGCCGCAGGATTGGGGGTTTTAACTAAAAATTAATGCTTATGAAAAAACAAATTATATTAGCAGTAGCGCTGGCACTTGTTCTTAGCAGCAGCGCTCAAGCTCAGAAAAAAGAATATGCAGTGGTATTTTATAATGTAGAAAATTTGTATGATACCATTAAATCGCCCGGTGTGAACGACGATGAATTTTTGCCTAACGCGGCCAAGAAATGGAATAGCGACAAATATTGGAAAAAGATGAACAATATTGCGGAGGTGTTCTTTCAAATTGCTTCTACAACCAAGGCCTTTCCTGCCATAATCGGCGTATCGGAAATTGAAAACCGCAATGTACTTGAAGATTTAGTCTCGCACGAAAAATTAGCGAGGGCCAATTACCAAATTGCTCACTTCGATTCGCCTGACCGACGCGGAGTGGACGTGGCGCTGCTTTACCGCCCCGACCAGTTTACATACGAGGGCAGCGAGCCGATTAGAACCATTGTTCCTGCTTTGCCCAATTTTAGGACACGCGACATTCTCTTAGTTTGGGGCACCATAGAAGGCGAGCCTTTTTCTATCTTTGTCTGCCACTGGCCTTCGAGACTCGGCGGTTCGCAATCTTCCGAATACCTGCGCGTAGGCGCTGCGCAAACTGTGCGTAACGCCATTGACTCCGTTCTTGCGATTCGTCCCGATTCCAAAATTATTGTGATGGGCGACCTGAACGACGACCCTATAGATAAAAGCATTTACGAGGTACTCGGCGCCAAAGGAAAGGAAAAAGAGGCAAGCACCGCAGCCACTTTGTTTAATCCTTTCCACGAAATGTTTAAAAAAGGATTCGGCACCTTGGCCTACAATGATGCATGGAATATTTTCGACAATATTATAGTAAACGGCCGCCTATTGCACGGCGAAGGGCTTCGTTTGAAGAAACCCTCCGGCGCCAAGTACTACGGCAATATCTTCAACCGCCCTTTCCTTCTTCAAAAAACCGGCCAGTTTAAGAACTATCCACTGCGCACTTTCGTAGGCGATACTTTCATGGGTGGATATAGCGACCATTTTCCTGTATTTATTTATATAGCCAAATAAAAAAGTATAAGACATTATGAAAATTAAATTACTATTACTACCCTTACTGCTCTTGCTCCTATCCACAGCGTTGGCTCAGGAAACAGGCAGTGTTACGGGTAATGTGGTTATCCGCAATAACCGACAAATGCTTGATGGGGCTAAGGTAACCATTAATACCCCATTGCCGCTGACTGTTTATACTGACCGTGGAGTTTTCGAAATTAAGGATATTCCTGCCGGCACATGGGATATAGAGGTTGAAGCAGATGATTTTACTTCCGTCCGCATGAGTGTAAGAGTGGTTGACGGACAGGTTACCAACCTTAATTTTGTTACCTTAGCGCCAGAGTTCAGGGGGGAAAATATTGATGAATTCTTTTTGGACGTGGATAATGAAAGCGGCGATAATGCACAGGATTTACCGGTAAGTCTTTCTGCTTCGAGAGATGTGTACGACAATATTGCTGCCTATAACTTCGGCGCTATGCGTTTTCGTAACCGCGGCTACGAAGGCGCTAAATCTTCCGTTTATTTTAATGGCATTTATCTAAGCGACGCCATGAACGGCTTTACGCCCTTTTCACTTTGGGGGGGGCTGAACGAAGCAACCCGCAATCAGGAACAAACCAGCGGATTGATGTATGCCGACTATGGAGTAGGCTCCATAAACGGTACAACTAACGTTAATGCCACCGCATCGCAGCTGCGCAAAGGATGGCGGGGAAGTGTAGTGAATGCCAGCGGACAGTACCTCTTTCGCGGAATGTTGACCTATGCTTCGGGCGAAAATGAAAATGGATGGTCATATGCCTTCTCTTTATCTACCCGCCAAGGCGGCAATTTCTGGGAATATGCTACGCCTTACAATTCCTGGGCTTATTTTGGCTCAATAGAAAAACGTTTGGGCGCCCACCGTTTGGCATTGACCGCCTTCGGATCGCCTACTACGCGCGGCGTGGCTGCCGCCGCTACACAGGAAGTGTATGACTTGGTAGGATCCAACTACTATAATCCTAACTGGGGGTTTCAGGGAGGAATTGACGGCGCCCGCCGTAATGCCCGCGAACGCAACTACCACGAGCCGGTGCTGGTGTTAAACTATTCGTGGGATATCAATGCAAACAATAAATTATTGGCTGCCTTTGCATTCCGTTTCGGCTTCAACGGCTATTCGGCCCTTGATTGGTATGATGCTCCCGACCCGCGTCCCGATTACTATCGTTACCTGCCCAGCTACTATGCCGATCCTGCCACACCTTCAAATGCTGATCCGGTAAAGGCGGGCTACCTGACGGAAAGTTGGAAGTCGGACTGGAATGCACGGCAAATCAACTGGGACAGGCTGTACAATGTGAACTACAACTCTTATTTTTCAGTGGACGACGGACAACTTGAAGGTGTATCGACTACGACCCGCCGCTCTAAATATGTGATTGAAGAACGTCATGCCGACCAGCGCGATATCAATGGTAAGTTGCAATGGAATACGGTACTTAATAATAATATGCGCTTTAATGTAGGATTTAACTACCGTTGGAACCGCACCGAATATTTCAAGATAATGAAAGACCTGCTGAGCGGCGATGCCTGGCTGAATATAGACCAGTTTGCAGAACGTGATTTTGGTAACAACGATGCCATACAAAACGACCTTAATAATCCTAATCGCCTCATTCGAAAAGGGGATAAATACGGATACGATTACTACGGCCATCTGTATAATGAAACCCTTTGGGGGCTGTTCCGTTATAATTACAACGAATGGGAAGCCTATGCTGCTGTCGAAGGCGGGCATACCCGTTTCTGGAGGGAAGGCCTGTACCGTAAAGGCCTTTTCCCAAATAATTCTTTCGGCAATTCCGAAAAGAAAAACTTTTGGACCTATACGGCAAAGGCAGGCGTTTCGTACCGTATCTCAAACGCCCATCGTATATGGGCTAATGTAGCCATGATGGAAGAAGCTCCTTACTTCCAGTATGCCTTGATGTCGCCGCGTTCGCGCAACGACTTTTTACCCGGTTTAACCACTACCAAAATTATGAGCGCCGACCTGAATTATGCCCTTAGTTTTCCTTTCATGAGAGCGCGCATTACCGGTTACTATACAACCATTAAAGACCAAACCAACGTAATTACTTTCTACGACGACCTCCAGCGTTCTTTTAGTAATTTTGCCATGCGCGGTATCAACGAATTGCACACCGGTACAGAAGTGGGTGTTGAAGTACCCTTGGTTTATGATATTACCTTTAAAGGCGCTTTGAGTTACGGCTACTATATCTATACTTCTAATCCTTACGTAACCCAAACGATGGACAATAACGCCAGTGTGATAGTGGAAAATGAAAAGGTGTATTGGGACAAATTTAAAATAGCCGGAACGCCGCAAACCGCACTCTCGTTCGGCTTAGATTACCGTTCACGCCGAAACCTTTTCCTCAATGTTGATCTCTCGTATTTTAATGCAACCTACATTTCCATGAATCCCTTGCGTCGTACCGATTTTGCCTTGCAAGGCATGGGTGATGATATAGAAACTGTCAGGGCTATGCGTAAACAGGAAAAGTTTGACCCGGCCTTTACACTAAATGCCAGTATTGGGAAGTTCTGGTATTTGGGCCGCTATATGTTAGGTTTCAACTGCAACGTAAAGAATATTTTGAATACTACCAATATCAAAACCGGCGGGTTCGAACAGATGCGTAATGCCGAGAATAGGGATGAGGGCTACTATCAACCTTTCGACTCGAAGTATTACTACATGTTTGGCGCCACCTATTACCTGAATATTTACTTCCGCTTCTAAAAAAGATATTATTATGAAAATTAAAACTACCATATTATCAATAGCAGCACTCCTGCTCTTTTCTTTGGCCGGCTGCCAAAAATATGACGATCCGGCTCCTTATAAACTGGTTGAGATGAACTCAAATATGACTATTATGGAATTCAAAGCCCTGCACACTACCGGGCCGCTCATTATTCAGCGTGATGATATTGTATTAGGAGGAAAAGTTATCAGTACCGACAAATACGGTAATTTTTACCGCTCTTTCTATATTCAAGATGAGAGCGGTGGCATAGAAATTAAAATAGGAACTACCGGTTTATATAATACTTATAACATTGGACAGTGGGTTTACATTAAACCCTATGATTTGTGTCTTGGCAACTATTACGGTATGTTAAGCATCGGCTACCGTTCGCTGAATCCGAGGTACGAAACTGCTTATATTGATGTTCCGGGTATTATTAACGAAACTATCTTCAGAGGTCAGCAATCAACGCCGGTACTTCCGGTGGCGATTTTTACTGCCTATGATATTACCACTGCACATTACGGAACATTGGTAACCATAAAAAATGCCGCTTATATGGGCGGTTCCTACTATCTGAATCAGGTTACCGTAGCTCCATGGGATAAGTGGGCAAAAAAGCCGGATATGATAAGTGAAGATGATGTAATAAGTGAAGATATGGATTATGCCTATGGCGAACAACGTTTTCAAATGGACGATGGTACTACCGTAGTGGTGCGTACTAGCGGCTATTCTAGATTTGCCGATCTTACTGTGCCGTTTCAAATAGGAGAAAAGGCAGATCTTACCGGCATACTCACGAGGTACAATAATGTTCCCCAACTTATCCTGAATACCGACACAGACGTAGTTCCGGCGCTGTAGGTAATTAGGCGTTACGACTTTAGTCGCAAAGCAACAATATTTGAATAGCCCCGTAGAAATGCGGGGTTTTTTACAACAGTTTTCCGGTCAAAAACAGAGCGGCAATCGTAAAATAGATAATTAATCCGGTAACATCAACCAAGGTGGCTACAAAGGGCGCTGAGGCTGTGGCAGGATCCATCTTCATTCTTTTTAAAATGAAAGGAATCATAGAGCCCGACAAGGTACCCCATAACACAACAAAGACCAGCGATACAGCTACGCTTATTCCCACCCAGGGCCAAAATTCGCCATAGTCGTAAAAACCGGCTTCCTGCCATACTAATATGCGGATAAAGCCTATAATTCCTAAAATAGCTCCCAGAGCTAAACCGGAGAAGATTTCTTTTTTCATCACATACCACCAGTTTTTGACAGTTAATTCGCCCAAAGCTAAGGAACGGATAATCAAACTGGCAGCCTGCGAACCGGAATTTCCTCCGCTTGATATAATCAAGGGAACAAACAGGGCCAGCACCACCGCCTTGGCGATTTCTTCGTCGAAATGCCCCATAGCCGAGGCTGTTAACATTTCTCCCAAGAAAAGAATGACCAACCAACCTGAACGCTTTTTTATCATCTCCAATAATGAAGTTTTGGTATATGATAAGTCTAGACCTTCTGTACCGCCGAATTTTTGGAAGTCTTCGGTGCTTTCTTCTTCTGCAACGTCCATCACGTCATCAACTGTAACTATTCCCAATAAAGTGCCGTCGTAGCCCACTACCGGCAAGGCCACCCGCCCGTTGTCCATAAAGGCCTTTACTGCTACTTCCTGGTCGTCATAAGCATTCAGGGCAATAAAACGGTTATCGGTAATTTCCGAAATCCGTTGCTCGGGTTGTGCCAATATTAATTCTTTGATGCGTATGTCATCAATCAGGTTCCAACGGTTATCCACAATATAAATCACATTGAGGGTCTCGGAATCGCGCCCAAACTTACGAATGTGCTCTAATGCCTGCTGCACTGTATAGTGCGGTTTGATGGCCACATATTCGGGCGTCATCAAACGGCCGATGCTGTCTTCGGGGTATCCCAACAGGCGGCGGGCTATCTCCCGCTCCTCATGCGATAACAATTGAATTAAACGCTGACTTACCTCTCCCGGCAGTTCTTCAAAAAAAGCGGTACGGTCGTCAGGGTCCAAATCATTCAAAAGATCGGTAATCTTTTTTACATTATTCGCCAAGCTTTCTATAATATGCTCCTGATCATCGGAAGAAAGGTGTTTGAACGTTTCTTTGGCTAATTCCCGCGGCAGCACACGGTACAGAATAATTTGTTCTTCTTCCGACAGGTTTTCTATAACCTCAGCTACCTGAAACGGCTCTAAATTAAGCACCTCTAACCTAAGCGCTTTCCATTTTTTGTTTTCAATAAGTTCTTGAAAATACGTGTTGATATCATTCATCATGCAACCTCCTTACACATTTATACCGTAAGGAGCTGCCTGTAACCCTTACAGTAAAGTTATTAATTTAATTTTCAGCTGACTATAAGGGTCTTCGTCCATATAAATAGATGTTAAAATTTGTGCAAAGCTAAGCATTTTTACGAAAGAATGCAAAAATTGTACATTTTTACTACCTTTGAACTTTCAAAATCTAATAAAATTGAATTATCACGGTGAAATTATAGCCATTTTTGTAGCCTGTTCGTGGACTTGCACAGCGCTTTTCTTTGAGTATGCAAGTAATCGAATAGGCTCGTTACAACTCAACTTGATTCGCTTGGTATTTGCTATTCTTTTGATTGGCTTTGCACTTTTCTTTTTCACCGGCAGCGCCTTCCCTCAAAAGGCCGACAGCGCTACCTGGTTCTGGCTGTCACTATCGGGGCTTGTAGGATTCGTTTTCGGCGACCTGTGCCTGTTCTATTCCTATACCCTGATTACCGCCCGCTTTTCCCAACTCTTCATGACTCTAGCTCCACCCTTAGCCGCCCTTTCCGGATTTTTGATATTAGACGAGCGCATGGGCTCCTTAGGCCTGCTCGGCATGGTAATTACCCTTACGGGGATTGCAATTTCCGTATTTAAACGAAACAAAGAAAAGGGCGTGCATCTCCGCCTGCCTCTGCGCGGCATGTTAATAGCTATGGGCGGCGCATTGGGGCAAGGACTTGGTATTGTACTCAGCAAAAAAGGCATGCAGTCCTATGAAGCAAGTATAGGCAGTCAGGAATTTTTTCCTGTTTACATTCCGCTTGCCGCAACACAAATACGCATTGTAACCGGCATTATCGGATTCACGCTGATTATCTATCTCAGCGGACGCAAGCGACAATTATACGCAGCCGTGAAAAATAAAAAAGGAATGTGGGCTTCTTTCGGCGGCGCTTTTTTCGGCCCTTTCCTGGGAGTTACCTTGTCGCTCTTAGCTGTGCAGCGCACCAATACAGGCATTGCCTCTACGATTATGGCCACCGTTCCTATTTTGATACTCATTCCCCATGCTATTATGCATAAAAAACTGCCCACAGCCGTTGAGGTGGTGGGAGCAGCGCTGTGCGTAGCCGGAGTAGCGCTTTTTTTTCAATGAATAAAATGAAAAGGTACGCTTGGAAAAAGCAACCCTATTTGTAAATCTGTAAACCCTTGTCGGGGTACTCCGACTCGAACGGAGGACCCCCTGCTCCCAAAGCAGGTGCGCTAGCCAACTGCGCCACACCCCGAATTAATTTTGGAGTGCAAAGATAAGCAATAATTTTGTAAATAAACAAAGTTTGTGAATTTTTGACTGCATTTAACTCATAATTCTTTCGTACCTTTGTATATTAATATACAAGTAGAGAACTTATGTCAATTAAAAGAATTACTGCAGAAGAAGCGGCACAGCTAATTAAACATGATGATAATGTGGGTTTTAGCGGATTTACGCATGCCGGTTGCCCGAAAGTTGTTCCGGCAGTTTTGGCTAAACGCGCCGAAGAAGAACATGCTATAGGTAATCCCTTTAAAATAGGAATGTTCACAGGCGCTTCTACCGGCGACAGCATTGATGGCGCCTTAGTTCGTGCCAAAGCCATTAAATTCCGCAGTCCTTATCAAACGAATAACGACCTGCGCAATGCTATCAATAGCGGGGAAGTTGTGTATTTCGACTTACATTTGTCTCACATGGCGCAAGAGTTGCGTTATGGTTTTTTAGGCCCTGTAGATGTGGCCGTTATTGAAGCGGCGGAAGTAACCGAAACCGGCGAAATTATACCGACCTGCGGCGTAGGCATTATGCCCACTATTACCCGCTTGGCGAAATTGGTTATTGTGGAGTTGAACAAATGGCATTCGGCCGCCATCAGAGGCATGCACGACCTGTATGAAGCGCCCGACCCTCCGCAGCGTTCCGCAATTGCGATGGAGGCTGTAGATACCCGTATCGGAAATGAATATGTAAAGGTTGACCCTGCGAAGATTGTTATCGTGGAAACCAATCAGGCCAATGAAGGCGGTGGTTTTACCCCTGTTGACGAGGTAACGGCGAAGATTGGCGAGCATGTAGCTAACTTTTTGGTCAATGAAATGAAGGCCGGTCGTATCCCTGCCTCCTTCCTGCCAGTGCAATCGGGGGTAGGAAATATTGCCAACGCAGTATTGGCCGCTATGGGGGATAACAAACAAATTCCTGATTTTAAAGTATATACGGAAGTAATACAAGATGCGGTTATTGAATTAATAGAGAATGGCCGCGTACTTTTTGCCAGCGGCAGTTCGCTTACCGTGAGCAATCCCTGTATGGAAAAAATATACGGTAATTTGTCCTTCTTCAAAAAAAAGATTGTATTACGGCCTTCCGAAATCTCGAATAACCCCGAGTTGATACGCCGACTGGGCATTATTGCTATGAATACGGCTTTGGAAGTTGATATCTTCGGAAACGTCAACTCTACCCACGTGATGGGAACGAAGATGATGAACGGTATTGGCGGCTCGGGCGATTTTACCCGCAACGCCTATCTCTCTATATTCCAAACGCCTTCTACGGCTAAGGAGGGTAAAATTAGCGCCTTCGTGCCTATGGTCTCGCATACCGACCATCATGAACATTCGGTAAAAATTATCGTATCGGAGTATGGAGTGGCCGATTTACGCGGTAAATCGCCCCGCGAACGGGCCGAATGTATTATTGAGCATTGCGCCCATCCCGACTATCGTCCCTTATTGCGCCAATACCTGAACAGCGGAGTAAAGGGACAAACTCCTGTAAATCTGTATAATGCATTTATATTCCATAAAGCTTTCATGGAAACCGGCGATATGCGCAACGCTAAATGTTAAAAGTTTAAGAAATATATTTTGCATATTAAAAATAAAAAAACTACCTTTGCCAAGTTAAATATTATAAATAATTTATTCACATAAAAATAAAAACTTATGAAAACTAAGATGTTTATTGTAGGAGTAGTATCTTTATTAATGGCTATGCCGGTTACTGCTCAAGAAGTTATTCCTTCGTACCAATATTGGTCGATTAATGTTAATGGTGGTTTGTCAGGCTACTTGCCTTCCGGACACTCATTTTTGAAAGACTTAGGCCCTTCTTTCGGCTTAGGTCTGGAATGGACAGCTACTCCCTTGTGGGGGCTCAGTCTTGATTATCAATACTTTGGTTTTTATAACAATAAAAACTATGGCCATTCCAATGAATTTACCCTCTCCGGTCAGTTCAACCTATCTAATGTGGTGGCAAAATACCGCCGCGGAGACTGGCAAAAACTCAATGCTTACGGGCATATTGGAGTAGGCGGATCCATTGCCAACGATAACGTTTGCGGCGTGATACCAATAGGGATTAGGTTTGAATACAATGTCTCTCCGATCTTGGCCCTTAACATGAATTTTGAAGGCCGCTGGCACTCCGCTTCGTTTCGCGATGTAGCTTTTAATCCTAATGGCGTAGCTATTTTTGGAATTACTGCCGGTATCCGCGTTAAATTAGGAACCCGCAATCACATTCGCAATGTTTCCCTTCCCAGCTATGAAGAAACTTTCGTAAAACCCGTTGTTGACGATGGCGCCCTCAAAAAATTACAATGTATCGAAACCTGCGATGACCTTGCGAAAAGTAAAGACCTTGAGGCAGCTAATCGTCAGATTGAGACGCTGAAACGTGAAGTTGACGAGCTGAAGAAGAAAGAGGCCGCTCCCGCCCCTGCTCCTGCTCCTGTTGCTCCTGCTCCGGAACCTGCTCCTGCCCCCGCAAAAACGGTTACTTTCGATTTTGCTCAGGCTGAACTTAAACCGGCCTTTTATCCTTTCCTTGATGAAGTTGCTGAGGAATTGATGAGAACAAAGGCGCAGGCAACTGTAATAGGACATGCCGATATTACTGGAGAAACTGATAGTAATATGACGCTTTCTATCCACCGCGCTAATGTTGTAGTTGAATACTTGGTTAGAAAAGGCGTTGACAGTCGGCAGTTGTTTGCTAAAGGGATGGGCGATACTCAGCCTATTGCCAACAATAATACGGAAGAAGGCCGCGAGCAAAATCGTCGTGTAGAGATAGTTATACAGTAAAACTTAACTATACATAAAAAACTTATGAAAATTAAAATATTTATTGTAGGAGTAGTGTCCTTATTAATAGCTATGCCAGCCGTTGCTCAGGAAACTATTCCCACATACCAATATTGGTCAATTAATGTTAATGGTGGATTTTCAGGCTACTTACCTTCCGGTCACTCATTTTTAAAAGACTTAGGCCCTTCTTTCGGCTTAGGCGTGGAATGGACAGCTAATCCCTTGTGGGGGCTCAGCCTTGATTATCAATACTTCGGTTTTTATAACAATAAAGACTATGGCCATACCAATGAATTCACCCTGTCCGGCCAGTTCAACATATCGAACATGGTGGCAAAATACCGTCACGGAAGTTGGCAAAAGTTCAATACTTACGGACACATTGGAGTAGGAGGAGCCATTTCGTTAGATCCCAACAAGAGTAACGAGGTTTGTGGTGTGATGCCGATAGGGATTAGGTTTGAATATAATGTTTCTCCGCTCTTGGCCCTTAACATGAATTTTGAAGGCCGCTGGCATACTAACAGATTTCGTGATGTAGCTTTTAATCCTAATGGCGTGGCTATTTTTGGAATTACTGCCGGTATCCGTATTAAATTAGGAACCCGCAACCATATTCGCAATGTTTGCAGCCTTTGCGACTATGAGGCAGCTTTCATAAAACCATCAGCCGATGATGAGGCCCTCAAAAGACTACAATGCCTGTTAGACGATACCTGCGATGAGGTGGCTAAGAGCAAAAGCGCTGTTGAAGACGCTAATCGCCAGATTGACGCGCTGAAACGTGAAATCGACAACTTGAAGACGAGAGAAGAAACTCCGGCGCCTAAACCCGAACCGGTAACTGTTAACTATTCTAAAACGATTACTTTCGATTTCGCTATGGCTGTACTTAATCACTGTTTTTATCCTTACCTTGATGAAGTAGCTACAGAAATGATAAGCACGAAAGCGCATGTAATGGTAGTGGGACATGCTGATGCTATAGGCGACTCTTCCAGTAAGATGAGACTTTCTCTCAATCGTGCTAATGCAGTAGTTAGCTACTTGGCAGGAAAAGGCGTTGACCGTCGGCAGTTGACTGCTAAAGGAATGAGCGACACTCAGCCCATTGGCGATAATAAGACAGAAGAAGGCCGCCAACAAAACCGCCGCGTAGAGTTTGTTATACAGTAATTTTTTCTATATTCAAGTTCTGTATAATTCATGAAGAGGTTTTTTATTGGATGTTCTATAGTAGCAATGTCCTTAACGGCTTGCCGTACAACAAAAGACATCACCTATTTTCAATCGGCTGAACCAACGTTGGACCAAATAGCGCTTAGCTTAGGCGAAACTTATACCCCACGTATCCAACCGGGCGATGTGTTATCTATCGTGGTGAGTAGCCTTAATAAGGAAGCGAATGAAATGTTCAATCCCATTCCTCTGAATAATAATGTCCAGCAACGGCAGGTTGGCGTTCTACAACCTGCCAATGGCTTTAGGGTTGACTCTACCGGTTATATATCCTTGCCCTTGTTGGGCAGTCTGAAAGCCCAGGGGCTGACTACCAATGAGTTTTCCGCCCGCATAACCGAAGGACTTGATGCATACCTCGAAGCCCCTACTGTGGTCGTGCGGCTGGCAAACTTCCAAATATCGGTAATGGGCGAGGTTGGGAGACCATCGGTTTATAACATTCCGAACGAGAAAATTACCCTTCCCGAAGCCATTGCACTGGCCGGCGATATCGGAATCTATGGAAGAAAAACCAACGTGTTGATAATAAGAGAAGAAGGTGATCATCGCACCTTTGCAAGAATTGATATGACAGGGCGAGACTTTTTCTTCTCGCCCTACTATTATCTCCATCCGGGTGATATTGTTTATGTGGAAGCCACCAGCGGTAAAATTACTGCTTCCGACCGCATATACCAGTTGGCGCCTATTTTTCTTAGCTCCATTTCTGTTATCTTAGTACTCATAAATATACTGAAATAATATGCAGCGCTTACCCGATAATGCACCCCATGATATAATGGAAGAAGATGTTAACCTGATTAAGTTGCTCTCTCCTTACATAGCCCGATGGAAGTGGTTTGTACTCTCGGTGCTGCTGTTTATAATAGTCGGACTCCTTTACCTGAGGCCTATTACGCCAATGTACAAAACATCGGCTACCCTGCTGATTAAAGACAGGCAGGCAGGCCGCAATTCTATGCTTGAAGAACTGGATATGTTTTCTACCCGTAACGTGATAGACAATGAGGTAGAAATTCTCTACTCCTTTAGCCTCATGGAAAGGGTGGTAAGAGATATGGAGCTGCAGGTAAGCTACAGCGTAAAAAGAGGCGGACATTATAGTACCCTGTACAAAACCTCGCCTCTGTATGTCGAACTAATTCAGCCTTCTCTTATATCCTATAAGGAGCCTTTGCGTTGCCACTTTACGGAAGAGGGAGAGTTGATCATCGATAATAACCAATATCCTTCCAATGGGTTGATAGTTACCGATCACGGAACCTTACGCGTAGCTGTGAACGACTCGCTGTTAATGCATTGGGATAAAAAAGAAACGCTCTTTGTCCACCTCTGTACGGTAGAGGAGGCTACCTCTCGCTTGCTCCGGAGACTTTCGGTACAACGTAAAAATAAAACTGCATCGGTCATAGGCATATCCATCACTACGCCTAACCCACGCATGGGCGTAGATATTGTCAATCATTTGTTGGAAGTTTATGATATAACGGCAGTTGAGAACAAAAACCTACTGATTAATAGCACATTACAATTTATTAATACACGTCTCTTGGACGTGGCCGAGGACCTGAGCCAGGCCGAAGCCAAATTAGAGCAATATAAAATAAGCCGCGGCATCACCAACATCAGCGCCGAAGCGCAGATGTTCCTTAGCGCTGCGCAAACTAATGAAGTCGAACGCAATAAGGTTAATATACAACTTAACGTCCTGCAAGGAATAGAGGACTATGTGCTTGGCAAAGAAAACAGTCCGGGTACAGCTCCGGCAACCATGGGCATTAACGACCCTACCTTATTGAACCTGATTGCTGCCTTGATGACAACCGAAGCCGACAGGTCGAAGGCGCTTCATACCATGAAAGCCTCCAATCCTATTGCACAGGCTTATGATGACCGTATTTCCAACCTGAAAGCCAGTATTCTTGAAAATATACAAGCCCTGCGTAATAGTTTGGAAATTACTCAGGAGCAACTATTGTCACAAGGCCGTCGGCTCGAACAACAAATTAATTCTGTTCCCCGAAAAGAACGCGAATTGCTGGATGTAAGCCGCCAACAGGAAGTGAAAAACCAACTCTATGTTTACCTGCTTTCCAAACGTGAAGAAACAGCCATCTCTTATGCCTCTACCGTAGCCGATTCACGCATAATAGACCCAGCCCGCAGCTCAGATATACCGGTGAGTCCGCAAAAGAACAGGATACTCTTGTTTTTTACTTTTATAGGTTTGATAATCCCTGTAGCAGCGATATATGTAACAGGGCTTGTTTATAATAAAATAGCCTCTAAAGACGAATTGGAAAAAGGGCTTCAGGCACCGCTTATCGGTGAGATTGCCTTCATTAAATCAGCCTCTAAGATTGTGGCCGGCGTCAAGCGTGGCCGTTTGGCCGAACAGTTCCGCACACTGCGCAGCAATCTTAACTTCATGATGACGGCCGGACAAGGACTGCGCACTATTATGGTAACCTCAAGCATCAGCGGCGAGGGTAAATCCTTCTTGGCAGCTAACCTCGGCGTAACTTATGCCTCTTTAGGAAAACGTACTGTTGTATTAGGCTTCGACCTGCGGCATCCCGGCTTGACATTCACTTTTGGATTAGAGAACAGCAAGGGCCTTAGTAACTATTTGGCCGGGCAATGCAACTTACAGGAGATCGTCCGGCCTATCGAAGGCCATGACAACCTTCACATCATATCCTGCGGCGATATACCACCTAACCCTCAGGAATTGCTGATGTCGCCTAAAGTTGCAACGCTTATTGCTGAGTTGCAACAGTTGTACGATTATATGATTATTGACACACCGCCGGCGGGACTGCTTAGTGATGCTTTGTTGCTCAAAGATTATGTTGAAGTAGTGGTATATGTGATGCGGCAGAATTATACGCCGAAAGATAGAATAAAGTTAGTGAACGACTTCTACTTGCAGAAGAGATTGAATAACCTCTGCGTGGTGGCTAACAGTATTAAAGTCAAACAATGGAGCCACTATTACCATTACGGATACGGCCGTTACGAGGGCTACTATTTTGAAGACGAGGAACGTAATTGGTGGAGGCGAATAATTAATAAAATAAAAAAGGAGAAAGATGTACATAGTGGTTGATTTTGATGGGACTTGCGTAACGCACGAATATCCGGTTGTTGGGCGCGAAATTGGCGCCGCCGAGGTTTTACGTGCCTTAGTTGGCGCAGGCCATCGACTTATTCTTTTCACTATGCGCTCCGATAATCCGAAAAACGGACAACTTTACTTAACGGATGCTGTTAACTGGTTCCGCGAACACAGTATTCCGCTCTATGGGATTCAGACCAATCCCACACAAAGACAGTGGACAACTTCGCCTAAGGCTTACGGTGAACTATATATTGATGATGCTGCTTTGGGATGCCCGCTGGTATATCCCGAAGACGGCAGCCGTCCGCATGTGGACTGGAAAGAGGTAAAGAGCCTGTTAGGCGATTTGTTAATAGCATAAGTAGAGACGTATTGCATGCGTCTTAGATTGCAATTTGTCTCTACATCATATATTTTTCCGATAAATAGTTGCTCTTATGGGAGTGACCTGACGGAGTTTTATAGTCTTAGCATATAATCTTCAAAATGAAACTGCTAAGATATTATGTAAGAAATAACATGACTAAGAAAAAAATATTAATCACCGGTGGAGCAGGATTTATAGGCTCCAATCTTTGCGAATACCTCTTGGATATGGGCTATGAGGTAACCTGTATGGATAACTTTGCTACCGGTAAAGAAGAAAACCTGATAAGTTTTAAGCATAATCCCCGATTCAGGCTTATTGTCGGCGATATTCGCAATCTCGACGATTGCCGGAAAGCCTGCGAAGGGGCAGATTATGTGTTGCATCAAGCAGCCTTAGGCTCGGTGCCGCGCTCCATTAAAGATCCGTTTACTACCAACGAGGTTAACATCTCAGGCTTCCTTAACATCTTGGCTACAGCTTGCGCTGCCAAAGTAAAACGCTTTGTTTATGCGGCCAGCTCTTCTACCTATGGCGATTCGGCAAGTCTGCCCAAGGTAGAAGACCTCATCGGAAAACCCTTGTCGCCTTACGCTATTACCAAATATGTAAATGAACTGTATGCCGACGTCTTTGCCCGCAGCTATGGGATAGAATGTATAGGCCTGCGCTATTTCAATGTTTTCGGCCGCAGGCAGGACCCTAATGGAGCTTATGCCGCCGTGATTCCTAAGTTTGTAATGCAACTGATGCGGCGCGAATCGCCGGTAATTAACGGCGATGGCGAATATTCGCGCGATTTCACCTATATCGACAATGTGATACAAGCTAACTATTTAGCCATCACAACAGAAAATCCTCAGGCAGTAAATACTGTCTATAATATAGCTTATGGCGAACGTACCAATTTGAATCAATTGGTGCAATATCTGAAGGAATATCTATCGGCCTTTGACTCAGAAGTTACTAATATAGAAGTCATCCATGGCCCCAACCGCTCCGGCGACATTCCGCACTCCTTAGCCTGTATTGATAAGGCCAGGCGCCTCTTAGGTTATAATCCGCAATACTCTGCGCGGCGAGGCCTGAAAGAAGCCCTCAGTTGGTACCGGGATAATTTATAATAAATGCATTACATGAATAACACAAAAATCGCAATCATTGGATTAGGTTATGTAGGGTTGCCTTTGGCACGCTTGTTTGCCACAAAACACCCTGTTGTTGGTTTTGATATTAATAAAAACCGTGTAGACGAATTGATGAAGGGCATTGACTCCACTCTGGAGGTAGAGGAAGAGCTACTTCGCGCTGTGCTAAAAGGCAATGCCAACAACTCTCCCGGATTGTTCTGTTCATGTAATTCAGAAGATATCCGCGATTGTTATTATTACATCATAACCGTTCCCACTCCGGTAGATAAAAACAATCGACCCGACTTGACCCCCCTGTTCAAGGCGAGCGAAGCAGTAGGAAAAGTGATCAAGAAAGGCGATATTGTGATTTATGAATCAACAGTTTATCCGGGAGCTACTGAGGAAGATTGCATTCCAGTGGTGGAAAGCGCTTCGGGCTTGAAATATAATATTGATTTCTTTGCCGGCTACTCGCCGGAGCGGATTAATCCGGGAGACAAAGAGCATACCGTTGAAAAGATAAAGAAAGTTACCTCCGGATCTACGCTTGAAATTGGGGAAAAAGTTGATGCCCTCTACCGCTCCGTGATCACGGCCGGAACTCATTTAGCCCCAACTATCAAGGTAGCCGAAGCGGCCAAAGTGATTGAAAATTCGCAACGCGACATTAATATTGCTTTTGTAAATGAACTGAAGAAAATTTTCGACAGGATGGATATACCTACTAATGCTGTATTGGAAGCCGCCGGAACAAAATGGAATTTCTTACCCTTTAAACCCGGATTGGTAGGAGGACATTGTATTGGTGTTGATCCCTACTATTTAGCGCAAAAGGCGCAAGAGTACGGCTATCATCCGGAAATTATCCTTGCCGGCCGGCGGATGAACGACAGCATGGCTGAATATGTTGCCTCACAGGTAGTGAAGCAAATGATTAAAAAGGGGATTGGAGTGAAAGGGGCTAATACCTTAGTCCTAGGTATTACTTTTAAGGAGAACTGTCCCGATATCCGTAACAGCAAAGTAGTTGATCTGATTCGGCATTTGGAAGAGTATGAAATCAATGTAACGGTTTATGACCCATGGGCTAATCCCGAAGAGGTGAAGCACGAATACGGACTGAATATCCTGACCAAAATTCCGGAAGGCAAGTTTGATGCGGCAGTTGTAGCGGTAGGGCATAAAGAGTTTAAAGGATTGAATTTAAATAGTGAACTGGTGTACAAGCTAAAGGAAGTTTGATGAAACGGCTGGAGGCAAAAATCGCATAGATGCTCAAAGGAAAGCAACAGTTTCTTATAGCGAACAAAAAATAAGTACTGCTACTGAAAAGGGGCCTGAAAAGGGGCCTGAAAAGGGGCCTGAAAAAATAACACTTAATCAACACAAGATCTTAGATACAATAACGATAAATCCTTTTGTTACAAGAGATGAATTGGGCAAGATAGTTGGAATTTCTTTAAGTAAAATAAAAGAAAACATCTCTAAACTCAAAGCCAAGGGCCTAATTGAACGCATTGGCCCCGACAAAGGCGGCTACTGGAAAATAGTGAAAAGATGAGCAGTAATGTTTAACGCTCACACATAATTGCAGGTCAATGGAAACGAGTCGTCATTTCGACCAAAGAGAGAAATCACCTTTTTTGTAGAAAAACAAACTTATTACAAATAAACTTATTACAAATAAACTTATTACAAATAATTTGATTAGTTGAAAAATATTTTGTAATTTTGCAAAAATATTTTTTGTGATATGAAAAAAATGCCTTTTATATATGGAAAATCGTCTGATTCTCTGAATTTTACAGACAGAAAAGATGAAACAAAACGTCTTGAAAGAAACTTTAAATCATTGGTAAATACAACGATTATTTCACCGAGACGTTGGGGAAAAACATCGCTTGTGGAAAATGTTGTAGAAAAAATTCGGACAGAAAACAAAGATATTAAGGTTTGCGTGCTTGATATTTTTAATGTTCGTGATGAAAATGAGTTTTATGAACATTTTGCAAAAGGAATATTAAAAGGCACATCAAACCGCTGGGAAGAGATGGCGGAAAATGCAAAAGCATTTTTATCTCATTTATTGCCAAAAATTACTTTTTCGCCGGATGCTCACGCCGAAATTTCGTTTGGTGTAAATTGGGGGGCCTTGCAAAAAAGCCCCGATGAGATTTTAGATTTGCCTCAAACTATAGCTAAAGCGAAGAATATCAAGGTAATAGTATGTATAGATGAATTTCAGTCGATTGGCGATTTTTCGGAAAGTTTGGCCTTTCAGCGAAAATTGCGCTCACATTGGCAACACCACCATAATGTTGCTTATTGCCTCTACGGAAGCAAGCGGACAATGCTTTTAGATATTTTTTCAAATGCCTCAATGCCGTTTTATAAGTTTGGCGATATTATGTTTTTGGAAAAAATCAGCAACAAAAATTGGGGTGAATTTATCAAAAAACGTTTTGAAGACACAGGCAAAAAAATCACCATTGACCAGGCGGAATATTTGGCACAACTCGTTGATAATCATTCTTATTATGTGCAGCAACTTGCTCAACAATCGTGGTTGAGAACGAAAACAAGTTGTTCAAAAACCATAATTGACGAATCGTTACAAAGCATTAAAAATCAGTTAAGTTTGCTTTTTGTTGGTCAAATTGAAACAATGACCGCCACGCAAATAAATTTCTTAAAAGCGGTACTTGACGGCGAAACGGCGTTTTCCTCGCAGGAAAATCTGCAAAAATATCGTTTGGGAAGTTCTGCTAACTTAAAAAACATAAAAAATGCGCTTATTTCGCGCGAAATTATAGATATTTCTGCTAACAAAGTTGAAATTTTAGACCCGATTTTTAAATTGTGGCTGACAGAAGATTATTTTGCAAACACTTGAAA
This sequence comes from Bacteroidales bacterium, assembly GCA_009777095.1. Classification (GTDB taxonomy): domain Bacteria; phylum Bacteroidota; class Bacteroidia; order Bacteroidales; family UBA932; genus UBA932. The sequence continues at coordinate 201,994 of WRMN01000001.1, read as the reverse complement.
AACACGGCATTCTTGCCGACCGCGTAGAACTTTGGGGTAGCGGAAAGCCCTTGCGCGAATTTCTTTGGAGTGAAGAAATGGTAGGTTGAAATGGGAGAAGGAAGCGCATAAAAAAGTGGTGTTTAATAACACACTTGCCTTTTCGCTTGTTACGTTTAATTATCCGAAAATAGACAAAGATGATGCGATTGAAAAAACAAAAGAGAAAGCAGTATCGAAGCATTTAGATAGTTTGAAAAAGAAAGGAGTTATTGAGCGGGAAGGCAAAACAAGAGGCTACTGAAAAATAGTAAAAAGATGAGCAGTAATGCTTAACGCTCACACGTAATTGCAGGTCAATGCATTACAATAGAATATTAAAAATTAACACAAAAGTAATAAAGTAAGATGATGAAAGTGTTAATAGCGATGACACACAAGGAGTTTAAGAATTTGCAACTGAATACTGAGTTTATGTATAAGCTAAAAGAAGTTTAATGAAACGGATGGGGAAAAATATGCACTGTGGAAATTGGTTTTAAACACTATTATCCACCGTGATTATTTGAGTTTGGCAGATATTCAGATAAAAATTTGCTTATAGCAAATTAAAAGATAAGTACGGCTACTGAAAAGGAACTAAAAAAATAAACATTAACTAACACAAAATTTTAGAAACAACAACGATAAATCCTTTTGTTACAAGAGATGTGTTAGCCATGATAGTTACCAAAGAAAGCTCGGAAATTCTATCGCTGATTAAAAACCATACGCAAATAACGATTGAAGATGTGTCTTAAAGTTTGGTGAGCATTATAAAACGATGAGAAAAAGATGGAATATATACATAAATTAAAAGAAAGTTCACTTTTTAAAGATTCTCTTTGGTCTTTGCTTGGAAATACAACAGGGTATGGATTAGCTTTGATTGCCGGAATTATTGTAGCACGTTTTTTGGGAAAAGATATTTACGGCGAATATGGAATGATAAAATCTACACTGTTGAATATTGCCGTTTTCTCTACCTTTGGACTTGGATATACTGTAACTAAATTCGTGGCAGAATCGAAAAATAAGGCTAACCAATGTATACGACAGATTACTTTTAGTAGTATTAATATCACCCTCGTTACAAGTACGTTGTTTGCACTATTTCTGTTTTTTTTTTCCAAACATGTTGCTACATATCTGAATGCGGTACATTTGTCGCTATCGTTACGAATTTTTGCCGTCATTATTATTTTTAACGCTTTATCAACTGTACAAATTGGAATTCTTGCTGGATTCAACGAATTTAAGTCCATAGCAATAAACAAGGGAATAGTTGGTATTACTACTTTCGTTTTAAGCGTTATATTAACATATTTTTGGGAAATTGAAGGTGCATTATCGGCCTTATTGATTGCCACAATTCTTAATTGTGTCTTGAATAATATTATTGTGAGAAAAAAATTACAACCCTATTCTCGTATAGAGCGGTCAACCGAAAATATAGTAAAACAATTACTTTTGTTTTCACTCCCAATAACATTACAAGAAGGTGTATACTCCATTACGCATTGGCTTTGCATTGCAATATTAGTGAAATTATCAAATTACGGTGAAGTTGGCTTGTACTCTGCTGCAATACAATGGTCAGGTATTATTTTGTTTATTCCAGGTATTTTAAAAAATGTTGCTTTATCTCATCTTTCTGGCACTAATGATAACATAACCCAACATAAAATAATATTTAAAAGAATGCTTTTTGTTAGTTTCATTTCCACACTTATTCCCTGTCTAATTGTATTTATATTTGCAGATTTTATTTCTTCTTTTTATGGAGAAAGTTTCATTAGGTTGCCATTAATTTTAAATATTTCTGTGTTTACAACTATCTTCACTGCAATGCAGACCCTCTATATACAGAACTATATATCTATGAACAAAATTTGGATACATTTCTATTTAAGCGCATCTTTTAATATACTAACTTTAGTTTTAGCTTTTTTATTAATTAGCAATAATGTAATAAATGGAGCATATATGTTAATTTTATCCCAATTAGTTATAAGCATAATCAGATTATTGACATATCATTTAGTATTTATCAACAAAAATTAAATTTTGCCATGAACTTAAGTAGACAAAAGAGATTAAATGTTTAATTGAATATGAAAGATAAAATAGAAGAAATAGTTTGGTTAAGAGCTATCGCAACACTATGTATAGTGGTCGGGCACTGCTTTGGAATGTACGATGATTGGATTCCAATTAATGATCATGTTAATAGTATATGCTATAAAATATACGAAGGAGTGAATCCCCTAACAACTTATCTTGCATTACCACTATTTGTCTTTATATCAGGATACTTAATGGCCCATGGCAAAGAAGTTAAATTTAAAACTTTTATAATAAAAAAAACAGTAAGGCTGTTAGTCCCAGGTATAATATTGAGCCTTTTATATTATTTACTTTTCAAACCAAATCCACTTGACGATATTATTTCAGTAATAATAAATTTATTAATGAATGGATATGGACATTTATGGTTTTTATATATGTTATTCGGAATCTATGTCATTGGATGGTTCCATGTTAAACATTTAAAAACTAAAAGATTAATATTAAATTTAATTTTTACTGTTATTCCATCATTCATATTCATGTTTTGCAGTATTTCACGAGGAGTTGGTCAAATACTATTTTATTATTTTTTCTTTTTTATAGGAGTAGCTACCTACATAAATAAATACCGCTTGAAAAAGATCTCTTATAACATAAAACCTTTTTCTTTAATTCTCATTTATATAATGGCATTTATTATATTTTCTTCAATAAAGTTAGTATTATCTCCAAAAATTGCCAACACTGCTTTAGTCTCATTTAATCATTGGTTTTATAGATTTGTTATAGGCATGGTAGGGGTATTAACAATATTTTTGCTTTCAATTCGAGAGAAGAATTATATATTTTCTGTGGTCATGAATAGAATATCTTCAAACTCGTTTTTGATGTATATATTACATCAATTCATACTAATTGGCTTATTAACCTCTGATATGATTGTAAGCCTATTTCAATTTTCACAAGTTTTCTTTCCATTTATTCTTACTTTAATAGTCTTGTTGAGTTCATATGTTCTAAGTAGTATTCTTTATAAAAATAAATATGTCCGAAAACACCTATAACCGTACTCACATAATGTGGAATAAGTTGTTATTTTTTTGGGGGGTAATAGCTTATCGCATATTATTAGATTACACGTATATTAATATCGTAAGTGTACGTTTTTCTTATGCAGGTTATACCTATGCAGATAATGTTGAAAATTATTATATTTCTTGGTTTTTACTAATTCCATTTTTATTTACTGTAATGCCATTCGCGAGCCGCAAAGAGTTTGTCATATCGAATGCTGCAGTATTTTTATTCTTGTTAAGAATTGTACCTCTCACCTCACTCATTGCGAGTAAACCGTTTACTAATAATTTTATACTTGCCGAAATTGTATTTTGGGGACTATTTTTTTTAGTATTACGAATAAATATTTTTAAGCAAAGCGCCCTACATTTCTCCCATAATCAAAGGCTCCTCAAGTTTATCTTAATTCTTTCGTGCTTCGTTGTCGTTTTTATTTCAGGTGTTTATGCAAATTTTAGATTACATTTTGATTTAAGTATAGCGGTGTACGAACTGCGAAGTGAAGCTAAGACTTTCGATATTCCAATTATATTGAGATATTTATTGGCAATGGCAAAAAATGTTTTACCACTATTGTTTGTTTATTATTGGCAAGAGAAAAAAAAATGGATATGTTTTCTAATTGTTTTTGTGACCGTTTTAAACTTTTCCATTAATGGATTAAAATCAACCATCTTTTTATTACTTTTAGGTATAGTACTACAAGCTATTTACAAGAAAAAAATCACTTTTTGGGTACCGATATGTTTTGCACTGCTTTGTATAGCCCCTATTATAGAGATCAAATTATTCAACACCTTTTGGGTTAATGATCTCATAATACGTAGGGTATTATATACGCCAGCATTGTTAGATTCCTATTATTTTGATTATATTTCTAAAAATGGCCCGATTTACTACCAACAAGGGTTCCACTACATCATAGGTGATGAATACTTTGGACAACCTGATATGCAAGCAAATAACGGAATGTTTGCAGATGCCTACCTAAATCTTGGATATATTGGAATAATAATTTACCCTCTAATATATGCATTTTTTTTTAAATTTTGTGCATCTATTTCCCGTGGAGTTAACGAAAAAATTTTAATGTTTGCTGTAATAATAATTGTTTTCACGTTACATAGTACTGCGTTTACAACAACTTTGTTAACTCATGGATTATTAGCGATTTGTCTATTGCTTTATATTATGCCTAAAAGACAGTAATACAGGTTTTTAAAACATAATTTTCCCACACAAACTCACAAAACGAAATGATTATAATTTAACAATTTTCAAAATACATAAATGAGAAAAATAAAAATATTATTAGTAAAAGTAACATCACTCATTAGTTTAAAATTTTATTACCGACTGGCATATTTCCACAATCGAGGGAAGTGGTTAAATTTGAAAAAAACAACTAATCTAAGTGAGTTTATCATTTCGCAAATTGTATCAGGCGAAATTAATGCATATGCTATTTATGCAGATAAATATCGTGTGCGCAACTTTGTAAAAAAAAGAGGCTTATCGCATATTCTTACTCAATTGTATGGAAGTTGGACTGATGCCAATGATATAAATTTTGACACTCTACCCAACCAATTTGTTTTAAAACAGAACGCAGGTTGCAAGTTGAATATAATTTGCTTTGACAAGACCAAATTAGATATTCAAGAAGTCAGAAATAAGTTAAACCATTGGATGCAGATAAAAGTATTTGCTCGCAAAGAACCACATTATGATCGCATTGAAAAATGCATTATTGCCGAAGAATTGATACAAGACGGCTTGGGAAATTTACCTGTTGATTATAAATTTCAATGTATTAATGGGAAAATTCATCATATTCTCGTATGCACAGATAGAGACAAATCGACAAGATTACATATGTATGGTTTAAATTGGATAAGGAAGAATAACTTGGTAAAGAAAAAAAATGAAAAGTACGATGATGCTATTCCAAGACCAAAAAATTTAGATAAAATGATAGAATATGCGGCGATTCTTGCACAAGGCTTTGAATACGTGCGTGTAGATTTATATGATACTGGCGATAAAGTATATTTTGGAGAATTAACTTTTACGCCTCATAGTGGATTGTTGCGATACTATACAATCGAAGCATTGGAAGAAATGTTGAAATTTAGAGATCATTAATATATTTGTTATGCATATTTTATATGATATTGACTTGTATAAATATAATACCATGCGGTTACATTCAATCGCAAGGATTGTATATATGCCACACAATAGGAATGAACTTTTTGAACTGATTAACGGCTTTAAGCAAAGAAGGGAAAAGTATCATATCGTTTCAGGAGGAAGCAATATTGTTTTTTCAGAATTTGTTCAAACCCCTATTGTGTTATTAATGGAACTTGATGAAGCGATCACTATTTTAGAAAATAATATAGTGGAATGTGGCTGTTCTGTTAGAATACAACAACTCATAAATAAGATTAAAAATGAAAATCTTGGAGGGATAGAATATCTTTTTTCAGTACCTACAAGTGTTGGGGGTGCTATAGTTATGAATGCGGGCAGGGGTAGAAAATGGAATTCGTCAATTTCGGATTATTTGTTTAAAATAGAATATTTGGATACGGAAATAATGGAGTATAAAATTATTGAGATGACTGATGGGTTGTTTTCATATCGAAATTCAATTTTTCAACAGAACTTGGCTATTGTCGTTCGTGCTTGGTTTAGATTTAGAGACCAGCCCACAGAAATAACCCAAAATCTTATAACGGAAAGATTAGCATATTCAAAAAAATATCTTAGTATGGAGAATCCGAGTTGTGGTACTGTTTTTTGCAAAGTGAATCCTGTAATAATGAGATTGTTAAAAGGAATTTCTTTTAAAGGAGCAATGTATTCTAAAAAGACTCCCAACTGGATTTCAAATGTTAACAATGCTACAGCAAGTGATGTGAGGAAATTAGTAAGATTAGCAACTTTTTTCCACAAAATCTTCTTTCTCAAGTGTAAAACTGAAATTCGATTCTTTGAATAATACTTTGAATTTGGTCAAAATATATAGAAATGTAATTTTTTATATTGAAAAACAGCTTGTTGGAATAAAACATCTATACAAATTTAGCAATCCCAAATTTACTAATTTCTAAAATTAATTAAAAAATGCATGTTTTGTATATTACTAATAGCTATGGAGGAACAGAGGTATATTATAACTTGCTAATCTCTCTCGACAATTTAGGAATTCAACAAACAGTATTTGTACCTCTTAATGTAAATAATCATAATAGACTTGGGAATTTACAGATAGATTTTAAAGTTGAAGGATCGAAGATAGTCTACTCGACAGCACTTAGAGCGTATCATAAATATTTGTATCGACATAAGATCAGAACCATCTTAAATGCAATAAAAAAGCAGATAGATATGAGTAATATATCATTAATTCATGCTTCTTCTCTTTGTAGTGATGGAGCTGTAGCGATGGAACTGTCAAAACAATATAACATTCCATATATTTCTGCTGTACGTAATACAGACATTAATATTTATTATAAGATATTAATTTGGCAAAGAGGGTATTATAAAAAAATTTTACTGAATGCGTCAAAAATTATTTTCATTTCTCCACAGTATAAAAAATTTTTCACAGAAAAAATAATCAGTAATAATATCTTTTTGAAAATTAAAGATAAAATACATACTATTCCCAATGCTGCGAGGGATATGTTTTGGGAAAACAGGAGAAACAATCCTAATAAAATACATAATCCAGTAAGAATAATATTTGTCGGTGCTTTTCAATTAGGCAAAAATCTAGATAAACTGATTTTAGCTATAGCTTCTTTGAAAGAAAAAAGTACCCAGATCGAACTGACTGCTGTTGGTCGCGGTTTAGCTAATCGGAAAAATGATCCCGGCTATATTAAAAACATAGAAAATTTGGCGCTGCAATATTCATGGGTAAAATTACTTGATAGTGTCTCTCAAACAGAACTTATCAAATTATTTTCAGAAAGTGATATATTTGCAATGCCATCTACCCCTGAAACTTTTGGATTAGTATATGTAGAGGCAATGACTCAAGGATTGCCAATAATATATACGAAAGGTCAAGGTTTTGACGGCTTTTATCCAGAAGGAGAAGTTGGATATGGTGTTGTTAGTAGTGATATTAAAGATATCGCCGATAAGATTGAACTAATAATTAATTCATATAATAAAATAGCATCAAATATTGCTAATTTAGATATAAAGAAAGATTTTAGTTGGGATATTATTGCAGAAAAATATAAAGATATTTATTTTGAAATTATTAATACAAAAAATTAAATGAAAGTAGCGCTATTATCGTTTCATAATGCTGTAAATTACGGTGCGGCATTACAGGCATACGCTCTTGAGAGATATTTACTTGAGCAGAGTATAGATTGTGAATACATTGATTATAGGAATAAACACAGACAAACTGCATACAGTATGTCTCATCATGTTTTGGAAAATTTGAAAAAAAAGAATTTTAAAAACGCATTGAAGTATTTTTTAGGATTTCCGTTTATGGGGTTGCGAAAAGCAAGATTCAACAGATTCTATAAGAAGAACCTGAAATACACAGGCAAAATTTACAAATCTGCTGATGAAGCAAATGAATTGAATAGATACTACGATAAATTTATAGTTGGAAGCGACCAAGTCTGGAACTATAAAAATAATGGCGGTGATTTTGCATTTTTATTGAACTTTGTGGATGATGATGCGAAAAAAATATCATACTCATCAAGTTTTGGAACTTTAGAAATACCTCTTGAATTAAAGTACCAATATGTTAAATACTTGTCTAAAATAAATAAAATAGCAGTTCGAGAAACTTATGGCGTTAATTTAGTCAAACAATTAACGGGAAGAGATGCTAAATTAGTACTTGATCCTGTGTTTTTATTATCTAAACAACAATGGGAAAGTTTAGTTCCTCAAGATAAAATAAAAGAACCGTATGTATTTTTTTATACAAATAGAGATAATCAGATTTCAGAATTTTTTAAGCAGACTAATTTTGAGTTAAAAGGAAGAAAACTGTATAAACTGACTCGAAGCACCTCTATTGGAGACTTATTAAACTACAATATCAAAGTTAAATATACGATGTCTCCATACGAATTTATCAGGGTAATAAGGGATTCTGAGTTAGTTGTATCTGCATCTTTTCATTGTATTTCGTTAGCAATTATTCTTAATAAACCATTTGTTGCTATATTAACAGGCGACCAAGGGAAAGACGAAAGGATATCTAATATATTACATTTGCTTGATCTTGATAATAGAATTTTAACTACTAAAATGGGAGAAAACGAAATTTACAATCATATTAATTTTGATAAAGTTAATTACAAAATTCAAGATTTTGCAATGGCTTCTAAACTCTATTTAATGGAATCTATTAATGCTTAAAAATAATAAAATGTGATGAAGTTATTATACATCCACCAATATTTTATTTTTCCTGAAATGTCGGGCGGTACCCGCTCGTATGATTTAGCCACATCATTTTGCAAAAAAGGGATTGAAGTTATAGTCATTACTTCAGAAAAAGCGCCTAAAAAAAACTCAAAGCGATGGACTGAATTTGAGAGAGATGGCATCAAGTTTTTCGTTCTAAATTGTCCTTATGATAATACAATGGGTTTTTGGAGACGAATAGCCTCTTTTAGCCGATTCTTCTGGTTTGCTTCCTTTAAAGCGCTGAAAATAAAATGCGATATTGTTTTGGCAACTTCTACTCCACTTACAATTGCTATTCCTGCTTTAGTGAGAAATATCCTTAAAAAAACTCCATATATTTTTGAAGTTCGTGATGTTTGGCCCGAGGTGCCTGTTAAAATGGGGTATATTAATAACAAATATATCATAAAGCTGCTTTATTGGTTTGAAAAACTTGTATATAAGAGGGCTTCATGGATCGTACCTTTATCATTAGGAATGAAGCAAAATATTGAACAGCGATATCCCAACCAAAAATCAATCGTTATTCCCAATATCAGCGAAATATCCAGATTTAACAATATAGAAAATAGCGTTAATTTACCTGTTGATATTCAGGGCAAAAAGATAGTACTTTATGCAGGTACTTTCGGCGAGGCTAATGGGGTGGATTATTTGGTAAATTTAGCTAATATGACATTAGATATTGACAATTCTATTATATATCTTTTATATGGAAAAGGTAAACAACTTGTTAGTGTGCTTGATAGCGCAAAAAAGAAGGGGGTATTGAATAATAACTTATATTATGGAGGGGTTGTGTCCAAGTCGGAACTACCATATCTTAATTCTATATGTACTGTTGCTTGTTCAACATTTATTGATAACCCTGTTTTATGGGATAATTCGGCAAATAAATTCTTTGATTCTCTTGCTGCAGGACGTCCAATCATGATAAATTACTTGGGGTGGCAAAGTGACATAATTAAGCATTATAATGCAGGTTATGTGTTACCTGCAAAACTCACTGAAAAATCTATTGCCGATTTTGTAAAATATATAAATGATAAAAAACTCATCACAGAGCAGTCAGTTAGAGCACACAGTCTTGCAAAAAGTGAATATAGTTTAGAGGTTGCTGTGGAAAAATACATGAAAATATTTGAAGCTATTCAAACTAATAGACCAACGGAGAAAGTCCGAAAAAACTCGTTCAAATAAGGATCCAGAATTTATAGCAAAATTAGTATTTGGATGTGTGGTTTTAGTAGGTATAATGAGGCAAGATTTATAGGATCTTAGTTTGTTTTTCACTGTATGCTCAATAACGTTATCTATTTCAATTGAGCTATATTCAATTTGGATAGATAAAAAAAGTAATATTAAATTAAGAAGTTTGGCAAAAATGCCTTCGCCAAACCGCAAGTGCCTGTGATTTGTAATTTCTTTGTAACCATTTAAGGGAAGACTACATGTACAAAAGTTTCTTCAAACGCATTATAGATTTTACCTTATCGCTTACCGGAGTTATTATCATTTCGCCGATATTCGTTATTATTACTGTTATTTTGTTTTTTACGAATAATGGTAAGCCGTTTTTCTTTCAATCTCGCCCAACCTGTAATGAGCGAATTTTTAGAGTAATGAAATTCAAAACAATGAACGACAAGCGCGATAGAAACGGAACCCTTTTGCCGGATGCAAAGCGTATGACGAAAATTGGCAAATTTATTCGTTCAACTTCGCTTGACGAAATTCCGCAATTACTCAATGTTATAAAGGGCGATATGAGCTTGATAGGACCGCGTCCGTTGTTAATGGAATATTTACCTTTGTACAATGCCGAACAAAAACGCAGGCACGAAGTTCGTCCCGGAGTTACCGGATGGGCGCAGGTAAATGGAAGAAACACAATCAGTTGGAAGAAAAAATTTGAACATGACGTATGGTATGTTGATAACCTTTCATTTGGACTTGACTTGAAAATTTTGTTTTTAACAATAAAAAAAGTATTAATTCGAGAAGGAGTAAATGCAGAAACAGATATTACGATGGAAAAATTTACAGGAAATAATTGATTATGAAAGAGGTCTATTTATATGGCGCAGGCGGACACGCAAAAGTAATTTTTGATGTTTTAAAATCAAATGATATTGTTTTGCCTAAAATTTATGACGATGATACTTCTATTAATAATTTTTTAGGTATTCCTGTGTCGCAAAACAATATGAGCTCCCCATTAATTATCAGTATTGGGAATAATGCTATTAGAAAAAAAGTTGTTGAAAAATTAAAAGAGGTAAAGTACTCACCTGCCGTTTGTGCAAAAAGTGCAATAATTGCTGACAGCGCAGCATTAGACGAAGGAACGGTTGTAATGCAAGGTGCTATAATTCAACATTCGGCAAAAATCGGCAAACATTGCATCATAAACACAGGCGCATCTATTGACCACGATTGCGAAATAGGCGATTTTGTGCATATCGCACCGCACAGCACGCTTTGTGGGAATGTGAAGGTAGGGGAAGGAAGTTTTATCGGATCCGGAACAGTTGTTATTCCGAATGCCAGCATAGGAAAATGGTCGGTAATCGGTGCCGGTTCGGTCGTAGTAAATGATATTCCTGACTATGCAACGGCTTATGGCAACCCTTGCAAAGTAAGAACAATTTAAAATTTTATACATACCTGCTTCAATATGAAAGCACCACGCATCTACCTATCCCTTGCCCACATGGGCGGGCATGAACAAAAATACATTCAGGAAGCCTTTGATACCAACTGGGTGGCTCCGCTCGGCCCTAATGTCGATGGTTTTGAGAACGACTTGGAAGCCTCTTTGGGCAATGAGGTGCATGTAGCTGCGCTGACTGCCGGAACTGCCGCTTTGCACCTGGGGTTGATACTACTTGGAGTGGAGGCCGGAGACGAGATACTGTGCCAGAGTTTTACCTTTTCAGCCTCGGCAAACCCCATTGTTTATCAGGGAGCAAGGCCGGTATTTGTCGATAGCGAGCCGGATACGTGGAACCTTTCGCCGGAATATATGGAAGAAGCCGTCAGGGATAGAATCAAAAAAGGGAAAAAGCCCAAAGCTATTATTCCGGTACACTTGTATGGGATGCCGGCTAAAATGGACGAAATTTTATCCATTGCCAACCGGTACGAAATTCCGGTACTGGAAGATGCTGCAGAGGCCTTAGGCTCTGTTTACAAAGGAGTTAATTGTGGAACTCTTGGCCAATTAGCCGCCTTGTCGTTCAATGGTAATAAAATTATCACTACATCCGGCGGCGGCGCCTTGGTTTCAAAAAACGAGGCATACATTCGAAAAGCTCGATTTTTAGCCACGCAGGCACGGGATACCGCTCCGCATTACCAACATTCGCACATCGGCTATAACTACCGAATGAGCAATATTGTGGCCGGCATTGGCCGCGGACAAATGGAGGTGTTGGCGCAGCGCGTGGCGCAACGGCGAAAAAATAACCAATACTACCGGAAACATTTATCCGGCATAAAAGGTATTACCTGCCACACGGAACCTTCGGCCGATTTCTTTTCCAATTATTGGTTGACTTCCATTATTGTTGACCCCAAACAAACGGGCGGCCTTACACGGGAAAACCTTAGGTTGGCATTGGAAAAAGCAAATATCGAATCGCGCCCTCTCTGGAAACCTATGCACCTGCAGCCGATATTTGCTTCATGTTCCTATTATGGCGAAAAAGTCAGCGAAACCCTCTTCGACAAGGGCTTGTGCTTACCATCCGGTTCAGCACTGACGGAAAACGAATTGAAGCAAGTGGTAGATATTATTCAAAACATGTTTCGGTTGTAATGATAGCGTTCTGAAATTTTGAGATTTAAAAATAAAGTAGTACTTTTGTTGCTCTAAATTCTAACCAAACAAATGAAAAGGCTCTTCCTTGATCGGCTAAACCGCCACTTTCCTGACTTTATTATGTTTCTAAGTAAAAAGGCCTACGTGCCTTCCTGGTTAATTTTTCTCTTAGACCTGATCATTGCCAACTTTGCCTTTATCCTGGCTTATCTTGTTTGCTATAGCCATCTGGAACAACCGGTGGTGGTTGATGCTTTTTTACTGAAATTAGGCTTGAACACCTTCCTTACCGTTCTGTGGCTCTACCTCTTCCGTACCTATCGCAGTCTGCTCCGTTATTCGGGCCTTCGCGATCTCTTTCGCGCCTTTTTCGCTATTTTCTGCACCAATACTAGTATGATGTTGATTAGTGAACTATTGTCAATATTGTGGTCGGTTCGGATCATGCCGCTCTACGGCTTTTTCCTTAGCGCCATGATCTGTTTTTCGCTGATTTTCATGGTTAAAATGACGATTAAATTGCTGTATGACTATGCGAAAAAATATACGGATCCGCAAGTAGAGAAAAATATCCCATTGCTCATTTACGGTATTTCGCCGAATAATATTAAATTGGCCGAATTCTTGGAAAATAACCAAAACCACGCTTACAAACTTAACGGCTTCATCTTGCCTGCTCGTTTCATCGCAACCAAAGCGGTGAATGGCATTCAGGTGTATCATCGTTGGAATGACCTGCAAAAGTTAGTCAATAGTGGACGATTCAAATCCTTGCTGATTAACCCTGATGAGCTTGACCGCGAGATGAAAGACAAGCTCGCCGACTACTGTATCAAACGTAAAATAGAAATGCTTACTATCCCTGCGGTGGCCACTTGGAAGGAAATGAGCAAAACTGCGTTTCAACTCAAAAAAATCCGTATTGAAGAACTGTTAGGCCGCACGACTATTAATATTAAAAATTCAATGGTAGGAGTTTCTCATGTCGATAAATGCGTGTTGGTAAGCGGTGCTGCCGGATCTATAGGAAGCGAAATTGCACGACAGATATGTACGCTCAATCCTCGTGAAATAGTCCTTTGTGATATTGCCGAAACCCCCATGTACAGCCTGCAATTGGAATTAGAGGAAAAATATCCTGATGTGAATATTCATTGGGAAATTGCAGATGTGCGCAACAATCATCGGATGGAGTCTGTTTTTAAATCTTATGCTCCGGACTATGTGTATCATGCCGCTGCCTACAAACACGTGCCACTGATGGAAAGATATCCCTGTGAGGCGGTAAATACTAATGTGCTTGGCACAAAAATAATGGCCGACTTGTCTGTTAATTATAATGTAAAGGTCTTTGTGCTGGTATCGACCGACAAGGCGGTAAATCCTACGAATGTGATGGGCTGTACCAAACGAGTGGCCGAAATTTATGTACAGTCGCTGGGGTTGAAGTTAAAAGATTCCTCTGCTAACAGCCACTGCCGATTTATTACTACCCGTTTTGGCAATGTATTAGGCTCCAGCGGATCGGTAATTCCGCGCTTCGAAGAACAAATCAAGCAGGGCGGTCCGATAACCGTAACGCATCCTGAAATTACCCGTTTCTTCATGACTATTCCCGAGGCTTGCAGCCTTGTACTCGAAGCTGGAAATCTGGGATATGGGGGAGAGATTTTTATCTTCGATATGGGCGAAGCTGTAAAAATTAAAGACCTGGCCGAAAAGATGATTCGTTTGTCGGGCCTTGAACCTTATAAAGACATTGATATAGCCTTTGTAGGGCTTCGTCCGGGCGAAAAATTGTATGAAGAACTGTTGAGCAAGGAAGAACATCAGTTGCCTACACAACACGAAAAAATTATGATCGGGAGGGTGCGCAAATACAACTACGATAATGTAAAAGTGGATATAAAAACGTTAATTCATACCGCTTACTCCTTTGATGATGCAAAGGTAATAGCACAACTGCATGCCTTAGTCCCCGAATATTTAAACTTTGAGCTTTGAAAACCAAAGACGGTCTAACCATAAAATCTATTGCAGGCGAGCAGGTCTTAATTATGCAAGGCAAGTTCGGGCTTGATATGACCAAGCTCATAGCCTTTAACGAAACCTCTGTTTACCTGTGGAATGAATTGTGCGGGAAAGATTTTACGGTAGAAGATGTGGCTAAGTTGCTCATTAACCGTTATGATGTAGAGCAAACAGTTGCCGAAGCCGACGCCCGCGCCTGGGTCGAGCGTTTACTGGCCTGTAAAGCCATTGTCTGATGCTGTTGGAATTTGTAGATCTAACGCACCGCAGGTTGTTAGCCTTGTTGCAATCGGCCTTGTGGAACAAAGCGGCCGACGATGCTTTGTTCACCGACATGGAAGAAGAAGATTGGCATCAACTGTTCAAAGCGGCAGTAGCGCACGGGGTAATGGCTATAGCTTTCGACGGCATTATGCGCGAGCCGACAAAACACCTCTTGCCGCGCAGCCTTAAAATAACGTGGGCAGCTAATGTGGAAGCCGTAGAACAGCGTTATAACTACAAAGCGGCAGTGGCTGCCGAGTTAGCGGCAATGCTGAGCGGCGAATCCGTTCCTGTAATGTTGTTTAAAGGCTTGGCTCTGGCGCAAGATTACCCCATTCCCCAACACAGAGAGTTCGGCGATTTAGACATTTACCTTTTCGGACAAGCCCGAAAAGGCGAACAAGTTTTAATAAAACAGGGCGTTAAGAAGGAAAAAACGCAGCAAAAACATGTTGTTTTATCTTACAAAGGCGTCCCCATAGAAAACCACCATTATTTTTTAAACCTGCAAAATTTAAGCTATGTTTGCCGTTTAGAGCAATACTTGCAGGAAAGTTTACAAAAAAACGTAAGGTTTAATCAGGTTCCGAAGGGGCAGCTATTGTACCCGCCGACCGATTTTCATGCACTGTTTCTGGTCTGTCATGCCTTGCGGCATTTTACGCGAGAAACGAACCTCCGCACTCTTTGCGACTGGGCAGTGTTCTTGTATGCCAACAAGGAAAAAATCGACCTGACCGCCTACCGTGCAGTCTTAGCCGAGGCAGGCTGGTTAAAAGCAGCCGACGCTTTTACGGCTATAACCATGGAACTTTTCGGATTAGATGCTGAAACAGCCTTGAACTGCCAACGCTGCCCTGCGCTCGAAGAAAAAATGCTGAACGGCATATTATATCCTGTGCAGATGCCCGAATCGCCCTCGGCGTGGCAGAGCATTAAATTCTACTACCGACGCATAAAAGAGGAGCGCTGGAAATATGAATTGCTTTACCCGGGGCGCTATGGCCGCAGAATAGCGCATTCGGTTTTCTTCCACCTCTTCCACCCTATTCGCACGCTTAAACAGCTTAAGCTATGCTCAAACTCCTGAAACTCCTCCCTCCTGTTTACCGTAAACAAACAATCCGAGTAGTGTTGTCGGTATTGCTGCGGGCTGTGCTGAACTTTGCCGGCTTAGCCGCCATGCTGCCTTTGTTGTACCTGATATTGGGCGCTTCGGAGCAGCAGGAATATTCGCTCCTGCATGTCTGGCAGGCTAAGTTGGGTATTGCCGCAGAGGACACTTTCGTGTGGATAATTGTCGGCGGAATATTACTCTTTATGCTGCTCAAAAATATGGTGGCCATTTGGTTGGGCGGGGTGCAAAACAAGTATGTGATGGACTTGTATGCTTATTTTTCCGTCCGATTGTATGACGCCTACTTCCGCAGAGGCTTATTGTTTGTCAAACAGTCGCACACTACGGCCTTGGCGCATAAAATCAACGGAGTGTGTTACACCTTTGCTCAGCAGGTACTCTCCTTGTTCTTTACCATGGCGGGCGAGGCAGTGTTATTACTGTTGATTTGGAGTTTCCTGTTTTTCTATACGTGGCAATTGGCTGTTTTTATGCTGCTCTGCTTACTGCCTGCCCTATGGCTTTACTTCCGCACCGTAAAACATCAATTAAATAGAAACGGCAAGGCCGAAAATGAAGTAAGGCGGCAGCAGGCGCGCACTGTGGGTGAGACTTTCAGAGGTTATGCCGAGGTAAAGCTCAACCGAGCCTATCCCTTGTTCCGAGAACGTTTCATGGAAGGCTTGAAGAAGATGGCCTATTATCGCCGTAAAACCGACCGTGTGTTGCGCGTGCCGAGCGCTATCATAGAAGTGGCCGTATGTTTGGGCATGATTACTTTGGTACTGATTGGCCGCGGCGATGCTTCCGTGCGCTTGCTCTTCGGCGTTTTTGCCGTAGCCGCCTTGCGAATGCTGCCTGCCATGCGCAGCCTGATTACCGGCTGGGCGCAACTGAAAAACAATGCTTACACTATTGATATAATTAAAGAAGCAGCCGAGCATAAGGCGGCTGCGGAGCCCCTGCAAGACAGTCCCCGTATAACGCATTTTCGGGAAGAATTAGCGGTAGAGGATTTGAACTTCTGCTTCCCCGACGAGGATACGCCGGTTATTAATAATCTTTCCTTTCATGTAAGGAAAGGCGAGCGGATAGGCATAAAAGGGGCATCGGGCATAGGGAAAAGCACCTTGTTTAATTTGTTGTTGGGGCTTTACGCCCCCCAATCGGGCGGGATTCTCATTGACGGAAAGCGCTTAGATGCGGCTAACAGCGCTTCGTGGCAAGCCTTGGTGGGTTATGTGCCGCAGGAGGTCTTTGTGATGCACGGCACCTTAGCCGAAAACGTGGCCTTCGGCGTAGAAGAAAAGGCTATTGATTATCGGCGGGTAAAAGATGTTTTGGCGCAGGTACAATTGAACGATTTTGCGGATAGCTTGCCCGAAGGTTTGCATACCCTTTTGGGCGAAAGCGGCAGCCGTTTGTCGGGCGGACAAAGGCAGCGGGTAGGCATAGCCCGTGCCTTGTACAAAGGCGCCGAAGTCTTGTTTTTTGATGAAGCCACTTCCTCGCTTGATACGGCCACAGAACAGGAAATTAGAGACTCGATAGATTATTTATCCTCGAACAACCAATCGCTGACACTGCTGATAATAGCGCACCGCCCCTCCTCCTTAGCCTCCTGCAACCGCATTATTGAACTTTAGTCAATTTATGGTGAAGAATGTATCAAATTGCCAATCAATATATAATATCGAAGAAGGCAGACTTGCAGCGGATATCAGGCTTTAGTGTCTTTCAAAAGTCTGAAACTGTTACAGCAGCCCCGCTATTAACGATTGAGGCAGAGTTTCCCATGTTGTCGTGGGACACTCCGCCCTTGCACAGCTTTTCTCTCGACAACGATGAGGCGATATGCGACTTTGCCTGTGCGGGCGATACTTATCTCTTTCGCATGATTCCGCCCCAAAGCGCACCCTTCCTCATGGAAATCACACCGCAGAGCGAAGGCTTTGCGGCGCGTACCAATATGAACAATCAAACCCCTGCTTATCTGCTTCGTTTTGCCTGCTGGATAGCTTTTGGCATAGCAGCTCTTCATCGCCGCACAGTGGCTATACACGCTTCTGCTATTACTTATCGCGGAAAATCGGCGCTTTTCCTCGGCGAGTCGGGCGTAGGTAAAAGCACCCACACCCGCCTTTGGCTGCAACATATTCCCGACGCCGCCTTGTTGAACGACGACAGCCCTTTTATACAAGCGACTGAGGGAAATATTTCAGTGCATGGTTCCCCTTGGAGCGGAAAAACCTCCTGTTTTAAAAACGAAAATACGCCTGTGGCGGCTATAGTACGCCTCAGTCAGGCGCCTCGCAACGAGATAACCCGCCTTAGGGGTATTCGCGCCTTAGGCGCCCTCCTGCCTTCATGTCCCCCTGTTTTTGCCGCTCATTCTCCTTTAGCCGATTTGATACACGAAATATTAGCGGTGGTTTTACAGCAAATTCCTGTCTATCACCTATGCTGCCTGCCCGATGCCCAAGCTGCGCAATTGGTATTGTCAACCTTGGAAAAAGACAGCTGCTTATGTTAAAGCGGGTAGAGAATACTGTTTTCTTTGAAGAGGTAGCGCATAGCTTATCGGAAGGTCGGCCTGTAGAGTTGAGGGTGCAAGGCAACAGCATGCGGCCCTGCTTGCGCGGCGGAAAAGACAGGGTAGTACTATATCCGACAAAGGACGCGGAATTGAAGAAAGGCTGTATTGTTTTATTTCGTTACAGGGGTAATTATCTCTTACACCGCATAGTAAAACGCAATAAAGACAGTTTGACGCTGCAAGGCGACGGGGTCTTTGCTCAGCAAGAACAAGCGGTTGTTGCCGATGTTGTTGGGGTGGTGCGTTATCTGCTTTGCCAAAATGGCAAACAAATTTCCGCTCAAAGTTTTTCCGCCGCCTGCTACCGTCGCTTATGGCGCTTCATGCGCCCCTTACGCAGATACTTGCTTCGGGCGGTTAGCAAGATTTAACGTTCAAACTATAACAAATTGTTAATAAGTTTTCAAGAAAAAAGCCTCAATAATCAAAAATTATGCCTACGTTTGTAACTTAAGTTAGGAAAGAAATATTATTAATCACTAAAATTTATAAAGCTATGAAAGAAAATTATTTAGAACCTTCGATTGAAATTATCGAAGTAGAATTAGAGCAAGGTTTTGCTCAATCTCGTCAAACGCCCGACTTGGAAGATGGCGGAATAGAAAACTGGTAATAACAAGTTAATTGCAGGACTATGAAAAGAATTTTACTATCCTTGGTAATGCTGGGTACGGCCATTACCTTTATGTCGTGTGAAAAAGAAAACAACGACGGACAAGAATTAACTACGGGTCAAACAATTACAGTTATTGCGCAGCAGGAGCCGACAACCCGTGTTTATATTGACGGCCTCAGCAGCTACTGGAGCCCTACAGAAGAGTCAATCGGCATTTTTATTGATGCCGCGAACACCGTTACCAGCGTAAGAAATGCTCCACTTTCAGGTACTACCACAGATGGCGGCTTAACAGTTGCCTTTAGCGGGACAATAACCGCTCCTGCCCCAGGCAACTATGACTTATATGCCTACTATCCGCATGGTAGTGTGCCGAATGGGACTATGACTCATTCGCAAAGGGCTCGGGTACTCCTTCCCATAACGCAATACCCTACGCTGACCTCGTTTGACCCGCAAGCCGCTATAATGGCTGCAGGGCCGGTGGATATAACGGTATCGACAGCAAGCGTGAACGATGTTTCGACGAATTTCAGCTACGCCGCAGCTTTTGCGAAGATTATATTTGAGAACGTGGCTACACAGACGAATAATGAACCGATTACTTCTTTCAAAATCACTACGCCATACAATATTGCAGGCCGTATGGAGTTGAATCTGCACACAGGCGAATTTGCTGGTACGTATTCGAGTCCGGAATACACTTCTAAGTCTATTGAAGTTTTGTATGATGTTACGGACGGGTTAGTATTGGACGGTCTTAATGCCATTTACATAGGCCTTGTTCCAACAAGCTTAGCCCAATACGATGAGGTTAATCTTGTTGCAGAAACGGAAAATTTTGTCATATCGAAAACCCTTAATATTCCAGACGCAACTACTTTTGCGAAGGGGACAATTAAAACACTTAATATAACTGAACCAATGGTACTTCCTAAGGAGGGTGTAGAGTATTTCAAAGTTATTCCGTGGTCAAATTCAGGTTATAAGGCACTGCTTAATACAACAATTGCCAATAATTTTATCGGTAAACCATTGGCTAATGCCATATTTGATTTAACTTGGGGACAATCTACTGGTAATATTTTCATTGGCACGAATGCTTATGGCGG
Organism: Bacteroidales bacterium; assembly: GCA_009777095.1. GTDB lineage: Bacteria > Bacteroidota > Bacteroidia > Bacteroidales > UBA932 > UBA932. Next base: position 181,801 of record WRMN01000001.1, on the reverse strand, counting down.
CAGCTCTACCGATCTAGGCTTTCTTGCTACAAGTTATGCAGTGCTGACTCCTTTGATGACAACGCCCCCATATACTCTCGAAAAGGTTGCGGTATTTGTGAATGTAACTCCCTTTGATAATATTAAAAAAGTTGTATTTACCATTCCTGCGGGTGGAGCAATTGACAACGCATTGCTTGCAATGTTTTACAAACCAACAGCAGGTAGTTGGCAATTGCATAGCGAGGGAATAACCCCCGTACAAGGAGCAGAGTATGTAATGGAATTTTCTCCTCCTGTTACCGGGCAATTCGCTTTTATGGCATATCGTACAGGTTCCCAAACAGCGAATAATATGCGTATTCAGGCCTCTTCAATTGTTTATTGGGCAGCGGAATAATCATTTTCTCGAAATAGTTCGAGGCGGCTTCCGTATCGGGAGCCGCCTTTTTTTTATACAATCGGGCTAAATAGGGATATTCAGTAAATAAAATTCAAATCCCAACAAATTCATTTTGAAATATATTGCAGTTGTTGCGATATTCAATTAGTTTTTTACTACCTTTGCACCTAAATATTACCATCGAAAGAATGGAAAAATATCGTATATATCTGGATAATTGTTGCTTTAATCGTCCTTATGATGACCAGACCTATTTACTTATTCAATTGGAAACAGAAGCCAAATTGTTTATACAGCAAGCAATATTACAAAACAAGTTTGAGTTGATTTGGTCGTATATTTTGGACTACGAAAATTCCGCTAATCCATACCATAATCGCAGACAGGCAATTGCCAAGTGGAAGAAAATGGCTATATTAGATGTAGATGCTTCCGAAACGGTTATAAATTGCGGCAAGAAAATTATGCTAAAGGGCGTTAAAAAGAAAGACGCATTGCATTTGGCATGTGCCATTGAAGCAAAATGTGATTATTTTCTAACCACAGACAAGAAATTGCTCAAAGCGGCATTTGACAAAATTATTGCAATAAGTCCTATAGACTTTATAAAATTATTAGGAATATGAGAACAGATACCATTATTAGAAATGAAGGAACACGAGTTTTAATGGACAACTTGGGTTTAGTGGAAGCGGAACGCTTTATCATGCTAATACAAAAAGAGCCGTTTGATTACACTAAATGGCAGGAAAATTTGTTTGAAGACATGAGTATAGAAGAAATCAGTCAAAAAGCGACCGATTATCGGAATTTACAAACACAAAATCAATAGTGTCTTTGTGATTTTACTGAATATCCCTTAGTAATTTTGCGCCTTGAAAAGGCAGCATACATTAGGTCCAAAGATGTTTTTCATCAAAATTAATATTGTATTCTCGCAGGAATTGCACATATTCATCTTGAAATGTTATGGCTCTTTGGTGAGCGGTTGCTTTTCCAATACCAATTTGTTATTTTCCAAAAAAACGCTACCTTTGTTATTCTAAGTATAGAAAGAAAATGAGTATAGTAGCTATTGTTGGACGGCCGAATGTAGGTAAATCGACCCTGTTTAACCGCTTAGTCGGCATGCGCCAAGCCATTGTTGACGAGGTGGCAGGCGTAACCCGCGACCGCCATTATGGCAAAAGCGACTGGAACGGGCGCGAATTTTCGGTAATCGACACCGGCGGCTATGCAGTAAATACCGATGATGTTTTTGAAGAAGAAATCCGCAAACAAGTGCTGTTAGCCATTGACGAGGCCGACCTGATTTTATTTATGGTTGATGTAACCACCGGCATTACCGATTTTGACGCCGCAGTAGCCGATACGCTCCGCCGCACCAAAAAACCGGTACTGCTATTGGTTAATAAGGTTGATAACCATGAGCGCGCTTACGATGTGCATGAGTTTTATGCCTTAGGCCTGGGCGTTCCATGGCCGGTAGCCTCTATCAGCGGCAGCGGAACCGGCGACCTGATGGACGAAATCCTGAAACATTTACCGGAAGATACCGTAAAAGAAGAAAAGAAAGATATTCCTCATATTGCTATTGTGGGTAAACCGAATGTGGGCAAATCGTCGCTTACCAATGCCCTGCTTGGCGAAGAACGGCAAATTGTAACCCCTGTGGCCGGCACCACCCGCGATGCGGTAAGCGCTTACTACAATAAATACGGTTATGAGTTTATACTTGTGGACACAGCAGGGCTGCGCAAGAAAACCAAGGTAAAAGAAGATTTGGAGTTCTATTCGGTCATGCGATCGGTGCGCGCTATAGAAAACGCCGATGTATGCGTACTGATGCTTGATGCCGAACATGGAGTGGAAGCGCAGGATATGAGCATTTTCAACCTGATTATCCGTAATAAAAAAGGCTGCATTATTGTGGTCAACAAATGGGATTTGATAAGCAAGGAAACCAACACCATGAAAGAAGTTAAGGCCGCCACACTTCAACGGTTGGCTCCCTTTGTTGATGTTCCGGTTATTTTCACCTCGGTTACCGGCAAACAGCGTATCCTTGATGTATTGCAGGCCGCAGCTAAGGTTTATGAAAATCGAAGCCGCCGTATTCCTACTTCTGCTTTAAATGAGGCTATGTTGCCTGAAATAGAAAATTTCCCGCCACCTGCCATTAAAGGTAAATACATTAGAATCAAATACATTACCCAGCTACCTACGCCTGCACCTTCCTTTGCATTCTTCTGTAACCTGCCACAATATATCCGAGACGATTATAAGCGCTTCTTAGAAAACAAACTACGCCAACACTTCGATTTCAACGGCTGCCCGATACAGATATTTATGCGGAAGAAATGATTGATGAATTGTAATTCATAACCTTAAAGACTTTTACCTTACTATTGTAATACTGCCTGTTTGTTTAGACTCGCCACCTTCCGAATTAAGGTAGAACAGAATATAAAAATAAGTATCAACCGGCGCGTCTTTGCCCTTGTAAGTGCCATCCCAACCGTCGTTGCCTTCAAATATTTTTATGCCGGTTCTGTCGAAAATAATCACCTTCTCTCCTTTCATAAAATGATCATTTACCCCGTCGTTATTGGGTGAAAACACTATGGGGACAAAGAGGTTGCCATATATGGAATAAGGTTGGACTACACTGCACCCATGCTCATCAAGCACTTGTACCACAAAGGTATGAAGTTGTCCGTCGAAGGGCGGGGTGCCGCTAAGCAAGCCATCTGCATGAAAGCTCATACCGGTAGGAAGTTCTCCTGAAACAATGGAGTAATAATAAGGAACTGTAGCGTTGGTTTGCAGTTGTTGCTCATAATATTTGTTACTCTCAAATGCTGGTATGGTCGGTGGGTTGATGTACAGCGAGTCGCGTACCGTAATGTGTACCGTATCCTGTACATCGGGGCAGGGCGCCCGCGAAGCAGTAACAAGATAGTAGGTAGAGGCGGTAAGGTGTAAAGTCGTTGCCAATGTATTCCACGAAATATCGCCATCGGCCTCAAGCGTTGTAAGCGTAATTTCTTCGCCATAACAGATACGCAAGTCGTCCATAGCTTTTACGCGCGGAGGCTGAGTAACAGTAATACTAAGACTGCCGCTCGAAACACAACGATGAACGCTTTCGGCCTTAACATAGAAGACGGTATCAGCGGTTAAAATAATAGTAAAAGAGGAGGGTCTGATAAATATGGAATGTGCGGGATCTGCGTACCAGTTCAAGCCATCGCTGCTGTCAATGGTAGAAGCCGTAACCGTAATGCTGTCGCCGGCACAAATATTGCTGTTGGATATAATCAATACAGGCAAGGGATTAACAAACACTTTCACCGAATCGCGGGCAGAACAGTGGTTATCGGATATAGCTTCAACATAATAAAGGGAAGTGATGGGCGGCAACACGGTTATAGTCTCGCCTGAATTTATGGTATTGGAATAATCACTAAGGCTATACCAGGTAATAGTGCTGCTAACATTGGCAACTGTAGCGCTAATATCTGTCATATCGCCATAGCAAACCTCCGTATCCGCGCAGGTTACTAATTCGGGCAAGGGGTAAATAGTTGAGAGCATCGGCGTAGCTGAACCCAAACAGCCATTACTATTGAGTACCTCTACCGAGTAATTAGCGGCAGAGGTTAAAGCGCTTAAAGTATAACTGTCTTCTGTAGTAGTTGCTATAGAGGAAGCTCCTTCATACCAGGTATAGGTCATAGCCGTAGTGCTGCCGGCTGTTACTTCAGCCGTTAAAGTTCCGGCCATTCCGCTACATACAGTCGGAACCGACAAGTTGACTACCGGCAGCGGATTCACTGTTACCACAAGGTTTTGTGTATTGGTACAGCCGGCTAACAGTGTAAATTCATAGGTTACGTCTATTGGTTCTTCTGTGGTATTGACCAAAGTTTCGTTTATGCTTGCATCGCTTCCGGTATTTGTAACCGGCGTAATCCCTGCTACTGCTGCTCTCGACCAACTGAAAGAAGCACCTGATTCTGCGCTTGTTGCAGTATAACTGAATGCTGTTCCCGAGCAAATACTTGCCGTAAGCGCTGAGTTTATGGTTGGCACTGTAATTGTAAGCGTAACCGATGAAGGGTTATCTACCGTAACAAAGGTCTGATCTGTGCTGCTCAATGTTATGGTTATGGCGGAATTATTGGCGCCGGTAGGCGAAGCGACAACAGTAAAGGTTGCGCTGTTCGATCCTGCCGGAATAGTTACCGAAGTAGGCATGGAAGAAAATTCGGAAGTAGCTCCAGCATAGAAAATTTCAACAGTTACACTATTAGCGGCAGTAACCGTACTCGGAAACTTAACTGCAAAATCCTGTGAAAGGCCTCTACAAACAGATTTATGCTCATCGTCCGTCAGGCTTAGGGTTGTGGCCACAGTCAGCATAGCAGGACTGCCTAAGGGAAGAGTTTGCGTCATATTGCTGATGGAGTTGCCATCAAGCACCCATTGGCCGGCTCTTACAATGTTGACCGGAACCGATACCGTAGCGGTTCCCATTGCAGCAACCGAAGTCCCGCTTAGTTGATAAAACTCATTTCCGGGTGTACAATCAGCAGTTCCTCCCGTAAAGCCGGAAGAGGTACAGCCTCCCGAACTAATTTCTAAACCGGCATGGTCAACACGAAAACCGACATTCGTTAAAGCCACACCGCTATAGCTCGTATAGTCCAAATCAAGCGTAACATTATCGCCAATATTTGCCGTATGATCTTTCACACCATTCCAAAAATAATCTAACTCTCCGTCAAAAGCAGGAGTAAATGATAATCCTGTCTCAATCACAGTAATTGATCCGGCCGGAATATTATCGTAAGCCACCCCCTGTCCATTGTCAGGCGCTGAGGAAGTGCTATAGGGGCCGAATTCAAACTTATATTGAGTATTAGTACCAGAACCGGTGCCATTTCCCGGACCTAAAACCGGCATATTATAGCTGTATCCGGATTCATACGGGTTAGCAGCCCAAGCTTTGTCAAAATCCCGACCTACCGGAAAAAAACCTATCATGGATGTCCCTGAAACGCTATTATTACTTGTTCCCACAAAGCGTAATGATTGTGCCTGCGCCGTTGTTAAATACCGGGTTGTCGGAGACGCGTTATTATTTAAACCAAAAATATCCGGCAGGATATAGGCATAGCCCCTATCAGATGTTCCAAGGTAAGTATCCCATCCGTAGGCAAGGGTAATGGGCGTACCGCCGGGAATACTTGTAGCATCAATGGTAGCGTGTTTGATTAAGTAATCCGGCGACGAGGTGTTGTACGTTATTCTTAGCGTAACCGTAAATGTATTCCCTGAATAGGTACCAGTAAACCGTTTGGTCATCGTCTGATTAACGCCGGTGGTAACAGGCGTACCTACATCTGCAATAGAATTAAAGGCTGTAAGGATAACACCTGAAACAGGAGGGCCGGCACTTGCAGGAGTCAATCCTCCGGATGAAAATGTCATGTTGCCTATTTTAATGGAAAACAAGGGAGTAGTGGTCGCATCATAAAACTGTTTCTGATAGGCATGGTTTATGTAGCGATTTACAATATACCTGCCGTTCGGGCGTATGATAATTTGCAGTTCGTTATTAGCAACGTTCCCTCCAAGAATAACTTGACTATCAGTTGTTTGGGTGTAGCTCATGAAGGGAAGAAACCCAAGAAGCAATGTTATTAAACATAAGTAGCTTCGCCTCATTATTTATTTTTATAAATTTTAAAGAAATTGATATGTTACTGAAAGGCCGGGCAGCAAATATCCTTATAAAACTTGCGGTTAAATTGCCATGCAAAAAAGATTTCATGCGTACCAAGATTGGCAAGGGAGGCTACGTTGCCAAAACCGTAATCAAATGAATAGCCGAGGCGCAATTGCGGCGTAATATTTACGCCGGCCATTAAAGCTACATTATGGTCGGAACGATAAACGGCGCCTACCCATAAACGGTCGTTATAAGAAGCGTAGTTTGTGGTTTTAAGGAAATACAGTAAAAATCCGCCCTCTACTCTGGATATATTGGCTCTCCATGCAAATGAGGCTAAGGGCTCTATGCTTACCGAACTATTGAGGTTAAAGCGGGACGAAAGGTAAGACCATATATGGAAGTCGGGTGGATAATTGCCGGTTGACAGATATTTACCGCCGATATGCCGTAGCGTTAGTCCAAACTTGAACTGCCCTTTGTATTCTATACCGAAATCGAAGTCGGGCGTATATTCTTTTGTGTCGTTATATATGGGTGGCGTAAGGTCGCCGGGATCGTCCAAATGAGCCACCGGGTTGATACGCCAACCCCTGTAAAATACTCCACCCGACAAGCCCATAGAAAGCATGCCGGCATAGCCTAAATCTATGATATAAGCGTAGGCGGCGCGGATATGGTAATTTTGTTTTACGCCTATATAATCGCCTACCATCGTAAGGCCAAATCCTGAGCGTAGTTCCTGACTGTAGTGCTCAAAAGCGCCGCCTACGGTTACCGGAGCCCTATCAAGTCCAACCCATTGAGCGCGGGAATGCAGGAAAAAGCCTGTGGAAAAACTGTTTCCCACTGCAGCGGGATTATACATTGACTCATTAAACCAGCGTTGTGTAAAGTCAAAGTCGCTTTGCGCATACATTGTTCCGGAAAATAGCCCGGCGATTATTGCTACAATTAATTTTCGTTTCATTTTGATTTTGGTTATAAATCAGTCCAAACTACAAATATAAGCATTTTCTGAGAACAAAGCAAATAAACAACAAATTATTTACCATAAAATTCTCATTCGTTCAGCGCTTTTAACTTATTATCAAGCGTAACAAAGTCGGAAATAAGCACTTGACGCGCCTTGCTGCCCTCAAAGGGACCTACAATACCTGAAGCCTCAAGTTGGTCCATAATGCGGCCTGCGCGATTGTAGCCAAGATTTAATTTTCTTTGTATAAGCGAGGTAGAGCCCTGTTGGTACTGCACAACTAAACGAGCTGCTTCTTCAAATAACTTATCGCGTTGCGACAAATCTGTGTCCACTGCTCCGCCGGCGCCTCCTTCATCTCCCGTGTATTCAGGCAAATAATGGGCATGTGGATAACCGCGTTGCGCTCCTATGTAATCGCATATTTTTTCAACCTCAGGCGTATCCACGAAGGCGCATTGCACCCTAATCATTTCATTGCCGGTAGATACCAACATATCGCCTTTTCCCACTAATTGGTTCGCTCCAGTGGTATCCAAAATAGTACGCGAATCAACGCCGGAAATTACACGGAAGGCTATGCGGGCAGGGAAATTAGCCTTAATCAATCCGGTAATAATATTGGTAGTAGGCCGCTGCGTGGCAATTACCAAATGGACGCCGATAGCGCGGGCTAATTGCGCCAATCGGGCTATAGGCTCCTCTATTTCACGACCGGCGGTCATTAACAGGTCGGCAAACTCATCAATCACTACTACTATGTAAGGCAGGTAACGATGGCCTTTCAAAGGATTCAGGCGGCGGCTGGCAAAGCGTTCGTTGTACTCCTTAATATTTCGTACCTGCGCCAGTTTCAATAAGTCGTAGCGGCTATCCATTTCTATACACAACGACTTCAGCGTATATACTACCTTTTGGGTATCGGTAATAATGGTTTCATCGGCATCGGGTAATTTTGCCAAAAAATGCCGCTCCAATTTGGAATAGAGGGTTAACTCCACTTTTTTTGGGTCAATCAGCACAAATTTCAATTCAGCGGGGTGCTTTTTATACAATAAAGAGGTAAGAATAGCGTTTAGGCCTACTGATTTCCCCTGTCCTGTAGCTCCTGCCACCAAGAGGTGAGGCACTTTTGCTAAATCGAAGGTATAGGTTTCGTTGGAAATGGTCTTTCCCATCACCACCGGCAAGTCGTATTTGGCTTCCTGAAATTTGCGCGAACTTAGCACCGACAGCATAGACACAATTTCAGGGCGTTCGTTGGGAACTTCAATCCCCACCGTTCCTTTTCCGGGAATAGGAGCTATGATGCGAATGCCAAGGGCGGCCAAACTCAAGGCAATATCGTCCTCCAAGCGCTTGATGGCCGCTATGCGCACGCCTGCCTTTGGCACTATTTCATATAAGGTAACTGTGGGGCCGATAGTGGCAATAATTTTATCAATGCCAATCTTATAATCGTTCAGTGTTTTTACAATTTTATTTTTATTTTTCTCCAATTCCATCTCGCTTACCTTGGCATTGGCCGATTTGTGGTCGTTCAGTAAATCAAGCGGCGGGCGTTTGTAAACCGACAGCTCCAATGTAGGGTCAAAGAGTGTTTGGTCGTTCAATACCGATAGCGGAATTTTATCTTCATCTTCTGTCTCATTATCTTCCGGATAAAAGTCTATTTCTGCTTCTTCACTTCTTTCTGCTCTTTCATCTGTTTCTTCTTCTCCGATATTTTCCATAATATCATCTTCTGTTTCCTCTATATCAAATTCCACATCATATTCATTTTTTACTTCTTTCTTTTCTTCCACCTTTTCTTCCTTATCTTCTTCTTGTTCCGTTTCTACTTCTTCCACATTTTGTTTTTTACGTCGGAAAATATTTTCCAAGAAGTTTATAAACCGATTATTCACCATTACAGACCAAACTAATAAGAAGAATAGGAGGAGTAAAGCCGTACCCGGATAACCTAATTGCACTTCTAACCATCGGGCGGAATTAAGTCCGTTGCTTCCTCCCAAACCGTTACCCAACAAGCCTATCCATGGGGTATGCATAAAAGCAAATCCCAGAATAACGGAAAATAAAATCAGGCCGGTAGTAGAAAGTATGAAATTTTTCAGTATAGAGGGCGCTTTTACTTTCAACAAATACAAGCCCCACATGAGGGTCATATAAGGGATAAAGAAAGCGGCTATACCGAAATAACGGCCTATAAGTATGTGCGCCCAGTTAAAGCCTTGTTTTCCTGCGCTATTAGCAGCTTCCATTATACTTCCCGCTTGTGGATTTTGCAGCATGCTTTGGTCCTTGTTCCATGTAAAGATGTACGAAATCAAAGCAATCAAAGTATAGAGCGTAAAAATGCACAATAGAACGCCAACGAGGAAACGCCAGCGATCATCTTTCCAAAAAGGAATCTTTTTTTCTTTCTTTCTATTCTTAGCCATCTACTCTTTTAATTTTTGCACCTAAGGCATTCAGGCGTGTATCAATATGCTGATAGCCGCGGTCTATTTGTTCTATATTGTGAATATAACTTGTTCCTTTGGCATTCATGGCCGCAATGAGTAAAGCGATGCCGGCGCGGATATCGGGCGATACCATCACTGCAGGCCGTAACTGCATGGTATGATTATGCCCAACTACTGTGGCGCGGTGCGGGTCGCAGAGGATAATCTGCGCTCCCATATCAATAAGTTTATCAACAAAAAACAGTCGGCTTTCAAACATTTTTTGATGAATCAGCGCTGTTCCTTTGGCCTGCGTGGCTACTACAAGGAATATGCTTAGCAGGTCGGGTGTCAGTCCCGGCCAGGGCGCATCAGCAATGGTCATGATAGATCCGTCGATAAAGGATTCTATTTCGTAATGTTCCTGAGCAGGCAGCACAATATCGTCGTCTTCGCAATTGATGCAGATACCCAATCGGCGGAACTGGTCGGGGATAATGCCCAATTCTTTATAGGCTACATTTTTTATACGCAAGGCGCTGCGGGTCATGGCCGCCATACCGATAAAACTGCCTACCTCTATCATATCGGGCAGCACCGTATGTTCTGTGCCGTGCAATGAAGTTACGCCTTCAATGGTTAAGAGATTGGAGCTTATACCTTCAATCTTGGCGCCCATGCGCACTAACATTTTGCACAATTGCTGAAGGTAAGGTTCACAGGCAGCGTTGTAAATGGTGGTAGTTCCTGAGGCAAGCACAGCCGCCATCACAATATTAGCGGTACCGGTTACTGAGGCCTCGTCAAGCAACATATAACAGCCTTTCAGTTGTTTCGCTTCCACCTGATAAAAACTTGATTCGGTGTCGTAATTGAATTTGGCGCCTAATTTTTCGAAGCCTATAAAGTGGGTATCTAAGCGGCGGCGGCCTATCTGGTCGCCTCCCGGGCGCGGCATATAACCCACGCCAAAACGCGCCAGCAGCGGGCCTACTATCATTACCGAACCACGCAAGGCAGCTGATTTTTTTCGAAATTCAGATGTTTTCAGGTAATCAATATTTACGTTTACCGCTTTAAAGCTATATTGCCCTTCGCCCAAACGTTCAACTTCCACGCCCATATCACGGAGGAGTTCAATTAAACGCAGCACATCTACAATTTCCGGTACATTGTTTATTGTAATCTTTTCGGGCGTCAGCAAAGTGGCGCATAATATCTGCAAAACTTCATTTTTGGCGCCTTGTGGAGTAATATCGCCTTGCAAGGAATGTCCGCCTTCTACGCAAAAAATAGCCATATTAGTTTAAAGTTCAAGATTTATAAGTCCAAAGTTCAATTGAACCTTAAACTATTGTTGTCCACTTTTGTAAATTTTCTTCTTTTTCTTTTTCTTCTTTTTCTTCCTGCCCATACCCATTCCCATACTGCCGTTCATCTTTCCATTCAGCATTAAGGGCACCTGCATGTCGGCTAACTTGGTGTCGGGTGGAAAGGTAATGCGCCCTTTCGACAAGGAAGTAAGGTCGCGAAGAATAATTTCATCGGTAACAATATCCTTATTCCACATCAGGTAGTCGCGCTTCATGTAAGTGGCAATCATAATGGCAACAGTTTGTCGTTCCTCATTATCAGGACGTTCGGCTAAGGCTTCAACCATATTCTGAATGCCGCGCCCATAGTGCATAATTTTTACCGGCGTCGAAGGATAGGGAATAGTCTGAGGCCGTTCCTGAAACGATTCGCGGGTCGGCATGGGATAGGGGCTGTCAATATCAATAGAAAAATCGGAAATAATGTGTACGTGGTCCCAAAGTTTATGTTTGAAATCATTTACATCGCGCAGGTGGGGATTTAATTCGCCCATTACGCTTACTACCGCTCTAATTTGTTCGTTTCGTTTTTCCCGATCTTCAATCTCCGACACCTGCTGTATCATGCGCTGAATATAGCGGCCATATTCGGGCAAGACTAATTTTTTTCGTTGGGTATTATATTCCGTAAAAGGATATAAAACATCTTTATCGTTCTGCATATTCATTAAAATATTGTGCAAATATAAGCATTAATTTTCACATTTAGCGTATTGGCGCTAATTATCGACCTTTGCACCCCGTTTAACACTCACCACTCCTTTGATTTTCTTCACATTGCCGATTAAGGCTTCAAGGTCTTCTGTATCATGTACATAAAGATCTATTTCTGCTTCAAATATACCATCATGCGCCATCAAATTTATTCTGCGGATATTGACGCTCAATTCTCCGGTAATCACATCGGTAATATCTTTCAGGATACCAATGCGGTCAACACCCCGCATTTCCAAGCGCACGAGGAACGACATGGCTGTGTGTTTCGCCCAGCGGGCCGAGATAATGCGTTCGCCGTGCTGTGCCGAGATTTGTAAGGCTTCCCTGCATTTGGTTTTGTGGATAGTTACCCCGGTGCCGACTTCGTCTAAAAAACAAATAATATCGTCGCCCGGAATAGGGTTGCAGCAGGGAGCGGCTTTGTAGGAAAGTTTTGCTTTTCCCTCGGCCATTTCTTTCAGGAGGTAGGTGTTTTTCTTGTTAATTTTTTCTTTTTCCTGTTCTTCCTTGCGTTTATCGCCGCCGCCCACAAAGGGTATAAATTGCAATCCCCAGTAGCGTACCCGTTTGTTCGGGGTATTGTAGCGCAATATTGTTTCCAAATCGGATAAATTAATTACGCCGGCAGCTATTTTGGTAAATAAATCGTGCTTGCTTGTAGCTTTATAAACGGTTATCAGCTTATTGACTACTCGCCCAAATAAGGTAATTCCTATTTTTCTTAAAGCAGACTCCAGCATTTGCTGTCCCTGTTGATAAGGCCCTTCCAATTCTTCTTTCAAAGCGTCCATAATACGGCTTTTCGCCTTCGGCGTTATTACCATATCAAGCCAGTCGGCTTGCGGCCGTTGGGTTTCAGCAGTAATAATTTCTACCTGATCGCCGCTTTTCAGGGTATAGTTTAAGGCTTGCAATTTATGGTTAACCTTTGCAGCAATAGCTTTATTACCGAGGCCGGTATGCACATTATACGCAAAGTCGAGTACGGTAGCCCCCTGCGGAAGGGCTTTTGACTCTCCTTTCGGCGTATAAACATAAACTTCAAAGGCTAATAAACCCGATCGGAAACGGTCGAGAAAGGCTAAGGTACTTTGGTCGTCAGATGGGTAGTTAAAAATATCTTTCACCTGTTCCAGCCATTTTCCAAGCTCGTTTTCCTGATCAATGCCTATTTTATATTTCCAGTGCGCTACCACGCCATGCTTTGCAATTTCGTCCATTCGTCGCGAACGGATTTGCACTTCCACCCAACTGCCCAAGGGGCCGACTAAGGTGCAGTGCAAAGCCTCATAACCATTTACTTTTGGCGTATTTGTCCAGTCTATTAAGCGGTTGGGAAGCGAGCGGTAAACCTCGGTAATCAGTTGATAAATTTTCCAACACTGGGCGCGTTCAGTCGTTTCTGCGGAGGTCTCAAAAACAATGCTTACGGCAAAGAGGTCGCTCACTTCCTCAAAGGGAATGTTCCTGCTATTCATCTTATGCCAGACCGAGTAAACGGAGCGCGTATATCCTTTCACCTTTACCTGCAAGCCTTCCGACAATAATTTTTCTTTCACCGGTCGGATAAAACGTTGAATAAATTCCTGCCGCGCTTCCTCGCCTTCTTCTAATTTACGTTGAATAGTATTGTATTCCTCCGGTAAAGAATGCTTCAGGCAAAGATTTTCCAATTCCGTTTTTATTTCATAGAGGCCTAAGCGGTGCGCTAAGGGAACGAAGAAATACATGGTTTCGCCCACTATTTTCGCCCGTTTATTTTCGGGCATGGCGCCCAAGGTGCGCATATTATGCAAGCGGTCGGCCATTTTAATCAGGATTACCCGCAGGTCGTCGGTCAGTGTCTGCAAAATCCGTTTAAAATTTTCGGCCTGCAAGGAAGTGTCACCTTCAAATACGCCTTCAATTTTCGTCAGTCCGTCAACGATTGATGCAATTTTATCGCCGAAACGTTGCCGAATATCATCTACGGTATAGTGGGAATCTTCTACTACGTCGTGCAATAAGGCAGCCACAGTAGATTTATAGGAAAGGCCTATCTTGCTTACCACAATCTTAGCCACTTCTACAGGGTGTATAATATAAGGTTCGCCCGAGAGGCGGGTCGCCTCTTTGTGCGCATCATTAGCCAGATTAAAAGCCTTGCGAATCGACAGTCTTTCTTCCTTGCTGCAACGGTCGTAAACAAGCTGCGCTAATTCGGCAAAGGCCGCCTCAATCATTTCTTTATTTTTATTTTCTTCGTCCATAATCTCACTCCGAATACACAACGACCACTGTGCCTGTCATTATTTGCTGGTTTCCACCTTCAAAGTCCACCGATAAATGGTAGGTATATACTTCTTCGGGGCCTTGATTGCCGTTTTTCAAATGGCCGTCCCATGATTTGTCCAAGGGATTATCGTCTATATTTTTAACTATATCGGCTACTACTGCGCCATTACGGTTTAAGATGGTCAGTCGGTAGCTGTAGCTTCGCGGGTCGGCATTAATTATCGGGCCGAATTGATTGCGCGCCCGCCCTGTCTGCGGATTTACCACCCTGCTCAAGGGATCAACCGCATCGGGCATGGTTACCGTAGGCCGATAATACACGCAATTTTCGGAAGAACTTACTATGCTTGTACACGGCAGTCCTACTGCTGTAATATTAACGCTTATTCCTGTAATCGTATAACAAAACTGCAAAGAGGCATCTAACATAGTCGGAATAGGGTCAATGTAAGTGGTAGCAGGACTATATGTCAATAAATTTTCCGAATTAGGTTGTATCCTGTCGAGGGTGTAAACTTCTATGAGGTTAGGATTAGCGTGCAACCATTGCAGCTGCCAGTTATTTTCGCCAAGCAGTATTTGCAGTTGAATGTTCACTATCTCATTACTTGTACACACCACATTTCCGCAGGCATTTTTTGCAACTATACGATAACGAAACAGGCCAAGGCCTGCGGCGTCTGTGTAATTTGATAAATTTTTATCATTAAAACTAAAGATAGATGAAAACTCCCCACTATCCGTTGCGCGTTGCACTTCAAAATCGGTTAGTTGCGTATTAGGGTCTATTTCAAAAGTCAGGGTATGATTACCGCCGTTATCCTGTAATTCCGATAAACAGATATATACAGGAAGGTGCGGGGCGTCAAAATAAAAGGGATAAGGAGCCGCTATGCTGACAGCCGTAATATCGTTTTTGTTTCGGGCTACTAACCATATTGTATCATTTTGCCGCGTAGGAGGATTCTGCCAGACGTAAGAAGCAGCCGAAAGCTGTTCAACCAAAGTAGCGCTTGACTCCCAACCACCCCAAAGTACAGCGTACTCCGTATCTTCCTCCTCCCACCCTGTATAAGGTGTCCAATGAATTTCCGCCTCGTAGGTGCAAGGGTCAAAATCAACAGCCGTAATTACCGCCTTTGCATGTTGCTGTGTTATAGGCTCAGGCTCTGTGGTGGTATTTATAGCCATTGCATAGCTTTTAGTGGTGAGGCCTGCGCCGGCATCGGCGTAAGAAGTTGCAGAAAGGTTATTTATAGTGGTAATGATTACCGTACATTCGGCTCCTCCTTTATACTCATATATAATATAGCCGTTGGCATTGGGCGGCAGGGTGGCAGGTATATCCCAAGTAATTAAGTTGTCGTAAACAGCTCCGTTTTTCGATAAGCTCACACTCTTAATAATGTTGCCTACCGTTGCGCAGACCTGCGCCTGTGCTGTGTGCGCGCACAGCAGGCTTAAAGCTATAAATCCTCCGTTCAATATTTTGTAAAACATTGATTTTAACCGCCTTGTAGTTTTCAGTTCATACATATATTCAGGCAAAAACAAACTACAATGATAGTGAAAATTTTTGAAATATGCAAAAAATTATAACCCATCAATTATCTTATTGAAAATCGAAAGGATACGGGGGCGAGTATTCAAACTGAGCAATAGCTTGCCGTCATTGGGGTGAACGCGGTTAGACAAGAAGACATATATTAAATTACGTTGAGGGTCAACCCATAAGAAAGTTCCGGTATAGCCCGAATGACCGTAGCTTTCGGCAGAGGCTTCGCGTCCCACAGGACTATTTTTCGCAGGATTTATTTCGGGCTTATCAAAACCTAAGCCTCTCCTGTTGCCGTTGCTGCAGAAGGGACAGGAAGTAAAGCGCTCAATCACCGCACTTTGGAAGTAAGTTGTTCCGCCGTAGCTGCCTTTATTTAAATACATCTGCAAGATTTTAGCCATATCGTTAGCATTGCCGAAAAGCCCTGCATGTCCGGCCGTTCCGCCGAGCAGGGCGGCCGTTTGGTCATGCACATAGCCTTGTAACAACTGCATACGGAAGTAAGTATCGTTTTCGGTAGGTACAATTTGCGCCTTGTCGAAACGTTCCAAGGGCCTGTAGCCGGTATAATTCATGCCCAGCGGTGCATAAAATAAATTATCAACTATCTTGTCGATACCTTGGCGCATTTGGGTCTCCAACACTTGCTGCAGATACATAAAACCCCAGTCGCTATAGCGGTAAACCTTGCTCATCAGGGGTGCGCTGTTGATTTCTTTGTAAATGTAATCAGGTATTTCTTTCGAGGTATAAATACCTGCCGCAATCGGAATATTATAACGAGCAGCCGATACAAATCGGAACTTATTAGCATCAAGTTTGCCGTTGGCTGCAAAGGAAGTATGGAAGGGCTTAAAGGCAGGCAATCCCGATTGATGGGTTAAGATATCTATCAATTTCAATGACTGCTTGTCTTTATATTTACGCACTGTCGGCCAATAATCGCCTATAGGGTTGTCGATATTCAGTTTTCGCGTATTTACCAAGTGCATCACAGCAGGTAAGGTAGCCGTTACCTTAGTCAGGGAAGCCAAATCATAGACATCGTTCCATTGCACGGTCGGCGAATTTGTTTCATAAGTGTGGCGGCCAAAAGTTTTATGGTAAAACACCTGCCCTTTATATATTGCGATGATTTGTCCGCCGGGCGTAGCTTGTTTATCCATAGCTTCCTGCATGATTGAATCGACCGCCATTAATTGTCGCCGTTGGATACCTATTTCTTCGGGGAGTACATATTTCAGCCGTGTGGGTGCATTCCACGAAAGGCCTGTTCCGGCAGGAAAAGCAGAAGGCACCGAGACCGGCAGCTTACCCATGGGCTTTATGGCGCCGAAAATCAGTTGAGCCGACCGTTCTTGAGCAGAAGGAAGATTTTGATAGGAAACAATTATGGAAGCAAAACGATTCAACTGTTTGAAATTTGTCAAAACATAAGGCTGGCGGAACAAATCCATCACCACATTTTTTTCCGCAGCCAGCCGTTCCAAAAAGAAGACAAAGGCATCATCTATTACGCGGTACTGCGCCTGTAAATAAGGCCCGTGAAAACCGATTATCACCAAATTGTAAGATTTCAACTGTTTATGCAGGCTATCCAAGTCTCGAACTGAAGGTATGAGGTCAATGGAAAAGCAGGCCACAGGGGCATAATAATCAAGGTATTGTTTAAAAATCTTTCCCTGCCCTTTCCCCACTTCTATATAAGCGATAGACAAGGTATCAAGCCTTTGCAGGGGCAAGAAGCTGTTCTTATTGGAAAGCACGGTTATGGAAGCATCGGCTATGCGCAAGCGCAGCGCCTCATCAGTTTCCGGATTTAAGTCGTCCAACAGATTATCACTCTTTATTGGGACAAAGGGAATAGGCATGTATTTGGCTTTTGCCTCTAATATTTTCCGACACTTGGCATTAATTACCGCCTCGGACAGTTCGCCTTTTTTTACTGCATCTACAATCAAGTCAATCGATTTACTTACCTCATCGGGCATGAGTAAAATATCGTTTCCGGCCTGTAAAGCCAAGAGGCAAATACTATCCTGCTGTGTTCCCAAAAGCACTCCTTTCATATTCAAAGCATCGGTAACTACCAGCCCGGAAAAACCCATTTCATTGCGCAGCAATTGCTGTGTTACTATGCCTGAGAGGCTGGCCGGACGTTCAGAGGAGTCTATAGCCGACACATGCAGGTGCCCTGTCATTATTGCATCAATACCTGCTGCCATCAAACTTTTGAAGGGATATAATTCCAAGGTGTCAATACGCAGTCTGTCATGGTAAATAGCGGGTAATTCGTCGTGCGAGTCCTTATCGGTATCGCCGTGTCCGGGGAAGTGTTTGGCGCAGGTGAGCACGCCGCCCGCCTGCAGTCCGTGCATGTAGGCAATGCTCTTTCGTGTTACCTTATGTTTATCTTCGCCGAAGGAACGGCTATTAATTACCGGATTATCAGGATTATTATTGACATCGGCCACCGGTGCAAAGTTCATATAAATACCCAAGCGGCGGCATTGTGCCGCTACAGCCTTTCCCATTTCATAAATATATTCATCGTCGGGAAGGGCGCCCAACTGCATCTGCCGCGGAAAAGGCGCAGCTCCCTCAAGCCTCATGGCTACGCCGTTTTCGCCGTCAATAGCCGTGAGCAAAGGAATGGCCGACAAGGCCTGCAAGTTGTTAAGCATACGCACCCAGGTTGCGGCATTGCCCCGCATGGCGATTACTCCCCCTACCTGCTCTTTGCTCACTACTTCCACTACGCGCCGATAATAGGCATTTTCCGTATCGGTATTCACTGCCACCATAAAGAGCTGAGCTATTCGTTGGCGAAGGCTCAGTTTTTGCATCTGCGCATCGACCCATGCCTTCTCCGAAAAATTGGCCTTGTTTCCGGCAAAGACAAGCGATTCGCCGGAAAACAATAAGCAGGCAAGTAGAAAACAAATATGTAAGGGACTATTTTTCAGTGTGTTTGTCTTTATAAAAATTATACCAATCGTTTCTTCTATTTCAAAGAAGTTGCAAAGATAGGAAAAAAATATGATACTCCCGAATAATGCCCCCAAAACAAACAATAATAATCTAATTTAAAACAGCGAGAGCTCCACCGTTTGGCCGGAATAGCGTTTTTCGTGCTCCAGCAGCCATCGTTTACGTTCCAATCCCCAGCGGTAACCCACTAATTGTTCCCGGGCGCCCACAACGCGGTGGCAAGGGACTACAATGGCAAAAGGATTACAACTGTTGGCATGACCCACAGCCCGCGCTGCCTTGGGCTCATTTACACGCTCGGCTAATTCGCCGTAGGAAATGGTTGCCCCGTAAGGAATAGCCTGCAGTGCGCGCCAAACACTCAGGGTAAAGGGACCGGTATCCATGTGCAAGGGTAAATGAAACTGCTGCAAAGCACCTTTAAAATAAGCGTCTAACTGCTTTTTCGTTTTACTAAATAAGGAAGAAATCAGATGGCCGGTAAGTTCCTTATCGTCGGAGGTGGTATCGTCAACAAAGACAATGCTGTCGAGCGCCAGGCCGTCGAAGCTTTCAATACGAAGTATCCCTATAGGGCTATGATATATTACCTGTTCCATAACACCCCTAAAATTATACAGCAAATATAAGCAAAATATTTCAATCTGTAAATGGTAAATCCGTAAACATGTAAATTAGCTTACTTCTCTGCTGTTCCTTCGAGCATGGGTACAAAACTATATTTTCCATGCGAAGTCGTTCTATATTCTGTTTCACTAAGACGGTCAATCACTTGCATAGTTTGACCGTTGCTGCCTACCGGAATTACCATACGACCACCCACTGCCAATTGTTCCAACAATGCTTGCGGAACTGAAGGGGCGCCGCAGGTTACAATAATTTTCTGAAAGGGAGCAAATATCAGCTTTCCCGCATAACCATCTCCATGAAAGAGGCTTAGCTGATAATGCAAGTCCCATAAAGTTTTTCGCGCCTGTTCATAAAGTTCCTTTTGCCGTTCAATGGAATATACCTTAGCACCCAGTTCCACCAATACCGCAGCCTGATACCCGCAGCCCGTGCCGATTTCCAGTACCTTGTCCCATTTTTTCACCTCCAGTAAATGACTTTGCATAGCCACCGTATATGGCTGTGATATAGTTTGTTGTGCAGCTATGGGTAAGGGACGGTCTTCGTAGGCCAAACGCTCTAATCCGGTAGCGACAAAAATTTGGCGCGGGATTTTAGCTATAGCAGCCAAAACCCGCTCGTCGAAAGGATATTTTTGGCGCAATTGTTCTACCAAGCGCTGCCGCAGGAGCTTATATTTTGTATCTTCAGCCATAACTTACATTAGTAATACCCCATCACCCGATAATAATAATGTTCAAAAGAACCTTCGTGGTACATTTTCACCATTGCTTCTACCGGCTTATCTTCTCCGTATTTATCATAAGGTTTCTTAAGATTGGCGCCGAACAGTTGGGCAATACCCTGCCAAAAAAAGGCTGTAAATCCACCTTTTATATCTTTGATAATGTAATAGGAAGTTTGCCCTACCTCGCGGTCAATCAAACGCATCAGCAGTTTCCCCTGCGAGAAGGTTAATTTTTTTAAAGGTTTTTCAAATTCTTTGAACAGTTCTTTTTCCTTACGTTTTATAAATTCCTCCCGTTCTTTTTTTGAAGAAATAGCCACAACCTCTGCATCAATCCGGTCTAAGCGCTGCTTGGCCAAAAGGGCATAAGGATACACCTTTCTGAAATTATGCACTAAGCGTTGATACTCGCGCTTTGCCTTTTCATTTTTATATACCGGTTGCGGAAAAACATAGACAGGTTTAAGTGTTATCTGATAGACCGTGTCGCCCTGTTCGAGTTTGTAGCCTAAAACATGCCCTTGTTGAGCTTGGAGCGGACCGACCGCAAACAGCACAATCAAGAATAACACAATATATTTCAACCACTTATACATTTATTGCGATGAATACAAAGAACAAAGTTAGTATTTTTCTTCATTTTTCCGTATAACCATAATAATTCCAATCCCGAACAGGGCTCTTTTTTTATTAGACAATTTTTAAACGAAAAGGTTTAATGATTAATAAATTGAAAATAGGTAAAAATGAAAAAATAGAAAAAAACAATTTTCATCAAATCAAAAAAATCACTACCTTTATACTTTTTTATATAAAGTACCTATTGAATGAAACTCTCACTTATCTGCTTGTTTTCTATGTTTTTACCGTTTATCGGCTGCGCTCAAACGCCGAACGCAACTTTCCGCGCAATGGAATCATCAGGCTTACGGCAAGATGTTCGCACGCCAAATCTTCCCGATAAATTAGATTTCGCAGGAGAAACTGTGCCTATGGAATATTTTGATGTGGCAGAGTCTTTTATCCGCGAATTGACGATACTCTGTTACTGGCATGCCAGCACAATGTATATCACTAAATTAGCCAATCGATTTTTCCCTATTATTGAACCAATCCTTCAACGCGAAGGGGTGCCTGACGATTTCAAATATCTTTGTGTGGCGGAAAGCGGTCTGCAGCAGGTTGTATCCCCTGCTAAGGCAGTGGGTTTCTGGCAATTTCTCGAAAAAACAGGCAAGGAATACGGCTTGGAAATCAATAGCGAGGTTGACGAGCGCTACCACATTGAAAAAGCTACTGTAGCCGCTTGCGCTTATCTCAAAAAATCTTACGAAAAATACGGCTCATGGACAATGGCCGCCGCCGCTTACAATATGGGTAATGCCAATGCCGACAGGCAAATCGGCCGTCAAAAACAAACTTCGTATTACAATTTGATACTACCCGAAGAAACCATGAGGTATATTTACCGAATTTTAGCTTTTAAAACCGTAATGACAAATCTCGAAACTTACGGTTTTTTCATTCGGAAAGACGAATTGTTTCCTCCCTTGTCGTGGACGGAAGTTAGCCTTAGCGATGCGGTTGAATCCTGGGCTGATTTTGCTGAAAAATATGGCACTAACTACAAAATTTTAAAATATCTCAACCCTTGGCTGCGCGATGCAAGTTTAGTCAATAAGGCAAAGAAAACCTACGTGGTAAAAGTTCCCACACCCGAATTCCGCACCAAAGCTGCCGATTTATAATGAAAAAAACGAAGCTTGCCAAAAAAAATCAGACGACTAACCCTGCTTCGCCGACTTCCGAAGCGCAAAATTTAAGGGTCTTAGGTGCACGGGTACACAATCTTAAAAACATTGATGTCGAAATTCCGCGTTATGCCCTGACGGTAATTACCGGCCTCAGCGGCAGCGGCAAATCTTCTTTGGCTTTCGACACTATTTATGCCGAAGGGCAGCGCAGGTATTTGGAAACCTTGTCGGCCTACGCACGGCAATTCATGGGCAGCATGGAACGCCCCGATGTGGAGCAAATTACCGGCCTCAGCCCTGTGATAGCCATTGAGCAGAAAACCACGAATAAAAATCCCCGCTCTACGGTAGGCACCATTACCGAGGTGTACGACTTCCTGCGCCTGCTCTATGCCCGCGCTGCCATTGCCTACTCCTCGGCTACAGGCGAACAAATGGTGCGCTACACCGATGAGCAAATCGTACAGTTAATCATTCAACAATTTGCAGGGAAGAAATGCGCGCTGCTGGCGCCTGTGGTATCGGGACGCAAAGGGCATTACAAAGAGCTGTTTGAGCAACTGCGCAAGCGCGGATTTCTCACTGCCCGCATCAATGGCGAAATCGTAGAAATTAAAGCCCAACATAAGCTCGACCGTTATAAAACCCATTTTGTGGAAGTGGTTATCGACAAACTGATACCCTCCAACAGCGACGAGCAACGGCTGCGCGAATCAGTGCGCACCGCCATGCAGCAGGGCAAGGGCGTCATGGCTATAGTAGAAATGGATACACAACAGTTGCGCTACTACAGCCGACAGTTAATGTGCCCTTCCACCGGTATTTCTTACCCTGAACCTGCGCCTCACTTCTTCTCTTTTAATTCGCCGCAGGGCGCTTGCCCTCATTGCAGCGGTCTGGGCGCTATCACCAAGATTGACATCAAAAAAATTATTCCCGACAATAAGATAAGCATCAAAAAAGGAGGTATAGCCGCCATAGGTAAATACCGCGATACCCAGCCCTTTCGTGTGTTGGAGGCTATTGCCCAAAAATACGATTTTTCATTAGACGACCCCATTGCCAATATACCTGAAACGGCGCTCCATATTATCCTCTACGGTTCTGAAGAGCTATTCCGCGTGAAAGCGGCAGGCGGAATAACCACTTACATGACTACCTTCGGCGGCGTAGTGAGTATTCTGGAAAATGCCGAAGAAGATAAGGAGGGCGCAAGGCTTAATACCGAACGATTTATCAGCTACGCCGTTTGCCCACAATGCCGCGGCGCACGATTGAAAGAAGATGCGCTGTGGTTCAAGATTGACGGAAAAAATATAGCCGATCTTAACGCTATGGATTTGCAATCGTTGTACCAATGGTTCAACGGACTCGAAGCGCGGCTCAATAAGAAACAGCAAGCCATAGCCAAAGACTTGCTGAAAGAAATCCGCGACCGTTTGGGTTTTCTTTTAGACGTAGGCTTATCGTATTTGGCACTCAGCCGCAGCACCCGCAGCCTCAGCGGAGGCGAAAGCCAGCGCATACGCCTCGCTACGCAAATAGGCTCGAAATTAGTCAATGTATTGTACATTCTCGACGAGCCAAGCATAGGCCTGCACCAACGCGACAACCGAAAACTCATTAATGCGCTTCAGCGCCTGCGCGACGAGGGCAATTCGGTGATTGTAGTGGAACACGACGAGGATATGATTCGCCATGCCGACCATGTCATAGATATGGGGCCGGGAGCGGGACTCAAAGGCGGCGAAGTAGTATTTTCCGGAAAATGGGAAAAGGTGGAAGAAGATGGAAGATGGGTGATGAAGATGGGTGAAAATAGGGAAAAACAATCTTCATCAAATCAACAGCCTTCCCTCACCTTAGACTACCTGTCGGGAAAGAAAAAAATCGCTGTTCCCAAACAACGCAGGAAAGGAAAGGGCGAAGAAATTATTATTGAAGGGGCAAGCGGCAATAATCTCAAAAAAGTAGATGTCCGCTTCCCCTTAGGGACTTTCATTTGTGTAACGGGAGTAAGCGGCAGCGGCAAATCGACCCTCGTCAACGAGACCTTGCAGCCTATCCTCAGCCAGGCGCTCTACCGCTCCTACCAAAGTCCGCTGCCTTACGCATCGGTAAGCGGCGTTGAAAAAATAGACAAGGTGGTAGAGGTTGACCAATCGCCGCTGGGGCGCACGCCGCGCAGTAATCCGGCTACCTACACTAATCTCTTTGCCGACATTCGCAAGTTGTTTGAAGAAACGCCCGACGCCAAGATTCGCGGCTATAAGGCAGGCCGCTTTTCATTCAATGTTCGCGGCGGACGCTGCGAAGATTGCCGCGGCGCAGGCGTACAAACCATAGAAATGAACTTCCTTCCCGATGTGTATGCTACCTGCAAAGCCTGCAACGGCAAACGCTACAACCGAGAGACTTTGGAAGTAAAGTACAAGGGGAAAAACATTAATGACATATTAGAATTGACCATTGACCAAGCCTGCGAATTTTTTGAACATGTACCGCACATTCGGCAAAAACTCAAAACCCTTCAGGACGTGGGCCTCGGCTATGTAAAGATAGGTCAACCCTCCACCACCCTCAGCGGCGGCGAGAGCCAGCGCGTAAAATTGTCGGCCGAATTGGCCAAGCGCGATACAGGCAACACTTTTTACATCTTAGACGAGCCTACTACAGGGCTGCATTTTGAAGATGTGCGCATTCTGCTCGAAGTCCTGAACAAATTGGTAGAACGCGGCAACACGGTGCTGGTTATTGAGCATAATATGGACGTTATCAAAACAGCCGATTACGTTATTGACTTAGGGCCGGAAGGCGGCGCGGAAGGCGGCAAAATAGTGGCCACAGGTACTCCCGAAGAGATTGTAAAAAATAAAAACAGTTTTACCGGACAATTTTTGGCAAGGCTACTGTGAGTTATGAGTTAAGGAATAGAGATTCAGGTATCAAGTGGTGTTTTTTAACAAACAAGACTGAAAAGCGACGAAAAAAACCGGAACAAACTTGTCATTCCGGCGTTGAAATAAAATATAATGGTTAAGGTTGGTTCTTTATTCCTAATCCAAGGGCAAAGGCAAAGATAATAATAATTAAATAAACTTTCATAATATTTCTTAATTTTTTTGTACCTTTGCAAGTAAATTCAAATAAGTGAGACAATTATTTATGAAATATATCACTGCGAAAAAAATCGTCCTTTGGTCGTCTATACTGCTACTGGCCCTTGCCTGCTCTCCTAAAACCACTGGTAGTTTTTTGGATAAATTGATGAAAAATAAGGAATTAGTTAAAGATTTTTACTTAACGGAAGGTTTAAAATACGATATACTTGGCGATAAAAATAATGCCAATACCTTACTTTTTAATGCCCTGAAAGCCGACCCAAGTTGTGATGCCTGTTACTACAAGTTAGCCGAAATATACTTAGAACGGGGCCTCATTCCTCAGGCTTTGCACCTGAGTTCAGCCGCGGTGCAGCTTGATTCCACCAATATGTGGTATCGTATGCAACTATGCGGTATCTGTATTATAGCCGGAGATTTTCAGAAAGCGGAAGAGCAACTCAATTACCTTGAACCTGAGATGGCTAACAATCCGCAATTTTTATTCATGCAATACGAAACTTACATGAATAGCGGCAAGGTGGACGAAGGCTTAGCAGTGTTAAACAAATTAAGCATTTTAAATCCTAATCCCCGTATTTATGCTTTTTTGGGCGAAATCTATTCCTCTCTGCAGGAAGATTCGTTAAGTTTAGACGCTTTTCAACAATCCTTAGCTATGGCTCCCGATTACCCGCCAGCCCTGTTTGGCGAAATGGATTACTACCGTCAAAAACAGCATTTCGATGCTTTTTTTGATAGATGGTACCCTATCTGTGAAAACACTGATATTCCCATGGAAATGAAGCTCGATTACCTGTCGGCTTTGATGCGTATGCCGCGATTTCCGCAACTTTTTAAAGAACAATTAGACACCACCTTTACTTTATTGCGGCCGACGCCCGACAGTTTAGTAGAGCCCCTCTATGGCGGCTACCTTGTTCAAACCGGCCGAAGCGATTCCGCTATGGCCGTTTTCAGGAATTCCGTGTTGCTTTTTCCAAAAAACGCTCAGGTTTGGGAAAGTTTGTTAGGCTTTATTTATTACCAAGAAGACTGGAATAATTTAGAAATTTCGGCTGCAGAAGCGCTGCAAATTTTTCCAAACAACGTGCCTTTTATGACCTTAAAAGCGCTTGCTCTTTGGCGGCAAGAGGAGGTACCTAAAGCCATACAATTATTTGAAGAAAGCCTTCCGCACAGTAAAGGCAATCAGGTTCAAACCCTGCAAACTTATGCTATGCTGGGCGACCTGTATCAGCAAGAAGGAAACAGCAAAAAAGCCTTTAATTATTATGAAAAAGTATTAGCTGTAGATAGTTCAAATGTTGTAGTACTCAATAATTATGCCTATTTTTTAAGCCTTACAGACCAGCAGTTGGACAAGGCCTACCGAATGAGTCAGAAAGCCATTACGGCAGAGCCTAACAACGCCACCTATTTAGATACCTTCGGTTGGATTTTATATAAGATGGGGAAATATTTTGAAGCCAAAGCCATTTTCAAACATGCGTTGATTTACGGAGGAAACGAAGAGGCCGTAATTCTTGACCACTATGGCGATGTGCTGGACGCCTTAGGCGAAAAGGAGGCTGCCATTGTTTATTGGGAAATGTCGTATCGGAAAGAGCCTGACCCCGAAGTAAGAAAGAAATATCGTAAATGAGACAGACCTTTCATATCATTTTGTTTTGTGTTATTTCCTGCACCTTTCTGCAAGCGCAGTCGATTGCAGATTTGAATAAACGTAGAAAAAAAGCAGAAACTGAAATCGCTTATATTGATAAGTTACTCAAAGCCAATACCCAAAAACAAAAGAGCGAACTGGCGCAGCTTAATCTTACCCGACAAAAACTTGTGCAGCGTAAGGAATTAATTGCTAGCATTGATTTACAAATACGTGTTGTTGAGCAAGAGTTGAAAAGTAAGAACAATCATGTTAGCGAGTTGCAAACACATTTAGACGGGCTGAAAGAATCATTTAAGAATTTATTGTATCAGGCCTACAAATACCGCGATAGCCGTTCATGGTTGATGTTTATACTCTCGAGCGACGACTTCGGCATGGCTTACCGCCGCTGGCAATACTTCAAACGGTTAAGCGAACATATTAACGAGGTAGTGGCGAATATTAAAACAACTTCTTTGAAAATTAATACGGAAATTTCTTCGCTAACCCAAAAAAGGCAGGAGTTGAACAATTTTCTTGGAGAAAAACAAAACGAGGTCAATAAACTGCAAAAAGAAGAACAATCGGTGGAAACGCTCATCAAAAGCTTGTCGGGGAAAGAGCAACAGCTAAAAAAAGAAGCAGAGGCGCAACGTAAAGAAATTAATAGAATTAATACGTCTATTGAACGTATTATAGCAGAAGAAGCCAAGAAGCAGCAAAAAAGAGAAAGCGCCAATCTTCCGGTTGACCGCGCGTTGACGGCTAACTTCGAGAACAACCGCAACAACCTCCCCTGGCCTGTGCGCAAAGGAGTGGTAATCGATAAATTCGGAGAACATGCTCACCCTGTTTACAAGGGCATAAAAATAAACAACCACGGTATTGATATTTCTACCGAAAGCGGCAGCAAGGCCTTGTCCATATTCAATGGCAACGTTATCAAAACTTTTACCGTCCCCGTCATGAATAACTGTGTGCTGGTACAACACGGCAACTTCTTCAGCCTTTACTGTAAATTAGGCGCCGTGCAGGTGAAAGTAGGCGACAAGATTAACGCAGGACAGGAAATAGGCAGCATTCTTACTACCAATGAAGGAGGCACCGTGCTGCATTTCGAACTATGGAAAGGAACGCAGAAACTGAATCCGGAATTATGGTTGGCAAAATAAAAATAACATGAAAATTTTCTTAGATAACTATAGTCGCTACAAGGCGTCCGAATTGGATTTTAAGAAAGTTAAGCAATCACATATCCTTCCCTTGCTGGAAAATTTGCCGCCGCTTTTTGTTGTAGAAAAAATCGGAAAATCGTTTGAAAATCGCGATATTTACGGTGTTCGAGTCGGACAGGGAGCAAAGCGCGTATTGGCATGGTCGCAAATGCACGGCGATGAAAGCACCGCTACCCGTTCCCTCTTTGACCTGTTCCACTTTTTGGCAGCCGATGATGAATTTAACAGCGCTCGCTCAGCTATGCTGGGAAACCTTTCGATGCTCTTTGTTCCTATGCTTAACCCCGACGGGGCTGAGCGGTGGCAGCGCGAAAACGCCCAAAATATAGACATCAACCGAGACGCCCGAAAAAGGACTACCCCGGAAGCCCAAATTTTACAACAGCTTCACCGCAATTTTCAACCTCATTTTGCTCTTAACCTGCACGACCAAAATAAATATTACTCAGCGGGGAACTCGAAGAACCCTGCTACTTTTTCTTTTTTGGCCGCGCCCCCCGACCATAACGACACCCTCTCCACTACCCGCCAAGATGCAATAAAGCTAATTGTGTGCGCACACAAGGCGCTGCAGCAAGTTTTACCGCATCGGGCAGCCCGCTGGAACGACGACTACGAGCCGCGCGCCTTCGGCGAATGGTTTCAAGCGCAGCAAGTAGCCACCGTGCTGGTAGAAGCAGGCGGCTATCCCAATGACGAGGAAGGTTGCCGCGTGCGGCATTTTCATTTCGGCATTCTTCTTACAATGTTGCAGTCCATAGCCGCCAACGCTTACAGCTCAGAGCCCATTGAACCTTACTACGCCATTCCGCTCAACCGCGAGAACGGCCTGTTCGACCGTATTGAGCGGCAGGCAGCTATCACCATTGACGGCAGAACCTTCACTACCGATGTCGGCTACCGCGAAAACGAAACGGTAACAGGCGATTTAAGCGATTACGGTTCCTATGAGGAAATGATGAGTAATGATTAATCCAAAACGATAATTCGCTGTCTATAAATCGACTATAATAATTTTCTATCATTTCTTGGCTTATAGGTCAAATTTCAGGTTGAAATTTTTGGAAAGCGCTATCTTTGATATTTTTTCATACCGATAGCCTTAAAGTGTTTTGGTTAATTTAGGAGCAAAGTTAGTATAATTTTGGTTCATAAACAAAGTTCTGCGGAGTTTAAGTATTTTAGTTTTAATCTCGGCTCTTTTTCTATTTCAAAATTAAGATTGCTATAGAAATCTTTCTTGGCTTGTCATTCATAAAATATTGATTAATTACAAATTGTGTTAAAAAAACGAATAAATCTTGAATTTTGAACCTTGATTGCTTCGTACCTCGCAATGACGCTTGAACCTTTTTTCCTACCTTTGTACTATGAAAAAAGCGGAAATAACTACTGGCATTAATTTATCGGAATTGCTCGACAAGGCCAAGCAAGCCTTGGAAAGCAGTTTGTCGGGCGGTTATTGGATTACCGCCGAAATCAACGAAATTAAAACCAACACCACAGGGCATTGCTATTTATCCTTAATAGAAAAGGAGGAAGACGGCGAAGAATTGAAAGCCAAGGTTGCCGCCACAATTTGGGCTTCAACCTTCCGTTTGATTAAGCCTTACTTTGAAAGCAGTACGGGACGCCCTCTGGCAGCAGGATTAAAGGTGCTGGTAAAAGCAAGCATACAGTTTCACGTGTTGTATGGAATAAGCCTGAATATTACCGACATAGAACCGTCTTATACCGTGGGAAGTATGGCGCTGCAACGCCGCAATACCATCGCCCAACTGCAAAGCGAAGGGGTCTTTGATATGAACCGAGAGTTGGAA
This sequence comes from Bacteroidales bacterium, assembly GCA_009777095.1. Classification (GTDB taxonomy): domain Bacteria; phylum Bacteroidota; class Bacteroidia; order Bacteroidales; family UBA932; genus UBA932. Next base: position 152,410 of record WRMN01000001.1, on the reverse strand, counting down.
TTTCCCCTCTTGCCGCAACGCATTGCCGTGATTTCATCGGAACAGGCAGCGGGTTATCAAGATTTCATTCACCAATTATACAACAACGATGAGGGCTATGCCTTTGCCCTAACGCTTTTCTCCTCATCGGTGCAGGGAGTTGCCGCTGCTGCTGACATCATAGCTGCGCTCGACGCCGTCAATAATTGCCGCGAGGCTTTCGACTTAGTGGTCATCATTCGTGGCGGCGGCGCAGCGGCTGATTTAGTGTGCTTCGACGACTATTCCTTGGCAGCGCATGTTGCGCAGTTTCCTTTGCCGATACTCACCGGTATTGGCCACAATAAAGACGAGAGCGTGGTCGATATGGTAGCGCACTTATCGCTAAAGACCCCCACTGCCGTAGCCGACTACCTTATTGATTGCTTGGCTTCTGAAGAAAGTGAATTGGAAGCCTTTAACAACATTATCGAAAACGTAGCCCTTACGGTGTTGAATAAAGAAAAGCAGATGCTCTCCTTATTAAAGCAACAGTTGGTTATGCAAAGCCATCAACGGATACAGCAAGAACAGTTTAAGCTGCAACTTTACGCCAACGACCTGCAAAGCTACAACCCCTACAACGTGCTGGCGCGGGGTTACGCCGTAGTAAGGCAGCAAGGGAAGGCACTCACCGACCCTGCTGCTATTAACCCGCAGAAAGAATTAGAAATTACTTTGCACAAAGGCAAAATAAATATTATAAATTACAATGTACAAAAAGCATAAACACACAGCTATATGGCAACAAAAAAAAATAACACTACCCTAAGCTACCAGTCGGCCAAAGCCGAATTGGAGGCTATTGTCAATAAATTGAAAAACGGCACAGCCGACATTGACAGTCTGTCGGTAGAAATGAAACGCGCCAATGAACTGTTGGCCTTTTGCTTGGAACGCCTACGGCAGGTAGAGGAAGAATTGAAGTTCAATGAACAATGAATAATGAGCAGGGAAATTTTTCGTTGATTAAAGTAAAGCGAAGAACGAAATTTTCACCTATTCCCTCAGCATCTTCTGCACGGCAGGCGTACACCAGCTTTTCATAGCGCCGTCTTCTTCATAAATCAGATAGGCGTCTAATTCGGAATGTTCGTTCAGCAGTTGTTTAGCCTCATCAACTCCCAAAACCATAAGCACAGTGGCGTAGGCATCGGCGGTCATGCAGTCGGCGGCAAACACTGTAGCGCTAAGCAAGGAGTGCGTTACAGGATAGCAGGTTTTCGGATTAATGGTATGCGCATATTTACGCCCGTCTTCGACATAATATTTCCGATAATTCCCCGAAGTAGCCATTGAACGATTGGTAAGCTGCACCACTGCCTGTACATTTTCTCCCGGAATCATATTGCCGTCTTCAGGCCTGTCAATAGCTACCGCCCAAGGTTTTCCCTGCTTGTTTTTTCCAACACAGCGAATTTCTCCGCCGATCTCTACCAAATAATCCGCAATACCTCTATCCTCTAACCACATAGCAACAACATCAGAAGCATAGCCCTTGGCTACGGCATTCATACTCAGGCTTACCCGCGGGTCAGTTTTCACTGCGCGGCGGCCTTCCAACCATATCTTATCCATGCCAATAATTTTTTTAAGACTATCAATAATTTGTGGCGTAATTTTTTCTTTATGCTTAAAACCAAAGCCCCAAGCATCAAACAAAGGAGCAGCTGAAATATCGAAAGCGCCGTCCGAAGCCTCATAAATTTCATACGAACGATTAAAAACCTTTTCAAAAAAGTCATCGACCTCTATCGGTTCATTGCGGTTGACTTTAGCGATAATCGAAGTAGAGTCGTAGATAGACAACGATTTACAGAAAACGGCCAGCACGGAGTCTATAGCAGGCTGAAAATCGCGCTCCTGCACATCACGGTAAATTATATGGTAGGTAGTTCCTAAGGCGAAACCATCAATAATTTTATACTGTTGCGCAGAAAAATTGCAGGAGAATACCGTAAATAGCAATATGGACAATCTCAGGTAAACAGTAAAGCGTTTCATGATGTAAAAAACTGATAATTAATAAAAAATAACAAGAATAGCTTGTGCAAAGATAGGAATAATTTTGGTTAAAATTAAAAATAGTCGTATCTTTGAAGTTTAACCCAATTTTAAAGCCTTATGCTTTTAAATAGTCGAGAAAATAGTGCTCCCTTGCGTTTTGCCATGATTGGCAATGGGAGTTGGGCTACAGCATTAACAAAAGTATTGCTCAACACACAAGACCAACTTCAATGGTTTGTTCGCGATCCTAAGATGATCAATTATATAAAAATATTCAATCGAAATCCCGATTTTTTGCGGTCGGCACAGTTAGACACTACCCGTCTTGCCATGTCGGACGATATTAATACGGTGGTACGCGATGCCGATGTATTAGTGATGTGTATTCCTGCTGTCTTTTTGAAAGGTGAACTCAACAAACTCGCCGAGTCTTTGGAAGGAAAATTTATCGTTACTGCCATCAAAGGAATGATTCCCGACGATAATCTTACCGTAGCTGAATATTTCAACCGTAAGTATAATATCCCTTACGACAATATAGGCACCATCACCGGCCCCTGCCATGCTGAGGAGGTTTCATTAGAACGCCTTTCGTACCTTACTTTTTCATGCAAAAAAATAGAAAATGCCGAATATTTAGCGGAACAGTTTGCTTGCAGCTATATTAAAACCCGTGTATGCACTGATATTTATGGCGTAGAGTATGCGGCCATTTTAAAAAATATTTATGCGGTGGTAATGGGTATTTGCCATTCTTTAGGTTATGGCGATAACTTCCTTGCGGTGTTGGTAACCAATGCCCAGGGCGAAATGGAGCGTTTTCTCAACTGGACTTACCACAGCGATGCCCGCAATATGACCCAGTCGTCGTATATGGGTGATTTATTGGTAACCTGCTACTCTCAGTTCAGCCGCAACCGCACCTTCGGCGGTATGATAGGCAAAGGTTATTCGGTGATTGCCGCCCAAACGGAAATGAACATGATTGCTGAGGGCTATTATGCCTGCAAAAGCATTCACGACATCAATCTCCAACACGAGGTGGATATGCCCATTGCCGAGACCCTGTACCGCATCTTGTACGAAAACGCTTCGCCGTTTAAAGAGATGAAAGCCTTGTCGGAAGTACTGCAGTAAGGGTAAAAGGTACAAGACAGAAAACGAAAAGGAGGGGAAATTATAAGATCCTTGCTTTTTCCGTAACAATGTTTTTATAAGTTCGTTGCATTGCCACAGGCAGAAAACTTTGGTCTATAAATGTCAGCCAGAAAGGAATTACTTTGATGAACTTTTTAAAAACATTATCTATAGCCTTTGAAGTCATACCGGAAGAAGACATTGCCGCTTCAAAATCATGTTTTTTTATTCTTTTCTTTTTAGCGTTTAAGGTTAGCGCCAACTCTTCCTTATCCTCAGGCATTACTAAAGCGGTTGATAACATATCATAGCCGGGCGACAAACAATAGGTTCCTGAGATTGATTTGATAAGAGAAAAATTCTTTAAGTGCATATCTGCGTTCCCTGTCAAATAACAAAATAATAATTGTTCAAAAAAATTCACTACATCTAAGCCGGGTTTTGCAGAATATTTCAAAATCGCTTTGGCTATTTGCTCGTAAGAGCCGCGGTATTTGTCTTCCGTAAGTCGTTCCGTTAGCTGGCACATATCTTCCATGTGCAATTTATTGCCTTTTTCATCACGGTCGATGCGCCGCGTAATGTAACACAAGCTTCCATCTTCAAAACGGATCAAAGAATGAGGGACAATTGAAATTTTAGCTATTTCGGCTAAATGCATGGTAACGTCTTCCACTTCGGGAAGATGAGCAAATTTTTCGGCTTGCGGTTTGAGGATATAACGCCCCCACAAACCTACAATCGTAAATCGAGGCGCAAGCGAAGATTCCTTATGGATATCTAACGATAATTTGGATTGTACGCCGGTGAGCGCCGTACGTGAGCGGATAATTTCCATAGCCAAATCCGCAATTTGCTCTTTCCTGTATGGCAACAAAGGCGGAGTAGGTGTTTCAAATATTTTTTTTGAACAAGAAAGATGGAAATCAATTTGCTCCGATTCTAAAGGTTTGTAACAATACAAACAATTATGATTCATGGTGGTTATGTTTTATAATGTTCAATACTTACAGCGCCTATGCAGTCTTTACAGCAAGCTAACAACAACGACATTCTATCGCGGGCGTTAATCTTCCAGTTCAATTCGGCTATATCTAATAACCATCCTTCCGGAATTAATCCATCGAAAAAAGGAAAGAGTGTGGTTTTATTGACGTAGGGTTCTGTTCGTAAAGGCAGCGTTAAACTAACGGCTTCTGCATCTTCCAAGAGTAGATAAGCGCTGTCATATTCAAAAAAATAACCATGTTCGTTTCGGGTTAATACGCCGACAAAACGATTGTACATAAACACTTTTGCTTTCTTCATAACATGATGTTGTTTCGTTCTATAAGCGTAGGACTCATTTCATAACCAAATAATTTCAGAATTTGATTAATCTTATCCATTCGCAAGGTTAATTTGCCATGTTCCAGTTCCCGCACAAAACGTAAACCTACCCCCGCCTTAGCGGCTAATTCTACTTGTGAAAGCTGCGCTGCTTTTCGTTTCGTCTTTACAAATATCGATAGTGCTTCCATAATGTTATACCCTTTCGGGTACAAAAATAAGCATTTTTTTTAAAACTATACCCTTTCGGGTACAAAATTTTAATTTTTCACTCTTCTTATACCCGATAGGGTACGATTTTTGCGATTTATTGATTTTTTATACCCTATCGGGTATAAAACTGTGATTTTTCACTCTTCTTATACCCGATAGGGCACATTTTTTGCAATTTATTGATTTTTTATACCCTATCGGGTATAAAACTGTGATTTTTCACTCTTCTTATACCCGATAGGGCACATTTTTTGCGATTTATTGATTTTTTATACCCTATCGGGTATAAAACTGTGATTTTTCACTCTTCTTATACCCGATAGGGAACATTTTTTGCGATTTATTGATTTTTTATACCCTATCGGGTACAAAATTGTGATTTTTTACTATTCTTATACCCGATAGGGTACATTTTTGTGATTTATTGATTTTTTATACCCTATCGGGTACAAAATTGGACAGCAGCAATTCCATAATCTTGATAGAAGCCAGCGAAACGGGAGTGCCGGGGCCGAAAATGGCGGCAGCACCGGCGTCATACAAGGACTGATAGTCCTGCGCGGGAATTACGCCGCCTACGATTATCATAATATCCTCGCGGCCGAGTTTCTTCAACTCTTCCACTATTTGCGGAACAAGGGTTTTGTGCCCCGCCGCCAACGAAGATACGCCTACTACGTGCACATCGTTTTCCACTGCCTGCTTGGCGGCTTCGGCGGGCGTTTGGAACAAGGGACCCATGTCCACGTCAAAGCCCACGTCGGCATAGCCGGTAGCTACGACCTTGGCGCCGCGGTCGTGCCCGTCCTGCCCTAACTTGGCAATCATAATGCGGGGTTGACGGCCTTCTTTTTTAGCAAATTCGGTTACTAACTTTTTCGCCTGCTCAAATTCGGCATTGTTCTTCGATTCGGCGGCATAAACACCTGTATTCATACGTATAGTTGCTTTATAACGACCAACAATTTTTTCGCAAGCATCGGAAATTTCACCAAGCGTAGCACGCACTTTAGCCGCTTCGATAGCCAGCTCCAGCAGGTTGCCCGACTTAGTTTCCACCGCTTTAGTGATAGCGCCCAAAGCAGCCAGTACCTTCGCTTCGTCGCGTGAGGCGCGCAGCTTCGTCAAGCGCTCAATTTGAGATTGGCGCACCTTGGCGTTGTCAACGTCCAAAATTTCTATGGGGTCTTCTTTTTCGAGGCGGTATTTATTCAAACCAACAATGGTGTCAACATGCGCATCAATGCGCGCCTGCTTGCGTGCGGCAGCTTCTTCGATGCGCAGTTTGGGCAACCCTGTTTCAATAGCCTTAGCCATGCCGCCGAGTTTTTCCACTTCCATAATGTGCGCCCAAGCGCGTTGTGCAATATCGTGGGTCAACTTTTCCACATAGTAAGAACCCGCCCAGGGGTCAACCGATTTGCATATATTGGTTTCTTCCTGAAGGTAGATTTGCGTATTCCGCGCAATGCGCGCAGAGAAATCGGTAGGCAAGGCGATAGCCTCGTCGAGCGCATTGGTGTGCAGCGACTGTGTGTGCCCAAGCGCCGAAGCCATAGCCTCAATGCAGGTACGCGCTACGTTATTGAAGGGGTCTTGCTCTGTAAGCGACCAACCTGAAGTTTGCGAGTGGGTACGTAAGGACAAAGATTTCGGATTCTTCGGGTTGAAAGTGTTCACTATTTTTGCCCACAGCATACGCGCAGCGCGCATCTTGGCGATTTCCATGAAGTGGTTCATGCCTATAGCCCAAAAGAAAGAAAGGCGTGGAGCAAAAGCGTCAATATCCATGCCTGCGGCAATGCCTGTGCGGAGGTATTCCCAACCATCGGCTAAGGTGTAAGCCATTTCTATATCGCAGGTAGCGCCTGCCTCCTGCATGTGATAACCTGAAATGGAAATAGAATTGAATTTCGGCATATTTCTGGCGGTGTAAGCAAAAATATCGCCGATAATACGCATAGAAAACTCAGGTGGATAAATGTAAGTGTTGCGCACCATAAATTCTTTCAGAATATCATTCTGAATAGTACCGCTCAACTCCTCAAGCGTTGCGCCCTGCTCCAATCCAGCTACGATATAAAAAGCCAATATCGGCAACACCGCGCCATTCATGGTCATCGACACCGACATTTTGTTCAGAGGGATTTGGTCGAAGAGCACTTTCATGTCCTCAATGCTGCAAATACTGACGCCGGCTTTTCCTACGTCGCCTACTACTCGCGGGTGGTCGGCGTCGTAACCACGGTGGGTCGCCAAGTCGAAGGCAACAGACAGGCCTTTCTGCCCCGCAGCTAAGTTGCGGCGATAGAAAGCATTGGATTCTTCGGCGGTAGAAAAGCCCGCATACTGACGAATGGTCCATGGACTCATCACGTACATGGTGCTGTAGGGCCCATGCAGAAAGGGCGGAAGCCCCGCGGCATAGTTCAGGTGTTCCAAGTCCGCTAAATCGGCGGCGGAGTACACAGACTTTACGGCAATCTGCTCAGGTGTTTGCCACGTTTGCGGTGTAGTGGTGTCTGCTTTGGGTACAGCGTTGAAATTCAGGTCTGAGAATGTTGGTCTCATATTGTTAGATTTTTGGTATCAGGTATCAAGATATTAAGTATCAAGACTTATTATCAAAGCCTGATATAATTTAATTAAGTGTCTTTTTAAAAGTATAAATCATTTTTTCTATAGTCTTATATCTTGATACCCACCTCTTTTTGGTACTGCCTCAACGTCTCCAACACGTTTGACCTTACGCTGATGAAATTCTTAATGCCTTTAGCTTCTAAATCGACTTTGCAGGCAGGCTCTCCGGCTACTACCACAATAGCTTTGTCGCCGACAAGCTGTGCAATTTGCGGCACTGCCTCCGCATAGTCGTCATCTGCCGAGCAAGCTACGATAATGTCGGCCTTGGCGGCTAAGGCGGCTTTCACGCCTTCCTCAACAGATGAAAAGCGGTTGTTGTCAACTACCTTGAAGCCTGCGCAGGCAAAGAAATTAGCGGAAAATTGAGCGCGGGCGCGGCACATCGCCAGATTGCCGAAGGTCAGCATAAACACCTGCGGTTCTTTGCCGCTCTTGTCGGTAGCATAGCGCAGCGCCTCGAAAGCCTGCGCTCCGCGATATGGCGCTACAGGCTCGGCTATCTCTGGCTCAACCTTGCAACAACAGGAAACGCCGCGTGCAACGGTTTCGGCCTTCACGTCCTTGTCTATTTTCTCGGTAAAGTTCGGATACTGGTTGCTGCCCAACAGAATTTCACGGCGGGTAGCAATATTCATATCCCGTTTTTGGGCGGAAGTTTTTACTTGCTCCTGAATAAATCCTTCCTTGAATGCTGCCAAATAACCGCCCTTTTCTTCCACTTGCTTGAAGAGTTTCCAAGCGGCTTCGGCTATAGCGTTTGTGAGGGTTTCTATATAATAAGAGCCGGCGGCAGGGTCAACTACGCGGTCTAAGCCCGACTCTTCTTTCAAAATAATCTGTGTATTGCGTGCTATGCGATTCGAGAAGGTAGAGGGTGCGCGGAATGCCTTATCAAAAGGCAATACTTCGAGACTGTCAACGCCGGCCAAAACAGCGCTCATGCTCTCGGTAGCGCCGCGCAGCATATTCACGTAAGGGTCATATACGGTTTGGTTCCAAGCCGATGTTACGGCATGAATGTACATTTTCAACGATGTTTCTTCTTTAGCTCCGTAAGCGCCTGCAATAGTTGACCACAAGATGCGCGCCGCACGGAACTTGGCTATTTCCATAAAATAGTTAGCGCCCACGCTAAAGGTAAATTTGATTTTTTGTGCAGCCAAGTCAGGGCAAACACCCGCTTCGGTAAGGCGGCTCATATATTCGCTTGCCATAGCTAAGCCAAATGCTAATTCCTGAACAATAGTAGCGCCTGCGTTGTGGAAAACTGCTGCACCCACGCCCACAGTACGGAAATTGGCATAATCTTTCACCGCTTGCACCACTGTTTGCAGTTCTTCAAAGCTTGATTTTTCGTCCTTGCAGAAAGCGCCATGCCGTGTCAGGTAGCCCAAGGGGTCATAGTCAATAGATGCTTTGATTTCAGCAGTATTTCCAGTGATAGCCTTGCGTAAAAATAAGGTTATCAAATCGTTGACACCACAGCAAGTATTGGTGAAATTTATTTCCGCCGCTGTTAACACTATGTTTTTCAATAAAATATCCAAATCTTCCGTAGTAATGCCTTCTTTTTTTAGCTGAAAACCAAGGGCATCAACGCCTTTATTTAAGACTTCTAAAGCCTCTCTGTTTGCTTCGGTTAGGTTGTTACGAGCGTCAAAATCCTGACGGACAAGCCATCTATTATCAACTTTGGGGCTATGTACCAAAGTAAGTTTGCTAAGGTCTTCGGCTCGATAATAGGGGCGGACATTGATGCCTTCCATGGTTTTCCATACGAGCTTCTTTTCATAATCGGCACCTTTTAAATCTTTGGTAATCACCTCTTCCCACTGCGTGGTGGAAATCGGTGCAAATGCTGAAAACAGTTTTTCTGCCATATTTTATAGTTTTATATATATAGTACTAATAGAACTTTCAAAGATACAAAATTATTTTAAATTACTATCCATTTTAAACCTTTTTCATTTTGATTAGTCTTATAAACAGAATGAATTTAAAATTTTATTTTATGAAAAAAATTTTCCTCTTAACCGCCGCTATCTTATTAACGGCAGGTCTTTTTGCTCAAACAGATGAAGTTCAGAGCGTTCCAAAGAAAAAAGAAGTAAAACGCATCAGAACAACTGAGTCAGGTCAAAAAGTGCATCACAAATCGGAGAAAGTCCAATATTCCGATATTTCGGGATTAACCGACGAGCAGCGCAATTCCATAAAACAGTTACGGACTGAGATGAAAGAAGGTGTTCTCCAAAATGCCGATTTATTACGGGAAAAGAAAACCCATTTGGCCAAACTGCAAGCTGAAGAAAAGCCTGACCAGGCAGCTATCAACACAACCATTGATGAGATTACTGCGCTACAGGGGCAAATCATGAAAACCAACGCCGAGTTTCGTACGAAAATGAAGTCAGTGTTGACAGATGAGCAACGTGCCGAGTTTCGGAAATTTGCTAAAAGGCAGCCAAAGAAAGGCTTTGCAATGGCTTGTGCTGACAAGTCTTCCGATGCTTCCGAAATTGTCATCAAGAAAAAGTTCTCCGAAAAGGGTAAAAATATGCGGGTCATTGATAAGGAAGGCAAGGAAATTAGCGATTGGAAATCAATACGGGCAAAAGGCAATAAAAAGATTAACATAACAAAGGAAAAAAACGGCGAAACAGAGGTACAAATTGAAACGGAATAATTTTTAATTGTTAACAAATTCAGGCTAACAATTAAAATTTAGGCGGGAGTTTCCCGCCTATTTTTTTTTGAAAAGCCTAAAACCTCCACCGAACTTGCAGCGTAAAGTCGGTTTGCACATTTCCGACAATGCTTGCAAGTCCGCTGCTTATAGTTTCCTTATCGGTGTAACGGGTTTGTGCCAAGCGCAGCCAAATATCCAAATTTTTCTGCGGCGCCCAGTGCAAATTGGCGTACCAGCGCGAACCCTGAGCATAATAAGCAGGAACGGAAAAAGCGCCCAACACATCATTCTCGTAAGCATATAGACGCGAAGACCAACTTTCGGTATCGAAAACAGCTAAACGAGCGCTGCAGCTCAAGCTGAAAAACGGCAACTTGTAGTTAATATCGTGATATAACAATAAACCTGTTTCCGCTGTCGAACCTTTGATAAAAGAAAGCTGTATGCGGTCTTCCATGCGCAGTTGCGGGATAAGTTCATAACGTATGTTGTATTTCACGCCTATAGTTTCATTGTTTATCACTTGCTTAATTCCGCTTTGTTCTATTTCCACGCTAAGAGCTTTGCTGTTGTGCTGAAAGCTAAAAGACATCAAGGTTTCGGGCGTGGTTTGCCAAGCGATTTGCAGTCGATAATCCCAGCCGTTGGAAGGGGCGTTTATGCCGTAACGAAACCAAGGGAAACTATAGATGTCGCTGCTTGCATTAATAGTTAATAAACGATGAGGCACCCACTGTAGCCCTATATACCAGCCTTCTTCATTGGCGGTCTTGCTGTTCTCGCCGAAACCCTTGGCATACAAGGCCTGATAATCTTTGGCATAGTATCGATATAAGGTGGAAAAACGAAAACTGTACGACAAATCGAGCAATAGCCCTACTAATCCTGCCTTGCCGCCATTAGCGCTAAGGCCTAACTCGCCGAAGAAATTGCACTGCTTCCATAGCGCAGAAAAATCAATTCCTGTATTGAAATTGTGATTCTTGGATAGTTCAAACCGATTGTATGGCCTGATGTCGCGATAATTTTCAGCACCGTAGCGATGCCATAATCCGCTGCTCCCTATTTTCACTTTTCCCCATGTAAATGAAATATTATAACCCGATACAAATTCGGATAAACTATGCTTGTCGGCGGCCGTTTTTTCCGTATTATGTATGCCTGAAGTTTGTAATGTTTTAAAGCCGCTGCTGTCGGTAGAGGCGTCTATGAATTTATAGGAACAAAAGGCGGAAACAGCTAATTTGTTAAAAGTGAAACCAACTGCAATGCCTCTGAGAAAGCGGTTTTCGTCGCTTCCGGTGTGCGGGACAAAACCGCGTTCCTGTTTCTTGGCCGCTAACACGTTCACCGATTTTCGGGCAGCAGCTCCGCTCCAAACCACCAAACCCTGCCCGAATAAGGCCTGATAATCGCCGATGAGTAGCTGCCTTACATTTTTTGACACATCATTCACCATAATGTGCGCCGAATAAAAATCGAAACCATACGGATTAATGTGTTTGAAAAAAGGCTCGCCCGCTCCATTGGTTGCAGTGATGCCCCACTGTAAATTTTTTCGATAAGTATAACGGTAACGCAGGTAGAGACTCCACGGAAAGCCTAAATACTGCTTGTTAGCCTCCGTTTCTTCCTCTACTTCTTCATAGCCTTTTCGTTGTTCAAGCGTACGCTTGGTGCGGAATACTAACTGGTGTTTGCCTTTGGAAAAACGCTGCCAAAAACTTTCTTTCTTGTTAGGGTCGAAGGGTAAAACGATAAGAAAAGGGTTTAGCTGTTCGGCCATTTGTGTGTTGAATCCATGTATAAAGGCTAATTCATGAATGCTGAAAAGCGCTCCGTAAACCTTACGGTAATCAAGCAGGCTCTGTACCTGAAAAGCGCTGAAGTAGGGGAATTGCGCTAATTCCGAAGCAGTGGCGTTGTTAATGTCCAAAGGATGGTTGAGGTATTCGGTGAAATTTTCATATAAAGCCTCAGCTTCATTTTCGTCCTCTGCCTGCATAATGGTTTCCTCTATAATTTGCTTGCTCGTTTCCGAAAGTTCGGATACCTGTGCCTGCATATATGCGCAAAGACACAGAAGCAAAAGAGTGGCGGTGATTTTTTTCATAATTAAAAAATGATAGTAAATGCACATTGCGGCGACCAGCCTAAGACAGGGTGTTCCTGCACGGCAAAATCAATGCGGTAGCGCTTGTAAATAAAGCCTATGCCGAAATGCGTTTCAAAGGGTGCCGAGAGCGTTCCCGCCCGCAAAGCAACAGCCTTAACTGGGTAATACTCAGCGCCTGCCTTGACCCGCAGCGGCATTCTAAGGTCCTTTTCTACCTCTGCACACAGCAAAAGATTATCCAGAACCTTATAGCCAATCCCCCAGTTCATGACTATGGGCAAGGGGTCGGACGCCTCATTGTTGAACTGCGAAAAGCTGCCGTTGCGAATGTAAAGGCCTAAGTACAAGGCCTCTGCAGGCTGAGCATAAAAGCCGACATTAGCACTCACAGCCCAACTGTTAGGGTAGTCGGCAGGAGAGCGGAGGAGGTGAAAATCGATACTGCCGCCGATGCTGACGGCCTTGCTTAGTTTGCGTCCCATAGCAACTCCGACGCGGTTTTCACCATAATCGCCGAGTCCAGTATTGGACAGATAGAAGCCCAAGCCTCCGCCCAAAATGGGGAAGCTCGCCGCTAACACATTAATGCTTAGTTCAGGCATCAGGTAGCGCTGTTCATGCTGAATCCCAACACTAAAGGCAGGCGATAAGCCCAAGCCGGCGGGATTCGTCAGTGCCGACCACACCTCAGTCGATAGTGTGGCAATGTTTCCCATTCCCATGGACGCAGGACTCCCTTGGTAGCTCCATGATTGAGCGAGGGTAGTGGTGGTAATGAGGAACAGGCAAGTTAGAGTGGTAACATAACTGCTCAAAATGTTTTAATTGTTTTTAAATATATAGGTGGTACAAATAATTTGTCTTTCGACTTACAAAGATAAACATTTTTTTGCATATCAAAAAACCAATGTCTGCCTTGTCCGTTATTTTTGCATATTAATTAGTCGCTCCGCCTGAAATCAACCTTCTAAGTAGCAGCTATTTAGCCAATTCAGCCGTTGTCTTTATACACAGCCATGGTTACATCTTTACTCACCAACACGTATCTATTTCCATTAATCGAGATGGTATTTTGTTGCGAACTATCTCAAATTCATCTGATTCTAACATTTCGCATGTTTTGGAATAATTTTTTATTGCATATTTGTCTCTAATACTTTTAACCGCTCTTCTAAATTCGTCCAAAACAAAAATATAATCCGCAAAAGCCATATCTTCATCAACTGAAAATGCGACTAAATAATTGTCATGTTTTTCAATTTGTTGTTTAATTTCTGAATAGAAGTCGTTAGTAGCATAAACAATGTTATTCATCTGAATACTATCATTAACGTATGAAACAGACAATAATTCAAATTGCTTTAAATCAATATTCTTATATAGTTCCTGATTTTGTAACCACCATACGAAATAGCTATGGGGATAATAGCGTTGGTCATGTTCTCGATTTTTAGGAATAATGGGACAGAGTACATAAGGAAGTCCTACATTTGTCATTATTTTTTTCAGACGATTAACAAATGACATCTTTATTGATTTATCAACGTACAATCGATAACAGTATGGTAAAGAGTATAAATGTAGAGGTTCTTCTATACTCATGTGTATTATATTCATCTCTAAATCATTAAAAGATAATTCATTAGCGTTTAAAAAGTGTATGGGTTGTTGTAATTTTCCGCTATCTGACAGCTGATTAACTAAGTGAATATTTTTTATATGGGAAGGGGGGCACTTTTCCCATGTATTTACTTCCACTAATTCCATTTTATATTTATACGCAATATTTCTCTCGAGAACCATTTCATTTATTGACTGATAATCAATTAAATTAATTCTTGAATAGCTGAAGGCCAAAACCGAGATAATGGAAGCAGAAATTAACATCCATTTCAAGGCTTTTCGTCTGTATAGCCGCCTTATTGTAACCCATGTTTGTAGAAACAAGACTATTAGGCAGATAATGAATAGGTAGCTGTATTTCGGGTAAAAACTGAAAGCATAACCTGTAGATTCAATTCCAATATATAAGGCATATACAATTGCTAATCTGGAAAACCAAAGCAAGAAAGAGATATTGAGAAATTGTTGGTCATTAACTATGGCTGATTTTTGAATATTTACTTTTTTAAATGGTCTTCGGGTCTTGCCAAACCAATAAGAAAAACAAAAAGATTGCGTAAAAATCAAAGACAAATAAGCAAAAAACAAGTTATAAAAATTCACCTCTTGGTCGGATAAGACATAAATATCATATTCTATATCTATAGTGGAAAAGAACCTGAGTATTTCTCGTGAAAGATAAAGAAATGAATAAAATATAAACGAGTAAAAAACTCCTAATACGATACTGATAATGAGTTTTTTTCTTTCTATTTCAGGAAATTTTTCATTGTTATGTAAAAATCTCTTATCCATGTATTAGTTGTTAGTTAGCCTTGCTACTAAATTCTTTCTTCTATCTTTCCCTGTTTTTTCTAAGTATTCATTGTTTCACTCTTCACCTTAAATTACTCACACATTTCCGCCTTTATCCGTTCAAATTTCGCATCTAATTCGGCGCTGATGCGGTTATAGTCTTCTTTGTTCTTCAGTTCTGCGCGTACGCCAAAATAAAACTTGATTTTCGGCTCTGTGCCGGAAGGGCGTACACTGACAATTGTGCCGTCCTGCGTGATAAACTGCAAGACATTGGATACCTCTTCCATGTTGAGCGAATAGCGTAAATCGGTAATCATGTCAATAGATTCCTGAGTTTTGTAGTCATGAATAAGGACTACCCGCGAGCCATCAATGCTTGTCGGCGGCTCCTTACGGAATTTAACCATCATTTGCTGTATCTGCTCCAGCCCGTCCTTGCCCTTCTTAGTTATAGGGACGAGGTGTTCTTTAAAAAAGCCGAATTCAACATACATGTCAAGCAACACGTCATATATGGTTTTTCCTAAAGAGGCTGCCCAAGCTGCTATTTCGGCCAAGGTGCAGCAAACAACTATGGCGTCTTTGTCGCGCACGAAATCGCCTACCATATAACCGTAGCTTTCTTCGCCGCCGCCTATAAAGAGACTCTTACCTTCCTGTTCGCGAATTACGCCGGCAATGTATTTAAAGCCGGTATATACGTTGTAACATTTTACACCGAAATGGTCGGCCAAAACCTTTATCAAGTCGGTAGAAACAATGGTTTTAACGATATATTCATTCCCCTTGATTTTGCCTAACTCTTTCCAACGGCGCAGCAGGTAATAAGTGAGTAGAGAAGCGGTTTGGTTACCGTTGACTA
This sequence comes from Bacteroidales bacterium, assembly GCA_009777095.1. Taxonomy (GTDB): domain Bacteria; phylum Bacteroidota; class Bacteroidia; order Bacteroidales; family UBA932; genus UBA932. The sequence continues at coordinate 136,975 of WRMN01000001.1, read as the reverse complement.
AGATAAATTCTTTTTTCTCATTACGAATGGCCATGCCTACGCGGTCGGCGTCGGGGTCGGAAGCCATTACCATGTCGGCACAGGAAGCAACGGCTTTGTCTATCGCCATTTTTAGCGCAGCACCTTCTTCCGGATTGGGCGACTCTACAGTCGGGAAATTACCGTCGTTCACATCTTGCTCCGGCACGCGGATAATATTGGTGAATCCTTTACGGCGCAACGCCTCCGGAACAAGCGTTACTCCGGCGCCGTGCAAGGGCGTATATACGATACGCACTTGGTTATGAGCAGCTATTGCCTTCGGCGACAATCCCATACTCAGCACCTTCTCTAAATAAAGTTCATCAATGTCTTTTCCTATGCGTTTGATATTGGCGGTTACCCCTTCAAATTTCACCATACTTGGGTCGGTAATCTTTTCTACTTCGGCAATAATGTTGACGTCGTGCGGAGCAGTTACCTGCGCCCCGTCATTCCAATAAGCCTTATAGCCGTTATATTCTTTAGGGTTATGAGAGGCGGTAACTACCACGCCGCTTTGACAGCCTAAATGACGAATGGCAAAACTCAGTTCGGGGGTGGGGCGTAGTTGCTCAAATAAAAAAACTTTGATGCCGTTGGCCGAAAACACATCGGCAGTGATTTGGGCAAAGAAAGCGCTGTTGTTGCGGCAATCGTAAGCAATAGCCACCTTAATTTCCGAAAGGTCGGGAAAAGATTTTTTCAGATAATTCGAGAGTCCTTGCGTAGCCATTCCCACGGTATATTTATTCATTCTGTTGGTGCCAACCCCCATAATACCGCGTAATCCGCCGGTTCCAAATTCCAAATTTTTATAAAAAGACTCTTCTAACTCTTTAGGATTTTCGTCGATTAAAGCCTGTACCTGCGCCTTAGTTTCTTCGTCATAATTTCCTGTGAGCCATAATGCTGCACGTTGTTTAACAATTTCGTTCATTATTTTTTGGGTTTTAAAGTTAGGTTTTAATTTTAAGAAAACAACGTGCCAAAGCATCTGGCCAAGCCGGAATGCGAAGTTCGTACATTGTTTTTATTTTCTCTTTACTTAGTACGCTGTAAGGTGGTCGGACAGCCTTGGTAGGGTATTCGCTGCTGTTGATGGGACGCACAACACAGGACCTTTGGCCTAAGGCCATAATTCGTTGTGCAAAATTAAACCAAGAGCAAACCCCTTCGTTGCTGTAATGATAAATGCCGGGCATAAACGGTTTTTCCCCATGGTCGATTTTTGAAATGATGGTCAGGATAGCTTCGGCCAAATCGGCAGCATAAGTGGGTGTGCCGCGTTGGTCATCGACTACGTTCAACTCGTTGCGTTCGGCGCCGAGCCGAAGCATGGTATTGACAAAATTATTGCCCTCAGCGGCGTACAGCCAACTTGTGCGAATTACCATAGCATGTTCATAAGCTAAGGCGGCTTCTTCGCCCATCAACTTGCTGCGCCCGTATGCCGATTGCGGATTCACCGAGTCGCTTTCTAAATATGGCGTCTGTTTTTTTCCGTCGAACACATAATCGGTAGAAATCTGTATAAGCAGGGCGTTTACCTGCCGTGCGGCAATTGTTAAATGCTTTACTGCCGTAGCATTAAGCAGTATAGCCTGCTCTTCCTCGTCTTCAGCCTTGTCCACAGCGGTATAAGCGGCGCAATTAACAATAACATCAGGTTGGTGTTCATTTATATAATTCTGAACAGCAGACAATTGAGTTAAGTCTAAACTGTCTATGTCTGTACATAAGGCTTGCACGTTGGTATAAAACTTCGCGCATGACTGTAAATCGCGGCCTAATTGTCCCTTACAACCGGTAATTAATACTTTTTTGCTCATAGACAATAAAAATCCAGAGTACGAAGATAGTAATTTTTTTTAAAATAGGCGCAATATTATTCCTTCTCTGTTTCTAATTGTTGTATTATCAATTTTTTGAGGCCTTCCCTATTGGGCAGATACAGTTGGTATTTTGATACAAAAAGTTGGCTGTTCAGGCCATAAGTAGCATATTCGACCAACAATTCGTCTTTTTCTTTTGATAAAATGATGCCAATAGGAGGATTGTCGCCTTCGACATTTTCTTCTTTGGCGAAATAGCCCATGTACATATTCATTTGTCCGATATCGTTGTGTTTAACATTTCTTTATATATGTTTAAAAATTCATTTTGCAATTTATCCCTTTTTTAGTATCTTTGCGACTTATTTTATAAAAAAAATTAATACCATATATAACTATGTCAAATTCAACGAAACGCGTGTATTTCTTCGGCAACAAAACCGCCGATGGAAATGGAAAAATGAAAGAATTATTGGGTGGCAAAGGCGCCAACCTTGCCGAAATGTGCCTCTTGGGATTACCGGTACCCGCCGGACTAACCATTACTACGGAATGCTGTACCGAGTACTACGAAAACAACTGTCAACTTCCTGCTACATTGATGAATGAAGTATGGAAAGGAATGGAAGCAGTTGAAAAGGCTATGGGTTTAAAATACGACGACCCTGATAATCCGCTCTTATTGTCCTGCCGTTCGGGCGCCCGCAGTTCTATGCCGGGAATGATGGATACCGTTTTAAATATAGGTCTGAGTACCAAAACGATACCCGGGTTGATTAAGAAAACGAATAATCCCCGCTTTGTGTATGATTCTTTCCGCCGATTAATCATGATGTATGCCGATGTGGTTATGGAAAAAGCCGAAGGCTTGGAGCCCGCAGAAGGCAAAGGTATTCGTAAAATATTAGATGAAAAATTGGACCAATTCAAACATGAACGCGGTTATAAATCCGACACGGAAATTACGGCAGTGGAATTGGAACAGTTAGCCAATGAATTTAAAACTATTGTTAAAAAATGCTTAGGCGTAGAATTTCCCGACGATGCCCGCGCACAATTGGAAGGCGGCATCAAAGCCGTGTTCAAGAGTTGGAATGGTAAAAAGGCGATTTCATATCGGCGTATCGAAGGCATTCCCGACGAATGGGGAACTGCCGTAAACGTACAAGCTATGGTATTCGGCAATATGGGCGACAATTCGGCCACCGGCGTAGCCTTTACCCGCGACCCTGCTATTGGAACCGACGTGTTTTACGGAGAATGGCTCATCAACGCCCAGGGCGAAGATGTGGTTGCCGGTATTCGTACCCCCAGTCCCTTGAATAATGATACGAAAAACGAGCAAAACAAGCATTTGGCTTCTATGGAAGAACTGATGCCCGAAACCTATAAAGAACTTTTCGACATTCGCTGCAAATTGGAAGACGCTTATAAGGATATGTTGGATATTGAGTTTACCATTCAGGAAGGCAAATTGTATATGTTGCAGTGTCGCGTAGGTAAACGCACCGGCGTAGCTGCGCTGAACATGGCTTTGGATATGTTGCACGAAGGCCGCATTGATGAGAAGACTGTAGTATTGCGCGTAAATCCTGCACAGTTGGACGAATTGCTGCACCCGATTTTAGACAGCAAAAGCGAAGCCAAGCATACGGTTATCGCCAAAGGCCTTCCCGCAGGTCCGGGCGGTGCGGTAGGCATCATTGCCCTAACCAGCGAAAAAGCCATTGAATACAGCCGCGCTAATAAAAAATGTATCTTGGTTCGCGAAGAAACCAATCCGGAAGATGTGGAAGGAATGCGCGCTGCCGAAGGTATATTAACAGCCCGCGGCGGCATGACTTCACATGCAGCCTTAGTAGCCCGCGGCTGGGGTAAGTGCTGCATTGTAGGCTGCGATGCTATTCATATTGACTTGGCCAAAGACTGCATAAAAATTGCCGGCAAAGAATATAAGGAAGGCGATTTATTGAGCTTGAACGGAACTAAAGGCTGGGTATATGATCAAGAAATAGCTATGATTGATGCTACGGAAAATCCTCGTTTTCAGGAATTTATGAAAATTGTCGATAAATACCGTACCATGGGTGTACGCACCAATGCCGATACGCCGGAAGACGCTCAGAACGCCCTTAGCTTCGGCGCCGAAGGTATTGGCTTATTCCGTATAGAACACATGTTCTACGGCAAAAACAGCGAGGCGCCCTTAGCCAAATTGCGTAATATGATTTTGGCCAATACTACTGCCGAGCGCGTAGCCGCTTTAAAAGAGTTGGAACCTTATATCCGCGAGGCAGCCAAAGGCACCTTAAAGGTAATGGACGGCAAACCCCTGACCTTCCGCTTAATGGACCCTCCCTTACATGAATTTGTACCTCAAACCGAAGATAAACAGCGTGAATTGGCCAACGAGAAAGGCATGCCCTTTGAAGAAATCCACAGCCGCATTGAGGCTTTGCACGAAGTAAACCCGATGATGGGCTTACGCGGCGTTCGTTTGGGCATTGTTTATCCCGAAGTTACCGAAACGCAATTCCGCGCCTTGTTTGAAGCCACTGCCGAACTGATGAAAGAAGGCTGTAATCCTAAATTAGAGATTATGGTGCCGCTGACTGTTTCGGTATTGGAATTAAAACACCAGAAAGCTATTGCCGACAAGGTGAAGGCAGAGGTTGAAGCTAAATTCGGCCTAAAGATTGATTATCTGTACGGCACCATGATTGAAATTCCGCGCGCCTGTGTGGTGGCCGATGAAATTGCTTCGGTAGCCGAGTTCTTCTCTTTCGGAACCAACGACTTAACACAGATGACCTTTGGCTTCTCCCGCGACGATGTGAATGCCATTATCCATAATTATATTGATAACAAAATTTTGGATAACGACCCCTTCAACACCTTAGACCAACAGGGCGTTGGCGAAATGGTACAAATGGGTATAGACCGCGGCCGTAAAAACCGTCCTGATTTGAAAGTGGGCGTTTGCGGCGAGCATGGTGGAGACCCTGCTTCTGTGGAATTCTTCTTTAACTCGGGCATGACTTATGTCTCGTGTTCGCCTTTCCGTGTTCCTATTGCCCGATTGGCAGCCGCCCACGCAGCTATTAAAAGCGGAAAATAAATTCTTGGTCAATAATACAGTAAACAAGCGCCTCCGAAATGAGGCGCTTGTTTATGCTTTTACTGTAACAGAGTGGTTTTTATTACCAACCCTTCAAACGCTTGTAACATAATTACGCCTTCTTCGGAGAGTTTTATTCTGTGGTGAGTAGAGAGAAGTACTACAGCAGCGCTGCCAATAGCGCCTATCTGCGCTTTTTTCTTTCGGTTACTGAAATTCAAGAGTATAAAAATTTTCTCCTGTTCATCTGTTCTTGTGTAAATTAAAAGATTATTCTTTCCTTTAGTCAGGAATGTGATATTGCCTTTGTGCAGGGCTGTATGTTTTTTTCTCAACAACAATAGTCTTTTGTACAAGTTTAAAATAGAGGCGTAGTCTTTTTGTTCCGCTTCTACATTGATTGTCGAATAATCTTTCGATACCGGCAACCAAGGCCTTTGCGTGCTGAATCCGGCATAGCGACCACTGTTCCATTGCATAGGCGTGCGTGCGCGGTCGCGGCCTCTGAAAAAAGGATAAAATATTTTTCCATACAGGTCTTGAATATATTTTTTAGGAATTTTTATGTTTTCCATTCCTATCTCGTCTCCGTAATAAATAAAGGGAGTGCCTTTTAATGTCAGCAGTAAAACAGCGTGCAGTTTTGCCTTAGCATATTTATGCCATGTCCATCGCCCCAAGCGTTTGATGCTTCTTCCTATATCATGATTGGAAAGGAAAAAACAAGGCCAGCCCATCTCTGGTAGTTTTCTATAATAACGATTAATGGTTTTATAGTAGGCCGCTGCATTCCAAATAGTAAAGATCAGTGAAAAATCAAAAACCAAATGCAGCATATCAACGCCGTTCCCCAGAAAACTTACGGCTAAAGTAGTTCTACCGGGAGGGGGAGTATAAATTTCGCCTACGCTTGTCTTTTCGGGGTAGCTGTCTAATAAAGTTCTGAACTCTTTCAATAATGGATATACTTCGGGTTGATTACGGTTGTATATCTCAGGTTTTTTAACAAAGAACCCGATTTTATTATTTTTGAATTGCCGATCTTTAAACAGTAGGTTAATGATATCCAAACGGAATCCGTCAACGCCCGCTTCAAGCCAAAAATGTATGATATCGAACATGGCTTTTTTTACTTCCGGATTTCGCCAATTTAAATCGGGCTGTTCCCAAAAAAACGAATGAAAATAATATTCTTTTGTATTCGGATCATATCGCCAGGCTTTTTTACCGAAATTAGTTATCCAATTATTCGGCTGTTTACCTTTTTTTGGCGGTTGCCAGATATACCAGTCGCGCTTGGGATTGTTTACAGACGATTTTGATGCTATAAACCAAGGGTGTTGGTCGGAGGTGTGATTTAATACCAAATCCATTATTACGCGGAGGCCTCTTCGGTGTGCTTCATTCAGCAAGCGCTGGAAGTCATTCATCGTTCCGTATTGCGCATCAATGCCCCGATGGTTGGCAATATCGTAACCTGCGTCAACCATGGGCGAGGGATAAATCGGCGATAACCAAATGGCGTCAACGCCCAAATCTGCTATATAGTCTAATTGCGTTATAATACCCGGTATGTCGCCTATACCGTCATGATTGCTGTCTTTAAAACTCTGGGGGTAGATATGATAAACAACGCCGTGTTTCCACCAGTTCGAGGAACTATTATTCTGCATGTCCCAATCCTATTGATTGCATTAATTCGGCTATGATTGTATCGGTATTATAAGCTTTTGACCTTTCTACTGCCGATGTTTTAAAGGCGGTTTTATCTTCCTGACGTAAAAATGCAACTATTTGTTCTTTCATTTCGGCAGGCGTTTCAACCAAAAAACCGTCTTGTCGGTGTCGGATAATATCTTTTGGCCCCTTGGTATTATAGGCGATTACCGGCAATCCGCAACTCAGCGCCTCCAACACTACCATTGAGAAAGTGTCGAAGCGCGAAGGGAGTACTAACAGGTCGGCTGAGGCATAAATCAAGGGCAGTTTGTCTTGTCGTACCCAATCAATAAAAACCGCGTCGGGCATTTCTTTTTTGAGTTCTTCCTGCGCAGGGCCTTTGCCTACTACCACCATTTTTACTGCAGGTACGGCTTGTTTTGCCTCTTGGAAAATAGTCGGTAATTCCAATACGCCTTTTTCCTTGCTTACCCTGCCAACGTAGAGGAGCACAGGCGTATGCTCAGGTAGTTCGAAAGCATATTTTTTGTCGGGAACTTGCGGTTGAAAGCGGGAATTTACCCAATGAGCGGTTTGGCAAACATTCTCGGGTTTCAGGTTCATTTGTATGCCCGACAGCCACGTTTTTTGGTCGGAATTTAACACGAACACCCTGTCAAAATCTTTATAAAATGAACGTAAGATGCGCCTGACGCGATTCAGATTAGAACCTTCGATATGCAATACTTTACGGGCAAACATCAACCAGTCGGTGTGCATATAAAACGAAGCTTCCACGCTATAGGCGTGTTTGAGGTATAGACCAAATAAGCCCATTACGCCTTCGGTAGAACAAATAATCCTATCGTATCCGCCTGTAAAAAATAAATTATGCAGTTCCACAAAATTAGGAACTTTAAAAGTATAATCACTATAGAGCGGTAATGAAAATTCTTTCATCGGCTTCAATATCTTCAAATGTTCATCGGGGGCTAAGCCGTCGTTGCAGGTAACTATATCTACGGGCAGATTTCGTTCTTTTATTTCATTATGCATTTCTTTTAGAAATATCGAAACGCCGTTACTGTCGCCTAAAGTATCGGTTAGCCACATAACTCGTTTAGGGTGGCGGTATTTATTCAGACGGTTAGAAAAGTCGGAAAGCAAGGGGCGGGCATTGAACAGTGAGCGGGCACTGATAAAATGCGCCGAAAGAATAAAGAGTGCTCCGAAGAACGGAAATGACAGTCCGTCTAAAAATTCGGAAATATCAATGGAATTTTTTCTTTTCTTTTCTTTACTGTCAATATAGGCTCTTATACTGCCGGGCAGTTCGATCTTCTCTATGAGGGCGCTTATATCCTTATCTTTGAAGTATTGGCCAACATCAGGATTATTGAGCTTTTTGTCTATGCGTTGAGCTAAAATATTGCATAACTGATTGTTTATTGACAAGATAGAATTATAATACTCACCTACCAATTGATGATCGTTGATCTTATGTTTTTTTGCTAAGTGCATAGCCTCGTCAAATATAGGCTTGTATATGGGTTTTACTATCATTTTTTTTAGCGTCGACGGTTTTTTACCCATTAGGCTGTCATGAAACGTCTTGATAAATGAAAGTGTAATCTTGTGTTGTTGTACTTCACAGAACAGGTTGGAAGCGGCTAATGCAATCAGTTTATTCGTTGTACTTCCTTTGTGCAACAGGAGCCTGACTAAACCCGGGTCCTTATAGTTCAAGGCAATTTGGCAGGCGTAATGTAGAAAAGCAATGGTCATTTTCCTCGTGTCCTGATATGCTCCGAAGGGTGCTGCTTGATTGTTGCGGAGCGCTTCCAGCGCCAATTGGGAACGTGAGGCGGTTTGTAATCGTTGCTCCAACTGTGGTACATGGAGATAAGTGCCGGTCATGCCCGCAAAAATGCCCATGTGGCAATCCGAACCTCCTGTCATAACTTTATGATAAGGGTCTGTACAAAAATTGGCCGGATTAAGACCAAATAAAGCGGTGTGTTTATCAATATCGGCGGGAGAGGTCTGCTCTAACCATTCTTTTACCAACAAGTTTTGCCAACAATCGCGTTGTCCGTTCAACACTTCAAACCGCTCGAAAATAAGCAGCATTTTATTAAAAAAGTCTTGCGGAGGAGTTGTTTTTACGGCATAATGATATAAGGGATGCGCCCAAATGGTAGGGATATTTTGGGCTTTAGCATATTCCTGAAAATGATATATGTTTTTGCGCAATTTTTCCAATTTGATTTCTTGTTCCGGTGTAAATCCGTAGGCTAAAACATGAATGCCTATGCCAAAATCGGGAACCATGCAGCTAAATTCGGCAGCGGCGAGTATATCGAAGCCTTTATCCTGCAGTTCATAACACGAGCGGGCGTTGTTATGGTTGGTTAGGGTAAAGGCGTTGCACCCGTTCTTTTTAAGTTCTTCTATCATTTTTTCGCCGCTCAGCCATGTTTCAGGAACGTTGAGCATGCGCCCGATAAGCTCGTCGGGAACGTCGCTGTTGCGGTCATGACAATGCAGGTCAATTTTAAGGGTGTCGGAAAGTGGAAAGCGGTCTTGTTGTTGAAGAAGAAAACTGCTTAATTCTTCCTTTAATGTTTGTTGAAAGTCCATACGCATGGTACATAATCTTTGTACAAAGATACTTATTTAATGTTACAAAATGGTTAATAAAATGTAATGCTTTGATTAAGATTTTTTTATTCGCAACTATACCTCGTATTCAATAAATTTAGCGTACATTTTTATCTATTAGTCAACATTGACATACAACTGATAGCGAACATATCGGAAAAATTCACACGAAAATTTCCACCATATCGGAAAATTTCACATAAAAATTTCCATCATATCGGAAAAATTCATACGAAAATTTCCATTATATTGGAAAATTTCACATAAAAATTTCCATCATATCGGAAAAATTCATACGAAAATTTCCATTATATCGGAAAATTTCACATAAAAATTTCCATCATATCGGAAAAATTCATACGAAAATTTCCATTATATCGGAAAAAGTTGTAAATTTGCAGCGTTTTTTAATAATACTTAAAGTATGATGGTTAAAAGAGAAATACTTCATTTAATAAAAAAGCGCTTTTTTCAAAAAAAGGCTATTATATTGGTTGGTCCTCGACAAGTAGGCAAAACTACTTTACTCCAACAAATCATTGAGGAATATGACCAATCAGACATATTATTTTTGAATTGCGATGAACCGGAAATATCGCAAGTACTTAAAAATGCAAGTTCTACGGAGTTGAAAAATCTTATTGGAAACAAAAAAATTATACTGATAGACGAAGCGCAACGAATTGATAATGTTGGATTGAGATTAAAACTAATAACCGATAATATTTCTAATATACAACTGATTGTAACAGGTTCGTCGGCTTTTGACTTGCGCAATAGATTAAATGAATCCCTTACAGGGCGGAAATTTGAGTACCGAATGTATCCGTTTTCTATCGCAGAACTGATAAGCGCCACTTCCTGTTTAGAAGAAAAGCGCCTGCTTGAGCAGCGCATGATTTATGGAATGTATCCCGATGTGGTAAATAACCCCTCAGATGCGCAGAAGACTCTTATTGAGTTGAATAATAGCTATTTATTCAAAGACGTATTGATGTATAAAGACATTCGGAACCCCGACATACTAACGAAGTTGCTTATCGCCTTGTCGCTGCAGGTAGGTAGAGAAGTGTCATATAATGAATTAGGTAGAACTATAGGTGTGAAAAGCGAAACGGTTGAACGGTATATAGAGCTTTTAGAAAAAGTTTTTATTGTCTTCAGGCAACACTCTTTAAGTAGAAATTTGAGAAATGAGCTTAAAAAGAGTCGAAAAATTTATTTTTACGATAATGGGGTGCGCAATGCGTTAATACAAAATTTTAAATCGTTGGAACTCAGAATGGATACAGGCGCTTTGTGGGAAAATTTTATGATTAGCGAACGAAAGAAATATATTGAATACAATGAGATTTACTCCAATACCTATTTTTGGAGAACGCATACGCAACAGGAAATAGACTATATCGAAGAACGAGATGGCATATTATACGCATTTGAATTTAAATGGAACGAGAAGAAAAAAGCAAAAGTCCCCAATTCTTTTGCCACAGCTTATCCGCAACACGAATTTCAAAGCATTAACAGAAGCAATTACTTAGAATTTATCACTAAAACAAATGCTATACAGTAAATTGTACATTTTGTGTAATTATCAATGTGTATAATTTTGGAATAACGCCTGCATTTTCGTACATTTGCATAAAATTATCGTATTAAATTTTGTAATTCGTGGACAAATGAACAACTTCTCTCTTGAACAACTTCCCCTTGCCGCGCACCACACCTCGGAGGTGTTGACGCAATGTTTCAGCTTCATCGATTTAACTTCGCTGAACGCTACCGATACTCCCGACAAAATCGCAGCCATGATGGAAAAGGTGAACGATTTTCCCAAACGTTTTCCCGAACTGCCGAATGTAGCTGCCGTTTGTGTATATCCCAACTTAGCGTCCATAGCCCGAAGCGCCTTGCAAGCGTCGGAGGTGAAGATAGCCGCAGTGGGAGCCTGCTTCCCCTCTTCGCAAAGCTTCATCGAAGTGAAATGTGAGGAATGCCGCCTCACCGTGGCGGTCGGCGCTGATGAAATTGATATAGTGATTTCGCTGGGCGCTTTTCTTGCCAACAACCACGAGTTGATGCAGGACGAAATCAGGCAAATAAAAAAGGCCATCGGCGAAGCGCATCTGAAAGTGATTTTGGAAACAGGCGCCCTAAACCCCGAACAAATAGCTATAGCAAGCCAACTCTCTATTGAGGCTGGCGCCGATTTCATCAAAACCTCTACCGGAAAGATGGAACCCGCTGCCACGCCCGAAGCTGCATGGATCATGTGCCATGCCATAAAAGATTACTTCGACAAGACCGGCAAAAAAATCGGCTTCAAACCCGCCGGCGGTATTATTACGGCGCAAGACGCTGTGATTTATTATACCATTGTGAAAACCGTACTCGGCGAAACTTGGCTTACACCGAAACTGTTCCGCCTTGGCGCCAGCCGCTTAGCCAACAACCTGCTCACCGAAATAACCTGCAAAACCGTTAATTATTTTTAATCTCTACCGAGCGATATTCCCTACGATTAATGAACAATGAATATTAAAGTAGAAAGAGAGATTGCTTCCTGCTTCGTGCCTCGCAGTCGCAATGACAGAAGAAAAACAATCTTCATCAACCTTCATCAATCTTCATCAAATCAACAATTAAACAGTTAAACAATTAAACAACCCCTATATCCATGAAACTAATCGAATGCGTGCCTAATTTCAGCGAAGGCCGCGACATGCAAGTCATCAAACAAATTACCGATGTTATTGAAGCAATAGAAGGTGTGCGCCTCTTGGACGTTGATCCTGGAAAGGCCACCAACCGCACGGTGGTAACCTTTGTGGGCGAGCCCGAAGCGGTTTGCGAAGCCGCCTTCCGCGCCGTGAGCAAGGCCTGCGAAGTGATTGACATGAGTAAGCACCACGGCGAACACCCCCGCTTTGGCGCTACCGATGTGTGTCCTCTTATCCCGATTTCAGGCATCAGCATGGAAGAAACTGCCGAATATGCGCGCCGCTTGGCCAAACGCATAGGCGAGGAACTGCAGTTCCCCGTTTATTGCTACGAGTCGGCCGCCTTTACGGAAGAGCGCCGCAACTTGGCCAACTGCCGCGCAGGCGAATATGAAGGCCTCAAAGACAAATTGGCCAAACCCGAATGGAAACCCGACTTCGGCCCTGCGCTCTTTGTGCCTAAAACAGGTGCTATAGCAGTGGGTGCGCGTAATTTTCTCATAGCTTACAACGTTAATCTCAACACTACATCAACCCGCCGCGCCAATGCCGTAGCCTTTGATGTACGCGAAAAAGGCCGCAAGGTAAAGGATACCGTCGGCAACGAAAGCTGGCAAGCGGGTTTATTAAAGTCCGTGAAAGGCATAGGCTGGTATATTGAAGAATACGGCGTTGCACAGGTATCGCTAAACCTTACCGACATTAGCGTTACCCCTTGGCACATTGCTTTCGACACCACCTGCGAGTGTGCGCAAAAGCGCGGACTGCGTGTTACCGGCTCCGAGTTGGTAGGCTTGGTACCGCTGCAAGCCATATTAGATGCAGGCCGCTATTTCTTAGCCAAACAACAACGTTCCACAGGTATTCCCGATGCCGAAATCATCAAAATTGCCGTGCGCACCATGGGTTTGGACGAACTGACGCCTTTTGACCCGCAGCAAAAAATTATTGAATACAAGATGGTCGGCACTCCTGCCTACAAGTTAGCAGGCATGACCCTGAAAGCCTTTGCAAATGAAACACTCTCGGAATCGCCTGCTCCCGGCGGCGGCTCCGTGAGCGCCTACATGGGCGCTATGGGCATTGCCCTCGGCGGCATGGTGGCCAACCTCTCGGCCCACAAGCCCGGCTGGGACGCCCGCTGGCAAGAGTTTTCCGACTGGGCGGTAAAGGCCAAAAGCATCATGAATGAACTGACGGCTATGGTTGATGAAGACACCCGCGCCTTTAACAAAATCATGGAAGCATTCGCCCTGCCCAAGAGCAACGAGGCCGAAAAAGCAGCGCGTAAAGCAGCTATAGAAGAGGCTACCAAATATGCTATTGCCGTACCGTTAAAAGTGATGAATTTGTGCTACAACAGTATGGACATCATCAAAGCAATGGCCGAAACAGGCAATCCCAACTCGGTGAGCGATGCAGGCGTGGGCGCCTTGGCTGCCCGCTCGGGAGTAATGGGCGCCTGGCTCAATGTTAAAATCAACGCTTCAGGCTTAGACGACAAAGCTTACGTAGCGCAAGTACTTCAAGAAAGTGCCGCCATTGCCGCAAAAGCGCAGGTTAAAGAGCAGGAAATATTGGCGATAGTGGAAGGGAAGTTGTAAGACATTACAAATTATTTTTCACAAACTCTGCCACCGTTAGTCGATGAACACCCAAAATACGAGCTATTGCCGATTTGGAGACTTTTTTGTCTAATAAAGTTTTGATTTCCGCTTCTTTACCCGTGAGTTTTTTTACTTTCGATTTGCTGCCTTTGGGACGACCGAGAATTACGCCTTCGGCTTTTTTGCGTGCAAGTGCTTCTTTGGTGCGTTGAGAAATGAGGTTGCGCTCGATTTCTGCGGAAAGACCAAAAGCGAAGGCGAGAACTTTGGAATTGATGTCGCTACCCAAGCGATAATTGTCTTTGATAGTCCAAACCTGAATGTCGCGGTTCATACACTCGTTGAGAATGCCCATAATCATCAGCAAGTTTCTGCCGAGGCGCGAGAGTTCCGAACAAATCAGAATGTCCTCGCGTTTCATTTTTTTGAGGAGTTTGCCGAGTTTGCGTTCCTGAACTGTTTTTGTTCCCGAAATGGTTTCCTCAATCCATTTGTCCACAACCATTACTTTTTGCTCGCAAAAATTGTTGATTTCAAACCGTTGATTTTCTACTGTTTGTCTGTCGGTGCTTACGCGAATGTAACCATAAATCATATTATTTCATTGTTTAAATTGTTGAGTGATAAAATTATCAAAGGGAATATAGTGATTTTTCAACACATAACAGAAACATGCTCAATGAAATGAAAATAGGGCTATTTGTCTAAATTAATACAGACAATTTTTATGTAGCGTTTTTGTTAGACAATCATCTACCGTTTGTCATTTTGGTGCAGATAGTTGGGTTATCTTGTCGCCTATTGAACAACGCATAAAGGCTAAGATTGAGGCAGTTGGAACGCCGTTGAAGGATTGGGATATCAATATCTATCGTGGTGTTTTGACAGGTTACAACGAAGCCTTTATTATTGATGGGAAAAAGAAAAATGAATTGATTGTTGAAGATCCCAAAAGTGCAGAAATTATAAGACCTATTTTGCGTGGCAGGGACATAAAAAGGTACGATTATGATTTCGCTGATTTATGGTTAATCAATACGCATAACGGCGTTCGAGAAAAAGGCTTAAAACCGGTTGATGTAAACAATTACCCTGCAATCAAAAGGCATTTAGACCAGTATTATCCACAATTAAAAAAACGACAAGATAAAGGCGATACACCCTACAATCTGCGGAATTGTGCGTATATGGAGGATTTTTCTAAACAGAAAATAATGTACAGCGAAATAGTGAGAGAACCTCAATTTTATCTTGATAAAGAAGGTAATTTTTACCCAGAAGCAACTGCTTTTATTATGATAGGCGACCATTTGGAATTTTTGTATCACGCATTGCATACCAAAGCCGTAACTTATTTTTTCAAAAAGTTTTATGCAGGTGGTGGTTTAGGTGAAGAAGGTTATAGATACAAGAAAAAATTCTTGGAAAATTTGCCTATACCCAAACCAACAGATAATTTTGATTTGGGAAATATTGAAAAATCAATTTGTGATTTATTTCTATTATCTGATGAAGAAATCTATTTTATTGAAAATCAATAAAATCTATTTCGTTTTTATCTAATTTATAAATTTCATAAACTAATTTATTTATTGCTTGATAATTTTTTTCGAGTAATAATTTTTCAATTTGCAACTCAATTTCGATACTAGGTTTTGGAATAG
This sequence comes from Bacteroidales bacterium, assembly GCA_009777095.1. Classification (GTDB taxonomy): domain Bacteria; phylum Bacteroidota; class Bacteroidia; order Bacteroidales; family UBA932; genus UBA932. The sequence continues at coordinate 121,693 of WRMN01000001.1, read as the reverse complement.
GTATGTTTTCAACATATTGTTTTAGCCAGCGCAAACCACTTCCACCGAGTTCTATTGAATAAAATTTTCTAAAACTAAATTCGATTAATCTTGAATTAAGCACAGCTAAAAGATATTTCAAATTATTACCAACAATAATGTAACCTGTTTGCAAAGAAAATAAGCCGCGTGTTTCGTCAAGTATAAAACAACTGCCTTGTGTAAGTTCACTATACATAATTTTCTGTTTAGAAAAATCCTCCAATTTTCAAAAAGTGAAAAATCATATTTTTTCAATAAACAGAATTTCTTCTTTTGTCAATCCATAAATTTCAAAAACAAGATTATCTATTGCGTTATAATTTTCGATTTCCAATAATTTTTCAATTTCTTGTTCAACTTTTGAATTTGGTATTGGAACAGTCAGGTTTTTAACATTATCGGCATTTCCTGCATTTCCTCCTGCGGCTTCACCAACTATTAAATACATTAGCCAAGCAAACAGTTTTGAATTTAATATACCACACAGGTACTTCAAGTGATTACCTGTAAAAAAATGCATACTATCTTGAATAAATATGCCTTCATCTACATAAGAAAAAAGTTTTTCGCTGGCAATTCGATTCCAAGCAATTTTTTGTTTATAAAAATCCTCCCAATAACCTATCTGGTCTTGCGTTTCAAACCATTTATTATTGGTCTTTTTGCGTGCTTTTATCTTTTCTCCGTTCACAATGTGTTCTTTTCCTGTTTGCTCTAATCGCTCTATGCCAAAGGAAAGTAAGTGATTTTTCAGGGCTGGATATTTTTCAATATCAATATGTAATGCGGGAAAAGTGCAAATCAAATACAAATCGGCAAATTCGTATCCGTAACGTTTAATATCACGCCCCCTTAATAAAGGTCTTATAATTTCTGCACTTTTGGGATCTTCAACAATCAATTCATTTTTCTTTTTCCCATCAATAATAAAGGCTTCGTTGTAACCTGTCAAAACACCACGATAGATATTGATATCCCAATCCTTCAACGGCGTTCCAACTGCCTCAATCTTAGCCTTTATGCGTTGTTCAATAGGCGACAATATAACCCAACTATCTGCACCAAAATGACAAACGGTAGATGATTGTCTAACAAAAACGCTCAAATCTTTTATACCCTCTTTTTTTACGACACAAGCCTGTGTTTGTTGTCGGTTTTTATCCTTGCAGAACATTAAAATATTCGTGTCAACCGTTGCCGATTCAAATACTTTTACACCGGCAAAATCAATCAACAGTTCGGGGTTTGTATTTTCGGATAAAAATTTTCGAATATTTTCGCCATAGCCAGCTCGCATCCATTTGTTGGAAGTAATAAAACAAAGCTTTCCTTGCGGTTTTAACAATTGGTATCCGCACTCATAAAAAAGGCAATAAATATCTCCGGTACGAGCAAATGTTTTGTATCTGCAATTTTGGTACAGGTTAGCTAATTCTCCACTATTGTTTTGAAGTTGTACATACGGCGGGTTTCCAATCACTATATCAAACCCATCTTTCAATCCAAACATCCATTCAGAGTCGAACCAATCTGTTTTATCGTGGCGAAACGGATTCCAAGCACTGATTTTATATGCTCTGCTATCGATATTTATTGCTGCTCCTAAATCTTTTAGTTGCTGTTTGTATGTGTCGTTTTGTATGCTCAAAAAACGCTCTTTTAATTCGTTTTTTTCTTCGCCATAACTTTGTAAGTATTCCAAGCGGATTTTATGCAGTTCGTTCAAGTTGTCGTTAGCATTAAATAAACCGCCAAAGTCGTTTTCTTTGGGCAGTTGCAACAACGTATTTGCCGTTACAAACTTAAATTCCAAGTTTGGCAAAGGCTCTACGCCACGGTTGGGCTTGCTGTCGTCAATATTTTCATCTACAATCAGCGTAAGGAAACAACGAAGTTTGGATATTTCGGCGGCAATGGGCTGTATATCAACACCATACAAACTGTTCTGAATAATGCCTATTTTTCGTGCATATTCTACAGTGGTTTGTTCTAATTTTTGTTTTACCAATTTGCGTAATACGGCGTTGTCTATTTTTTCCACCTGTTTGTTTTTCCACCATTCGGAGTTTGGGTCTAATTTCTGCAAAACCATCACAATTTTTTGTAATATTCCCATCGGAAATGCGCCTGAACCGCATGCAGGGTCGAGTATTTTCAGTTGGTCAAGAGCATTTAAAATATCTGTTTTATATTTTGCAATTTCTGTATTTTCATCCATCACACCATCTAATAGAAATAACTCTTTTAAATCATCTTGTCCTATGGTTAATGTTTTGTTTTTGTTTTGAAGTTGGGTAAAAAGGTAACTCTCCAAACTTTCGGTTGCCATGTAATCCACAATTTCACGAGGAGTATAAAAACTACCTGTGGCATTTCGTGCCGATTCTCCGCTGTCGGGGTCAATTTCTGCCAAAAGATTTTCAAAAATTCGCCCTAACATTTCAGGGTCAACGCTTACTTCAACGTCCAACATGCTGTTTTCATCAATGGTAAAGTTGTATTGCTCCAAGTTTGTAAAGAGGTCGTAAAACCATTCATCAGGGATTTTCAATGTATTGATATGGTTTGAGAGTCCCGTGAATTTATTCGGCATATAATAATCATCGTTTTGCGGTTCAAACAATCCTCCATTCAAAAACGGGATTTGTTCACAGCCTTTGGGTAAATCTTCTATGCGTTTGTCCATTGGCGTATTGAGTGTTTGAAAAAAGAGTTTTTCCAGAATGGAATGGTAGTAATTATTGTTTTCTTTGACTGCCTTACTGCTTAATAAATGTTCGGGTAAAAGTGACTCGCCCGCTTTCGATTTTTTCATCTTCAGAAACCAGCAAAAAACGGCTCGCCCTATCAGTCGTACTGCAAATTCCTGATAAATTTTCTTTGTCCGACTATCATCGGGATTAACAGAAGGTAATTGCAAGGCTCTTTTGTAAGTAATTGCTTTTGATCCTTTTCCTTCGGTGGCGCCTACCAACTGATAGAAGCGCTGTGCCACAATTTTGTAAAATTCTTTGTTTAATGCTTCTACACTGAAAGCATTGCGAATATCTTCCAAAGTCGCCTTTCCGTTTTTTGCGGCAATGATTTTCAGACGGTCGGCAGGCGTTTTTGTTTTTTCGTTTTCGCCTAAAACATAAGTATATCGCTTGGGGGCGGTATGTTCAACTATAAAATTTCCATTGTCGTCAATTTTTGGCTCGCTGCTGATAAACGACATTCGGTATTCGGGCGTATGCAGTACGCCCCCACAATCTGCCGTTTCCGAACAATAGTAAAATGCCAAAATGCCGTGATAGCGAGCGTGGTCGATAAATCTAACGACTATCTCTCGCAAACCCACACGATTGCGGGAAATCTGTACGCCTGCGCGGGTTTCAATATCCAATACGGCAAGGTTTTTTCCATCGGCAAGTTTCACAACGGCAAAACGCTGAACGGATTTCATGTTTTCACGATCAATGTCAATATTTTCTGCTTGGGTTTCAAATTGCATTTGCGAACCGAAAATGTCGCCGAGCCAAGTTTGCCAATTTTGGCGAGAGTATGCTTGTTGTAAATTTTGTTGTGTCATACTGTTAATCATTAAAAATAATTGCCGATAATATACAGCGGAACATTTGTCATCCAATTTTCCTCTTTGAAATTGGACAAAGAGGTACGAATGGCGGTTTGAGGTTTGTATTTTTCGCAGAAGAATTTGAAACTTTTGGCTTGTAAATTCTCGCTTGCCTTTACTTCTATGGGAATAATATCGCCTTCATTTTGTATTACAAAATCTACTTCCGACGTTGAACGCTCGTTTGTCCAATAGCCGATATAGTCGATTTCGGCGGCTTTAAACTGCTGCATTACAAACTGTTCTGTAAACGCTCCTTTATATTCTGTAAAAATATCATTTCCCAAAATAGCCGTTTTCAAATCCAAATTCGATTTGGCGGCAAGCAATCCTACATCGTTGAAAAACAGTTTAAAAACCGACATGTTTTGATAGGCAATGAGCGGCATATCAGGTTTTGAAATGCGATAACTTTTCAGCAAAATACCCGAATCGACTAACCATTGAATTGCCAGTTCAAAATCTTTTGCCCTTGCACCTTCTTTCATCACGCCATAAATAAATTTTTTATTTTCTTTGGCGAGTTGCGCCGGAATGTTTTGCCAAACCATATTCAGGCGAGGTACCATTTCGGTGGGCGCATGCTTCGAGAAATCGTTTTCGTAAGTTGCCAAAATTTCCTCTTGCTTTCTTCGTACCATTTTCAAATCACGGTTTACGACAAAATCATTTACCACTTCCGGCATTCCTCCAATATGGCAGTAATAGCGCAAATTTTCTTTGAATTTTTCGGTAAAAATGGGTAATATATCCCAACTTTTTTCCGCTAACACTTTTGACAAACCACTTTCGCCTACGGCAAGCAAATACTCATAGAAATTCATCGGGAACATATACAAAAAATTTACTTTTCCCACAGGAAACGACACTTTGTTATGCAAATTCATTCCCAAAAGCGAATCGGAAGCGGTAACAAAATATTCAGGTGTTTCTTCGCAAAAATATTTCAATGAAGTAAGTCCTTTTGGTGCGGATTGAATTTCGTCGAAAATAATCAGCGTGTTTTCGACATCAATTTTTGTCTCAAAAAATGTTTCCAAAGCGGTAATAATGCGCTTGGGGTTTAAGTCCTGTAGAAACAATTCTTGTAAACGAATTTCTTTTTCAAAATTGACATAAACGGTTTGCTCAAATTCCGTTTTGCCAAATTCTTTTAAGAGCCAAGTTTTTCCTACTTGCCTTGCCCCCTGTACAATAAGCGGCTTTCTGCCTTTGCTTATTTTCCATTGAATTAACTCTCTAATCTTTGTTCTATACATTTTTATCAAGCACTTTTTGTCAAATTATTACATTTTTATCAAGATAAAAGTGTGCAAAATTACATTTTTTTCAACGAATAAGCGTAAGATTACAACATTTTTTTGCCAACTAATTAGCTAAAGCTTTCACTTATAATGATTTCAGGTATAAAATTTTTGTTTTCTTTTATTTTTTCCGTTTCCTGTTGCTCTTCGCTTTCGTACAAAGGATAATTTTTAGCAATTTTTATCACTGCATCTAATTGTTTGGCGGGCGGTATCGATATTTTTTTGAGGTTCTTAACCAAAGCGCTGACTTCCTTTGCCAATTTTTGAAATTTTCCTAAACTTACCGCTTCTTTTGCTAAAATTAACAATTCTTTTTCCTGATTATCTGCAAGTTGCAGGCTAATGATTGCGTCAAGGTAGTTTAAGGCCTGTTTTTCGGCAGGGCTTTGTGTGATAACGACTGCACGTTCTGCCTGTTTTTCAACTTCCAATTGCTGTTTGAAAAACGCAATCGCTCTTTCTACCTGCGTGTGGTGGTTATCGGTAAGCGGTACGGATTTTTCCTCTTTATTGGCGCGGTAAATTTCTTCTGCCTGCAAAAATGTGAGCTCCTGCGGCTCTTCGTTTTCTTTAAGCAACAAAAATGAATTTCGTTTTTCGCTGCGAATAAATGCAATGGTGGTATCGTACAGTTCAGAATTTTCTCGCCCTGTGCGAGCGCGAAGTGTCATATTTTTGATTTGCTTAAACAGTTCGGGATTTTCTTCTTTGAATTTACGAAGGTCGAGCAAAATTGTTAATTTTTCGTCTTTTTCTTCCTGTGCCGTTTTATCAAAAAGCCCAAAACTTTCTACAATCTCTTCGTCGGAATAAATCTGGCTGTCTTCGCCCAATGCACTATGGAATGCTTGTAATTTGAGAATTGCCCTTTTTTTCAATTCAATATCGTTTTCTACTTTGGCGGTAGGGAAAAAATTGAAAATATGCACTTCTTTTGCCGTACTGCCAATACGGTTTACACGCCCGATACGCTGCATCAGTCGCGTTGAGTTCCAAGGCGTGTCGTAATTCACAATCACGTTAGCGCGGTGCATATTCACGCCTTCTGCCAATACTTCGGTGGAAATCACAATGTTATAATCGTTTTTCTGCTCCTCCCTTTTGATATTTGCATCAAAATTTTCACGGATAAACGGAAATTTATCTTTGCGGTTTTTGCTACTAACAGTCAATATTTTATCGAAGCCTGCTTTTTTAAGTTCTTTGGAAAGATAATCGGTTGTTTCCTGCGATTCTGAAAACACCACTAATTTTCCTTCTTTGTTGATTTTTGAAGATAGAAGTTTGTGTTGCAGATACTCTTTGAAAATATCTAATTTGGGGTCTGTATTTACTTTTCCCCATTCATTGACAAGATTTTGTAGAATATCATAATCGTGTTTCAAACCTTCAACAAAACCTTTTTCAAAATCGGCTGCTGTACATATTTCAATCGTAGGGTCGGTGTCTTGCAGGTTTATCAAAACCTGCAATAGTTCTTCTTCGCGGTCTTCTTCAATGTATCTATTTACATCCACCTTCGGCGCAATAAAAACGCAATTATCGTTAAACATCTTAACCATATTTGCCGTTGCCAACGCAAAGCGTTCGAGCGAGGCACGGAAAGCAAAGAAACTGCTGTCAAGGCGTTTGACAAGCAAAGTTTTCATAATGAATTTCAACTGTAAGGAAGCCAATTCGGCTGTTTTGTATTTCGCTTTCTTTTCGGGAATGAGAAATTTTATTGCCTGATAGCGGTAATACGTCAATTCATGGTGCAAGATTTTTATAGTCTTGTCGTAAAGCTTTTCCAATTCATTATCAAGTTGATACAATATTTTTTGAGGTATTTGTACCACAGGAAATTCTATGTCCTGTTTATCCAAATCTTTCTTATATGTTTCATTTTCCAACAAGTCGGTACGAGTTCTACGAACAGTAAGCGGATCAATCACTATATTACGAATATCTTCGTACAACTCTTTCACTCCTTTCGCCATTTTTTTTACATCATCTTCTTTTTTCAATTCTTTGTATTTCTTAATCCTCGGTGCAAAGAAATGTTGCAAATTACTGATTTCGAGTGTTGAATCTTTTTTGTCTTGAAACAAATAAACTTGATTGGCAATATCTTCGGGACGATTGTTGAGCGGCGTTGCCGACACTAGCATTATTTTTTTGCGAACACTCGGACTATTCGAGCGAGTAGGTGTTTTGCATATTTTCTGCAAAGCATCGTACATTTCTGCCGTATCGTTGCGGAATTTATGCGCTTCGTCCACAATAATTAAATCATATTGTTTTGCATCACGAATTTTGTGCAAACTGCCGTTGGTGTATATCTTATAATCGTTTATGCCGAAGTTTTCCAATGTTTCGCTCCAATTATCGTATAACGCTGGCGGACAAATGACAAGCGTTTTTGAAAGATAGTCGGGGAACCCATTGTGATAGAAAAAGTTTTTGGCAATTTGCGCAGCCACCACCGTCTTGCCAAGTCCAACCACGTCGGAAAGGAAAAAGCCATTGTGCTTTTCTAATTTCGCATAACCATCGCTCACGGCATCTGCTTGATACGAAAGTTTTTTGTATTCTTTGGGTAAATCGCGCAAAGAATTGGGGTCATACTCAACGCTTTTCCCAAAATACTCTATCAAAAATTTGTAGTAAATTTCAAAAGGCGTAAACGAATCATTTAAGTAAGTTTCAGTTTGTAGTTTTTCTACAAACTTTTTATCTATTTCGATACTTTGCTGCCAAAGATTTTCAAAAGTTTCGGTTGCAAATTCTATGTCGGCATCTTCTCGTAATTCTACATTAAACTCAAAATTGTGTTGCAATCCACTGTCGGTCAAATTGCTCGAACCCGTAATAACCGAACCGTAACCGTGAGCATGTTTCTCTTTTTCGCGGAAAATATAAATTTTGGCGTGTAAATTCTGCTTTGGATAAACTCGAATTTGCACTTTACTTTCAATCAAATCGCGGATAAACTGCAACATTCCGTCTTCAACTGTTTTGTCGTATTTTGCAGATTGAATGTCTTTTTTCAAGTTGTCAATGTAGGTATCAACGCTTTTTTCTTCGTTTCCGGTAAAAAGCAATCCTTTGTTGTTGGCATCGTAAACTGCCTCATCAATGTTGATGCCGACCAACACGCGAATTTCAGCTGCTTTTTCAATAAACGGTCGCACTTGAAAATAGCCCGAAGCCCGAAAATAGCCCACAAGGGCATCGAAAAAATGAACGTTTTTATGCTCAAAAACTCCTTTAATCTTATTAAGTAAGGTGTTTTCGCTCTCGTTGGTAAAAAATTTTGACGACATACTTTTTATAGTCCTGACATTTATTGGCAAAGTTAAATAATTTTAGCGAATTATTGCTGCATTTGCTCGTAACAGCATAAATAAAAAAGCGGCAAACTTTTGATTTACCGCATTTTATATTTTTTTGATATATGCTTTGTGAGGGGCTTTACTTCACTTCCTCAAAATCTACATCTTTTACCTCGCCGCCTTCATTGTCGGGGGCGGAGGCGTTAGCAAAGGGGTCGCCGCCGGGCATGTTCTCGAAGGGATTAGCCGCGCCGCCGTTCTGTGCTTGTGTAGCATTGTAAATGTCTTGCGAAGCCGCTTGCCATACGGTATTCAACTCGTTTAATGCGGTGTCAATGGCTGCCATGTCTTGCGACTTGTGCGCCTCCTTCACCTTGGCGAGGGCTGCTTCAATTGCTTCTTTCTTGTCGGCAGGAATCTTGTCGCCCGACTCTTTCAGCAACTTTTCCGTTTGGAAAACCATACTGTCGGCGTGGTTGATTTTATCAATACGCTCTTTTTCCTTTTTATCCGCCTCGGCATTCGCTTCGGCTTCGGCTTTCATGCGTTTGATTTCGGCATCGCTCAAGCCCGAAGAGGCTTCGATGCGGATTTTTTGCTCCTTGCCGGTGCCCATATCCTTAGCCGAAACCTGCAAGATACCGTTGGCGTCAATGTCGAAGGTTACTTCAATCTGAGGAACGCCGCGCGGGGCAGGCGGTATGCCGTCTAAGTGGAAACGCCCGATAGTCTTATTGTCGCGCGCCATTGGACGCTCGCCTTGCAGCACGTGTATTTCTACCGAAGGCTGGTTGTCGGAGGCGGTAGTGAACTTCTCGCTGCGCTTGGTGGGAATGGTCGTATTCGACTCAATCAACTTGGTCATCACGCTGCCCATGGTTTCAATACCCAACGAGAGCGGAGTTACATCGAGCAAGAGCACGTCTTTCACGTCGCCTACCAACACGCCGCCTTGGATAGCTGCGCCTACGGCTACTACTTCATCGGGGTTCACACCCTTGCTTGGCGCCTTGCCGAAGATTTTTTCCACCATGGCTTGAATAGCCGGAATACGGGTAGAGCCGCCCACCAAAAGAACCTCATCAATATCGGAAGGCTGCATTTTGGCGTCGGATAAGGCTTTGCGGCAAGGCTCAATACAACGTTGTATCAGTTTGTCGCAAAGTTGCTCGAACTTAGCGCGGCTCAGGGTTTTCACCAAGTGTTTGGGAATACCGTCCACAGGCATAATGTAGGGCAGGTTGATTTCCGTAGAAGTCTGGCTCGACAGTTCGATTTTCGCTTTTTCGGCGGCTTCTTTCAAACGTTGCAAGGCCATGGGGTCTTTACGCAAGTCAAGGCCGCTGTTTTCGCCTTTAAACTCTTCGGCTAACCAGTCAATCAACACGTGGTCGAAATCGTCTCCGCCGAGGTGGGTATCGCCGTTGGTTGATTTAACTTCAAACACGCCTTCGCCCAACTCCATAATAGAGATATCGAAGGTGCCGCCGCCGAGGTCAAATACTGCTACCTTCATGTCCTTATGCTGCTTGTCGAGGCCATAGGCCAAAGCGGCAGCGGTAGGCTCGTTGATGATGCGTTTTACCGTTAATCCGGCAATCTCACCGGCCTCTTTGGTAGCCTGACGTTGAGAGTCGCTAAAATAAGCGGGCACGGTAATTACTGCCTCTGTAATTTCTTGTCCAATAAAGTCTTCAGCTGTTTTCTTCATCTTTTGCAAAATCATGGCAGAAATCTCCTGAGGCGTGTACATACGGTCGTCAATTTGCACCCGTGATGTATTATTGTCACCCTTAGCCACCTTATACGGCACACGGCCAACTTCCTGACTTACTTTGTCAAATGGCTCGCCCATAAAACGTTTGATAGAAAAAATGGTTTTATGAGGGTTAGTAATGGCCTGGCGCTTGGCAGGGTCGCCGATTTTACGTTCACCGTTATCGGCAAAAGCGACTACGGAAGGCGTTGTACGCTTGCCTTCGCTGTTAATAATTACAACCGGTTCGTTACCTTCCATTACGGCAACGCATGAGTTGGTTGTACCTAAGTCAATTCCAATAATTTTTCCCATATTTTTATAATTTTTATTTATTTCCTTGTGTATTACAGGACTTTCCTGTTTTATGCATTATTGTAATACAAGAGTTATGCCAAAGTCAAAATGATGACAAAATGTCACTTCTTTATTCCGATTTTGTTATATCCTTTATTTCTATTACCTTTGTTTTATAATCGTTAATTAATACTTAAACGATTAAACCTTTAAACGATTAAACAGTCAAAAATATGTCAGTAGAAGGAAAAAACCGTGTTGTTACCACTCGCAGCCTTTTTGAAATGAAACAAAGAGGTGAAAAAATTGCCATGCTTACGGCTTATGATTATACCATGGCAAAAATTCTGGACGCCGCAGGGATAGATATTATCTTAGTGGGCGATTCGGCGGCTAACGTCATAGCCGGTCATGAAACAACTCTGCCCATCACTTTAGACCAGATGATTTACCATGCCCAAAGCGTAGTACGTGCGGTTAAAAATCCAATGGTGGTAGTAGATATGCCCTTTGGCACCTATCAGGGTAATTCTAAAGAAGCTGTAGTGTCGGCCATACGTATGATGAAAGAGAGCGAAGCCGATGCCGTGAAGTTGGAAGGCGGAGAGCAGGTTATTGAATCGGTGCGGCGCATTCTTTCGGCAGGTATTCCGGTGATGGGGCATTTAGGTTTAACCCCGCAATCAATTCTGAAATTCGGTACTTATTCCGTTAGGGCAAAAGAAGAAGCCGAAGCGGAAAAATTAATAGCCGACGCGCATTTATTGGAAGAGGCCGGTTGTTTTGCCATTGTTTTAGAAAAAATTCCGGCAAGTTTAGCGGCCACAGTAGCCGCGGAATTAAAAATACCCATCATCGGCATAGGCGCGGGCAATGGGGTTGACGGACAGGTATTGGTAGTACACGATATGTTAGGGTTGAATCAAGACTTTTCGCCGCGCTTCCTTCGTCGTTATCATAATCTATACGAAGAAATGCACAAGGCCTTTCGGCATTATGTGAAAGATGTGAAAGCAGGTGATTTTCCGAATGAAAAAGAACAGTATTAATTAAAGGTAAAGGCTGAGAGGCGCGGATTATGAACTTGTAAAATTCCTTATAACACTATTGATACCTAACTGTCTACCGGCGCTAACTCCACCGTAAAATGCCGCATGATTGGAGCTTCTTTCACAATTTTGTAACCGTGGGTAATGGTGTCGCAACGGTCATATACGTTTTTCAACGCAGCGGCAATCAGGTCTATATGGTTATTGGTGTAAGTGCGGCGCGGAATAGCCAAGCGCAGCATCTCCAATTCAGGATAACGGTTCTCGCGGGTAAGGGGGTCGCGGTCGGCTAAAATAGCACCAATTTCCACGCCGCGGATACCGGCTTCCAAATACAGTTCTACACCTAAGGTTTGCGCCTGAAACTCCTCGCGGGGTACTTTCGACAAAAGTTTTTTTGCATCAACAAAGATAGCATGACCGCCGGCAGGACGTTGATAAGGTATGCCATACTTGTCTAACTGTTCGCCTAAATAGGCTACCTGTTTAATCCGTGTTTCGAGGTAATCAAATTCGGTACCTTCGTCCAAACCAACAGCTACTGCATTCATATCGCGACCGCTCATGCCGCCGTAAGTTACATAGCCTTCAAACATAATATTAAACACCGAAGCCTTATCGAACCAGTCTTTATGACGCATGGCAACAAAGCCGCCAATGTTTACAATAGCGTCTTTCTTACTGCTCATAGTCATAGCATCGGCATAGGAAAACATTTCTTTTACAATTTCCTTGATGGTTTTATGCTCGAATCCTTTTTCACGGGTCTTAATAAAATAAGCATTTTCGGCAAAACGGGCAGCGTCAACAACTACCGGTTTTTTATATTTATCGGCTAAAGCGCGTACATTACGGATACACTCCATTGACACAGGCTGGCCGCCCGCCGTGTTATTGGTAATGGTAATCAATACAAAGGGAATTTTTTCATGATGCTCGGATAGGGCGTTTGCTAATTTATTCAAGCACATATTTCCCTTAAAAGGCAATTCTTTTTGGGTATCGGAAGCCTCGTCTATAGTGCAGTCGAGGGCCATCGCCTTACGAAATTCTATATGCCCTTTAGTGGTATCGAAGTGGGAGTTGCCGGGAATTATATCGCCTTCCTTAATTAATACCGAAAACAAGACATTTTCAGCTGCGCGCCCCTGATGAGTAGGCAGAAAATAATCAAAGCCAAGTATATTTTGAATCGCGGCTTTCAGGTTATAATAAGAAGAAGCGCCGGCGTAGCTTTCATCGCCCATCATCATAGCCGCCCACTGACGGTCGCTCATGGCGCCGGTGCCCGAATCGGTCAGCAAATCAATAAACACTTGTTCGCTACGCAAGTTAAACAGATTGTAATGCGCCGCTTTAATCCACGTTTCACGCTCGGCGCGGGTGCTGCGGCGGAGCGGTTCCACCATCTTAATTTTATACGATTCGACAAAGGGAAGTTCCATAGCGCGTCAATTATAAATTCATACTTTTCTCAGACAAATGTATAACATTTTTCAAAAATACACAAATTAAAGTTGCAAATTATTATGTAATAAGGCTATACCTCTATAAAAGAAATTAGGGCGAAGATAAGCTCTCCGCCCTAAACCAGGAACAATTAACTAACACTATCTAAAGAACGATTTTAAAGAATAGCAAATTGTCTTTAGTTAAAACACATTTCTATTCTGCTTAATTTAAAAAGCAAAAGGCATACCAAATTTATTATTCTTACAGAAAAATGATGAATATATTGAATGTCAATTTTATATAAAAAATTAAAAAATCCGTGCCAATTGAGGAAAGGCGGGGAATTTGTAGAAAAAATCCACACCACAACATATTTTTTTGTATATTTGCACACGAAATGAGGCAAAGTATAGAACATAAAATCCGAATGAATGCCGTTTTGGCCTATCTCGTGATTGCTGTCTTGTGTGCAGTAATGGTTTTTTACATTTATAAAGCTAAAGAAGAAATTGACAGTCATCGTCAACACATTGAGCAATCCTATTTTCCGATTCAATTAGCCCACAAATTGGTCTATGCGGTAAATCAGGCTCAGTCGGAAGCCAATTTCTACCTCATCACTAGAAAATCGTCCCATTTGCAAAGTTTCAGAGAGAACAGCATTTCGGTGGGAACGTTAATCGATTCTCTTTCCACGCTCATAGTGCAAGATACGGCTCAACAAAAACTTCTGCTGGAACTTCAGGAATTGTTGTTGCAAAAAGAAGAAATAGCTGCAGCGCTCCATGAACAGTTAGATGCCCAAAATCCGCTTGATTCCATCAGCAAAAAAGTGCAGGAATATACGCTTCTGAACTTTGTGGATTCGCTTATCGTTACCTTCCAAACACAAGACACCACTATTCATACTACCCCTCAACGAAGTTTCTGGCAAAGGATCGGCAATGTTTTTACGCCTTCAAAGAGTATTGACACCATGCTCAGGGTCAGCACTATGAGCTACGACACGCTAACGCTGGCTCCCAACGCCCGAAAACACATTTTGGAAGAACTCAACAGGACCATGAAGCAGGCAGGTCGTAAATTTATTCGTAAAATCAACGCTATTGAACATGAAATTGCACGGTTAGTAATTACCGACCTGGAAATTTCGCTGCAAATATCAACTTTGTTAAAGGAATTTCATTACCAAACCTCTGCAAGCGCCTTGGAAAAAGTCAAAAAGAGTGAACAGCAAATTAACAAAAACTACCATCTTATTATTATTGGAGGCGGCACCGCCCTCTTATTGATTTTAATATTTATACTGCTTATCATCAGCGATGTCAATAAAGGATATGCGGCGCGCAAGGCCCTTGAACAGGCGAATGAACGTACTCGGCAAATTATGGAAAGCCGACACCGTTTATTGCTTTCCGTTTCACACGATATAAAAACGCCGCTAAATTCAATATTAGGCCACTTAGAATTATGGAGCGACAGCGAAAAAATCAATAAAACCGCACTTGCTTCAATGCAAAACTCCGGTAAGCACATCTTAGCCCTGCTTGAGAACCTGCTTGAGTTTTCCAGCCTCGAACAGGGAACATTGCAGGTAACGGAAAGCGCTTTTAACCTGTATGAACTTTGTGTAGAAACAGCCGAAATGTTCCGTCCGCTGGCGCAGCAAAAACAATTATCTTTTCACTCTTCGCTGAACATAGACAAGGCCTTTTCGGTCTATTCCGACCAGTTGAAAGTAAAACAAATTCTCATCAATATTCTTTCCAATGCCGTAAAATATACCACAAAGGGTGAAATCCATTTTGAAATCAAAGCAGAAAACGAATTGGTTGATTTCATCGTAACTGACACAGGAGCAGGCATTCCGAAAGACCAGCTTAACGATATTTTCAAAGCTTTTTCAAGAGTAGCCGACAATATTGCCTTAGCCGAAGGAAGCGGATTAGGAATGTTTGTTGTCAAAGGATTAGTAGAGCTCCTGAACGGCGCTATTGATATAGATTCCACCGTAGGAAAAGGCACCCGAATAACGATTAGCATTCCCATGAAAATTGCCGTAATCAATGCGGTATTTAAAGCAAAACACCTATTGGTCATTGATGACGACCTCAGTTTCCTTGCCTTGTTAAAGGATATGCTGGTTAAACTGGGACATAGCGTTGAGGTTTGTAACGCACCCGCGGAATTTAATGAATATCTCGTACATCTGTCTGATTACGATATGGTAATTACCGATATGGAAATGGGAGATGTTTCGGGCACAGATATTCTTACGCAAATAAAGAAAAGCAATGTAGTTATACCCGTAATTATTATGACCGGCCGAGGCAATTTTCATAGTGTTACAGCTGCAGAATACGGATTTGACGGTTATTTGGCCAAGCCGGTAAACCTAAACAGCCTTGCCTTGCTGCTTGGCAGTAAAACAAACAAATCCTTAACCTCCTTAGAAGAAATGTTCGATAACGATAAGGAGGCTGTACGGCACATTTTAGATATCTTTACAAAATCGACAAGTAATAATATTAATGCCTTGAATGCGGCAATTGCCGACAATGACTTCAATACCGCACAACATTTATGCCACAAAATGCTGCCGATGTTTTTGCAATTAAACATCACGAATGTAGCGTACTTATTAAAGAAGATGGACGCTGCGCGCGATAAGGAATATCCGCAATGGCAAGAAGACGTAAAGGCGATTATCGAAGAAAGTCTAAGGGCTGTCAAAGATATAGGCTAAAGTTCTATGCCGTAGTGGTGCATCTTGTTGTATAAGGTTTTTCTATCGACCTGCAGAATGCGGGCAGCTTCTGTTTTATTTCCTTTAGCCCGACGCAAAGCTGCTTCTATTAACTCCCGCTCATTCTCCGGACGTAAAGGCTTGGCCTGCTCCACGCGGTTTTTGAAAGAAGCGGCCGATAATAGCGGAAGATGGTCGGGAGTAATGACGTCGCTATAGGCGAAAAGCGCGGAACGCCTTATCACATTGCGAAGTTCCCGAAGGTTGCCGCTCCAAACATGGTTTTCCAATATCTGTAATGTTTCTTTGGATATGCTTTTAATCTCTTTTCCCAATTCACGATTAGCTTCCTGCAGGAAATGCGTTGCAAATACAGAAATGTCCTCCTTACGCTCACGTAAGGGCGGTGCTGTTATTGAAAATTCATTAAGACGATAATACAGGTCTTCGCGGAACCGTCCTTTAACAATTGCCTGTTCCAAATCTTCGTTGGTAGCCACAATAATCCGTACATCTACGGAAATGTCCATAGCGGCGCCCACCGGCCGTACTTTCTTTTCCTGTAAAGATCTCAACAATTGCATCTGCACTTCGTAAGGAAGGTTGCCTACCTCATCTAAAAAGATGGTGCCTCCGTTAGCCTGTTCAAAAACCCCCTTCTTATCGGCAATAGCCGAGGTAAAAGAGCCTTTCAGATGGCCGAACAGTTCGCTGGGCGCCAGTTCACGAGAGAGACTGCCGCAGTCCACCGCTATAAAAGGCGCCTTGCTACGGTCGCTCAAATCATGAATCTGATGGGCTATGTATTCTTTGCCTGTACCGCTTTCGCCCAAAATTATTACCGACATACGCGTAGGAGCGACCATCTGCACCATTTGCCATAATTCCTTCATGGCTTGGCTTTTTCCTGCCACTATGCCGGATACCGATTTTTTTTCTTTTAAAACGGATACAGGGGCCTTATCGGTTTGAATGGCCTGCTCTATTTTTTGTTTAAGAATAGAGGGATTTACAGGTTTTTCCAAAAAATCGAAAGCTCCAAGTTTAATAGCTGAAACGGCGCTTTGTATTTCGGCATAGCCGGTCATAATGATTACAGGAAGATGTGCTATCCGTTCTTTGATCCAAGCCAGCAACATGATGCCGTCGCCATCGGGCAGTCGAAGATCGGTCAACACCAAATTAAAATCATTCTTCAGCAGCGCCTTCTTCGCCTGCTCCACACTCGACAGCAATAATGCCTCAAAACCATTTCTGTCGAACCAGCTTTGCAACATAGCGCCAAAAGTAATATCATCTTCTACAATAAGGATTTTATACATCGCTCCTGTTTTATCCCACAAAGATATATTTTTTAGTCGATTTTAGAAAATTTTAACTTTCCTTATATGGCTCTAAATGAACAACAACGTGAGTATCAGCGCCATAATAATTTCTTAGCTTCATTTCTATGTCTGTAATTATTTGGTGCGCCTCTTGAAGCGGAAGTGTGCCGTCCATTCTGATGTGAAACTCTATGGCATAAGTATTTCCTATTTTTCGAGTACGCAAGTTATGCAAATCGCCCACCTGTTCAAATGTATTCACTATGCTTACTATTTCCTGCTCTACCTTTTCGGGCAAGGATTTTTCCATCAATTCGTCTAAGCAAGGCTTCATCAGGCGTAAGGCAACCAGTATAATAAAGAGGCTTACCACCAATGCCGCCAAAGGGTCTAAAATCGTCCATTTTTCGCCCAGCAGCAAAGCGCCTCCAATACCAACAGCCGCCGCTATTGACGAAAGGGCATCGCTGCGATGGTGCCAGGCATTGGCCACTACTGCCATTGAATTTACTTTCTTTCCAACAATAACAGTGTACCAATATAAGGCTTCCTTCATCAGAATCGACACAAGGGCGGCCACTAAGGCCAGTACGCCGGGGGAAGGCAAAACTTCTCCTTTGAGTACCTGCATAATATTGCTTATCCCGTCCCAGGCAATGCCGCCGCCTACCAGCAAGAGGATAAATCCGATAATCAACGTGGCTAAGGTTTCGAACTTCCCATGGCCGTACTTATGGTTTTTATCTTTGGGTTTGCCTGAAATACGGACAAATACCAGCACAACAATGTCGGTAGCAAAATCGGATAAGGAATGAACGGCATCGGCAATCATAGCAGAGCTGCGGCCTGCAATACCGGCAAAAAACTTAAATAGCATCAACAGTAAATTTACTATACCTCCGACAAGGGTTATTTGGTAAATTTTTCTCTCGCGTTGTTTATTATGGTCGTCGCTCATGTATTGTATCAGGTATTAAATATCAAGATGAAATAGTTTGCAAAGGTACGAAAAAATAAAAATAGCGCCCCAATAAAACAAAAACACCTGTTAATCATTGTATTAATAGGTGCTTCTTGTACCCGGAGTCGGGATCGAACCGACACAACATTGCTGTCACTGGTGTTTGAGACCAGCGCGTCTACCAATTCCGCCATCCGGGCAATTTCTCAAATCACTTTAAAGGGGCACAAAGTTACACATTTCTTTTATTCTTACAAAAAAATAAGTACTTTTGCCTTTCTTTTTTAGCTTAAAAGACATGAGTAACTACATTAAGAAGGTTAAAATCAGCGATATTTTCCAACCGAAGCTATTTACGCTGATAAAGAAAAAAAATTATACCAAAAATGATTTTACCGCCGACCTTATGGCCGGAATCATAGTAGGGATAGTAGCCCTCCCCTTAGCTATTGCTTTCGGGATTGCCTCGGGCGTTTCGCCTCAGCAGGGACTGATTACCGCCATTATCGCCGGATTTATCATCTCTTTCTTTGGCGGTACTAACGTTCTGGTAGGCGGCCCTACCGGCGCTTTTATGGTCATTGTTTACGGAATTGTAACAACTTACGGCATGAACGGCCTGATTATTGCCACTATTTTGGCCGGTATCATGTTAGTACTCATGGGCATACTCCGACTGGGCAGTATCATTAAATATATCCCCTACCCTATTATTGTAGGCTTTACCGGCGGCATAGCGGTGGTAATTTTTTCTTCTCAAATTAAGGATTTTTTTGGGCTTGACATGGGGGCGGTGCCTTCGGAATTTATTGATAAGTGGATAGTTTATTTTGAACATTTCGCTTCGGCCAAGCTCTTAAGCATGGGTATTGCCCTATTCACCGTATTGCTTATTGTTTTTTGGCCTTACAGAAAAATTCCGGGATCGCTCGTTGCTATTATTGTTACTACCATCCTCACGGCCGTTTTAGATCTTAATGTAGAAACTATCGGGAGTAAGTTTCCCGAATTGGCGGGAGGCGCCGCCCTGCCTTCGCCCGAAGCGCCGATCATTGATATGAAAGCCATACGTATGTTGATGCAGCCTGCTTTTACCATAGCCATACTGGGCGCTATTGAATCTCTGCTGGCCGCCATGGTAGCCGACGGCGTTACCGGCAAAAAGCACCATTCCAATACCGAACTTATAGCCCAAGGAGTCGCTAATATCGTTACCCCGATTTTCGGCGGTATTCCGGCCACCGGCGCCATTGCCCGTACCATGACTAACATTAATAACGGCGGCCGCACGCCTGTTGCAGGGGTTATCCACGCCATTGTACTCTTGCTCATTTTTGTGTGCCTGATGCCCTTAGCCTCCTATATTCCACTGCCTTGCTTAGCGGGAATTTTAGTGATGGTGGCTTACAACATGAGCGAGTGGCGTTCGTTCAAAGCCCTGCTGCGCAACTCGCGCGCCGATGTTATGGTGTTGCTCACCACCTTTTTCCTTACTGTATTCATTGACCTCACCATTGCTATTGAGTTCGGTTTGCTGATGGCCATCATTCTTTTCCTCAAGCGAGTGGCCGAAACTTCGAGTATTTCGGTTATCCAGAACGAAATCAACAGCGCCGACTACGACGACAGCGCCGAAAATGAACTGCTGAATATCCCCGAAGGCGTTGAAGTATATGAGATTAACGGGCCTTTCTTTTTCGGTTTAGCCAACAAATTTGACGAGGCAGAACATGTTTCGGGCAGTAAACGGCCTAAAATCCGTATCCTGCGCATGCGTAAAGTGCCATTTATGGATTCTACCGGCCTGCATAACCTCCGAAATCTGCACAAGCGATGTAAGCAATGGAAAATCAGAATTATATTATCAGGAGTAAATAATGATGTATTCGCTACGCTCGAAAAATCAGGCTTAGCCGACGAGATTGGTAAAGAACTCATTTGTAATAATATAGGAAATGCATTAAAAAAAGCGAAGGAAATATTAGAATAATAGTTTCTTTTTACTAACTTTGCAAAATATTTAAGTAAAAGAGTTTCGGTCTAATGACCGAAATTCTTTTCTTTTATAAGTATAATAAAAACGTAAAAATATTTTATTAGCTATGCCTAAAATTATTTATGTAACAGAAGAAGGATTGCAAAAGTTACGCGCCGAATTAGAGCAGTTGAAAAACATAGAACGTCCTGCCATTTCGCGCCAGATTGCCGAAGCACGCGACAAAGGCGACTTGTCGGAAAACGCCGAATACGACGCTGCAAAAGAAGCGCAGGGCTTGTTGGAAATGAAAATTGCCAAGCTGGAAAATACTGTCGCCAGTGCACGTGTGATTGATGAGTCGCGTATTGATTTGTCGCAGGTACAAATTATGACCAAGGTGAAAATTCAAAACCTTGGCACTAAAGCAGTGATGGAGTACATGCTGGTCGCCGAATCGGAGGCCAACCTCAAAGAAAATAAATTAGCGGTGGGCACTCCTATTGCCAAAGCGCTTCTGGGGAAAAAGAAAGGAGACGTGGTAGAGGTGAAAGTACCTTCAGGTATTATGAAGTTAGAAATTTTAAATATCAGTAAATAATTATGGCCAGCATTTTCACGCGCATCATTAATGGGGAAATTCCCTGTTACAAAGTGGCGGAAGACGAGCGTTTCTTTGCTTTTCTCGACATTCGTCCTCTCAGTAAAGGACACACCTTAGTGATTCCTAAACAGGAAACCGACTATCTGTTCGACCTGCAGCCCGAATTGCTGGGCGGACTGATGCAGTTTGCACAAAAAGTAGCACATGCGTTAAAACAAAGCGTAATCTGCAAACGCATAGGCGTTGTGGTTATAGGCTTGGAAGTACCGCACGCACACATTCACCTTATTCCTATGAACAGCGAGGCCGACATTAATTTCAGCCGTCCTAAATTGGAGTTAAGCGCCGAAGAGTTTATTACATTAGCTAATCAAATACGCAGTAATTTTTAATATGAAGAAAATAGTTTTATTATCGGTATTGGCTATTATGGCTTGGTCGTGTTCCCAACCGTCGGCCAACATTTCCGGCTGTATTTCCTCTGCCCCCGACACTAAGTTCAGCATTAGCCGATTAGGCGCAACCACGCAATTGCTGCTCGACACTATCCGCACTGACGCTAAGGGGTGTTTTAAATATAAATATAAAATGCCGAATGCCACCGAACCTGCATTTCTGTTATTAACAACCGACAGTCTTCAGTTAACTTTACTCGTAAATGCAGGCGAAAAAGTAGAATTGACTTCCGATGGTGGTCCCGAATATATGGTAAGCGGTTCCGAAAATTCTTTATTATTAAAAGAATTAAATAAGAATTTTAATATTTCGATGCTCCGTTTTGATTCTTTATATAAGGTCTTAGATGAGCACAAAGGCACTAAAGATTACGATGCCGTATATAAGCAGATTAACATTGAATTAGGAAGCGTTTATGTAAAACAAAAACGCGATGCCATTAAGTTCATTTTCCAAAATCCGACCTCCTTTGCTGCCATAGCAGCCATTTACCAACGCTACCCCGACGGATTACCGGTATTTGCCGCAACGAGCGACGGCGTCTATTTCAAAATGCTGCACGACAGTTTGCAATCTATATATCCTAATTCGGCTTATGTAGCCGCCTTGCGCGATGAATATGAATACCGTATGCGCAACGATGAGCTTAGCTCCATAAACGTGGAAGAAATCGGCTTTCCCGATTTGGACTTACCTGATGTAAATGCTCAAAAAATCAAATTATCAGCCATAAAAGATAAGGTAATATTAATTTATTTTTGGGTTTCGGCAAATATTGAACAACGTATGGAAAATAATGAACTTATCAATCTGTACAATAAATATTCGTCGAAAGGATTTGAAATTTATCAGGTGGCCTTAGATACCGACAAGCCCGCCTGGGCCAAGCAAGTAAAAACACAAGGCCTGCCTTGGGTTAATGTATGTGACGGCTTGGGAACCGGCTCGCGTGCCATTCAAATTTATAATATACAACGCGTACCTGCTTCTTTTATCATTGACAAGAGCGGGCAGATTGTAGCAAGTAATATTTTCGGTAAAGATTTAGAGAAAAAAATAGCGGAACTTTGCAAATAAAAGATAAATATTATTTTGCTTCCGATGTGCATTTAGGCCTTCCGGTAAACGACCCGCAGAAGCGCGAACAACATTTCGTTGCGTGGTTAGACAGGGCGGCGCAAGATGCTAAAGCTATTTTTCTTCTGGGCGATATTTTTGATTTTTGGTGCGAATATAAAAAAGTAGTGCCCAAAGGTTTTGTCCGCACGCTGGGCAAGTTAGCTGAATTAACCGATCGGGGCGTTGAAATACATTTTTTCCCCGGTAATCACGACCTCTGGACCTTCGGTTATTTTGCCGATGAATTGGGTCTTCAGGTGCATCACCGTCCACTTGAAATTAACTTGAACGGCAAAATGTTTTACTTGGCGCATGGCGATAATGTCGGGAAAATGGACAGCGGCTACCGTTTTCTGAGAAGCATATTTTCTTCGCCTTTGTTTCAAAAATGTTTTTCGGCCATACACCCGCGCTGGGGCGTGGCCTTTGCTCATCGTTGGTCGCGGCGCAGTCGTTTATCCAATGGCTTGCCATTTCCTTTTCAGCAGGAAAAAGAGCAGGTTTACCAATTTGCACAGGCCTACTCCAAAGAACATGCTATCGATTATTTTATTTTCGGACACCGGCACACGCCTGTATCTCTACCTGTAAACGAACATTCCCGCCTTGTTATTCTTGGCGAATGGATACAGGGTTGCGAGTATGCGGTGTTTGAGAATGGGGAATTGAAACTCACGAATAATTGAACAACTAAAAAACAGCCTCGGCAAAAGCCAAGGCTGTTCATTTATGGTGACAGGTTTTACTCGTTCCGCAGAGATTAGAAGGGGAGATCATCGCCTTCTTGCTGCTCCACAAGCACCTCTTCGGCAGGAGGAGGTGTCGGGGCGGAAACAACTGCGGGTTTAGCTGCTGCTGCGCCCTGGTGTTCGTTGTCGGACTTACGTCCCAACATACGCACTACATCAGCTACAATCTCAGTAATGTAGCGTTTCTGCCCGCTTTGGTCTTCCCAGCTACGTGAACGAATTTTCCCTTCTACGTAAATTTGCATGCCCTTACGAAGATACTTCTCCGCAAATTCAGCCCATGACCGCCAGAGCACTACATTGTGCCATTCCGTTTGTTCTTTTACTTCGCCATTACGATCTTTGTAACGCTCGGTGGTAGCTAAGGGAATAGTTACTACCGGCACTCCGCTTTCGAGGTGACGCACTTCGGGGTCCTTTCCAAGGTTCCCAATTAACATTGCTTTGTTTAATGCCATAAAAATTAATTTTAGGTGGTTGATACTTGTATTAATTCACAGCGCTAAGGTAAGCATTTTTTTTGAAATAAAAACTGTCCTGCCTTTTTTTCTAAAAAAGCGTCAATTAAGCGAGGAATACTATATGTTTCTATCTGAGCTATAGGCACCTTACAAAAATCCTTAGCTAAGCGCTTCGGCATGGCATCTAATTTTATGGCATAAAAGCGGGTCCAAAGCCTTTGATGGGTCAACTGGTGTTTAATCACCTGAGAATAAGCCGTAATTTTCGGCGCATATTTTCCGAACAGTGATTTAAAAAGCTGCTGTTCAATAATATGATCAACTTCCGTCGGAGCGGTAGTTTCAATCAGGGGAAACTCATATAAACCTTTCCAGATATCATTTGCCGAGCGCTTGTGCAAATAAGTATAATGTCCGTCGCTGACAATGAAATAATGGAAATAGCGGGAACGCACGGCCACCTTCTTACTCTTTATCGGCAAAGCCGCTACCTTAGCGTGGTTAAAGGCAAAGCAAGCCTCCGAAAGCGGACAAGCGGCACACTGCGTATTCTTCGGCGTACACACTAAGGACCCGAAATCCATGAGGGCCTGATTAAAGCGTCCCGCTTCCTTGCGCGGCAACAACTCCTCAACCAAGGCATAGATTTCTTTCTTGCCTGTAGTAGTATCTATAGGGGTTTCCACTCCGAAAAAACGCGACAAGATGCGGTAGCCGTTACCGTCAATGGCCACCACCGCTTCGTTATAAGCAAAAGAGGCGATAGCAGCAGCCGTGTACTCTCCCACGCCCTTTAAGTTCAATAAACTTTTGTAACTTGTCGGAAATTTTCCTTTGAACTCATTCGCAATGATTTGAGCCGTATAATGCAAGTTTCGAGCACGGGAATAATAACCCAAACCCTGCCACAGTTTCAGCACCTCGTCAATAGGCGCTGCAGCTAAAACTTTTACGGTGGGATATTGTTGAACAAAACGGAGATAATAATCGTAACCCTGCTCTACCCTGGTTTGCTGAAGGATAATCTCCGACAGCCATATTTTGTACGGGTCGGCAGTGCCTTTCCAGGGCAAATTGCGTTGGTGATTCTTAAACCAGTGTAACAAAATTGCAGTAAAATCCATATCTAAAATACAAAAATACGCAGATATTTTGGAAATACGGCAAAAAGGCGTATCTTTGCACCTCAAAATTTTGGAGAGATGGGTGAGTGGTTTAAACCGGCAGTCTTGAAAACTGTTGAACTGAAAGGTTCCGGGGGTTCGAATCCCTCTCTCTCCGCAAATAATCCCGCCTAAAATGCCTGTGTTTGGTAAAATACCTTAAAAATACTATCTTTGTACCCGTATTTCAAAAAAAACGGGTGTTAAACAATTTTAAAAAAAATCTTATGAAAAACTACTTACTCCTCATCGCAATTTTTTTATGCGCAAGTTGTGTCAATTCTTCTCAGGATACAGCGAAAAACTGGCAGTGGCGCGGCGAAAACCGTAACGGCATGTACAACGAAACAGGTTTGTTGAAAGAATGGCCTGAAGAGGGACCTCAACTGTTGTGGTACTTTGAAGAATTGGGCGAAGGTCATACCTCCGTAGCTATTACAGGCGAAAAACTCTATGCTACCGGAATGCACGGCGACGATCTTGTGCTTTACGTGTTTGACTTGACAGGAAAACTACTTACCGAAAAGATTATAGGCAAGGAATGGGATACCAACTGGAACGGCACGCGGTCGTCGGTCTGCATCAACGATGGAAAGCTATATATCTTCAACGCGCTCGGAACACTTTTTTGCTTGGACGAAGCGACGCTTAACGAGGTATGGACAAAGGATTTATTAACCGAATTTGAGGGTGAAAACCTTATGTTCGGCATGACCGAAAGCCCTTTAATTGCAGGAAATACGATTTTTATGACGCCGGGAGGAGAGCAACACAGCATGGTGGCCTTAAACAAAGAAACAGGCGAGTTGATATGGTCGTCGTCGGGAACAGGCATGGTTTCTTCCTACTGTTCGCCGCTGTATATAGCCGACCAGTCAGTACCCATGGTAGTTACGTGGCTGTCACCATTAGCCATAGAAGGGGCGTCGCGTGATACGTGGTATGACAATGAACTTGTAGCTTTTAACGCCGAAACCGGCGAACAGCTGTGGTCGCAAACGCTGCCCAGCCAAAACAGAATTAATCCCAACACCCCGATATATATTGACGGCATGATTCTTGCCGTTACAGGCTACAAAGGCGGTGCATGGTTATATCGCTTGAAAGACGGTGGAAAAACCGCAGAGCTTGTTTGGAAAAACGACGAAATGGACAATCAAATGGGTGGTGCAATAAAGGTTGGCGATTATCTTTATGCTTCGGGACACACCAACAATTACTGGTTTTGCGTGGACTGGAAAACAGGCGAAACCAAATATAAGGTAGAAGAAATCGGTAGAAGTAATATCATTTTTGCCGAAGGTATGCTTTATTGTTACAGCGAAAGAGGTGAAATGTTTTTGGTAAAACCCAATCCTGAAGAGTTAGAAATAGTAAGCAGTTTTAAAGTTACCTTAGGCACTGCCCAACATTGGGCGCACCCTGTAATCTACCAAGGCATGTTGTATCTCCGCCATGGCAACGCGCTAATGGCTTATAAAATCAAATAAGGATATTCATAAATAAAACTAAAATCCCAACAAATTCATTATGAAAATGTTGGGATTTATTGTTGCTCTTTTAACGTGAGAGGCAGAAGAAACGTTTATTGCTTGAAATAACGGTTATACAGTCCCTCAAAGCCTTTGCCGTGGCGGGCTTCGTCTTTACACATTTCATGTACCGTGTCGTGAATAGCGTCTAAGTTCAATTCTTTGGCGCGGGTGGCAATACGCTTCTTATCGGCGCAGGCGCCAACTTCAGCTTCCATACGTTTCTTCAGATTGGTTTTGGTATCCCAAACTACCTCGCCTAAAAGTTCGGCAAAGCGCGATGCGTGGTCAGCTTCTTCCAAAGCATAACGTTTGAAAGCCTCGGCAATTTCAGGATAGCCTTCGCGGTCGGCTTGGCGGCCCATGGCCAGATACATGCCTATCTCTGTGCTTTCGCCCATGAAATGTGCCCTCAAACCTTCCAATACTTCGGCGTCAACATCTTTAGCTACGCCCAAACGGTGTTCGTCGGCAAACTGCAAAGCGCCTTCGATTTCTTCCATTTCTTTAAACTTCGATTTCGGTTGTTTGCATTGCGGACAGAAGTCAGGGGCTTCAGTACCTTCGTGTACGTAACCACATACGGTACAAATAAATTTCTTTTTCATAAATTGTTTGTTTTAATGTTTATTGATTTTATTTATTGTTGTTTAAAGGGTGGTTATCCTCTGGCGGGAGTGGGGATACGGCGGATTTTTCGGTGAATCCATACTATATCCAAGATAGACACCAGCGCCACAAAGAGCAGGGCAAAAAGCAGGGTACGGCCAAAGCCGACAGACTGCTGTAAGTCAAAAACAGCTAACTTTAGCATATACCAACTCTGAGCTATATAAGCAAGCGCAACACTAATCAGGCCTGTCAATATATTCAAAAATAAGACCAACAGGCAATAGGAACGCGCCAAACGCATTCGCGTATAACCCAACAAGATAAGATTGCCCAGCGTTTTTTGATTTTTATAGACTAATAAATTAATACTCAGCAGCATCAATCCTATAGCGGGCAGCATAATCAATACGCCTATGGCCAAGAGCAGCAAAATCAGCAAAGTAAGGAAGTAAGAGAGTTTTCCCTGCTCCCCCTTATTACTGTTGATTTCATAATTTTCTTTCGAAGCAAAGAAAGCGGCAATTTGCGGGTCGGCGGGATTATTCACCTCCAAAATCAGGCGCGACGCCTGCTGCGGCTGGCGACTATCGCCAAAACGTTCGTTTGCCCAAAGCATAAAGGCTTCGGGCACCAAAATAGTATTCAAATCGTCGGAAAAACCTGCAATCCGCCCCTGAAATTCTTCTATCCTCCCCCTTCCGCGCAACAAGACATTAAAGCCTACCTGTTGCACCACTGCTTCCGAAATGAGCGGCAAGCCTTGAGTTCCGGCGAAGCCGAAATTATATAAGGCCAAATAATCGCGGGGAATAATAATAGGAATGAGGCGCAAATCAATATCCCAGCCCCAAGGGGAATAAGCATCGCCGAGCAGGCGGTCGGGCACTGATTCAAAAAAAGCATCGGTAGCAAAAGGAATGGCGCTGTTTCTGTCGGTATATAGCTGCACGGTATATTGTGCGGGGGTAAAGGCCGAGAGCGAACGCACAAAACTTTGTTGCTTCAATTCGGCCACTTCCGCATCACTGAAAGCCATAGCGGCTATATTCATGGAAACAACGGGCACCCGCTTGTTCAGCACCATAAATTCGGGCTTAAACAAACCTGTACGTTCCGATGACAACAAGGGGCGGATATCCATAGAAAAACAAAAGGCCGAAAAAATAATCGCCATACCTGCACAGGCGGCAAACACATAGCCCAGCAATTGAGGAATACTGATATTTTTATTAAGCAATTTCCTTAGCATGGCGTTAAAGTTTGAACTTATGATGGTAATTAAAAGGGTATTCCTGCCCTAAGGAGCAAAGGAGCAGCCCCGCCTTGCGGCTTTGCACCTCCTGCTCAATCAAGGCTGTGGCCACGCTGATATTCATCTCGTCTAAATGGCTGAATGGCTCATCTAACAACAAAAAGTCGAAGGGCTGGCACAAGGCGCGGATAATAGCTACCCGCTGCAATTGGCCGAAAGAAAGCCGTGCAGCCTTTTCTTGTTTCTTATCGGCAAGGCATAAGGCATCGAACATGGCATGAATTTCCGCCTCGCTTTTTTGTTGGGTAAGTCGGTTTTTTACCAAAACATTTTCTAATGCCGTTAAATCCGAAAACAACCTCAACCCCTGAAAAACATAGCTGATATGCCGACGACGAATAGCGCTCCAGCAGTCCGCTTTTATGGCTTCCAAGCCTTGTCCGTCGTAAGCAATAGTTCCGCTAAAATCGCAGCGCTCGCCGAATATATAACTCAGGAGCGACGATTTACCTACTCCCGAAACTGCTGTTACCAAGCTATATTCACCCTTGGCAAAAACAATATCCTTACCCCAAATTTCCGACACCACAGAGGTGTCGGAAAGAAAGGAAGGTAAGACATTATTCAACGAGATGTTAGTCATTCTTAGGGATTTAATTGCTCTTATCCGCTAATGTTATCAATTGTTTCAACGAATTTTCTTTATCGCTCTTGAACTTCAGGGACATTTGCGTGCTATATTTGGAAGTCATATAAACAGAAAAATCCTTAAATATATCTAATGTGGCTATGGCTTCCTGAGGAACAAAACCTGACAGGGATTCTCTGATAAGCGAGGGATAATCATCAAGATTCAGATTAATGTAAAATAACATGGGAGAAGATTTTATAACTTTCCCTATAGTGGCGTTCGCTGTAATATTTTTAGCATTACCGCCAGCGATGAAAGCCTGAATAGCTTTTTCATCGTCGGTTACAAACACGCGATTATCCTTATAGGCAAAGTGTACACCTACAAAACCTGTGGAAAGATCATAATATTTTCCATTGTCATACACCATTTCTTGCGGAATCATAGCTAATACTTTTTGGAACCCCTCATCGCCATTTACCGTAAACGACAAACCGAGTAAAGGCAAGGACATAGGTCCATCGGAAAAACCATAGAGGCTAAACATAAGTTCGCCGCCCAAAATATCCAAAATATCGGCTATTTCAGGATTTTCCAAAATATCGACTACTTCTGCCATTTCAGGCATTCCCAACATGTTTTCTTTCAATATTTTAACATATTGCGGAAGGTCAAACGCTGCTTTAAGCGCAAAATAAGAAGCTGCAGGAAAGTCTTTCAACATGTTTTGGTCGGATTCCCATTTCAACACAGGATATTTTTCGTAGAAAGTATCCATTTGTTCTTCCGGCGTCATAATTGTTTCAAATGTAATTTCATTATCCTTAAAATCCAAGTAGGTATGCATATTCATACCGGCCATATCATCTATCACCGGAATACTCATATCTATACTCGAATACTTTGCAGCCTGTTCCACGAATTCAACATACATTTGCATCGATAGCCACAAACCAATATCGCTCGTACGTTCGCTGAATTGCTTAAAGTCGGCCACAGCCATTAAACTTTCTTCGGCCGAACGTCTGAAATAAGCATCATAATTTATATCTTCCGTACTACCGACAAAAACAAAGAACAACTTATCATTCCACGCCATAGTTATCTCACCGTCATCGTTTTTCAGCATTTTATAAGACAATTTATCCTGAATTTCAGGAGCGGGATCATCTTCTTCATTTAATTTATTAAGTACATCGCGTACATTGTTCTCAAACAAAATTTGGTCCTTCATGCCGGTAAGATAAACAAAGCGAAAATTTTCATTTTCTGTTTGCATAAAGATATAAGCATCTTTCAGTCCCAAGCCTCTCTTTGAGGAATTGAGCAGGAAATTCTCTTCTAAATTAATTCCTGTTTCCGCCGCGGCCATACGAGCTTTCTCATAAAAGGAAAAATTCTTTAAATGATCTAAACCGCCTTTCTTAATCAATTGCTCTTTATTCACGGTCAATACAAATTTAGCATCTTTGGGAATAACGTTCAACAAGGGGGATTGATCGGTTTTCTGACAAGAGCTAAACATCAGAGATACAAGGAATAAACCAAGTACACATTGTTTCATTTTTTTCATAGTTTTATTGGGTTAAATTTGTAAATAATTGAAAATTTTGTACAAATGTAACAATTTTTTTTGGTTCAAAGTTTAAAGTTCAGAGTTTAAGGTTAGATTTATTGACATTTAAACCTTGAACTTGAAATCTTGAAGCATTTTTTCTATCTTTGTCGGGTAAAAAACGTTATTTGTCGAGATATAGGGTCAATTAACAGAAAAACTATTGCCGCCGTTGAAAATAATGCTGAATTTTGCGGCATAATTTAATAGTATGATTATGAAACAAATAAAAATTAACAGCAGCAATGTACTGATTGGTATGTTGATTATTACGGCAGGTATCCTGCTACTCTTATTTAAGGCAGAGGTACTGCCTTCGGCCTGTAAGCCCGTTATTTTCTCCTGGCCCATGATTCTGATTTGCATTGGACTTGTCAGCCTTTGCTCACGGGACAACCGAGATTTCGGCCTGTTACTAATGTTGATAGGAGGGTTTTTCCTGCTCCCGAAATTAAATATTGAAGGTTTTAGCTTTATTAATGAAAATCGATGGGCTATTATCCTTATAATCATAGGAGTTATTATTGTTTATAAGGCCTTGTTCGAGAAAAAACAATATTTCTATTGGAAACTGCAATCGAACAAAGACTATCAGCATAATTATAGCAAATTTAAAAGCAATAGCAACGAACCCGGTTATCTCTATCGTGAATATGTATTCGGCGGTTCTAAAGAAAGCGTTACTACTAAAAATTTTAAAGGCGGAAAAATCAGTTGTGTTTTCGGAGGCATAGAATTAGACCTGAGCGAGGCTGAATTGGCCGAGGGGGTAAGCCATCTTGAACTGCACACTGTTTTCGGAGGCATAATTATCTGTGTACCTGTAGATTGGAATATTGAAATCCAACATCATGATGTTTTAGGCCATGTTGAAGACAAGCGTCCAAAGCGGAGCGTTGAAATGAATAAGGACAAAATATTGATTATCCATACTCATGTAGTACTCGGCGGCGGCGAAATAAAATGTAAGTAATGCGTAACCCTCTTTTCAGAAATTATCAGGCAGCCATGCTCTACGGCGTTTGTGTGGTGGTAATGATTACCATACAAACGCTGGTTGTACATTACATTTACGGTTTGGCCATAGGCTATGCCTGTTTAGATGCCGCCGTATTTAACCTGAGTTTCGCCTTTTTCCTGCTGTTCCTTTGGTATCCGGTATATTTCAATCGAAAAAGCGCCACCCTTTGGTATAGTTTTATTACCAATAATATCCTGATAGCGGCCTTATTTCTATTGTTCAGTATAGGCGTCGGCTACTTACTGCTGCAATGGTTAATGGAAACCGACTCCGTTTATATGCACTTTCTTAACAGTTCTATCTCATGGAAAATTTTGGAAGGCATATTGGTGTATATCATCGGCCTTTTGGCGTATTATCTGCTGATGTACATCGAAAAATTAAATGAAAGCGCCGAAAAGCGCCGATCTGCCGAAAGCCTGAGTCGGATAGCCGTAAAAGACCGACAGGAAATTCACCTTATTCCGGTACAGGAAATTCATTTTCTTGAAGCCGACGGCGATTATGTCAAACTGCACAGTTCGGAAGGAACTTTTCTGAAAGAAAAAACCATGAAGTATTTTGAAGAAAACCTTCCGCAGCAACAGTTTGTGCGCATACACCGCTCCTATATCGTCAATGTTGACTATGTAGCCAAAATAGCACTTTATGAAAAAGAAAAATTTCATATACACTTAAAAAACAACACCATACTAAAAGCCAGCCTCAAGGGATACAGGGCGCTGAAAGAGGTGGTGAGATTGTAATCATCATTCAATAACAGGGTTAGAACCCTCTGCTACGGAGGATTTGCAAAAGTCTTTGTTTGAATTCTTCTTCCGCTATGTATAAGCGCACCACCTTTATAGGAGGAAGAATAGCAGAAAATTTCTTATAATATTCCTGAAAGAGCGCACTCTCCTGTACACGGCTGTTTACGTAAGCATCAAGCAAGGCTTTCACTTCTTTTTCGTTATTCATTCGTTCAAAATTCGCTAATTGCTCCAACACTTTTCGTCGTTCTTTTTGCAGGGCTTCTAATTTTTCCTGCCATTCATTATACACCGGCCAAAAACGCTCGGCCTCTTTAGAGGTAAAACCTATATAATTAGAGAACAACGTAACCCTCTGAGCTTTAAGATTATCTTTACGCGCATCAACACTCCCGTCCATACGCCATTCAAGAAAACTGAAACCAATAACATTGCCTTGGGCATCACGATAAGTTTGACTGACAGTATCTACACGAGGCTTGGAGGTTGCTGTGGGTTTTTGAGCAGCTAAGGGTAAAACAAAACTTGCCGCTACTATAAAAACTAAGGTATGTTTAATATGTAACATAATATTCAAAAAATTCGTTAATTAATCTAAAGAAGCAAAATCGGAAAGGCTGATAGAGGCATCAGCAAGGTAATTCATAATAGCATCGGCGTCGATGGAGGGGTGCTCTTGTGCGTCTTCAGACAAGACCCTCAATACTGCATTTTCATCAACATTCAACATATCGATGACATAAGCATAAAAATCGTCATTCGCTATATCCGATGAAGAATTGTTGATACTATTGAGCAAATACATTCCACCATAACCGGCTATGACTAATGCCACAAAACCTGCGGCAAAAGCCAACTGCGGACGTAAAGTCGCCCACCATCCCAGTTGAGGTTGCGTTTCAACAGCAATACGCGCTGTGAGACGGTCTTGCATGGCATCAAAATACCCTTCCGGTGTTTTAAAGGCATTTTGTTTATGCTCTTCCGTTAATTTAAATTGCTTTTTTTCCATAATTAACATTTATTAGACTCTTTTTTTTGTATTTGGTTTAATCGACATTCATTAATTCTTCAACTTTTTTTACTGCGTGGTGGTACGAGGCCTTCAAAGCGCCCACCGAAGTTCCCAGAATTTCGGACATTTCTTCATATTTTAAATCATCGAAGTACCTCATATTGAACACTACACGTTGTTTCTCAGGTAAGGTGAGAATGGCTTTTTGCAATTGCCGCTGTAATTCGTTGCCGTCAAAATAAGGGTCATCTTCTAATTTATTTTTAAGTTGATTTTCCACATCTACCAAGGGAAGGAAAAATCTGGTACGCTTAGCTTTCAAAAAAGTCAAGGCCTCATTGGTAGCAATCCGATATAACCATGTAAACAACTGGGAATCACCACGAAAATCAGCCAAGGCTGTCCATGTCTTCACTAAGGTATTTTGTAACACATCATCGGTATCATCATGATCTATAACTAATTTACGAATATGCCAATAGAGCCGCTCACGGTACTTGCGCACAATGAGGTTGAAAGCGTAATTAGGATTATCACCTTCTTGGAATAATTGAACCAGTTCTCTATCGGTCATTTTTTAACTTTGGCTACTATATATAGATACAATTTTGGGGTAATGGTTTAATTTTCTTGTTAAAAATAATTTCTACTATCTTCTTTGTCTTTTGTAATTTGCTGTTTTAGAGCATCTAAGGAGTCGAAACGCTGTTCTTCGCGGATATGCGCTAATAATTGTACTTCAATAGGTTGACCATATATATCTTGGTCGAAATCAAGGATATGCGTTTCTATCGTTCGGGTTGTTCCCCGCACGGTAGGCCGTAATCCTATATTCATCAATCCCTTATAGCTTTGTTCGGCTATTGATACGATTACGGCATAAACGCCGTCGGCCGGAAGTTGCTTCAGAGGCTCATACAATTGCATATTGGCCGTAGGGAATCCTAACATTCTGCCTAATTTGTTGCCTACCACCACTACTCCCTGCAAGCTGTAGCGATAGCCCAAGCATTCGTTGGCAGTTTGCACATCGCCGCCTTTCAGGGCTTCTCTGATTTTTGTGGAACTCACCGCATTATTCTTCGGAGCAAATGAGGAGATACCCGACGAAAAGAAAGAAGAATACTCTACGCTTTCTACTTGTTCTACTGCAATTCCCAGAGCTCCGCCGATACTTTTCATCGTGGCATAATTATCGGAAGCGTTGATGCCCAAACGGTGGTCGTATCCTACAATCAAGGTATCGACGTTCAATTCCTGTTTCAGGTGAAGTTCAAAAAAGCGAGAGGTGCAAAGCTGTGCCAATTCGTTGGTAAAAGGAATGATATGGATATGCTGAATACCCAAACGTGTAAGTATTTTTTTCTTTTCCTCCAGAGAATTGAGTAGGCGTAATTTCTCGGCATCTTGCCCGAGAATGGTGCGGGGGTGCGGCCAGAAAGTGATTACCGCATTTTCTTTCCCCTGTGCCTCAGCCGTGCTAAGCACCTTGTTTAGCACTGACTGATGACCTATATGTACGCCGTCAAAAAAACCTGTTGTTGCGACTATTCCCATTGATGATTGATGATTTAGATATTGAACTTTGATTGCTTCGTCGTCATTGCGAGGAACGAAGCAACCCGCAATGACGATTAAACTATTATCAACTCATATTGTGTGGCGCCGAGTCCGATTTTTTCGGCATGTTCGAGGCCTACGCGCCAGTCGGTGTTAGGGTGCAAGTGCATAAATTTATCCTTGCCTGTCAAATCATCTTTTCCATCTTTATTGATGACTGAACCTGCGGCGGCCGGAGCAGCTTTTACCAAATCGGCGCAGGCCATATCCAAGGCCACGGGGTCGAAAGAAGCTGCCATGCCGATATTCGGTACCAACGGCACATCGTTGCTTCCCCAGCAATCGCACTCGGGCGACACATCAACGATAAGGCTTACATGGAAGTGCGGTTTATCCTTTACTATCGCCAGCGTGTATTCGGCTATCATCTTATTCATAATTTCCGAAGCATTGTCCCACACAGGCTGCGCAGCGCCGTAGCGGCATACGGCAATACACTGTCCACAGCCCACGCAGGCATCGAAATTAATTACCGCCCGTTTTTGCGCATTTAAGGTTATGGCTGCGTAGTTGCAGTCTTTCACACACTGTCCGCAACCCACGCAATATTTTTCGGCAACACGGGGTTTCGACGAGGAATGCAACTCTAATTTCCCCCTACGGCTGGCCGAGCCCATGCCTATATTCTTCAAAGCGCCGCCAAAACCGGTCTGTTCGTGTCCTTTGAAATGATTCAACGACACAATCACGTCTGCATCGGCAATGACTGAGCCTACTTTAGCAGTTGCGCAGATGGCCGAATTTACCGAAAGTTCGCGGTATTCGGTGCCTTTCAGTCCGTCAGCAATAATTACAGGAGCAGGAACGCTTATTATGTTGTAACCATGCTCAAAGGCTGCCTTCAAGTGTTGGATAGCATTCGACCGCTGGCCGGAATAGAGGGTATTGGCATCGGTCAGGAAGACCCGCGCTCCTAATTCATGCAGGACGGCAACCAAGCGGGCTGCATAATTATGACGTAAGTAGGCCATGTTGCCGGGTTCGCCGAAATGGATTTTTACAGCGGTAAATTTGTCCTTACAATCAAGTTGCGCTATCCCTGCCTCTCGTATTAAACGTTCAAATTTAGCAGGCAAACTCATAGTCGGCGTTGTATGTAAATCGGTAAAATAAACTTTTGACTGCATTTCGAAAAATTATTTTAAAGTCCAAATGTACGTATTTTTTTTCTAAAAAGTTAAAAGTTTATAAAATTAATTGTTTCGTCGTCTTTTAAACTTTGAACTTTTTTTACTACATTTGTAGTTTAAACTTGTCTTTTTTATGAAAAAACTAATTTATGTCTGTATGCTAACTGCTGCAACCCTTAGCGCTTATGCCGAGAACAAAGAAGAAAAACCAATTGGACGTAACGTCTTGGAAATAACCGACGGAGTGCTTACTCCTAATATACTCAACAGTTTCGGACGGGTAAGCGACCCGCAGGTATCGCCCGATGGCAAAGTTGTTCTGTATGGCGTTAGTTTTCCGAATATTGAACAAAACAAGAGTAACCGCGAGTTATTCACCGTAAACATCGATGGAACTAATAATCAGCAAATTACCCATACGCCTAAAAGCGAAAACAATGCACGTTGGGTAAAAGACGGCCGTAAAATAGCCTACCTCATGGGCGGCCAAATCTGGGAAATGAATCCCGACGGCTCCGACGCACAACAAATTAGCGATTATGCAGGAGGCATCAACGAATTTATGTATTCTCCCGATGGAAAAAAGATTCTCTTTATCAGCGAGGTGAAGTACGGACAAGGGCCAGCGGATATTTACCCCGACCTGCCTAAAGCCAATGCACATATTGCCGACGACATGAACTACCGCCACTGGGACGAGTGGGTGAAAACAGTGCCGCACCCCTTTGTTGCCGACTATGACGGAAAGCAATTGAGCAATATCATTGACCTGCTGGAAGGTACTACTTATGAATGTCCCTCGAAACCCTTCGGCGACATTTCGGAATTGGCATGGAGCAACGACAGCCAAACCATAGCTTACACCTGCCGCAAGAAATCGGGCGTGGAGTACGCCATTTCTACCAATACCGATATTTACCTCTATAACCTTACTACCCGCGAAGTGGAAAATATTACCGAAGGCATGATGGGCTACGATATGCACCCGCTATACTCTCCTGATGGAGAATGGATTGCATGGACAAGCATGGAGCGAGACGGTTATGAGTCGGATCAGGTGCGCCTATTTGTGATGAATTTGGCCACAAAAGAAAAAATTCACGTTACCCGCGAATACGAGGATATTATTAACGTTGACGCTTATATCTGGACACCTGATTCCAAAGGTTTTTATATTAGGGCTTGCATTGATGGTTTAGTCCATATCTATCAACTTGATTTGCTTGATGCTAAAGTGTTTCGCCAAATCACGCAGGGTATGAACGATATGGGCGCTCCCGTACAGGCGGGCGATAAATTGGTGAGCCTTTGTCAATCGATGAAAGAACCTAACGAGGTGGTGGTTATTGACCCTGAAATCGGCGCATTTAATTTTATTACTTCGGAAAACAAACACCTTTTCGACCAGTTGAAACCCATTGAGGTAGAAGCGCGCTGGATTACTACCACCGACAATAAAAAAATGTTAACATGGATAGTATATCCTCCCGATTTTGACAAAACAAAGAAATACCCCGCTATAATGATGTGTATGGGCGGCCCGCAGGGAACTATCAGCCAAAGCTGGTCGTATCGCTGGAACTACCGTCTGATGGCCTCGCAAGGCTATGTGGTGATTCTGCCTAACCGCCGCGGAACTTCGGCCTTCGGTAAAGAATGGAAAGAACAAATCAGCGGCGATTATACGGGACAAAACATGAAAGATTACATCACGGCAGTAGATGAAATGCGGAAAGAGCCTTTTATTGACGCTAACCGCATTGCCTGCACCGGCGCCAGCTACGGCGGTTATTCGGTGTTCTGGTTAGCCGGCCACCACGAAAAACGCTTCCGCGCTTTTATTGCCCATGCCGGCATTTTCAATTCCGAGCAGTTGTATATGAGTACAGAAGAAATTTGGTTTGCGAACTGGGACAATGGCGGCGCGCCCTGGGATAAGAACAACAAAATAGCGCAACGCACCTACGCGGGCTCTCCGCATACTACCGTCGGCAAGTGGGATACGCCTATCCTCATTACCCACGGGGAACTTGATTTCCGCATTCCCTACGAACAGGCGCTGGCAGCTTTCAATTCCGCGCGCCTGCACGGCATTCCCGCCGAATTGATTGTATTCCCCGAAGAAAATCACTGGATATTACAACCGCAGAACAACATTTTCTGGCACCGAATGTTCTATCGGTGGTTGGATAAATGCATGCAGTAGGAGGAAAGGCGATATGCAAGCATACTTAGACCTACTGCGGCACATACAAGCAAACGGCATAGAAAAGACCGACCGTACCGGCATCGGCACCAAAAGCGTGTTCGGCTACCAGATGCGTTTCGATTTGCAGGAGGGTTTCCCTTTGCTTACCACCAAGAAGTTGCACCTGAAATCCATTATCTACGAGTTGCTGTGGTTCCTGCAAGGGAATACCAATATCCAATACCTGAACGATCACGGAGTAACTATTTGGAATGAGTGGGCGGATAAGGAGGGCAACCTTGGCCCTGTATATGGCAGGCAATGGCGGTCGTGGCCTGCAGCCGATGGTCGCTATATTGACCAAATCGGCGCGTTGGTGAAGTCCATAGCCGCCAATCCCGATTCGCGCCGCCACATTGTATGTGCGTGGAATGTGGGAGAACTCGACAAGATGGCTTTACCGCCCTGCCACGCGCTCTTTCAGTTCTATGTAGCCAATGATCGGCTTTCCTGTCAACTCTACCAGCGAAGCGCCGATGTGTTCCTCGGCGTACCGTTCAACATTGCCTCCTACGCCCTGCTCACCATGATGCTTGCACAGGTATGCGGCTTAGAAGCGGGGGAGTTTATACACACCCTCGGCGACGCGCATCTGTACCTTAATCACTTAGAGCAAGTAGCCACACAGTTGGAACGCAGGCCGCGCCCGTTGCCGATAATGTATATCAACAAAGCAGTGCAGTCTATCTTCGATTTTCAGTATGAAGATTTTAGCTTGCAAAACTATGATCCCTATCCGGCTATTAAAGCGCAGATAGCAGTATAATTGAAAATTGAAATGAGATATGCTAAAACGAACTGTTATTGAAAAAAAATATTGATGAGAAAATAAGATAAAAACAATTGTCATCAAATCATAAATAATAAATAATTAGGTATGCTTTCCATCATCGTAGCCATTGCTAAAAACAACGCCATAGGCAAAGACAATCAACTTTTGTGGCACATTTCCGAAGACCTGAAATATTTCAAACGCATTACTTCAGGACATACGGTTATCATGGGTTGGATGACCTATCAATCCATAGGCCGGCCGTTGCCTAATCGTAGAAATATTGTTATCAGCGAAACGCCTGACCCTATTGAGGGAACGCTTGTTGTGCCTGATCTTGCAGCAGCCTTGCAGCATGTAGCAGATGAAGAAGCATTTGTCATAGGCGGCGGCATTACTTACCGTAACGCCCTACCCTTAGCGCAAAAGCTGTATATTACTTATGTTGACGCAAACTACGAAGCCGACACGTTCTTCCCTGAAATTGATTTGCAGCAATGGCGGGAAATCAGCCGCGAAGACCACAGCCACGGGGACAAATTTCCATATCCTTTTTCGTTTGTGGTGTATGAGCGGAACGGTAAAGGGTAAAAGAATTTCTTCTATTCTTACTCTTTCTGATAAATCGTTATTCCTATTCGTCGGATATGCTCAATCAAATCGGAATTGGTCAATGTGTGAAAAATTGACACATCAAATTGATAAGGCAGTAATAGATCGTCAATATCCATCGAAAGTTGATTAAGTCGGCTGTACGTAAGCCTATCCCCCATTAGCGTAATGTCAACATCGGAAAAGGGTTTGAACTTCCCCTTTGCCCGCGAGCCATACAACACCACTTTTTCAATATCAACATATTGAGAAAAGAGGTCATGCAGTTTGCCCAAGTCCATATCTGTTAAACCACAGATCATTCATCAAACAAGTTAAGGTCAGTCCCCGATATTTTTATCATTTTTTTTTCAAATCGGCAAAGCAAAGGAAGGTATATGTCTACAATTTTTTCATGTATTCGAGTAGCTGTATCGTTGTCGTAGTGATGAGATGTTAAATTGCGATCTACGATACTTTCCATCCATTGTTTATCGTCAATAATGTTTATTGCTAATGCTTGACGTATGGCATCGCGCGAACCGCGAATATTGGTATAACCCTGATACTCGGCATAGTCTTTCATCACTTTCCATGCTAATTCGTGCGTGTATTCGAAACGTTGAATCAATCCTTCTTCTAAAAGTTCATCTACCTCATCCTCAAAATCCATTTTTTCCTTAATGATTTTTGCGGCTTGGTAAAGTTTTGTCAACGCTTTCCGGAAATTAGAGAAACGTTGCAACCATCTGATATCTTGTTGTGTATCAATAGTATAAGTTCTTGTTTGGACGTTTTTATCCATATCCTCTTTTTTAAAACATCTAAAACTTTCTTGCAAATATAGCAAATAATTAATAATGAACAATGAATAAGGAATAATTTGCGGACAAATCGTACTTGCTTAGTCGTCATTGCGAGCGGCGGTGAAGCAACCTGCTCCTCGCAATGTTCCCCTTAGTAGCCCAACACCAAGCCGATCAATCCGACTACCAAGGCTATAACGGCGCAAAGCAGCTTTGCGCTCAGGAAACCGCGTTTACTCTCGGCTAACAGCGGCAAGGTAGTGTGCCCGTTCTGAGAAATGGAGCTTGCTAACAAAACGCTGAAAGGAATGTGTCCCGAAGCAAAAAGGGTAATAAAAATAATGTGCGGACCCGATTCGGGAATTATCCCTATGAGCACAGCCGCCAGCAATATGGGCAAGGGATTATCGCTAATCCACTCGGTAACATCAAAATATTGCAAGAATAACTGGATAAATAAGAGCGCGCCGAGTGTCCACAAAAAGATTCTCAGAAAGTGTTTTTTAATAATATGCCCCCAAAGATGTTCTTCCAAAAAATGTTGATCGACAACGGTAATCAACGCCATCACGACAATACTCAAAAGGCCGAACAGCACATTCATCCACCGTTCGGAAAAAAGGAAGTTCATCGCCTCATGGTGATGGCCATGGTCGCAAGTTTCACCGTGGACATGGGCTGCATGATCGTGTTCCAGTAATCCGAACAACATACTCAACACGAATAAAAGCAAGCCGAATAAAAGCAAGGCACGTTCAAAAGAAATATGCCGAAGATTATGGGCTATTTTTCTGAAATTAATTTTGACGGAGCCGCTGTGGGCGCAGCCTTCATGCTCATGCAGGACAAAATGCTGTTGAGTAAAGGGCGTAGGGAAACGTTTCACAAAACGGTCAACTAACAAACCAACAACGATGGCTAATAGAAATAGAACAAGGTTTAATAAGAGGGCCGTTTTAGGAATAACCGCCAACAAAATAAAGGCCTCGTCGCCGGTAGCCGCTATCATCATGGCAATGAGTGCTCCGAAACTGACAATCCTGTGGGTAAACAAGGAAACTAATGCAAAGCCGCCGATACAGCCGGGAATAAGTCCCAGCAAGGCGCCAAGCAATACCTGTCCGAACGGTGAGCGCTCCAAGCGGCTAAACATTCGACCATTTGACTGAATATTAAAATACTCAATCAGCAACATCATCACCATTACCAGACCGGTAATCAGGAAAGCGTTTTTCAATACGTCTGTAATAAGTTCCATGAATAAACTTAAATATTCGTTACAGATTCAACCAATCATCGTGATTATAAAGTCAAGGAAAAATAGAAGAAGATTGGATATCAACAACCTTCTTCTACTTTTTACATTTTTAAACCACAGAAAAAAATTATTCTTCTGCAAAAATTTCGGCTAATTTTTCGCTCAGGTTTTCACCACTCAGGCCATGGGCTTGAATATCTCCTTCCTCATCATACAAATAGGTGGTACGGATTACAATATCTCCATCTGGGCCGATTAAAAAGAGGGTAGGAATAAAATCAACTCCGTATTTTGGAGAAGCGATATTATCTTTATCCCATA
This sequence comes from Bacteroidales bacterium, assembly GCA_009777095.1. Lineage (GTDB taxonomy): Bacteria > Bacteroidota > Bacteroidia > Bacteroidales > UBA932 > UBA932. The sequence goes on along the minus strand of WRMN01000001.1, from coordinate 80,146 downwards.
CATGATTCCACACCAAACCGTCATCTTCAATAGCTTTCAACCAGGGTTCCTTTGCGCGGTCGCGCGATATGCCTAAAATCTCTAAGCCTTTTTCGTGGTATTTGTGATACAAGGCTACCACATTGGGGTTTTCGTGACGGCAAGGGGGACACCATGAAGCCCAGAAATCAACCAACACATAGTTGCCTTGACCCAACCAGGTAGAAAGCGGTACGAGCTGGTCGTCGCGGTCAACTAAGTCTATATTGATAAAAGACATTCCGGCGGCGCTATTATTTACATTCTCCAAACGCTGCATGATTTTTTCGGCCAAAATGGTTTTTTTATCCTGAATATTGGCCGCAAAGCTGCTGAGTTCTTCGCTATTCAAAGTATAAGGCGTTTGCATTAACACGCTTTGCCCTGCAACATTATCAGCATTAGCTAAAATAAATGATTTGGTCAATTCATTTATTTGCTTGTTGAGTTGTTTATATTCAGCTCCGATATTTTCTTCCAACTCAGCCAGTAGCTTTTCTTTTTCGGCTTCCTTCAATTTTTTATCTTCACTAATCACTTGTACCTCAGCTTGATAACTATTGACCAACTCCGATTGTTGCTGAGCGATAGTCTGTAATTCCTGCTGATAATTAATATAAATATCATTCAAAGCGCTGCCGGAAACAGTGCTTTCCTGCATATTTTCACCGTTTAGTACAATATCCATCGTTTCATTGTCGCCGCTAATAAAGAAAGAAAAAGAGCCTCTCATGGCAGGCATCGAAAGGTAATACCTTTCTGCCGGCAGGTTGCCATGGAATTTGAAAGCGCCATTCGTAACGGTAACGCTGTCCACGGCAAGGGGCTTACGATCTTCTATACGAGAAAGTGTGATTTGGGTACCATCGTCAATGCCCGAAACGGTACCATTAATAGTATAGTTCGCCTTTTGACCACAAGAAAATAAGACCAAAACGGCTGATAAAGAGAAAAATAATCTTTTCATAATGATTGATTTATGTATTTTTTAATAAAAAAGTAAACTAATTTACAAAGGTACGAAATTTAGTGTTAATATACAATTTTATATAAAAAAGCTTATCTTTGTACTCAAAATTAAAATTTGACCACTACTCAAATGCTCAATAGCCCCACTCTCATAAATATCCCCAAACACCACTTCAAAAATATCAAAGAAGCCAAAATGTGGGCGAAAAAAAATATCACAGGTACGTATAAAAATAACAATACCAGTGAAAGTATAAATATATCAAATACTTGCATTAATAAATATTTAAGCGAAAGCGCTATTAAGAAAAGTGCAAACCTTGATGCACACTTAGCTGCATTGCTAATAATCCCAAAACTTGTTGAAGTATCTATATTAAAAGAAACACACAATGATAAAAACGAGGATAAGAATATCAAAGAGATTCAACGCTTCTATGGATCAATAAATTATGAAGGAAAGATTTATCTTGTAAAGATTACCATTAAAGTAACAAAAATTGAAGGTAATAAAGCCTATTCTTATGAAGTGATGAATATAAAAAACCCGAATAATTTTAACAATCATTCGGGCAAATACTACACCGGCAGGGACTAATAGAGACCGCATACCAAAAATGGCTGACTTTCTCCCCCGAACAACCGGTATTTCTAACAACAAAGATACAAACATTCCTGCAAATAACCAAATTTAGTGTTAAATTAATATTAAATGTACAAACTTTCTCTAAAAACCAGAAAACTTTTTTTGTTTTTTCAGTTTTCTTGCGTAGCTTTGCCGAAAATTTTTGAAATAAGGAATTAGTTGTCTATGAATAATACAAAAGAACGCATCATACGGGAGTCGGCCGTATTGTTTGCCAAAAAGGGCTGTAAAAGTATCACCATGGATGATATTGCCGGCGCTATGGGTATTTCTAAACGTACCATTTATGAAAATTTCTCCGATAAAAAAGACCTGCTGACACAAAGCCTGGAATACTTTTTTCAACTCCGAGAAAATATGATAAACAATGCTTTACAAAGTTCTCACAATATCATTGAGGCCATGTTTCAAAGTACGCAGTGTCATTCGGAGTTTATGCGGGAAATCAAATTCGATTTTTTCAACGAAACGCAGAAATATTTTCCAGATGTATATGCTGCGACCATTCAAAAATTTAAGCAAGAGAGTTTTGATTCAGGCGTAAAAATGCTGAAAAAGGGACAAAAGGACGGTCTATTCAGGGAGGACCTTGACCCTGAATTGATTATCGTTCTCATACAAACAATAATCAATATGACTTTAACTCAAGACATCTTTGCTCCTTATAATTACGATAAAGCATTGATAATCCATAGTTTTATGTTCAATTATGTTAGAGGAATTGCTACGGAAAAAGGATTAAAAATCCTTGACCAATATTTAGACATGTATATAGAAAACACAAAAAAATTATCATAATAATGAGGAATACATTGATGAAATCGGGAGTTTACATGGCCTTAGCCTGTCTTCCGATATTGGGCTGGGGACAAACAGTTAAGGACACGCTGTACGTGAACTTGGAACAAGCCTTGAAGATAGCTTTAAGTGATAACCCGACAATTAAGATTGCCGAGCAGGAGATAAAACGGGTGGATTACTCGAAGCAAAGCGCCTGGATAGGCCTGTTGCCCACATTAGACGGTACGGCGCAAGTGGCCAAATACCTTATCCCCGCCAAAATGTCGATGATGGGCATGATCATTGACCAGCCCACCGACTACACGGCTGCCATAGGTGCAACCTTGTCGCTGCCGCTGATAGCGCCAGCCCTGTGGAAATCAATTCAGATGACAACGCTTGACATGCAATTGGCTACCGAAAAGGCGCAGGCGTCCAAAATCAATATGCGCAACGCGGTTAATAAGGCTTACTACAATATATTGCTGGCGCAGGAATCCTACCAAGCCCTGTTGAACGGTTACCAACTGCTCAAAGATAATTATGATTTAGCCAAACAGCGTTTTGAAGTAGGAGTTGCAGCAGAATACGACGTTGTTACGGCCGAAACGCAAATGCAGAACCAGAAACCGATGCTCCTGCAGGTGGAGAATGGTATTGTACTGGCTAAAACCTTTCTGAAAGTGCTGATGGGAGTTGATGTTGCCACGCCGTTAAAGGTAGAAGGCAGTTTCACCGATTATGAAGTCGGTATTACCGCTACTGACGGCAACCGTGATATTTCGCTGCACAATAACAGCGACCTTCGCCAGTTGGAAATTCAACAGCAGCAATTGCATAAATCATTGCAGATGGTGCGCTCTCAACGATTTCCTATCTTAGCGGCCTTTGCCAATTATAATTATGTAGGTACGGGAAATAAGGAAACCACCCTGAATTTCGGCGGAATGCCTATACAGGTAGATAAGAGCTCGCAATGGTTCGGACAAGGTTTAATGATAGGCTTACAATTGAATATACCTCTTACAGGCCTGCTTACCAATATACCAAGAGAAAAACAAATACAGGTGCAGGAAAAACAGTTAGATTTAACGCGCAATTATTTAGCAGACAACTTGAGTTTGCAGGTTCGTATGGAATTAGACAATATGGACAGGGCCGTAAAACAAATGGACGCCGCCAAACAGGGCGTAACATTAGCCGAAAAAGGATATAAGATTGCTAATTCGCGCTATGAATCGGGCGCAGGGATTATACTTGAAGTACAAAACGCACTGCAACAGCTCACACAGGCAAGTTTAGCCTACATGCAGGCTATTGCCGATTACCTTACCGCTAAGGCCAATTATGAACAACTCATTGGAAAATGAGCATTTAAAAAAATTCGATAATAATAATTAAAAATATATTTATGAAAAAGATGATTTGTAGCAGTGGTAAATGGAGTTTACCTTTACTAATGATGGGCGTAGCGCTGTTGATGAGCAGCTGCGGCGGAAAAACCACAGAACAAACGGTCGCCAAATCGTTGCCCGAAGTTATTGTGGAAACGATGTCCCTTGAGGCTGTGGAGCAAACTTTTGAATATACCGGCGTCATTAAGCCTAACATAATCAATATGATTGGCAGTCAAACGTCTATGCGTATCGAACAATTTATGGTAGAAGTGGGCGACATGGTGCAAAAAGGGCAATTGCTCATAAAGATGGAAGCCACTAATTACCTTCAGACAAAATTGCAATTGGAGCAACTTAAAACCGATTATCAACGCGCTAAAACGCTGTATGAAAACGGCGGAGCCTCCAAACAACAGATTGACCAAATGGAGACCCAAATCGGTGTAGCTGAGGAGAGCCTGGCCAACCTCGAAATGAATACCCGCCTTGTTTCTCCTGTTGCCGGCATAGTTACCAGACGTATGTTCGATAACGGAGCGCTTACCGGCGGACAACCGGCATTAGAGGTACAACAAATCAATCCGGTAAAAATTGTGATTAATGCTGAAGAAGGAAATTTTCCTGCCGTTAAAGTAGGTATGCCCGCGCAAGTACGTTTGGATATTTACCCCGAACAGGTATTTACGGGAAAAGTATCGCTGATTTATCCTACCATTAATCAGGTAAGCCATACCTTTGAGGTGGAAATCAAGATAGATAACGGCAATCTGAAAATCCGTCCCGGAATGTTTGCCCGTGTAAGTCTGAATTACGGCGTTAAGGACCGTGTAATGGTTCCCGACAGGGCTGTAATCAAACAAAGCGGCACCAACGACCGTTATGTTTTTACACATAACCCTGATTCTACCGTCAGCTACAAGAAAATTACCTTAGGGCAACGGAAAACCAACCACTATGAAGTCTTGTCGGGATTAGAGGGAGGAGAACAAGTAGTTGTAGCCGGACAAAGCCGCTTAGTTGACGGAACAAAAGTAACCATTAAAAGCGATGAGTAACTTGTAACTTTTAACTCGCAACTAATTAAAACGAAAGATTATTATGAAAATATACGAAACCTCGGTACGGAAGCCGATATCAACAATTCTGATTTTTATCGGTGCTATCATCTTGGGGTTGTTCTCGCTCGACAGGCTTTCTGTTGACCTGTATCCCGAAATGGATTTTCCTGCCATGAGCGTGATCACCTCTTATGCAGGGGCTGCCGCCGCCGATATTGAACAGAATGTAACAAAACGCCTGGAAGACAATTTAAATACGGTATCCAATCTTAAAAAAATCACTTCTCGGTCGCAGGACAACATGTCTATCATTACCTTAGAATTTGAATGGGGTAGTAACCTTGATGAGGCGTCTAATGATGTTCGGGACGTTATAGGGCGCGTAGAATCTTTTCTGCCCGATAATGTAGATAAGCCCATGATCATCAAGTTCAACTCAAGCATGATTCCCATCATGTTCCTGTATGCTACGGCTAATGAGAGCTACAACGGCTTGTACAAAATATTGGACGAAAAGGTAGCTAATCCTATCAATCGCATCAATGGCGTGGGCGCCGTGAGCATCAACGGCAGTCCTACTCGTGAAGTACAGGTGAATGTTGACCCGAAGAAATTAGAAGCCTACCGATTGACGGTTGAACAAATCGGCCAGATTATTGCACAGGAAAACGCTAATATTCCTGCGGGTGCCATTGACATAGGCTCTGAGCGTTTAGCCCTGCGCATTGAAGGCGAATTTGCAGAAAGCGACTTGTTGAAAAATACGGTAGTATCGCGTGTGAGCGACAAGATTGTCCTCCTGTCGGATATAGCTACGGTAAAAGATACCATCAAAACCATGACGGTAGAAGAAACTATTAATGGAGAGAAAGGCGTCCGTATTATTATCCAGAAGCAATCGGGCGCTAACTCCGTAGAAATAGCCAAGGCCATACAAAAGTTGTTACCCTCTCTCCGCAGCACCCTTCCACCTGATATTACATTGGAAGTATTGGTGGACACGTCCCAGTATATTACCAACAGTATCAACAGTCTTACCGAAACAGTAATGTACGCCTTTATTTTTGTGGTATTGGTGGTGCTGTTCTTTCTTGGCCGCTGGAGGGCAACCTTTATTATTGCGCTCACCATTCCCGTATCCTTGATGGCAAGTTTCGTTTACCTGCTCTTTATGGGAGGCTCTCTGAACATTATCTCACTGAGTTCGCTTTCCATTGCTATCGGAATGGTGGTTGACGATGCCATTGTGGTGTTGGAAAATATAGTGAAACACTTAGAGCGGGGAGCGCGCCCGAAAGATGCCGCCATTTATGCTACCAACGAGGTATGGTTAGCCGTAATAGCTACGACATTGACTGTGATAGCGGTATTTTTACCCTTAACCATGACCGGCGGTATAGCGGGTATTATGTTTAAACCCTTGGGCTGGATTGTATCCATAGTGATAATGGTATCGACCATTGCGGCTATTACCCTGACGCCTATGTTGTCGTCCAAGCTCTTGCAGTTTCAGGCTGCACATACTTACAAGGGCTTGGGTGTTATTTTCAAACCTATTGATAAATTTTTAGATAAGTTAGATGATGCTTACGCTGTTCTTTTGACCTGGGCCGTACGCCACCGCAGTGTAACGCTTATTACGGCTTTCCTTGTTTTCCTGTCAAGTCTGACCTTATTGACACAGGTACCTACGGAAATGTTTTCGATGTCCGATAACGGACAAATCTCAGCCACTGTGGAATTACCTATAGGCACTAATCTCGAACAAACAAAAGGCGTAGCTCACCGTTTAGGAAAGACTTTTAGGGAATTGTGCCCTGAAATCATTGCCTTATCTATCAGCGCAGGAGCCGATGACAGGGGCGGATTCGCTGCTTTAATGGGTAATTCGGGCGTGAATGCCATTACCTTTACGGGGGCAATGGAATCGTTTAACACACGTAAAAGGAAAGGCCAACGCGGTATGGAAGCCATAGCCGAAGTGATGCGCGCCGAAATTGCTAAATTGCCTGAGGTAACAAAATATGCCGTAATGCCCGGCGGCGGCCGTGGAGGCAGCATGATGTCGAGCGGCCTTGAAGTAAAGGTATTCGGATACGATTTCAAGGACTCGGAAAAAGCAGCCAAGGCCTTAGCCGACAGCATGAGAACCATACCCGGCCTGCGCGACGTTACGCTCAGCCGTGAAGAAATGCGGGTGGAACTTCAGGTGGATTTCGACCGTGAAAAATTAGCCCGATTTGGCTTGAATACCGTATCTGCCGCTATGTTTGTAAGTAACCGCATCAATGGTTTGACTGCCTCGAAATTCCGTGAACATGGCGAAGAATATGATATTGTTGTGCGATACGACGAAGCTTTCCGCACCTCTATAGAAGATATAGAAAATATTGTACTGTATAATAGTCTTGGCGACCCCGACCCCATACGGTTGCGGGAAGTAGCAAAAATAGTAGAACGTTTCAGTCCGCCGAAGATTGAACATGAAAACCGCCAACGGGTAATTACCGTATCGGCAGGCCTTTCCGAAGTTGCTTTGGGAACCGTAGCCGAGGCTACACAGACTAAAATTAACACTATGGATATTCCCGATGGCATTGATATAGTTCTTGCCGGATCGGTGCAAGATCAAAAAGATTCTTTTGCCGACCTGCTGACCTTGTTGGTCTTAATCGTTATTTTGGTATATATTGTGATGGCCACCCAGTTTGAATCCTTCCTTTCGCCTTTTATCATCATGCTATCCGTGCCTTTTGCGTTTACCGGAGTGTTTTTGGCGCTATGGCTGACCGGCACACCCTTGGGCATGATTGCCTTAATTGGCGCTATTATGCTGGTGGGTATTGTGGTGAAAAACGGTATTGTGATTGTGGACTTCACCAACCTGCAACGTGAGCGCGGACTATCCATCAATCAGGCGGTAATCACAGCCGGTAAATCGCGCCTGCGGCCGGTATTGATGACCTCCATAACCACCATTCTTGGTATGCTTCCCTTAGCCATAGGCGGCGGTGAGGGTTCTGAACTTTGGAAACCTATGGGTATTGCAGTAGTAGGCGGTTTGGTCTTTTCTACCTTATTAACCCTGTTAGTAGTTCCGGCTACCTATTCGGTATTCGGCAGGCGGCAACTGAAAAGAGAACGTAAAGATAACAGAATAGAAGTATAAAAATATGAAAGCAGTATTTATAGTATATGGGCAGGCATTGACAGAGCCTGTACAAAACATATTAGACATGGAAAGTATTCGCGGGTTTACCCGCTGGGATGAAACTTTCGGCAGAGGAAGCAATGCAGGGGAGCCGCACTACGGCTCCCACGCCTGGCCTTCAAAAAATTCCAGTATTCTTACCATTGTCGAAGATCATAAGGTAGAGGGCTTATTAGCGCGTTTGCGCCGCCTCAACGAACAGGCTGAGCAACAAGGCCTCAATGCTTATGTTTGGAATGTAGAAGGGGCGATGTGAGCGACCGATAATTAAAAAGGTTTAAAAGGTCATTTCCGCTAATTTCGCGCGTAGCTTGCCTACGCTGGCCATGCCGATAACTGCGCCGTGCTCGGCCACAGAGATGCGGCCGGTTTCTTCCGACACAATAATGACAAAAACATCGGTCTGTTCGCTGACGCCAACAGCCGCACGATGCCGCATGCCGTATTTAGCCGGAAGATTCGGATTTTCTGTAATGGGAAGCGTGCAACGGGCTGCCTTAATGCGGTTGTTCTCTATAATCAAAGCGCCATCGTGCAAAGGAGAGTTTTTGAAGAAAATATTTTTCAGCAATTGACTGCTCAAACGGGCATCTATAAGGTCGCCGGTTTCAACATAGATATCCAAGGACGATTGGCGGGTAATCAATATCAGCGCTCCGGTCTTCTGCTCCGCCATGTCGCGGCAAGCATTGGTAATGGCGTCAATGTCTAAACTTACCTTTGGCGTGCGTATAAAAAAGAGGGTACGTAAAAAGACTCCACGCTTTCCGTTAGGGTCGAAATAACGGCTGCTCAGGTGCAATAAGAATCTTCGTATCTCGGGCTGGAAGACAATAAACACCGCTAATACCCCTACACCCAGTACCTGTCCCAGAAGCGTACTCAACAACTCCATATTCAAAGCCCGCGCTAAGGTCCACAGCAAATACAAAACTACTATGCTAAAAAAAATACGAATAGCGGCAGTTCCTCTCATCAATTTGTAAACCTGATAAATAAGAATTGCTACCAGAAGGATATCAATAATATCAGTAAGCGTAACAGGTATAAAACTAAACATTGTCTGTTATTTAAACCACAAAGGTAAAGAAAATTTACGGATTTACAGATTTATTGACTTGCAGGTATTGGTAAAGTTTAACCATTTGCGCCGCTTCCGCCACATCATGTACCCGAAGTATGGAAGCGCCGTTCAACAAGGCCTGTAAATGCAAAGCGGAAGTAGCGCTCAGCGCATCTTCGGGAGTTATACCCAATGGATTATAAATCATCGACTTGCGAGAAATTCCTGCCAAAAGAGGCGCATTAAGTACCCTAAAATCTTTTAAACGGTTAAAAAGAAGATAATTTTGCTCCACCGTCTTGGCAAAACCAAAACCGGGATCAATTATCACTTGTCGTATGCCTGACCTCCGAAGATCCATCAACTTTTTACGCAGATAGGCAATCACTTCTTCTGCGGCATCTTTATAATCAGTCATTTGCTGCATGGTTTGCGGCGTTCCCCGCGTATGCATAACAACATAAGGCAAGTTGGTTGCAGCCACATAGGGAATCATTCGCCTGTCGGCTGCTCCGGCGGTTATATCGTTCACCATAAAAGCGCCGTAATGCTCATAAAGGTACTTCACTACACCGGCGCGAAAGGTGTCAAGCGATAGCATTAGCTTAGGGAAATTACGAATAATAGCTTTGAAAACCAAGGACAAACGGGCCTTTTCTGCTGCAGCGCTCACCACCGTAGCGCCCGGACGGGTAGAATATGCTCCAATATCCACAATATCAACGCCTTCCCGCAACATTTGCTCTATGCGCTGCAAGGCTTCATACTCATCGGCACAGCGGCTTTCGGCATAAAACGAATCGGGGGTCAGGTTTACAATTCCCATTACACGCGGCACCTCCAGTGAAAGTCGATGTTGGCCGCAAATTAAAACAGATGGTGTTACTTCCATGTTAAAAGCTTCCTAGTAAATCGTTGCAAGTTCGCATTTTTTTTTGTATTTTTGCCAAAATTTAGGTTATTTTTTGCATGTTTATTGTTTTAGAAGGACTTGACGGAGCAGGTAAGTCAACGCAGATGAGGTTGTTACAGAGTTTTTTAACAAAAAACAATGTGCAATCGGAATTGATGCACTTTCCACGATTCGATGCTCCGATTTTCGGCGAATTGATTGCCAAGTTTTTGCGTGGCGACTTGGGCGACATTCAAACGGTTGACCCCTATATTGTAGGGCTGCTTTTTGCCGGCGACCGCAATAACGCAGCGCCCATTATCCGCAGTTGGATTTCAGCAGGCAAGTGCGTACTGCTTGACCGCTATGTGTATTCCAATATTGCCTTTCAGTGCGCCAAGTTGCCTCCGACTGAACGACCGGCTTTACGGCAATGGATTCTGCAAATGGAATACGACTATTTCGGCATTCCGCAGCCTGACCTGACCCTTTTCTTAGATGTGCCTTTATCGCATGTAGAAGAAAAACTTAGCGAAGACCGCCAAGGCGAAGATCGTAGTTACCTGCAAGGGAAAAAAGACATTCATGAGGAAAGCCTCAACTTGCAGGAGCAGGTGCGCGCCGTGTATCTCGAACAATCGACGCAAGACCCTAAATTCCACGTCATCAATTGCGGCGATGGCTTCAAAATATTACCTGCATCATCTATTTTTGAAAAAATACAATCACACATTATACCTTTAATCTCATGAAAGCATTACGTATTACCAGCCGTGTCCTCTTAGGACTGTTATTTATCTTTTCGGGCTATGTAAAAGCCATAGACCCCATTGGTTCGGAACTTATTTTTATTGCCGATTTTCAGGCTTTTCACATGGAATTTTTTAGTCCCTTTGCCTTTATTATAGGCATCTTACTATCCACAGCCGAGTTGGCGCTTGGTTTCTGCCTGCTGATGGGACTACGAATGAACCTCACCGCTTGGGCTACGGCGGCATTTATGGGCTTTTTTACCGTATTCACGCTAATTCTAGCCATCTTCAATCCGGTAACCGACTGCGGCTGTTTCGGCGAAGCCATTAAAATGACCAACTGGGAAACTTTTTTCAAAAATGTTATTCTCGACATTTTTGTAGTTATCGTTTTTTTAGAACGAAAGAAATACCGTCCCTTGTCGAACTGCCGCAATGAATTTATTACCGGCGGCGCTTTTACCGTCTGTATGATATTGCTATCGGTGTATTGCCTGCGCCACCTGCCACTGATAGATTTCCTGCCTTACAAAGTCGGCGTGAACATCCAACAGGCGATGGAAATTCCCGAAGGCGCTCCGCAAGATGTTTATGAAACTACTTTAATTTATGAACATGCAACCGAAGGCCGCCGTACTTTTACCCTGCAAGATTACCCGCAAGATGATCCTTCATGGCAATTTGTGGAAACAATAAACGTGTTAAAGAAAGAAGGCTATCAACCGCCTATCGCCGATTTTAGCATTAATTCCAACGAATGGGAACACATCACTGATGAAATTCTGAGCTTGTCGGGTTATCTGTTTATGGTTACCATGCCTCATGCCGACAAAGCTTCTTTAAGTCATACAGACAAAATCAATGCTATCAACGAATATGTACTTCGTCATGACGGCATGTATTTCATTGGTCTTTCCGGTTCGGCTGCAGAAAAGGTAGAGCAATTTGTTGAACAAACCAGTGCCGAATATCCTATTTACTTTACCGATGAGAAACCGTTAAAAAGCATGGTCAGGTCGAATCCCGGACTGCTATTACTGCATAACGGCACCATTATCGCCAAATGGAGCCATAGTGATATACCAAGCATCAAAGCATTAGAAAGTAAATATCTTTCGAAAAATCCCGACAAATTGATTGCCGAGCATCAAACTTGGGAAAAACTTACTTCACAGTTATTAGTCGTTGTACTCTTTGTTATAATGATTATGTTGGCATACTGTTTCAGGAAATACGGCCCCAAGAAAGAATGTGATGCAAATTCACGAACACTATCCGCTTAAGGCGCAAAACACCTTTGGCTTTGATGTTAAAGCCCGCTACTACGCCGAGCCAAGCAGCTTAGAGGAATTAAAATCATTATTTTCCGACATTTTTTTTCGGGAACTGCCTTTGGTTGCACTCGGCGAAGGCAGCAACCTGCTTTTTTGCCGCGATTTCGAAGGCTTGGTGGTTCACCCGCGGTTCATGGAAATTACCTCAACCGCCTTGCCGAACAGTGAGGTAATGATTAGCGCAGGCGCAGGCGTAATATGGGACAGTCTGGTCGCTCATTGCGTTGCTCAGGCTTGGGGCGGTTTGGAAAATCTGAGCGGAATTCCCGGAACGGTGGGTGCCGCACCGATACAAAATATCGGAGCCTACGGCGCTGAAGTGAAGGATACCATTACCGAAGTAGAGGCTATACGTTTAGACAGTTTGGAAACTATTCGTTTCAGTAATGCCGACTGTGGTTTCGGCTATCGCGACAGCATTTTTAAGCAAGCGTGGAAAAACAAACTTTTAATTACTAAAGTAAGTTTTTGTCTCTCTACACAGTCCAAACTTAATATTCAATACGACAGCCTGTCTAAATTGTTGCAAGCTATGCCAAAAATCGGCATACAGGAAGTGCGTGAAACCGTTTTACAAATTCGTAAAGAAAAACTGCCTGATCCTGCTGAAATCGGCAATGCCGGAAGTTTCTTTAAAAATCCAACGGTTACTGAAGCTACAGCATTGGCGTTGCAAGCGCGTTATCCGCAACTAACGGTTTATCCGACAGGCAAAGGGCAGGCAAAAATTCCCGCAGGCTGGCTCATTGAGCAGTGCGGTTGGAAAGGCAAACAAAGAGGTCGGGTAGGCGTCCACAAGGCGCAGGCCTTAGTGTTAGTCAATTACGGCGGAGGCACAGGCGAAGAAATCTTGCAATTAGCTGCCGCTATCCAACAATCGGTCGCCGAACGCTTCAACATTGCATTAGAAATGGAAGTGAATGTGGTTTAAAACGTGAGGCATGAAGCGATTTGCATTTCTGCCGAAAAAAGCGTATATTTGTAGCAGAAAATTAAAATAGAAAATTATGGCAACAGTTAAAACAACTTATTTAGGAAATTTGCGCACCGAAGCGGAACATCTGCAATCGGGCAGCAAAATCATTACCGATGCACCTACCGACAATCGCGGGCATGGCGAGTTTTTTTCTCCTACCGATATATTTGCTGCTTCATACGCCAGCTGTGCATTGACCATTATCGGTATTGCTACGCAAACGCATGGCTTCAATATAGACGGCACAGTAGTAGAAACCACAAAGGTGATGGGCGACAATCCTCGGCGGATTGTAGAACTTATACAGCACTTCAAGTTTCCGCATAACAACTACAGCGAAAAGGAACTGCGAATTATCGAAGGGTCTATCAAGGCTTGTCCGGTAGCCAACAGCGTGTCGTCGGAAATAAAGATTACCCGAACTATGTCGTTTGGAGGCTAACAGGCCTTCAAACTCAAATCAAGGCTCTTAATTTGGTGGGTAAGGGCGCCTACGGAAATGAAATCAACCCCGCATTCGGCATAAGCGCGTAGGTTTTCCAAAGTAATACCGCCCGATGATTCTGTTTCATATTGCCCGTTGATTAAAGCAACGGCTTCCTTAGTCGCAGGAATGTCAAAATTGTCGAGCATGATGCGCTGCACCCCTCCTACCCGCATTACGGTGCGCACATCGTCGAGCGAACGCACTTCTACCTCAATGCCCAAGTTTCGGCCGCTGCGCTGCAGGTAATCCTGCGCTTTCCGAATAGCCGACTCTATGCTGCCTGCAAAATCAATATGATTATCTTTCAGAAGAATCATGTCGAACAAGCCCATGCGGTGGTTGCCGCCACCGCCGATTTTTACCGCTAATTTATCCAAAGCGCGCATGCCGGGCGTGGTTTTGCGCGTATCTATCACCTTTGTTTTTAAACCCTCCAATTGTGTAACATACACAGCAGTTTGCGTAGCTACGCCACTCATGCGTTGCATCACATTCAGCGACAACCGCTCGGCCTGCAATAAAGAAAGCACTTTTCCCGACACATAAAAGGCAATATCGCCAACGGCTACTTTAGCGCCATCTTCGAGTAATTGCTCCATTTGTAAATCGGCATCAATACGATGAAAAATCTGTCGGGCAATGGCTATGCCGGCAATTACGCCCTCTTGCTTTACCAGTAACTTCATTTTACCAAGGGCATCGGGCGAAATACAAGACAAGGAAGTGTGATCGCCGTCGCCGATATCTTCAGCTATAGCCAGCGAAATTAATTGGTCTATATAAGGCTGGTAATTCATTTATGAGTTATGTGTTATGCGCAATTGTTGGATTTTGGGTTTATTCCCCTCGTCAAGGCTTACAAACAAGGTAATACGGTAAGTAGATCCATTGGTAGTAGTCAAATTACCGATGGCATATTTCAGGTATTCCTTGCCGCTGCAATGTTTGATGGTGTAAGAACGAACCTCTCCATTGACATTGAAGAAATTCCTAATGACCTGCAAGGCCTGTTCCTTGCTGTACGTCTGTTCTTCACCCAGAATATTGCATTCTATAGCCTTGGCAAAATAGTCCGAAAAGGCTGCAAAATCCGTCTTACGCAGGGTTTCTGCTATGGGTTCAAACAAAGGCTTGCAATCAGTCTGTGCAGGCAAGGGCGCAAATAACAACAGACAGAGTATTAAATTGGTAAGTTTTTTCATAGCATAAGATTTTTGCAAATATAGTAAAAATATTTGGCATTAATATATAGGGTATGCAAATACAGTCTTCGGAGAAAGGGGGTTCTCAAAATTTTTCCTAACTTTGTACATTATGAAAATAACCTTGTTAGCCATAGGAAAAACCAATTTTGCCTACCTGCGCGAAGGCATTTTGTTGTATGTCGAACGTTTACAACATTATACATCTTTTGAATACAAGGAACTTCCCGATGTGCGCAATGCTAAAAACCTTTCTCAGGAACAATTAAAAGCTCAGGAGGGGGCATTGATTCTTCAAACCTTGGGCAGCAACGACGAATTGTTGCTATTAGATGAAAGTGGTCGGCAATTTTCATCTGTAGCCTTTGCCGGCTATCTCGAAAAGCGTTTATTGTATGCGCAAAAACCATTGGTAATAGTCATAGGCGGCGCTTTCGGATTTTCCGACAAACTATACCAAAGGGCTAATGATAAATTATCGCTTTCGCCCATGACTTTTTCTCATCAAATGGTGCGATTAATTGCAGTAGAGCAGCTTTATCGCGCATTTACCATCATTAAAGGCGAGGCCTATCATCATCGTTAATCATGAAAAACAAAACCCTTCTGCTATATGGTACATTAAGCGCGTCAGTTATTGCGGTGCTTGTTTTTGCGGCTTCTTTATTAGATTTTTCTGTTCCGGTGGTGAACAGGAAAACAATAGACCGCTGCAGTGAACTTATCAGCAAAAAACAGCAAGAGGTTAAAAACATAGCCTCAAATATTCATTCTCTTGCCGATTTTGAAGCCATCTCGACCGATAAAATCAGTCCGGACCTTGCCTTATTTATTTTTGAAGATGGCCAACTACGGCATTGGATAAACGATATTCCTGCCGATGAGGCCGAACTGCTTAAAATCGATACCTGTTTACAATATCAGAAAATCAATCACGGCTGGTACTTGGCCCGCAAATACCAGCGTGCCAAATTCGATGTGGTCGCAACCCTGCTTATTCAAACCTGTTATCCTTATACCAATCAATTTTTAATCGGTGAAATTAATTCCGCCTTAGGCTTTTCAAACGATATATCCATACTTCCGACCGACAGCCCTACCGGCAGCATGGTCTATGGTTTAGAGGATATACCCTTGTTCAAGATAACTTCGGCCGATCGCCATTCGCACTATAAGATCAATCTTCTTCTTCGTTGGATAGCTGTTGTACTCGCACTATGCAGCATTTTCTTTTTCTTTCTTTATACAAACAGTTCGCGATTAATCCTTGTATTTATTGCGCTCCTCATTGCGCTAAGAGCCTTATTATTTTTTGGCAATGATTTTTTTGCAGGCGAACTCCGTTTATTCTCTCCTAAAGTCTTTGCCGATTCCTGTTATCTTCATTCCTTAGGTTCGTTATTATTAGATGTGATTTTTGCTTTTCTGATTGTTAGCATGCTCTACCATTGGCGTAGAGTTTGGCGTGTACGCTATGCCCGATCCTCTTCTATGAGAAAATATATAAGCAGCGCTATTGCTTTTGCTGTTACGGCAATAACAATCTATCTGATTCATTATATTGTACGGTCGGTTTCCCTAAATTCCGTCATTGGCCTTGCTCTGCAACGGCTGCAGAGTTTAGATATATATTCGATTATTGCTTACATTATTTTTGGCTTTATGTACACCACCTTGTTCCTGATGATACATTTAAGTTTAAAAACATTCTGCCAAAAACAATACCACAGATGGATAAAAAGGGCTTTTTTCTTCTTCTTCCTCCTCTTAATGCCTGCCTACACCTTGTATGTTATTGCGCATTACAGACAACAGTTGGAGCAACACAAAACTGCTATTTTGGCATGTAAACTCATTTCGCATTACGAGCCTGTAATCACCACCTTTTCTCAAGAAAGCGGTTATCCTGAGTTGTTGCAAAGAAACAACTGTTCCGAAGTTTTCGCATGGCCACCTGCCTATTCTTTCGGAAAATATAGTAAGGAGCAACTGAGCAGTCGTATCGGCGAGTATGATTATCCTTTTCACTTCAAAGAACAATGGAAAGGCGCCTTGTCGCCTATGGTAGATAAGGAAAGCTTTAGGCATTTTTTCTACCATTTTGATGACGGCTGCACGGTGGTAATCACCAGGAGAAATGCTGATTTTTTTGCTTACACTGCGGCATTGTCCTATAACCTGCTTTTTTTTACTGTTTTTTTCATTCTGCTGCTTCGTATTACAAGAAGGCGCTTAGGTATCCGACCAAAAAATAAACTACGTAAGCGCATCACATTCACCCTGTTTTCCCTGCTTATTTTCTCTGTCTTGTTTGTAGGTGTGAGTAGTATCTTGCATACCATTGTCCTATACCGTTACCTTACCGACAGCAAGATGAACGACAGGCTTCAATTAGTATTGGCTTCTTTAGACCCTTACCTGCAAGATGTGCAAGTCGACAAGATTTATAATGACAAGGACTTAGCGCAAAGAGTAACCCGCATAGCTCGCGGATTGTTGCTTGATATTAATATGTACGATATCAACGGCAAATTAATTATATCATCACGCCCCGAAATTTTCACCAAGCACATACAAAGTTCTCGAATGAACACTGTCGCATTAACAGCGCTTCGACATAAAGGAACCATGCAATTTACGACAAATGAGCAGCTTGTAGCTAAATCCTACCTGTCGATTTACGCTCCTTACCATAATCAAAACGGCGAATTTGTTGCCTTCGTCAATTTACCTAATTTTTTAGATACAAAAAATATTACAAAAGACATCTATACCATTATCACTGCCTTTGCCAATCTGTATATTGTACTGATGATCATTGCCATATTCATGGGCTGGGCCTTGTCGAACCGATTAATCAGGCCATTGAGTATTCTTCAGCGCCACTTGCAAGGTCTCGACATTTTAGCCGCTCCCGATTATATTGATTATACTTCCGACGATGAAATCGGCGCTGTCGTGGCTGCTTACAATGAAATGCTTACCGTCCTTAATAAAAGCGCCAAGCAATTGGCTAAGAGCGAGCGCGAAAGCGCATGGCGGGAAATGGCGCAGCAAATCGCCCACGAGATTAAAAATCCGCTAACGCCCATGCGGTTGAGCCTGCAACACCTTGTTCGACTAAAGAAAGACAACCGTCCGGAGTGGAAAAAGCGCTTCGATGAGGTATCCAAAACCTTTCTTGAGCAAATTGATACCTTAACAAAAACCGCTTCGGAATTTTCTTCTTTTGCAAAAGTAAATAAGAGTACGCCCTCAATTATTGACCTAAAGATTATATTGCAAGAACAACAACCTTTATTCGACAGTTATCCTAATATTGACTATAGAGCTGATTTTGAGGTCGTAGAAGCCCCGATTAGCGCACATCATGAGCAAATAACGCGGGTATTAATGAATGTGCTGACTAACGCGGTGGAGGCGCTTGAAGAAAAGGAAGAAGGCATTGTCGTTGCCACCCTGCGGGAAAGCGAATCGCACTACTGTATTAGCATTGAAGACAACGGCCGAGGCATAGATGCCGAAATGGAGGCTCAGCTCTTTACGCCCAACTTTACGAGCAAGAAAAGCGGCAACGGATTGGGCTTATCCATCTGCCGCAATATTTTGGAAGACTATGGCGGTAGTATTAGCTATTCCCGCTCCTCTTTAGGCGGCGCCTGTTTTACGATTTGTTTGCCGAAGCAACCAAGCTGTTAACCGTAAACTAAAAATCGCATATCAATTCAACGATTGAACCTTTTAGCTTAAAAAGCATCTAATAACAAAAGAGCCCCGTCTCTATTCCTCCACCCTTATCCGTATGCCTTCGCTGTGGGTGGTGAATTCGGGGGCGTACATACATTGCAGAGAGGTGATGCCGTTCGAAAATTCACCCTGTTGCGTGGCAAACAAATCATATTCGAAGACATAAGTTCCTTTCGGCAAATAGGAAATAAAGAAATTGACCGCCGCATCGCGGACAGATTCATAATAACCCAAACCGCC
Source organism: Bacteroidales bacterium (assembly GCA_009777095.1). Classification (GTDB taxonomy): domain Bacteria; phylum Bacteroidota; class Bacteroidia; order Bacteroidales; family UBA932; genus UBA932. Next base: position 61,374 of record WRMN01000001.1, on the reverse strand, counting down.
CTGCCATTTATAACCCGACAAGGCGTTCAGCGGTTCAAAAGCAGCGGCACGCATGTCTTTCAGATGCACATACTCCAAATCGCGATCGGCGCGTATCTCCATGCGTACGGTAATTTTATCACCTACTTTTATCAAAGCATTCTGTTTAATTTCTTTCAATACAGGTCCGATGGGAGAATTGTTTTTCACAAACAACTGTTTTTTGATTTTCACTCCTGTCTCAGCCGATGTAATTTTGTCCAATTGTTCAAAATATTGCCAGTAAGCAGCGCCCCAAGCCACCGTTGCATTAGGATTATCCACCGTTATCTTAGCCATCTCCGACTTCACTTCTTCGCCCTTCCACGAGGTCTTAAAGTAACCTGTTCCAGCCTCCGGTCGGACAGCGTCCGCAGCGTAAGGGTCTATCTTTTTACCGCCTACAGTGATTTCGCAGAGTTGGTCATTACTGAGAATACTATACGAACTCGTCTGTTGGCCGCTTTGCGGAGCAGGAGTATGCAACAAGGCATACACTGCCTCGGCGGTAGCCTTGGTGGTCTTCCAATCGCTGGTTTGCTTCTGTTTTAGCAACCAGGTCTTCATATCATCTACCGCTTTTGCGTCATTGCCTGTTTCGTTGAACAGTTCGATAATCAGGGCTTGGGTTTCAATGGGCGCCTGATACCACCAGCCGCGGTTATCGTTACGCCAGTACATGCCCATCTCTTCGCTGTGCAAGGCTGTTTCGGTCAACGAGCGCTGTATCAATTGCGCCGTCTTAGCATCATCATAGCGGTGCAGCGCTAATGCCAGCATCGCTTTCATGTAATTATTCTGAGTTGTCCAGTAGCTTGCGGCCTGTGTTTTATAGAAATTCAGCGCCTCTTGCGCGGCCGCCGAAACAGGAAAATCTTTCAGGAAAAAACTGCGGGCATACAGGTAGTGCATGGCCAAATGCGTTAAATTATTGTCTTTCCTGTAATCTTTTTTGTTCTTTTCCGCTTGTTTTTTCAGTTCGGCAAAATCTTCCGCCAGTCGATCGTCTATATACTTAACGGCTTTTCTTAACATGTTCTCTGAGGCCTTAGTCGGCACATTCATCTTGCGCAGATGCCCGATACCTGCCACAATATGCTGCGTAATGTAACGGTCGTCGCGGCCGCCGCGGAACCATGGAAAGCCTCCATTGGAAACTTGCGCTTCTTCCAATTTACGCAGGACCGAAGACAGCTCGCTGCTCATGCGGTTCAGGTCGAACAACACAGCTATGCGCTGCTTGCGTTCGCTTTCATTATGCGCTGCACGCACCCAGGGCGTTTCTTCCAGCAACAATGCTTTCAACTCCTCATTCTTTTCTAAATTCGACCGTAGCGCATCGGGTTGATAGTTGCGCCAGATGTCAAACACCTGCTTGATTTTCGGGTCGCTGTTTACAATATGCGCTGCAATGCTATTGGCATAATAACGGGAAAAGACCTGCTCGGCGCATTCGTAAGGATATTCCATGATATAAGGCAGGGCTTGTACGGCATACCATGCGGGATTGGACGTAAACTCAATAGTGTAGGCATGATTTCTCAAAGTTTTGCTATTATTCTGCAAGAGTTTGGTAAACTCAAACGACTTGGTTTGCTTAGCATTTACAGGCAAGGGCAGGCTTTCGGTTACTAACATGCGGTTAGTCAATACAGGGATAGCGCTTTCTTCGCCATCGCTAAATCCGCTCTTTTCATCTCTTGCCACAATGCGGTAGGTAACGGCTTGCAAGCCATTCGGAATATATAGTTTCCATCTCAGCGATTTATTATCGGCGGCGTTTAAATCAATTATCGGCGTCAAGTCTTCCCCTTTGAGGATAAGGGATATCGGCCGCATGGTCAAAGCGTCAAAAAATTGAAGTTCGGTTTTTACCCTCAGCGATTGTTCGGAGATATTCGATAATTTGGCGCTAAAATAAAGGGTATCGTTCTCGCGGAAGAAACGCGGAGGATTGGTTACTACCATTAAATCTTTTTGAGTTACCAGTTCTTTGGTTACATTGCCGACTTTCAGGTCTTCCGTCCAAGCCAAACCCTGCATTTTCCAACGGGTTAAGGCTTCCGGAATAGTAAAGCCGATAACGGTTTCGCCCTTTTCGTTGGTTTTTATTTGCGGGTAGAAAAAGGCCGTTTCATTAAAATTTCGACGAATTTGTACGGATTGTTGTACATTTTCCTGTACGTTTTCTTGTATATTTTCTTGTACGATTTCTACCGAAGGAGATGTCTCAAAGAACCCTGCATCGTCGATGTATGATTTAACAGATTCCTCTGCCATTGGCGGTGCCGCAAGTCTTCTGACCATGATGTCGTCCCCTGCAGCTCTTGATCCATAAATTGCACCTTTAAGAGCGCCGCTAAAAGCATGTTGGTAATATCCACCTGACAACATCAACCTGTCATAAAAACGTTCGGGCATCGGAGCCCACGCATAATTCGATTGCATCGCCGTGCTTAGCCCTATACGGAAAGAGGTATTGGTAGTCCATGCCGACATGATGTATTTAACCGACCATGGGAAGAAGTTCCATGTATGCGGCGCAAAAACGTCTAAGGAAGCATCGTACATTGAGGCCAACAGCTCCGCCAACACCGCATCGCCCTTGTTGTCTTTAATGGTAAGGCGCCATTCTTCTTCCTGCCCTGGCAGCAATTTATCGCGAAATGTTGCCCATTCAACAGCTAATTTTTTATTATCATAAGGAACGTTAATAACTTGATGTCTTGCATACACACGGTTATCCTTTACAAAAAACATATCTATGCCAAAATTTCCACGATAGGATTCCAATACAGGAATTTCTATGACTTTCTGTTCGCTATTCAATGTTATATACTGACGTTTCGCCGCTTTGTCTTTTTCATTCACTTCGAGGAGTACCCTTACGTTTTTACAAGCGCTGCCCAGAGCCACCTTCACTGTTTCATTCGGTTGAGCAGAGGCGGACAAGACATTAAACCATGCAATTTCATTTGCAGGCACAGTCTTTTGCGCCGTAGAAAATCCTGTAAACATAGTAGAAGTTTCCACCGCTTGGCCAAAGGCGTCTTGGGTTTTCAACTCTACCAAATATTTTCCGAGTTTCCATTCTTTGGCGTTCACTGCATATTTATTGTTTTCCTGAGTATCGAACGACAAGGTATATACTGCTTGTTCCTTTTCCCAATCGGCAACATTGTCTTCGTTATCATAAACGCTATAAGGAAATATTTTTTCAAATTCCGCACGCGATAAAATAAATTGGTCGGGACGTTGCCAATTGCGGCTTTGCAATACACGCATCGGCTCCCGCAACTTCCATATAGTAAGCGTTCCCTGTGCCGCTTGCGGCTGTCCGTTCAAATTGGTAGTATTGATAGTAAGATTTTTCCATTCATCTATATTAATTTTTTCGGAAATGTCTGTTGAAAGTAAGAGCGATTGATAGCCCACAGCTACCGTTGTTTGGGCCTCATGTGTTTCGCCTGTGATATCGCTCACTGTGGCCGACACAGTGTAATGGAATACAGGCGCTTCTTTTTCGGCGATTGCTGCATCGGGCATAGCCTTAAACACGATGTCAAAAGAGCCGTCGGCCTTGGTTTCTATTATACCGTTGGCAATTTCCTGCGCGGGAGAAGAAGGCATGGAACCCCACCACCAGCGCCAGAAAGGATAGCGTGCCTGACGCATTACCCTGTAGCTCACCTTAGCTTCGCTGATAGCATTACCGGCGTAAGCCTTCGCCAATCCGCTTACGGTAAGTTCTTCGTTTAAGCGGTAGCTGCCTGCCACCGATGCAAAACTTACTTCAAACTTCGGACGTTTGTACTCCTCTACCTGAAAAGCAACAGAACCGCCGGCCTTTTGCGCCTGAATCCTCATTTGGCCGGTTAGTCCGATAGTCGGAATAACAAAACTTCCGGCAAAAGACCCAAATTCATTGCTCTCCACCTCCTGCTCCGCTACTTTTTCATAGTTCACATTATAGAAAATAATTTTTTGTTTGTAATTTTTTACGATTTCCGTCTTTTCCGACTGCTCGTTAATCAGCATTACAAGCCCTTTGAAATATACCGTTTGTCCGGGACGGTATATCGCGCGGTCGGTGAAAAAGGTAGTAGTATATCTGTCGGCTACATCGTGCTCCCCGTACAAGATCAAATTATCGGCTTGCACATAATGGTCGTTCCCCAGCGTAGCCAATAAACCTAAAGAAAGGTAAGTATTCGTAGTCGGCAGGGTAACTATGCCTTCCGAGTTGGCAGTTAAAGCATCGCGAACAAGTACCTCGTAACGGCGGGTAGTATAATTATAGTTGCGGGAAAATGTTTGTATTTCTACTCCCCGCAGCGGCTGTCCGCTTTCGCGATGCAAGGCCATTACTTCCACTGCTCCTTGAGATTTATTTTGCCGCACAAGGCTAATATTGGTCGCCCACAATTTATTTTCTTTCCACAGCATGGATTTATCGGTAAAAGCACCATCTATGGAACTTTGTATAACATAATAACCCTCCTTTAGTTCAGGTAAGGCTAATTCTACGGTATGTTTTTGGTAATCGCCAAGGTCGGGCAATTCCACGCTCCATGTATGCAGGGCTTTTAACTTAGCATAATAAGTATCCTGATTCTCTGTTCTCTGCCATTCCATAGCTTCTTTGTAGTCCAATGCTGCTATTCTGAAAAATATTTTTTTGACGTTTTGGTATTGAAGGCTTGCTAAAACAGGCTTATTGGGCAAGACGGCATTATCCATTGTAAGGGTAATTTCCGGTTGTTCTATTTCCGATTTCAAAGCCCGACAACTCTCCGCGCCAAAACTTTTAGGGAATCGCGCCATTGCTTTCTCAAGCAAGGCCATAGCCTCTTTTTTCTTCCATTGTACTGTCGGTTTGGTAAAAGGATCGTAAACTTCGCCCTGCTCCTTATACCGTTTAGCCATGCGGTATAAAACTTCAGTAGAAGAAATATGATGTGAATACCGATTGTCTAAGTCTTGTAAGGCGGCTATGTATAAACTGTCTTTATTGGATAGAGCAGTGTGCTTGTAAACCATATCTAACCGCTGTAAATCGGCATCTATCAAAGCTGTGGGGTCGGCGTCCGCTAAATGAAAGGTTATAATTTGTTGCAGGTATTTTAAGGCTTGGTAGTTAAAGGATACAGTATCGCTTGTTGTTATTTTTAAGGAAGAAAAAAACGGCGCCGATGCAAAATACTCTTCTTTATTAACTAAGAATTGTTCTGTCGGTTGAAGTAAATTTGCTTCATTGTTATTATAAAACTCTACAGCGCGAAAAGCCAGAAAATCAAAGAGCGTAGGACGATATTTTTCCGAATCTTTTTGCTTGTCTAATATTACCTTGTAATCGTTGATATTAATTTTCTGTAAAGCATTTATATTGTCTAAAGAGGCGGCGTAATGCGCTTCGCATTTAGCGACTATCAAGCGTAAATCCCATGTGCGAATATCTTCGGGCTGCACCTCTACGGCCGTGCGGTTATTAAAAATCCAGCGGTTATTCTGATAATAATTCCAATATTGTTCGGCGACAATAGAGTGCAAGATATTTTTTGTCGGAACAGTTGTTGCAGGAAGCAATACTTCTAATTCTTCTATGATTTTCACCAGTGCTTCTTCCTCATACATCTTCTTCAATTGCATACGGTAGAGGCAAGCTTTTACGAATTGCGAATGGTTGTCCTGCACGCGCGATTCATTGTATATCTGTTCCACTATAGTCAGCGCCGACTGTGGCTGAGCAGTATTCATTTGGTCGTCGATTTGCTGCCATTCCTTGGCATAATCTTTTTGCGCCCAAAGGCCAAGGGAGGCCATACATAAGGCTATTGCAACAAGTAATTTTTTCATTGTCGTATAAAAATTAAAAATAAACAAAAGTGGCGATAACTCATCTTTGCACCCACCAACGGGCGCGCAATTTTTGTGCCATGCGCCTTACAGGTGCTGTGTAGCGTTCAATTTTTTCGGCATAAATATCACTGATTTTTATCAAGATGCCTGTTTCCTCTACTCCTCCGAAACCGGGATTAACCGCAGTTCCGAATACCTTCATCGAAGGCGAAAGTTTCATATAAGAATTAATTAAGGGAGGAAGATTTTCACCCATGGCGCGTAATTCTCTCAGCAAAATGCGGTAATCTTCTTTATAATCGACCCCGACAAGCACTTTCTGCATCTGTTCTTCATCTATATTGGTTTCCAAAGGATAGATGGGCCTAACCAATTTATCGTGGTCGGCAAAATGTTTGCGAAGGAAATACAGTAACAAATTACGGGCTTCGGTATTATAGGAGACGTACATGGTTACCTTTCCGAAAAAATAATTCACTTCGGGGTAGCGCAGCACCAAAGCGCCGAGTCCGTCCCAGAGGTTATCGAGGGCATACAGCCCTTTACTGTGCAGGCGGGTACTTTGGTAATTCGGCTGAACAAAAGAACGCCCCAGTTCAATGGTTCTCGGCAGGTATTTATCGGAGAATTTGTCGGAAAAAGTAAATAATTCCGAAGTAGCCAACTCTTCTTCTTTCACTACGCCTGCATAAATATAACGATAGCCGCCCAATATTTCTTTAGCCCTCGGATCCCATACGATTAATTGTTTGTATGGATTTTCGTTGGTGTCGAAGGCATCAATATCCATGCTTTTACCGGTACCGCCGCCTGCAGCACGGAAGGAAATTTCGCGCAAGCGCCCGATTTCGTGCATCACATTGGGCGAATCGTGGGCTGTTATCACATAAAGTTTATTACTGCCATTGTTGGTATAGCGGACAAATTTTTCGGGAGTTAATTCCTGTCTCAATATTTTTCTGTCTATAGGGGCAATTACGGCTTCCATATTATCTTGGTTTTAATGCATAAGCTTTTTCACGTATCACTTTTGTCCACTCTTCTACAGTTCTGCTCTTATCAAAGGTTTGATAAGGTATAGGCTCTCCGAAATAAACATTATAATGCGCTTTTTTCTGTTTAAAAAGTTCATTGGGCAAATAAAACATTTCAATATTGGCCTTTATTCCCAAGAATTTCCGAAAATTCGCCAAACGGTAAAAGAAATTGGAATTACGTCCGTCGAAATAAACAGGAACAATGTCGCGGCGATAATGTATGGCTTTGTGTAGAAAGTTGCGTTTCCATGGTAAATCGGTAATTTCTCCCTTAATTCGGCGGGAGCAGAGGCCGGCAGGAAAGTTCAATACCTGCGTGTCCTCGGCGGCATACACTTCTTCTATTTTTCCTGCGTAAGTTGTTGATTGGCGGCCATGCTTATTCACCGGCACAAACAAGGGGTCGAACGATTTGATGTTCAACAGCAGGTCGTTCACTATAAAACGAATATGTTCAAAACGGGCGCCGATAGCGCTCATCAGAACCAAACCGTCAAAAGCGCCTAAGGGGTGATTCGAGGCAAAAACATAACGGCCGACGGCAGGAATAGCCTCTAAACCATGAGTAGCGTAAGAGATCTGAAAATGCTCGTAGATAATGCCGTTCACAAAGCCTATGCCTTGACGGGGGCCATAAGTATGTATGATGTAGTTTATCTCGTCCTGATGCACCACCCGCTTGATATAGTTACGCACAAAGCGCGGAATCCATTTCAGCAAGGCAGGATTTTTAGATGCTATAAGCTTGTCAACATCTACAAAAACAGGTATATTCGATTGGTCTTCCACTTCGGTAAATTATTGTTTATCTTGCAAATTTAGGTAAAAATAATTATCTTTGCAAGTTTTAATGAAGAAATATTTTATATGAGCGACAATAGTATATTAGTTAAGTTAGAGGGACTTACAGAAAAATACCAACAAATTAGCGAACAAATCTCCGACCCGAATATAATGGCGGATATGAAACGCTATATAGCTCTTAATAAAGAATATAAGGAGCTTGAACCCATTGTGGCCGCCTGTGCCAAATACAAGATGATGCTGAACCATCTTTCATCAGCCAAAGAAATTTTGACAACTGAAAAAGACGAAGAACTGCGCGAAATGGCTAAAGCAGAAATAGACAGTTTAGAAGTAGAAATTCCTGTTTTAGAAGAAGAAATTAAATTATTGTTAATTCCGGCCGACCCGCAAGATAGCAAGAACGCTATTTTGGAAATCCGTGCCGGCACAGGCGGCGATGAAGCCTCTATTTTTGCAGGCGATTTGTTCCGTATGTACAACAAATTTGCCGAGAAAAAGGGTTGGAAAATTGAAGTAAATACCACATCGGAAGGAACGGTTGGCGGATTTAAGGAAGTTATTTGCGAGGTGAAGGGCAACGGGGTTTACGGCGTACTGAAATACGAAAGCGGCGTGCATCGCGTACAGCGCGTGCCGCAAACCGAAACACAGGGACGAGTGCATACCTCTGCCGCTTCGGTAGCCGTGTTGCCCGAAGCCGATGAGTTCGACGTGGAACTGAATATGAACGATGTGCGCAAAGACACGTTTTGCTCCTCCGGCCCCGGCGGACAGTCAGTCAACACTACTTACTCAGCTATCCGCCTGACCCATATTCCCTCCGGTATTGTGGTGCAATGTCAGGACGAAAAATCACAGATCAAGAACTTCGATAAAGCTTTGGTAGAATTACGTACGCGATTGTACAATTTGGAGTACGAAAAATACCTGAACGATATTTCGAGTAAGCGCAAGACCATGGTATCCACCGGCGACCGTTCCGCTAAAATCCGCACCTACAACTACCCGCAAAGCCGCGTTACCGACCATCGGATCAACTACACCATGTACAACCTTCCGGTCTTTATGGACGGCGACATTCAGGACGTGATAGATCAACTGCAAGTAGCCGAAAACGCCGAGCGGCTGAAGGAGGGGGAACAGTAGGGTAATTATGAATAATGGACTGTTTACGATTGAATGTTTAAAGTTCAAAGAGACACCAACCGTCCATCAAATCACTTATCTGTCAGTTTCTCCTTGAGCAAGGTGATAATGTCTTCCTTATCAACTAAGATTTTTTGAAATTGATGAATGTCCTCTTCTAATCTGTGAACACGTTGCAGCAAGGAAACAGTATCGTATTGATTTGGATTGTAGTCTCTTACAATAATGCTATTGTCGGAATGCCTGTCCACGTCAGGGTGGGTGATTTTTAAGGAACTTACACCCAGCACTTCGGCAATTTGCAACAATCGCAAGTAGGATATATTGGTTTGTCCCCGCTCAATCTTAGAATAAGCTGTAATAGAGATCCCCAGATCAATAGCCATATTTTCCTGGGTTAATTCTTTGTCCATTCGTAACAACCTTATACGGTCGCCCAATTTTTTCAGAATTTTTTTATCCATTTCCATACTGCAAAAATCGGGCATTTAAAAATAAAAAATAAGAACTAAAAGTTGCATAATATAAATTTATGGTTTATATTTGCATCGGATTTTAAACTTTTGGTTATTATCAATACAACCTAAGTATTATAAAAGGTTGTTAGTGTTTAAAAAACGCGTTGGTCTTTAAATTTTTGTTTTGGGTGTTGACTGTGGCGGTATGAGGTGGATTGAGAAACTACACAACAAGTCTTTTTAAGGTGGTTAAAGAAATACGTACTTGTTCTTATACCGTCACAAACATCCTGACTATCCAACAAATTATGCCTGAAATGACTAAGGTAGCCGGAATGGTAATAATCCAGGCCGCCACTATGTTTGCTGCTGTCCCCCAACGCACGGAAGCAAATCCTTTAGTAACGCCTACGCCTATGATAGAACCGGTAATGGTATGCGTAGTGCTTACCGGAATACCGGCAACAGCTGTACCGATTAAGGTTATAGCACCGGAAGTTTCGGCGCAAAATCCCTGAAAGGGCTTTATACTTGCCAAGCCATCGCCCAGCGTTTTAATCACCTTATGGCCGCCGACAAGCGTGCCTAAGGAGATGGTCGTGTAACAGGTGAAAACAACCCATTCGGGGATATGAAATTCGCCTCCTAAAAATCCGCCGCTGAATAATAATATGGCAATAATTCCCATGGTTTTTTGTGCATCGTTTCCCCCATGCCCCAAACTAAAAACAGCCGATGAGAGCAATTGTAATCCCTGAAAAAGTTTGTCGGTTTTAAAGGGATTGGAGCGTTTAAATAACCACATCATCAAGCACATCAATAAAAATCCCAGTACTAATCCTATGACAGGAGACAGCACTATGAATAAAGCTATTTTTAAGATACCGCTCCACACTAAGGCTTGTGTGCCGTGTACAAACAAAGCCGAGCCAACCAATCCGCCGATAAGGGCGTGCGATACACTAATGGGCAGGCCTCTCATTGTACAAATATAAACCCAAATTACAGCGCCTATCAAAGCAGAAAGAATCATATATACATCAGTAAATTGAGGCAATACAATGCCTTGTCCTACGGTATTGGCCACGGTAACGCTAAAAAGAAAATAGGCGGCAAAGTTCCAAAAAGCAGCCCACAGTACAGCCACAAAAGGAGAAAGTACTCGCGAAGCAACAATAGTGGCTATAGAATTAGCAGCATCGTTCATTCCGTTAAGAAAATCGAAAATCAATGCAATGGCAATGCCTATAATAACAAGTGTAAGCATACAAGGGGGTTAAGCGAATTTTACAATAATACGACGGATAATATTACCCACATCATGGGCGCAGTCGGTAAGCTCTTCCAAATTCGTTACAATCTCTTTTTGTTTCAGAAGGGGCATTGCTTTTTCAACAAGAGACAAAATATGTACAACCGACAGTTCGTATAGATCATCGCATTCATGTTCAATTACCTTAATACGCCTACATTGTTCAAGTACTTTTTGGGTGTTTTTTCGGATAGTTTCCAGATTACTAAGTATATCGCATAATATTTGGGCAGCTTCTACAGCAAAGTCAGCTATCTGAACCATGTGTTGCGTAATAGGACAGGGTTGGTACATTACAATCTTTTTACCTGTACCGTTAATAATATCCAAAAAGGAATCGGCATTTGACGTAAGCGATTGGATATCATCACGCTCAAAGGGCGTAACAAAACTTCTGTTGATTTCATCATAAATTGTTGCAGCTATGGTATCCCCCTTTGTTTCTACAATTTTGATTTCGCGATAAAGCAATTTTTGTTTTTCTACATCGGGTTCCCTGACTTGTTCGGCTAACAGTTTTGCGGCGGTTAACAGGTATTCACCTTGTTGCTTAAATAACGGAAAGAATTTACGCTCTTTAACAACAAATAGTTGCAAGAAATTATCAATTTTCATAGGTTCTTGGTATTTTGTAACAAAAATAACACAAGTATGTTAAGTAAATGTAAACTTTTTATTAAGAAAACATAATGCATTAATTATCAGCACTGAAATTCTTGTTTTTATATTTTTTTTGGCTGTTTCGTATATTTTTTCTATCTTTGCAGCCCTTTTTAAAAATAGTTATTAACAAAAAAACAAAGTTATGTTGAAACATTACGAAACCGTTTTCATTGCAACTCCCGTTTTATCTGACAGCCAGATAAAGGAAGCGGTAAAAAAGTATCGTGACATCATTACCGAAAACGGCGGTGAAATTGTGCACGAAGAAAACTGGGGTTTGAAAAAGCTGGCCTACCCCATTCAAAAGAAAACTACCGGGTTTTACAATTTGATTGAATTCAAAGCCAATCCGGAATTTATTGCTAAATTAGATATTCAGTATCGTCGCGACGAGCGGATAATACGGTATCTGGTTTTTTCTATGGACAAACATGCCATAGAGTATGCCGAGAAGCGCCGCAGTAACAAAACCGAAAACAAAAAAGGAGAGTAAGCCATGAGTATGAATGTTCAAATGTCAAGCAATAACGAAATTCGTTACCTCAATCCGCCTACAGTAGATGTGAAAAAGAAGAAATACTGCCGTTTCAAAAAGGCCGGTATTAAGTATATTGATTATAAGGACGCGGAGTTCTTGAAAAAATTCCTCAACGAACAGGGTAAGATATTGCCCCGCCGTTTAACAGGTACTTCTTTGAAGTTCCAGCACAAGGTGTCGCAAGCTATTAAACGCGCCCGCCACTTGGCCTTGTTGCCTTATGTAACCGATTTGCTCAAATAGTAAAAGGAGAACGATTATGGAAATTATCTTGAAACAAGACGTTGCCCACTTGGGGCACAAAGACGATATAGTAACTGTACGCAACGGTTATGCCACCAACTATCTTATTCCAAAAGGTTATGCTACCTTGGCTACCGAATCGGCTAAAAAAATGCACGCTGAGAACATGAAACAACGCGCTCACAAAGAAGTGAAGCGTCATGAAGAGGCTGTAGCTTTAGCTGCAAAAATAGAAGGCGTTACTGTAAATGTACCGGCTAAGGTAAGCAGCACCGGTAAAATATTCGGTTCGGTGAACAATATTCAAATTGCAGAAGTTTTAGCCGCTACTACCGGTTTTGAAATCGACCGCCGAAATATCACTATCGTAGGCGGCACCGACCACGTAAAAGAAGTTGGTACTTACGAGGCCGACGTGAAGATTTACAAAGATGTGAAGGCTCGCTTCAAATTTGAAGTTGTGGGCGAATAGTATCTGCGAATTATAGCTGAATGTAAACAAAGAGAGCGCTGATAGGCGCTCTCTTTTGCATTTATCAATCCTTATAAAATCGTGGACTAAAAGGAGAAAGTCAAACCAAATTCCAGACCGCTATCTAAGGCCAAGGCGAACCTGTTTCTTGAATTACCATAGTCGGAATAGCCTATGCCGCCGATGGAAGCGTTAATGGCAAAACGCTCGCTTACATTGTAAGAAACAGCAGGTATAACGCCGATAGTGAAAATGTGAACAGCTTTCTGATCTTTTATTTTAGAGGAAGCGTAACTTAAACCGCCATCAAGGTATAAACTGAATTTTTCAATTTTCAGAGCATAGTAACGAATATACGGCTTAACACCCCACAAGATAGCATTGGAGCTGTTTCCGCCTCCAAAATCCTTGTTGACATAATTAAAACCTACGCCAAGACCAACAGCCCAGTTATTCGAAATAAAATAACCGAGTTCGGGAGCAATACCAAACATAGTAGTACTGGTGCTGCCGCTTTTGTCAAAAGCAATACCGGTAATACATTCTGTTTCCTCGGATCCCATTGGAACAGAAATTCCGCTAAGTCCTACATAAAAGGTTCCTTCTTGTGCCGAAACACTACTTGCCATAATAACGGCAACTACAATTAACAATGTTTTTTTCATAATTTTTAGTTTTTAAGAATGTTTATTTTTTGGTTATTTGGAACAAAACTACATAATAAAAGAAAACAGGCTGCTTTCCGAAAGAAATCAGCCTGTTTAAAATTGCTTAATTGTTTAGAAAAAGATAGTAAAACCACAGCCTAATCCTAATGAGGTCTTATAACCTTCTTTGAAAGGAACTTCCAAAACCAACTTAGGGTCAATGGCAATATGCTTGTTCAGGAATAAAGCATAACCCAACTCGCCGATTATGCCAAATACGCTCACGTTACCAGACATCATATAACCTTCAAGACTAATATAATTCAGAGTTCCTAAGGCATTCAAATAAAGACCGTTGGTAATAAAATAACCAATACCTGCTTGCAGGCCTAAAGTTGTGGCGAAATCTTTTACGTGCTGAAGGCCAACTCCTGCCAAAATAGGTAATTTATCGGCAATAAAGTACCCGCCACGTACAACCAAGCTAAGGTTGAAATCGTCAGTAAATTGAACCTCCAAGCCGGTTATACTGGTTTGAAACATCAAACTGCCGGCAGAAAGACTTTCCTCTTGCGCACGTACAGTTGAAAAAGCAATTACGCTTACACAAGCTAATAATAAAAGTTTTTTCATAGTTTTTTAATTTAGTTTAAAAAGATTTTAAAATAACATTTGCAAATGTATTACAAAAATTTGAGACGTACAAATTTTAAGAAATTATTTTTTTAACCTAATAAGTTGCCTTTTAGCACTATTTTATGTATTAAAGGCGTAGTAAAAGCGTAGGGCATAAATTCATAATTGGGAATAGGCGTAGTGATAAATACATTAGCCGCCTTTCCCCGAGAAATACTGCCGTGGGTATCGCTGATGCCCATAGCATAAGCGCCGTTAATGGTGGCAGCATTAATAGCTTCTTCGGGAGTCATTTTCATTTGTATGCAGGCTAAGGACAGCATAAACTTCATATCGCCGGCAGGCGAAGAGCCGGGGTTGTAGTTAGAAGCAATGGCTACCGACAATCCGGCGTTAATCATGGCGCGGACAGGGGGGTAAGGGACTGCCAGAAAGAAGTTAGAACCGGGCAACAAGGTCGGCATGGTCTCGGAATGCAACAAACATTTGATTTCCTCCTTGCCCGTGTAATCCAAGTGGTCCACCGACAAAGCGCCGTATTTTACGCCGGTTTGAATACCGCCGGAATAAGCCATCTGATTGGCATGAATTTTAGGCAGCAGCCCGTAATGAAGTCCGGCCATCAGCAGGCGTTCCGTATCTTCAGTGGTAAAAAATCCCTGTTCGCAGAAAACATCAATGTAGTCGGCCAATTCTTCTGCGGCTATTTGCGGAAGCATTTCATTAATAATAAGGTCAACATACTCGCTTTGCCTGCCCTTATATTCAGTCGGAACGGCGTGCGCTCCTAAGAAAGTAGCCTTAATAGTAAGCGGAGTATCGGCTTTCAGGCGGCGAATAACCCGCAGCATCTTTAATTCATCTTCGGTATTAAGGCCGTAGCCGCTTTTGATTTCCACAGCTCCGGTGCCGAAGCGCATAATTTCGTTGATGCGTCCCAAGGCCTGAGCATACAGTTCGTCTTCGGAAGTGCGATGCAGCAGTTGGGCTGAGTTCAAAATGCCGCCGCCGCGTTTTGCGATTTCTTCATAGCTAAGACCGCGTATCTTGTCAATGTATTCTATTTCGCGGCTGCCGGCATATACGATATGCGTGTGCGAGTCGCAAAACGAAGGGAAGACCATGCCGCCGACTGCATCTATAATATCAGTATTGTCGTCCGCTTTCGGCATTTGTTCCATCGGGCCGAAATCTTTAATCAGCTCGTCTTCTATAAGCAGGAAGGCGTTATCAATGCAAGTCAGTTGTCCCATATCTGCCCCGCAAACCTTCACACGCGGCGCTTCTTCCACCTGCACTAACTTTTTAATATTTTTAATAATCAACATATACCTTATGAATAAAATTTAAACTTTGATTGCTTCGTTCCTCGCAATGACGATTGAACCTTGAACTATTTTACACAGGCTAATGCTGCCACGCTCACCCTGCACCCTTCGATATTGATCAAGTGTTGTGCGCAGGCTTCAATGGTAGCGCCCGTGGTAATCACATCGTCCACCAAAAGTACGTGTTTGCCTTGCAGCGCACTTGGGCGCTTAACCGCGAACACCTCTGCTACATTGCGCCAACGGTCTAATCGGCTTTTGCGGGTTTGGGTGGCGGTAAACTCATGGCGGCAAACCGACTGTGTATCCAAATTCCAGCCTGTAGCCTCGGCAATGCCGATGGCTATTTGCTCACTTTGGTTATAGCCTCTGCGACGCTGTTTCTTCGGGTGTAAAGGTACAGGGATAACCGTATCGACCGTTTGGTATAAGGCAGCCGATTTTAATTCTAAACCTAAACGGCGGCCGAGTTCTATGCCTATATATTTTTTGCCCTTATATTTCAATTTATGTAAAAGATGCCGATAGCGGCTGCCCTTATTAAAGAAAAACAGGGCGCACACATGCTCTAATCTTATTTTCCCCCAGAATAATTGCTCTATGCTATTTCCCGCTTCTTTCCAATAGTCGGTGCGCGGCAGATGATAAAGGCAGTGAAGGCACAAAACCTCTTCGTGTCGGTGCAGCGATGCTCCGCAGGCCTCACACAAACGAGGGTAAAGCAGTGCGATAAATTGTTGTATAATGCGTTTCAAAAACACAAAACGAAGATAATTATTTTTATTTACCGTTTTTTTTGTCTTTTACCCAAACCTGCCGTTCAAATGCCTGGTCAAGCGAAATCAGCGATTCTGTTTTCTGAACATTGGGAATATGTTGAATCGTATTTACCAAAATATCCATTAAATGTTCATGGTCGCGGCAGTAAATCTTCAGCAATAACTCATAAGAGCCGGTTACAAAATGGCACTCTACTACCTCCGAAATAGCTCTTAATGCCTCTACTGTTGCCGTGTATTTATTACATTCACTAACATGCACGCCAACAAAGGCGCATACGTCTAAACCCAAGGTTTTAGGTTTTACCAAAAGGCGGGAACCGGTAATGATGCCGGCCTCTTCCATTTTCTTTACACGTTGATGAATAGCCGCCCCGGAAATTCCACATTCTCTGGCTATTTCCAAAAAGGGCATACGCGCATTTTTTATCAAAAAACCAAGGATTTTCTGGTCTAAACTATCGATGTGATACGGTGTCATAATTTATTCTTACTATTTTAAAAACATCTGCAAATTTAACAAATAATCTGAAAGTGATAAAAAATATAATTGAAAATAAATCTTATAGGATTTTTATGTTGCTGATTTTCAGTTAATTAATATTTTTAAGTATTTTTTTGAGACTTAATTAGTTGAAATTCTTTTGGATATTGAGAAAATAGTTGTATCTTTGCAGTTCTATTCTTCTTTAAAAGAATGCGCTATAATTAAAACGAATTTTTTCATATTTAAAACAAAACAACTATGACAAAAGCAGACATTGTAAATGACATCGCCAAACAAACCGGCATGGAAAAAGTAGCCGTACAAAAAATGGTAGAATGTTTTATGGATTCTATTAAAGGCGCCTTAGCTAGCGACAAGAATGTTTACCTTCGTGGTTTTGGCAGCTTCATTGTTAAGAAACGTGCTAAGAAGACAGCCCGGAACATTTCGAAAAACACTACTATCGTTATTCCCGAGCATTTCATTCCTGCGTTCAAACCTGCTAAGGTTTTCATGAATAAAGTAAAAAACAACGTAAAGAAATAATCTAATTACTTTATATATGCCGAGCGGAAAGAAAAGAAAAAGACACAAAATGGCTACGCACAAACGTAAAAAACGTTTGCGTAAGAACAGGCACAAAAAGAAAAAGTAGCCTTTTTTGGGTAACGTAAAATTGACTAAACCTAAAGAATCGTTAAGAATCTTTGGGTTTAGTTTGTTTCTGAGTGTATAGATGGAAAAAGAATTAGTAATAGACGTTTCGTCAAGCGAAATAACTGTAGCTCTATTAGAAGATAAGGTATTAGTTGAGTTAAACACCGATTATTCTACCTCTCATTATTCTGTAGGCGATATTTTTTTGGGTAAAGTTACCCGCCTTATGCCGGCCTTAAATTCGGCCTTTGTTGATATCGGCGATGATAAAGATGCTTTTGTGCATTATCTTGACCTTGGCATCAACTTTAAAAAACAAAACCAGCTTACGCAGCAATTAATTATCGGAAAGGCCAATAAAGAAGACTTTGCTGCTATGCCCAAGGTGGGCGGACTGGGAAAAGAAGGACAAATAAGCGATGTGCTTCACCCCGGGCAGGAAATATTGGTGCAGGTTGTTAAAGAACCTATTTCTACTAAAGGCGCCCGTGTAACCGGAGAAATTTCTATTGCCGGCCGAAATATGGTCTTAATTCCCTTTGCCAGCAAGGTGCATATTTCCCAAAAAATCAGCTCCCGCGAAGAACGCGGGCGACTTGAACGTTTGATGATCAGCATACTGCCGCCTAATTACGGCGTGGTGGTGCGCACGGTAGCCGAGGGTAAAAAAACAGCTACCTTAGTACCCGAATTAGAGGCCTTGGTGAAGCGCTGGAATATTTGTTGCGACAAGATGTATAAGAGCAATGCGCCTCAACTGCTGTTGAGGGAACTGAACCGCACCTCAACCATTCTGCGCGATGTACTGAGCGAGTCGTTTAATTCTGTTTATGTGAACGACGAAACGGTGTTTCGGGAAATGCAGGAATATGTTGCGGGAATAGCCCCTGAACATGAAAAAATCGTTAAGCTGTATAATGGAAATACGCCGATTTTCGACTATTTTAATGTGTCGAAACAAATACGTTCCTCCTTTGGCAGGTTAGTGCCGCTGAAACAAGGCGCTTACTTAATTGTGGAACACACCGAAGCCCTTCATGTTATTGATGTGAATAGCGGGGTAAGGCTGAAGAATGCCAAAGACCAGGAGCAACATGCGCTCAATGTGAATCTGACCGCTGCCGAAATGATAGCGCGTCAGCTCCGCCTGCGCGATATGGGCGGCATCTTAGTGGTCGATTTCATTGATATGGATAAGTCCGAACATCGCCAACAGTTGTTCGAAAAAATGCAGGAACTAATGGAAAACGATAGGGCGAAACATAATATCCTCCCCTTATCAAGATTCGGGTTGATGCAGATTACCCGCCAGAGAGTAAGGCCCGTAACGGTGATTAATACAGCCGAAACCTGTCCTTCCTGTCGGGGTACCGGAAAAATCAGCGCCTCATTCGTCCGATTTGATAAAACCATTATCACCCAATTGATCTATTTTGTCCAACAGCGCAAATTGTCAACGGTCGTATTGAAAGCTCACCCCTATGTAGCAGCCTATTTTACGAAGGGGCTTATCTCGCTCCGTCGGCGGCTGATGTGGCGCTACCGTTGCCGTTTCATTATAAAACCCGACAGCAGTATGCCGTATTTAGACCTGCAATGGAGCGACAAGGCAGGAAATAATCTCACGGTAGTGTAATATAATGTAAACTTAAACCAAACGATATGACTACTAAAACTCGATTGATTATTATGAATTTTCTCCAATTTTTTGTTTGGGGAGCATGGATGATGACACTTGCGCATTATGGTTTTGTAGAAAAAGGATGGGACGGCGCACAATTTGGCTTAGTGTTTTCTACCATGGGTTTTGCTTCATTGATTATGCCAACCCTGTTCGGAATTTTGGCCGATAAATGGAAGGCTAATTATGTTTATGCCGCTTTGCATCTGCTATTTGGTGCAACCATGTGCTTTTTGCCCCTTATTGATGCGCCGATGTCATTCTTCTGGGTGCTTTTAGTAGCCATGTGTTTCTATATGCCGACCATCGGTTTGAACAATGCTGTAGGCTTCAATATTCTGAAAAAGGAAGGCAAGGATCCAATCAAAGATTTCCCGCCTATAAGAGTTTGGGGAACAGTTGGTTTTATTGCTGCCATGTGGCTTACCAACCTTTGTACCAAAGAATGGGGTTTGGGACAAAGCATACAAATTTCATTCATAATTTCGGCAGTCGGAGCCTTTGGTTTATCGCTTTTCTCTTTCCTATTCCTGCCAACTATTAGAAAGAAGAAAGAAGACAGGCCTCAAAAAGAATCGCTCATTGGAAAGCTCGGCTTACAGGCCTTTGTTTTGTTCAAGCAAAAAAAGATGGCCATCTTCTTTGTGTTTAGCTTATTACTTGGCGCTGCCTTGCAGTTGACCAATGCTTATGGTGATGGCTTTTTACAAGACGCCCATGTTTTTCCCAAAGGCGGAATTATCAATAATTTTTCCACCATCATTCTTTCCATTTCGCAAATTTCCGAAACCTTGTTTATTCTTGCGATACCATTTTTTATGCGGAAATTCGGCATAAAAAAGGTGATGCTGTTCAGTATGGCTGCCTGGGTCTTGCGTTTTGCATTATTCGGTTTAGCCGAGAATACGGGATTAGGCTTTGTGCTTATCATTACTTCCTGTATTGTTTATGGTATGGCTTTCGATTTTTTCAATATTTCGGGCGCCCTGTTTGTGGAAAAAAATACCGATTCAAAAATACAATCCTCGGCGCAAGGCCTTTTTATGCTGATGACAAACGGCATTGGTGCGGTATTGGGCAATATTATTGCCGGAATAGTTATAGCCAAATGGTTTGAAGTTGACAGCATCAAAATTTGGAATATCGGCAGTTTTGACAATCCTGTCTTTCTTAATATCTGGTTTATTTTTGCAGCCTACGCCTTGGTGGTAACAATAATCTTTGCACTTGTTTTCAAGTATAAGCATGACAAGGAAAGCATTGGGGAAATAGCCCATTAACACTATATATTGGTTATTGTTGGCTTTGCATATTTGACGAAAGTTGATAAAGGTAGATAAAGATTGACGAAAATTGTTTTCGTCCGGCTATTCAATCATTAGTTGCTTAACCAATTCGTAGAGCCCGTCGATGATGGAAATAAAGCCTAAGGCGACAATAACTATGCCGGCTACCCGATTAATAATCCATAATTGCTTTATTCTAAATCGCCTACGATAGAGACTAATTAGAGTGCTTAGGATAAACCACCATAATGTGGCGCCTATAAGCACTCCGCACAATGCTAATGTAATGCTCAAATAGCTTGATTCGCTGTCAATATTTAAGCCTACCAAGGCAAGTAAGCCCAAAACGAGGAACAAGGCTCCCGGATTGGAAAAGGTAAGCATGGCTACCGAAATAAAATCTTCAAATAAATGCTGCCGGCCCCGCCGCTTTTGCCTGATTTGCTTGATGGGGTTCGTGAAATATATTTTAAGGCCAATAGCTACCACAATGAATCCGCCGATAATCAAAAATAAATTGCGGTTAGCCTCAAACACCACTAATACAACGGCTAAGCCCATGATGGCAATGACTGCAAAGATAGTATCGGCAAATGCCGCCCCCATGCCGGAAATAAACCCCGACAAACGCCCCTTGCTCAAGGTGCGCTGTACACACAATACTCCAATGGGGCCCAAAGGTATAGAGGCTCCCAGACCCACTAGAATTCCTTTTATTAATGTCATTAACATGAATATTCCGGAAAATATTATACAAAGTTATAAATTCTTTTGATAAATTTGTACTTTTGTTGCAGATATGTAATTTTTTATGTTGAAACGAAACCTCTTGCTTTCGCTCTTAAGCGCTGTTTTATTGAGTTTGCCCTGGCATGCTCCCTTTTCAGGGCTTATCCTCTTAGTTGCCTGGTTGCCCTTATTATTGGTAGAAGAAGACTTTAGCCGCCGGTCGGCCCGTGGGTGCTGGAAGTATTATACGCTTACTTTTATAGTTTGGAATATTATTACTACCTACTGGATCTATAAGGCAACCTTGTTTGGCGCAGTGGGGGCTATTATCGGCAATAGTGTGCAGATGGTGCTGATTTTTGCCCTTTTCCGTTGGGTGAAAAAGAAAACTACCAATGCCATCGGTTATGCCTTTTTAGTGGCTTTATGGATAGCCTGGGAATATTTCTATTTTGATGCGGAAATCTCCTGGCCATGGTTAGTGCTGGGGAATGGCTTTTCCAAGGATATTCAGCTTGTCCAATGGTTTGAATACACTGGCGTACTCGGCGGCTCTCTTTGGGCCTGGTTAGTTAACTTATCGCTTTTCGCTTATTTGAAGCACCTTAGTTCAAAGTTTAATCGTCATTGCGAGGTACGAAGCAATCAAGGTTTAAAGTTCAAAAGATGGTTCTTTATTCATTGTTCTTTATTCATTCTAATAATCTTGCCCATCGTTATTTCCTTGGTACGGTTTTATACTTACGAAGAAAAAACTGCTCCCTGCAATGTAGTGGTTATACAGCCGAATATTGACCCTTATAGCGATAAATACAGCGGGATGTCGGCTGAGGAGCAGTTGGATATATTCTTGTCGTTGGGCGCTGCTAAAATAGACACCGCTACCGATTATGTTATTGGTCCTGAAACGGCGCTGAGCCACATTATTGAACAGCAGATTATATTCCATCGCGACATTCGGCGACTATACGACTTTGTAGCTCAACACCCGCATTTAGCCATAGTTACAGGAGCGACTACCGCCTATAAGTATTATACCGACCAGCGTCCCACTGAGACAGCCCGTAAGATGGAAGGAGGCTTTTACGATACTTACAATACGGCCGTGCAAATTGCTGCGGATACGGTCATTCAACTTTACCATAAATCAAAGTTAGTGATTGGCGC
Source organism: Bacteroidales bacterium (assembly GCA_009777095.1). Taxonomy (GTDB): domain Bacteria; phylum Bacteroidota; class Bacteroidia; order Bacteroidales; family UBA932; genus UBA932. Next base: position 39,424 of record WRMN01000001.1, on the reverse strand, counting down.
GGAAAAAACGCCTTATCCGAAATTTTTCCGTTTTTTGGAAAATTATTATATTGACTTGGGCGGTAATGTCGGCACGATGGGAATTGATTCGGTGCGTAAGGTGTTCAAGTCGCCCGGCCGGCCTTTCAGGATAGGAACAGCTATTTGTTATGAAGGTATTTACGGCCGTTTTTATACGGAATACGTAAAAAAGGGTGCTAATTTGATGTTTATTATTTCAAACGACGGCTGGTGGGGAAATCATACGGCGGGATATAAACAACTGTTATATCAATCATCGCTGCGGGCTATTGAAACGCGGCGGAGTATTGCCCGAAGCGCCAACACCGGCATCTCGGCTTTGATTAACCAGCGCGGCGAAATCGAACAACGTACCGAATGGTGGGCACCCGCCGCTTTAAAAGGCAGCATCAATGCTAATGAAGATATTACCTTTTACGTGCGGAACGGCGACATGATTGGCCGCATAGCGGTTTTTGCCTTAGTCCTGCTGTGCTTATATACTTTGTCCCGCTTGGTTCTCAAGCATAAAAGGGTGAAGGGTATCCCGATTTAAAATTCAAACTCATATCCGCATATCGTGTCTCTCATCACTCATATCTCTCAACAGTTGCGCCATCTGCTGTTGAAGTTCCTGCGCTTTTTGCCCGGCTGCCTTGGCAAAGCGCTCGCCGGTGTCGGCAAAAATAATAGCCCGCGAAGAGTTGACTAGCAAGCCGCAGTGTTTATTCATACCATATTTAGCCACTTCTTCGAGACTGCCTCCCTGCTCCCCTATTCCCGGAATCAAAAGGAAGTGGTCGGGGATAATCTTTCGAATACTTTCTAATTGAGAAACTTGCGTGGCGCCCACCACATACATTAGATTGTCGATATTTCCCCATTGCATCGAAGTTGCTATCACCTTTTCATATAACTTCCGACCGGCGCCGGCTTCTTCGGTTAATTCAAAATCGTTTGCCGAGGGATTGGAGGTCAACGCCAGCAACACAGCCCATTTTTCTTCATATTGGAGGAAGGGGTCCACGGTATCGCGCCCCATGTAAGGCGAGAGGGTTACCGCATCTACATTCATCTTTTTGAAAAAAGCCTCGGCATATAATTTTGAGGTGTTGCCGATATCGCCGCGTTTAGCATCGGCAATAATAAAGATTTTCGGATAATGCTGCCGGATATAAGCCACTGTTTTCTCCAATTGCAGCCAGCCGGAGGAGCCTTCCGCCTCATAAAAGGCCAGATTGGGCTTATAAGCAATGGTATGAGCGACTGTGGCATCAATAACTGCCTTATTGAAAGTAAATAAGGGTTCATCTGAGTTGAGTAAATGCGCAGGAAGTCTTTCTCTATCTGTGTCTAACCCCACGCATAAAAAGCTGCGTTTCAATAGGATTTGTTCATATAGGTCCTTTAGTTTCATAGCGTTGACAATTGTTTTGACAAAAAACATAAACAGTGGCAAGTTACAGAAAAAATTACAGATAACAAATTTTTAATCCTTGAACTTTAAATCGTAAATAGAATGATCTAATAGTAAATAAAAAAGGAGCGATGCCTATGAAATCGCTCCTATTGCCTACTCATAACGCTTTTCGGCATACTGTTCGTTTTTTTCACACAACCGCCGGATACAAGATTATCTGACAGATACGCCAAACCTGTCCTACGCTTTGCGGGAGATTTTGGTTGGTTGTTTTATTTTATATACCTTTGCAGGAGCCTTCTTACATAAGTTAGATTCCGTAGCATTAGGTGTGCATTTTCAGGTCTTTCTTTCGTGAGAAGGCTTTCATTTATGATTGATTATTGATGATTTATGATTGAAAACCGTTTATCAACAGTGGATAATCAATAGAATGTTATCTTCCCGTTAGCAGGGGGGCTAGCCCTGCATAAAAACCCATCCCGTCGTTACATTACAAGGTAAATTCTCCTGTTATCCGTTTATTTTTATCCCATATTATTACAAGCACATAGTCGCCGGAAGGCCATGAACTGGTATTGATTACTACTGTCGGCGTAAGCCCTGTATCAACTACTTCATGGGAAACAACATTCTCTTGGGCATCTTTAACAGAAATGTCCACGAAGCCAATGTTATAAACAAAAGAAATTGCTACCTGCCCATCGCTCTGTACAGCAATTATCGAAGTAGGACTCTTCATGGGACCTATAGGCATTTCACCAACTAAAAGAAGGTGGTCCTCAACCTGAGCAATAGCCCCTGCAACAAGCAAGGACATCAGTAAGCTAAATAAAAATTTTTTCATCATACGTTTGTTTTTTAAGGTTTAGGCTGTAAAGCTAAGGGCAAAAAAAACTAAAAACAAGTACTTAGCGCCCTGTTAGCGCATTTTAAAATGTTAAACTATTAATAATAAATTATTTAATATAAAAAATTAGCGCATATTTAGCGGCTGTCTAACAAATATTGCGCTAAATATTGGGCCAAATCTCCACCTTGAGTAATACCAATTTTCTTCCGAATACTTGTTTTTTTCGCCCGAACAGTACTCTCCGAGCAATCCATAAAAATAGCCATTTCATCGTTTCTAAAATCAGCCAAACTCAAGCAACAAACCTTAAATTCCGTTTCGTCCAAAGAAGGATAACGTTGTTTTAAAAGATTCAATCGGCCATTATAATAGTGATTAATAGTAGGATAAAGACGTTGCCAATAATTACCGTCCGGAGTATCGTAAATAATTTCTTTAAACCGGCGTAATAATTTCGCTCCATGTTTTTTCTCCTCTTGGTTAAGCGTTACCTCTAAAAGACTGAGTTTCTTAGCCATATCAAAACTTCGCATCAGCATACTTTTCAAAGTTTTATCCTTGTCGTCATAATTAGCCGCCATAATTTTCAACTGTGCCAATTGCTGCTTAACCTCCAATAAGACTGTTTTCTTTCGCGTATGGTAGTAATAAAAGGCAAAACCTATTAAGATCAGCGCTATAAACAACCATAACAATAAGCGTGTTTTTTGCTGATTTTTAATTGATAATTGCTGGTGGGCATTTTTGACCATAGCTAACTCATACTTTTCCTGCAAGCCTATGATAGAACGTTCCTGAGTCTCCTGATAAATTTGTATATTGATATCCCTATACTGTACATAATAAGCCAGGGCCTCCTTGTATTTTTTCTGTTCCTGCGCTATACCGGAAAGTAAATAATAAACAATAGCTCGTAAATTTTCACTATTAGGCAAACTATCAAATAGTTGCAATGATTTTTGAGCATAAAAAACAGCCGAATCAATTTGCTGTGTTTCTTTAAAAAATTTTATTAATGTAATACATAATTGCGATTTATAGCATTCATTCGGAGAATATAGAAAGACCTTGTCCAAAGATTCTTTTGCCTTCAACAGCTCTCCCTTTTCCCTGTAAATAATAGCACGAGCTTGATAAGCAGCAGATAATAGCGTAGAATCCTGATGAGATTGTGCTACACTTAACCCTCTGTCATTATAATACAAGGCGCTATCTAATTGCTTTTGTGCAATATAGTAACTGCTAATAGCTTGATAATTACAAACTATATGTCGATATAGAAGACTATCTGTTTGTCGAAAATAATTATCAGCCTTCTTATAAGCTATTATGGACTTTTGAAAGACTAATTGTTTATAATACAGTATGCCTATGTTATACTGTATCATGCCCTTTAGTTTATTATCATTAGTATAACCGGCATAAGTTTCAGCAATTAAATACATTTTCATTGCTTGCGGATTATTTTTGCCTTCCTGCCATGCCCGTGCACAGTAAAAGGCCGCCAAGGCAGCATGCGCCCAATCTTTTTGCTGCTCAAAATAATGCAAGACTTCTACCTCTGTGGTGTCGGCCGTAATATCCCGATCACATTTATCCTTAGCTTGCAACAAGCGTAACCGGTAGCGCATTTGCAAGTCTTCCGATAACACCCTATGTTCCGGAATGGATTGTAAAAGATGTAAGGCGCTATCAGCCTGCTGTTCCATAATAGCCTCAGCGCCGACTATCGCCTCACGTGCCAAACGCTGTTCAGTGTGGTGATTGCAAGCAGTAAATAATAATACAAAACTTGCAAAAGCAAAAAAACGTATTACCATAGGTCCTGGAGATAATTTAAAGTGGTAAAAATTATCTGCAAAGGTACACAAATTTTTCTACTAAGCAAGCATCATTAACAGGAAACTGATGATTTCAAGAGCCTTTGTCACCTCTATGGTCGTTAAGGTTCCTGAAATAGTTATAGCAATTCATTTATTTACAATCCGCTAAATGCAACTTTCTCAAACACCAACGAGGGAGTACGCCATGAGGAAGTTGTGCGGACATCATTGCCCACTGCCGCCAAGTATTCCCATAAGCTAAGCATGTTGCCGGTAATGTTCATTTCGGAAACAGGTTTGACCAACTGGCCGTTCTCTATCAGGAACCCTTCTATGCCAAAGGAGAAATCGCCGGTACTGCTATTGCTGTTACCGCCATTGAAGCCTGTAACCAATATGCCTTTTTTTACATCGCCAATCAAGCCGTCCAAATCTTTAGTGCCTTGGTTGAAGGTAAGAATGGAAGCGCCGCTAATGGTTGGTTCCACCTTCATTTTATTGGCGTTGTAGGTATCAATATAATAAGTGCGCAATATACCGTTTTCAATCACTGCGCGTTTTTTAGTGGCCACACCTTCATAGTCGTACCAACGGCTGCCCATGGCTTGCGGAATGTGCGGATCATCAATGAGCGTGAGTTTTTCGGCGGCAATTTTTTTGCCGATTTTATCTATCAGAAATGAATTTTTTTGTTGCAGCGAATTACCGTTAAGCGCAGAGATAATAGGAGAAAGAAGATTAGCTGCGTTCATATTATCGACCACCATGGTATAGTTGCCCGATTTTATTTTTTCCTGTCCCAGCTTGCGTAATGCACGTTCCAGCGCTTTCTTGCCGATACCTGTTTTTTGCAGTTCGTTCCAAAACAGCGAGGCATCGTACCACCACGATTCAGGCCGTGCATCGCCGTCTCCTTTAAGCGATATGCTGGCGCTAAGACCAAAGTAAGTTTGTGCTTTTTCGCCTTCAAAACCATTACTGTCGATGAGGTAATTGAAGTTAGAGGAATCGCTGTAGCCTGCCGATACGGAAATAATATGCGGATCGGTTTTATAGACTTCTTCTACGGTAGCCTTCGCTAATTGTAGTTTCTCATCGGGCTGCAAATTATCAATTGTTTTATCGAAACAGGTGTCCGGAGCGTCATTCCCTTTGTAATACAAATCGGAGTTAGGCAAGGTACGGCAATCATCGGCGGCTAAATAACGCGTGGACTCAATAGCATTCTGAATAAACTTTTCCAATTCTTTTTTCTCCATTCTATTGGAAGAATAAGAACCATAGCGGTCATCAACAAACAGGTCGATAGAAAATCTGTTTTCTGAGGCTTGCTGTAATTTTTCAAGTTGCTCATCGCGGTATTCGAAAGTGGTTTCAGTGCCGGCATCAATCCTTATACGGCTGGCCGAACAGCCATTCTTGCGGGCAAATTCCATCATTTGTTGCGCAAGTTCTTTATGTTTTTGAGATATCATGAGTTGTTAATATTTAGATATGTGATGTAAAATAAGAATTTTATTCTCCGCCGACGGTAAGTTTCTTTACCAATACCGATGGAAGTCCTTGCGTTACGGGCATTCCCTGTCCATCTTTGCCGCAGGTCCAGGTGCTATCGTCTAATTTCAGATTGCGGCCAACCATGCTGATATCCGCAAGCGCCTTAGGCCCGTTGCCTATGATATTAATGTCTTTGATGGGTTGAGTGAGTTTGCCGTTTTCTATCAGGTAGCCCGATTTAACAAAGAAGGTAAAATCGCCGGCGCCAATCTGAACTTGTCCGTTGGTAAAGTTTGCAGCATAGATGCCTTTTTTCACATCGGCAATAATTTCCTGCTCGTCAAAATTTCCATTTTCCATATAAGTACAACGCATACGCGGCATAGGCGTATGACGGAACGATTCGCGCCTTCCGTTACCGGTAGAAGCAATGCCATAATGTTTCGCACTGATACGATCGTGCAGATAACTTGTAAGCACGCCATTGGTTACGATATAGGTTTTCTGGCTGGCGGTACCCTCATCATCAAAGTTGGTAGAGCCGCGATTGCCGGCAATGGTGCCATCGTCAACAATGTTAATGTGCGTATCGCAGATTTGTTTATTCAACAGGTCGGAGAAGATAGAAATATTTTTACGGTTGAAGTCGGCCTCAAAAGCATGGCCTATGGCTTCGTGCAGTAAAATACCGGAGCCGCCGGCCGCCATTACTACCGGCATTTCACCGCCTTTCGGTTTCACCGCTGTAAACATACGGGCAGCTCCTTCCACCGCTTCCCGTGCAATCACTTCTACCACATCGTCGGTAAGAAATTCCACACCTTTGCGGAACGATCGGGCAGAATGGAAATTCTCTATCTTTCCATTATCTTCCATAATACAGAAGGCCGACAAAGTTACCATTGGGCGATAGTCGTGGCACAGCACGCCCTCGGAATTGCAAAACAGAATGTAGGAGGTAGTGTCGGACTGCGAAACGGTTACTTTGCTGGTGCGTTTATCCAAGGCAAAACAACGGTCGTTGAGTTTCTGCACGTACGGCGCTTTATCTTTTACCGATACATCTTCCCATGAATTTACAATAGGATAGTAGTTGGGAAATATTTTTTCGCTGATGTTAACACTTGTTGTTTTTTGACCGCTTGAGGCAATGCGCGAGGCTGTACGGGCAGCTTTCAGCATTTCGGCCATCGTAATATTTTCAACGTAGGCATAACCTGTTTGGTCGCCCACTATCACACGCACGCCCATGCCAAAGTCAATAGCAGACGAGGCGCGATTTACAGCTCCATCGCGCAAAGAGAGAGAATTGCCGAAGGTGTGTTCAAAAAATAAGTCAACATAATCGCCACCATTTTCGAGGGCTGCGGCCATTATTTTTTTAAGGTCATTTTCCGTCACACCGAAATGTGAAAGCATCAATGCTACGCCTTCTTTTGCACCGGAGTCGCATGACCCCAGCAGGTGGGGCAATAACACTGCTCCGGCAACGGTTACGCCGCATGTTTTAAGAAAATCTCGTCGTTCCATAAAATATTAAAGTATTAAATTAAAATTCATTATTACAGCCGCTTCCGCAATTCCGCACCTTCTTGTTCAAAGCCGGGTTTGTTCAGCAAGGCAAACATATTCTTCTTGTAGGCTTCCACTCCCGGCTGGTCAAAGGGATTAACACCGAGCATGTAGCCGCTGATGCCGCAAGCCTTTTCAAAGAAATACAAGAGCGCGCCCAAACTATGCTCATTAATAGTCGGTATTTCTATATGAATATTAGGAACTCCGCCATCTACGTGCGCCAACAAGGTTCCTAATTCGGCCATCTTATTACACTCACTTAAACGGCGACCCGACAAGAAGTTCAGCTGATCAAGGTCCTGTTCATCTTTCGGGATAGTCAGCGTATGCTGTTCTTGTTTCACACTGAGTACGGTTTCAAACAAAACACGTTCGCCTTCCTGCAGGTATTGTCCCATAGAATGTAAATCGGAAGTAAAATCAACCCCTGCAGGAAAAATACCCTTGTGTTCTTTTCCTTCACTTTCGCCATACAATTGCTTCCACCATTCGGTAATAAAATGCAATTTAGGATTATAATTAACCAAAACTTCTATTTTTTTATTGCCATGATAAAGTGCGCTACGCATTGCTGCATATTGCACCGCAGGATTTGAGGCCTCCGACTTAGCCGTACATTCTTCCATTTCCACTGCTCCTTTAATCAACGCTGCAATATCAAATCCTGCCACGGCAATTGGCAGCAGTCCCACCGGCGTGAGCACCGAGAAACGTCCGCCCACATCATCGGGGATCACAAAGGTTTGATAGCCTTCCTGCACAGCCAAGGTACGCAGGGCTCCTTTGGCAGCATCAGTAATTGCTACGATACGGTGCTTCGTTTCGGCTTTACCATATTTTTCTTCGAAATGCTGTTTAATTAAACGGAAGGCTATAGCAGGCTCAGTTGTAGTTCCCGATTTGGAAATCACAATACAGGCTGCCGATTTTTCACGCAATATTTCCAACAATTCGGCATGATAATCTTCGCTGATATTTTGTCCCGCAAATACTACTAAAGGACTTTTACGCGCAGGCAACAAGGCATTGAAGCTATGCGACAAAGCATCAATTACGGCCTTTGCGCCCAAATAAGAGCCGCCAATGCCGATAACCACTACTATTTCAATTCCTTTCGACAGATTTTGGGCTGTAATTTTCAAAGCATTGATTTCATCTGCCGTAATAGAAGAGGGCAAATTAAGCCAGCCTAAAAATTCATTCCCCTTTCCGCCTCGTCCTTCCAATTCGGACAAGGCCTGCAATGCCTTATGCTGCCAATCGGCAAATTCCTGCTCCTTAATAAATGGTAACGCTGATTTTAAATTGATATTCATTGAGGTTAAAAAGTTATAAAGTTTATAAAGTTGATTGCTTCGTTGTCATTGCGAGGCACGAAGCAACCTGTTCCTGCAATAACGTTTGAACTTTGAACTGTTTTATATTCTGCAAGGGGTCGCCTGTGGCAAAAATGGCGTTTCCTGCCACTAAAATATCTGCTCCGGCGGCATAAAGACGGTCCGCATTTTGCTGACTTACACCGCCGTCTATCTCTATTAAGGTCGTACTGCCAGCCTTTACAATCATTTCTTTTAAACGTGTAATCTTATTGTAGGTGTTTTCTATGAAACTTTGTCCGCCAAAACCCGGATTTACAGACATAAGCAATACAAAATCAGTCTCTTGTATAATATCGCTTAAAACTTCTACCGAGGTATGGGGATTTAAGACCACTCCCGCTTTCATGCCTAATGCTTTAATACGGTGCAGACTTCGATGAAGATGTGTACACGCCTCATAATGAATGCTTAACAAGTGTGCGCCGACTTCTTTGAAGGCCTCTATATAACGGTCGGGGTCAACAATCATCAAATGCACGTCCAAAGGCTTTATCGCTTTTTTTGCAATAGCCTGAATAACAGGAATTCCAAAAGAAATATTAGGTACAAATACCCCGTCCATGATATCCAAATGAAACCAGTCGGCTACACTTTCATTTACCATATCTACGCTATCGTCCAATCGTCCAAAATTAGCAGATAACATTGAAACTGACAGTAATCTATCCATAAATAACAAAAATGTATACTACAAAGATAAACATTTTTTTTTATAAAATTTGCAGATTAAAAATATTGTTGTACATTTGCATCTTCTTTTCATCAAAGATCACATATTCCTAATAGACCTATTTTCCACTCTCCAATATTTTTTAGTTAAACATATTATTATGTACGACATTTTAGAACTGACCAAAAAGAGCATAGAGGAGTTGCGCTCCATTGCCGAAGGTTTGAAATTAAAGAAAATTAATGCCCTTGAAAAAGAGACGTTAATTTACAGAATTATTGATGAACAAGCCATTCAAGGCGTACCTCAATCTGCTCCGAAAAAGAAAAAGCGGCGCGAACGTATTGTTCCGGAAGCCAAGCCGCCTGTCGAAATCGTTGCAGCCGTAAAACCGACTGAACCTGCTCCTCAGGTACAGGCACCGCCGTCGGAGCCGACTTCGGAACAAGCGCAACCGGAGAAAAAGAAGCGCGGTCGGAAACGTAAAACCGAAAAACCGATAGAGAAAGAGACTGAAAAACAAGCAGAAAATGCTGATTTGGTTGCTATTCCGACTGTTACGCCAACTACCGATGAAGCCGCGGCGGTTACACCTGAAACCCCTGCTCCACGGCAGCAAAAACAGCGGACAAAGAGAAAACAACAGCAGGAAAAGACGCTTTTCCCTGGCGAGAGCAATAAGGAAAGCGCTAACAGCAATACCCCTGATATTCAAGACAATAATGAGCTCCCAACTCCTGCCCCAACTCCCGCTCCAACTACGGTAGAAAAGCCTTTAGAATTTGAAGGAACGGTTGAGGCTACAGGCGTTTTGGAATTAATGCCTGAAGGATATGGCTTCCTCCGATCGTCGGACTATAATTACCTGAGCTCACCCGATGATGTGTATGTTTCACAGTCGCAAATCAAACTGTTCGGCCTCAAAACAGGGGACTTGGTAACAGGAAATATCCGCCCTCCGCGCGAAGGCGAAAAGTACCTGCCTTTAGTACAGGTAGAGCATATTAACGGCCGTACGCCTGCATATATTCGCGACCGTGTGCCCTTTGATTTCCTCACTCCGCTTTTCCCCACCGAAAAATTTGAAATTACAGGCAACGGACACAATAAATTAGAGACTCGTGTTGTGGATATGTTTACCCCTATCGGAAAGGGACAGCGTGGGCTTATTGTGGCGCAACCAAAAACAGGAAAAACTATTCTGCTTAAAGAAATTGCCAATGCCATAGCCGATAATCACCCTGAAGTATATATGATTGTACTTCTCATTGACGAGCGTCCCGAAGAAGTTACCGACATGGCCCGCAGCGTGCGCGCAGAAGTGGTAGCTTCTACCTTCGACGAACCGGCCGACCGCCATGTGAAAGTGGCTAATATCGTGCTTGAAAAAGCAAAACGATTGGTAGAGTGCGGTCATGATGTGGTTATTCTCTTAGACTCCATTACACGTTTAGCCCGCGCGTTTAACACCGTACAACCCGCCTCAGGAAAGGTGTTGAGCGGCGGCGTGGACGCTAATGCCCTGCACAAACCGAAACGTTTCTTCGGCGCCGCCCGCAACATTGAAGGCGGCGGCTCTCTTACTATTCTTGCCACAGCATTGACCGACACAGGCTCTAAGATGGACGAAGTAATCTTTGAAGAATTTAAAGGCACGGGCAATATGGAGTTGCAGCTCGACCGCAAATTGTCGAACAAACGCATCTTCCCTGCTATTGACGTTACGCTCAGCAGCACCCGCCGCGATGATTTATTGGTAGAAAAAGACAAGTTGAACCGTATATGGATACTACGCAACTACCTCACTGATATGAACTCAGTAGAAGCCATGGAATTTATGAAAGACCGTATGCTGCGTACCGTCAGCAACGATGAGTTCTTGTTGTCAATGGACAAAGATTAGAAAAGGCTAAACCAAATTTCTTATGAACGTACTGCATATCATGGCGCAAGCGGAATGGGGCGGCGGCGAGCAGTATGTTTATGATTTAGCGCAAAGGCAAATTACCTGCGGGCATAAAGTAGCGGTATTATCCGCACCGAGTACAGGCATAGAAGAAAAAGTAAGTCAACTTGCCTGTTCTCATTTTGTAATAAAGCACAGAAGCCGTTTTAATCCCTGTTCAATTTATCATTTCAGAAAAATTATCAGCCAACATAAGATAGATGTTGTGCATGTCAATCAATTTCAAGATGCCTTTATAGCTGTTTTTGCCGCTTTGTCAATCCCTGCGGCTAAACGCCCAAGGGTGGTTATGACAAGGCATTTGGTAAGAAAAGGCAAGGCTAATTTTTTGTACTGTTGGTTATACAGGAAAATTCACAAACTTATTTTTGTGTCGAAATTGGCAAAAGAAAAGTTTTCTACGCATATTTCGCTCCCCGATATTAAAACGCCGATTATTCATAATAGCATTGCTCCTTCTTTAGCCGCAGGCGGCGATATAGACTACCGTAAGCAATTAGGTCTGGACGAGCAATGTATGCTGATAGGTTACGTGGGACGCCTTGTTGATTTTAAAGGAGTGGAACTGTTAATAGAAGTAGCGGAGAAATTTATCGAAAAAAATGTGGCTTTCTTATTGGCGGGCAGCGGAGATAAAGACTATGAACACCATTTACATACGTTAATTAAAGAAAAACAGTTGGACAGCAAGTTGTTTTTGATGGGTTTTTTGAATAATCCTGCAAATTTTATGGAAAAAATGACTATTGCCGTTCTTCCTTCGCTCTGTGTAGAATCGTTTGGCTTGTCGATATTGCAATTTATGAGAGCGGGCGTGCCCACTATTACAAGTAATACAGGAGCTCAGTCCGAATTTGTTAAAAATGGTGAAACTGGAATATTAGTCAATCCCACTGTTGCCGAAGTGGAACAAGCCTTGGTGGAACTGTTGAATGACGAGCAAAAGCGGCAGCATATAGGAGCAAATGCAAAGCATTATTGTGAAGAATTTCTTTCTTATGATATTTTCTTCAAAAAAACAATGGAGGCCTACGATTAAGTTTAATGAATTAAAAAATTAAAGCTGTCTTATTATTTTCCAGCATCCACTGCGAAGCTTGCAGTCGGGAGAAAGCTTTCGTTTGCAAATATTCATATTGTAAGGGATACAATTCTTTATCGTTCGACACGCTTTCTTCCCTGTAACGGTAAAGCCCATCGGGCATAGTTGTTCGATAAATATATAGCAGAGAGTCATTCATGGCCGCTAATTTATCATTACTTGAAAACACTATGTATTCGTGCTGTTCCGTCAGCAAATCAATACCAAAAGTATTATTAATAAAAGGAATTCCCATACGCGCCATTACCGTGGGAAACACATCGCTCTGCAAGCCTAAATGCGGAGACTCAAACGGCGTAGTACAACCCGGTGCATAAATAATAAAGGGCGTATGATGAAACGAGAGCATAATATCATATACCATCTTATCCGCCAAACTTCCATGGTCGGCAATAAATACAAATACGGTGCGGTCAAACCAATCTTGCAGCGCCGCTTTTCGCATAAACTGCTGTAAAGACCAATCGGCAAACTCTGTAGCTTGTTTCTTAATATCATCACTGCGGGGCTTAAATCCCGACCTCATATCAATACCGTAAGGCGCATGGTCGCTACAGGTCAACAATACCGAAAAGAAAGGCGCATCGGTATTATGCAGTTCCGAAAGAATGGGTAAAGCATAATTGAACATAAAATAATCGGAAACCTTCATGTTATTTTTCACCGCTGCCGCAGGATAATCTTTCCGACCGACAATGCGTTGAAAGCTATTATTAGACAAAAAGCCTGCCATGTTATCAAACTGTTCATCATGCGTAGTAAAGAAAACAGTTTGATACCCATGCTGCGATAATATGTTGGAAAAGCCCGCCATGCTTATCGGCCGCACATAACTCTGCATACTGTGCCGCGCCATTAAAGCCGGGTGAGCAAACAAGGTGGTATAAACACCATTGAAAGTATGAATACCTGCTGTATATACATTATCAAACGACCATGCCACAGCCGCTAAGCTATCAAGAAAAGGCGTCAGGTGGCTGGTATTCCCATATCGTTCCATCTTAGCGGTTGACATTGACTCCATAATAACCAACACAATATTTCGGCCTTTAAATAAATCGTCTGTCGTCTGTCGGCGGGCTATGGGTGAAATATCTTTTAAATCAGGGTCAGCGCGTAAATCAACGGCACAAATACGTAAGGCTTCTTCGTCGGGCATGAAATGCAGAAGGGCGTTCTCAGACCTTGCCGCTTCTTCCATACTTCGTCCTAAGGTGAAAATCGGATTTAAGCCTAACTGATTTAAAAAAGCATTGTCGCAATAATAGGCTAAGCCTTCATGAATAGGAATTTTAGCGATGCGTCCGCGAATACCAATAAATATCAAACCACAAACCAACAAGATAAAAGGCATAAAAATCGGTAAAGACAGGTCCGAATAATTATGCTGCTGTATCAATTGCCGATGATAGCGGTAAATTCTCCTTAAAAAGAAAATAAAAAAACATTCAACAGCAATAAACAAAACAAAGAAAAGGTAGAAATTTTTTTCTTTTAATATCATCAACACTGCAAAGTTTATATCATTTTTCCAGAGAAAAGCCGTGTTATTAAATCGAACAAAAAAATGTTCGAAAAACGGAATGTCAGCTGTAGAAATAAAGAAGGCTAAGGAAAAGAACATGCCGCAAAAAATGTAAATAATTTTCAACGCCAACTTATTACACTTGTTAACGGCTAACAATGCAGCATAAGCCAAAACAACAGCAAATAAAATATAACAAATAACTGTGGTATCAAACCGCCAACCTATGAGAAAAGCCTTAACAACAAGTCCTTCTCCTGCGCCGTTCAGATGAGCGGTATTCATCGCCAACAGCGTTAACCTGAAAATAAAAAACAGCAATATCGCCAATAAGTAAAGATAAACAAATGGCGACAATAAACGTAACGATGGTACAATTCGGCGCATTTTTTATTTATTTTCCGGCCGCATTTGCGGGAACAGTAAGACGTCCTGAATAGACGAGGCGCCGGTCATCATCATCACCAAGCGGTCAATGCCAATGCCCATGCCGGAAGTAGGCGGCATGCCGAATTCAAGTGCACGCACAAAATCCATGTCGATAAACATGGCTTCATCGTCGCCTTTTTCTTTCAATTTAGCTTGTTCCTGAAAACGCTCCAACTGGTCAATGGGGTCGTTCAACTCCGAGTAAGCATTGCATATTTCTTTTCCATTGACAAAAAGTTCAAAACGTTCCGTAAGGCCGAGGATACTGCGGTGGCGCTTAGTCAGTGGCGATAATTCAATAGGATAATCAATAATGAAAGTGGGCTGTATTAAATGAGGTTCACACTTTTCTCCGAAAATAGCATCTATTAATTTTCCTTTACCCATTGTTTTGTCCACAGGAATATGTAATTGGTTACACACTGTGCGGATTTCGTCTTCATTCATATCGGAAATATCCACTCCCGCATATTCTTTAATCGCTTCGAGCATCTGCAGGCGACGGTAAGGACCTTTGAAATTAACCAAATTATCGCCAAACTTAGCAGTAGTGTTGCCATTTACTTCTATAGCTATTTTTTCAAATAACTGCTCCGTAAATTCCATCATCCACAAGTAATCCTTATAGGCCACATAGATTTCCAGACAAGTGAACTCGGGATTATGCGTGCGGTCCATTCCTTCGTTACGAAAGTTACGCGAAAATTCATACACGCCTGTAAACCCGCCTACGATAAGCCTTTTCAGGTATAATTCGTTAGCGATGCGCAGGTACAAAGGAATATCCAAGGCGTTGTGGTGCGTAATAAAAGGACGCGCCTGTGCGCCTCCTGGTATGGATTGCAGCACCGGCGTATCTACTTCCAAATAGCCCTTAGCATTAAAAAATTCGCGCATGGTGTTAATTATTTTGGTACGCTTGATGAATACCTCGCGCACCTGAGGATTCACAATAAGGTCAACGTAGCGCATACGGTAGCGCTGTTCAGGGTCGGAAAAGGCGTCATATACCTCGCCGTCTTTTTCCTTTACAATAGGCAGTACGCGCAACGATTTGCAGAGCACTTTCAATTTCTTGGCATGAATAGACAAAGCGCCTGTTTGGGTAATAAAAGCATAGCCACACACGCCAACAATGTCGCCTATATCCAATAATTTTTTGAATACGGTATTGTAAAGCGTTTTATCTTCGTTCGGGCATATATCATCACGTTTAACATATACCTGTATGCGTCCCTTTTCGTCTTGCAACTCAAAAAAAGCGGCCGCGCCCATAATACGGCGGGTCATGATACGGCCTGCAATACTTATTTCTTGAAAATTGTTTTTCTCAGGGTTAAACTGTTCTTTGATTTCCTGCGTAGTAGCATTCACAATAAATGCTTCGGCCGGATAAGCGTTAATGTTTAAATTTTCTAATTCTTTCAATGACGAACGGCGGATAGCTTCCTGTTCGCTAAATTCATGATGCTCCATTGTTATATAATCTTATAATTTTGATATTCGAATAAACGTTTTCCTGTTAGTTTTTCAATAAAGTGCAATACCTTTTCCTTAGGTTTTCGGTTATTTTTGCTGAGGTCTCGTTCAAAAGTCCAGCTCTTACGTTCAATCCGTTCGCGCATAACCGTCGGGTGGGTTGCTGTAAACCGCGCCAAGACATCAATGTCGGAATAATCAAATTCCTCGGACTTAGACAGATGCTTTTCCGACCATTGGTCATCATGGTACAGGCTGTGGAAATTCCGCACCTTAGCCTGCATGAACTTCGGCGGTCTTACCCAACCATAATGGTACATATAAGCATCTATCGGTTTTACGTTCAATTTCTTATTGTTTTTACGAAAACCCTGCGCATCACGATAGGAGCGAATGGATTTGTCGTTGCGAATGACCCTGATTTCGTGCCTGTACCACAAACGCGATGTCCCTATATAATCGTAAGAGCCAAAGAAGTGCATATAATTGAATAAAAGGCCTTCTACATTTTTATTTTCTTGGTGGTCTTCCATGGCCTGCTTAATTACAGGCAGGTATTGCTCATGCACCACCTCATCGGCTTGGATATAAAAAGCCCAATCGGAGTCTGCCGCCACAGCGTCAAAGGCCTTATCGGTTTCTACAGCCAACACCCTTCCGCCTTCCCTCAGGCTGTCGTCCCACACCGAATGAACAATCTTTATCTTATCGGAGGCTATGCTTTCCACCAAAGCCAAGGTTTCATCGTCCGAGTTCCCCACACAAACCACAAATTCGTTACACAGCGGCAACATAGAGCTAATTGCTTCTATCACAGGGTAATCGTATTTAATGGCATTTCGCACAAAGGTGAAACCACTGACTTTCATAAGAATTTAAAAATTTAATTCACAAAGATAAGATTTTATGAGGAATTTTTGGAAAAAAATAGTATCTTTGTGAAAATTTTTGTTTTGGCGCTTGATAAAAAGTGGATATTAAAGGAACAAGGAAATCCGATAGCTGTACGTCATTTGGCTTCAGAACTCGGTATTGACCATACTCTGTCTAATTTATTAATACAGAGGAATATAAACACATTTGACGAGGCAAAAAATTTTTTCCGTCCTGAGTTGGCTAACCTTCATGACCCGTTCCTGATGAAAGACATGGATAAGGCTATTGACCGTATTGACAGGGCTATAGCTAAGCAGGAAAAGATTATGGTATATGGCGATTACGATGTGGACGGAACTACCGCCGTCGCTTTGGTTTACAGTTTTCTAAAAGAGCTTGGCGCTAACGTTGCTTTTTATATTCCAGACCGTTACGATGAAGGGTACGGAATTTCTTACCAAGGCATTAATTATGCAAAGGAGCACAGCATTTCGCTTATTATAGCGCTCGACTGCGGTATTAAGGCCAATGAAAAAATCGACTATGCCAACGATCGCAGTATTGATTTCATTGTCTGCGACCACCACCTCCCCGACGAAATCTTGCCAAAAGCCGTAGCGGTGCTTGACCCTAAACGGCACGACTGCAATTATCCTTTCAATGACCTTTCGGGCTGCGGCGTGGGCTTTAAAATGATGCAGGCTTACTGTATAAAGCATAAGATGCCCTTGGAACAGCTTTACCCTTATCTTGACTTAGTGGTAGTAAGTATTTCTGCCGATTTGGTATCTATTACGGGCGAAAACCGCATTTTGGCGCATTATGGTCTCAAACAACTGAATACCAAGCCAAGAAGAGGTTTGCTTTCTATGATTAAATTGGCAGGTTTAGAAAAACACCATATTGCGATAGACGACATTGTGTTCAAAATAGGGCCGCGCATTAACGCCGCAGGCCGTATGGAGTCGGGAAAAGCTGCCGTAGAACTGTTGGTTGCCGAAAATGAGGAAGTAGCAACACGAATCGGTTTAACGATTAATACCCACAACAACGACCGTAAGAGCGTTGACCGTGAAACTACGCAGGAAGCCATAAACATGGTAATGAACGATGCTGAGATAATGAGCAAGAAGAGTACCGTTCTTTACAATCCTAATTGGCATAAGGGTGTTGTAGGTATTGTTGCATCGCGCTTAGTGGAAACTTTTTACCGTCCGTCTATTGTACTGACGCAAAGCAATGGGTTTATTACCGGCTCTGCACGCAGTATTCCCGGCTTCGACCTTTATGAAGCCATAGAGAATTGCTCTGACCTGCTGGAAACTTTCGGCGGACACATGTATGCCGCCGGACTTACTTTGCGCGAAGAGAACTTTGAACAATTCTGTCATCGTTTTGAAACTTATGTAGTTGAACACATTTCCGAAGAGATACTCACCCCGCAAATAGATATTGATGCCTATCTCGACTTTAAGCAGATTACCCCTAAGTTTTTCCGACTGCTCAAACAGTTCCAGCCATTCGGGCCGGGCAATATGTCGCCGGTATTTCTGACCGAAAATGTGTATGACAACGGCAACGGCCGTGTTGTAGGCAGCGACGCAGGACATTTAAAATTGGAATTAATACAGGAAGACGAGCCTTATCGTCCCATTTCGGCCATAGCTTTTTACCAGTCGGAACATTTTGATTATCTGCAAAGCGGCAATTCGGCAGATGTCTGCTACTCTGTAGCCGAGAACTACTACCGCGGCATAGCCAACATACAGCTGCGCGTCAAAGACATCAAGCGGAGAGAGGAGATTGTGTGAGTAAGTTTTAGGATATAAATTTTATAATTATTATTGTATGAAAACAGTTTTTTGGTGTTTATTATTTATGATTACCCCAATTGTACTTATAGCACAAGAACAAATGGGAGATTTGAGCTTCAAAGCAGGAACATGGGGCCACAATTACTATGTAGGTAGTCAACAAGTCTCTTTTGATGTATTTATGAGTGAATTAAATACTCAAAATGCAGCTGTCGGTAATATGTTTAAATCCGGGAAAAATCTAAGCGTAGTCGGAATTGTTGTTGGCTCTATTGGTTCGTTTTGTTTTGGCTATGATATAGGAACCCGTATTGCCGGAGGTAAAGGAAATACGGCTCTACTGATTGGCGGCGGCGGAGTTATGATAGGAGGAATTATTATGTATTATGTAGGTGAAGGTAAGATGAAAAAAGCCTTAACTTTGCATAAAAATAATTCTACAGCACTCTATATTACTCCTACGCCCATAGGGATTAGCTTATGCCTTAATTTTTAGTTGTTCTTCGTGCGGAATTATGAACCTCTGCATCGAAGTTTCCACTATCTACAAAAGTCCTGCTTAAAACATCTGCTCCGACACAATCGCAGCCTGTTCATAGTAAGGCTCGCGCTGCACCAGTAATTGCGCTATATGTTCCCGCAATTCCGTACCTGTTTTGCCTTCCAAAAGAGGCCGTATATTGCGATTTTTGCAACGCCATTTTGGGTGTCCCAAAGAAAAATTGAACGAGGGAATAAAGGCTGAAAGCCTTTTGAGTTTGACACTTGTTTAAGAAAAACGCTTAATTCACCAACGATTGTACTAAGATATATGGCTCTAATTTGTTGTTTTGGTTTTTGGGAGCCCCAGTGTCGAAGTCAGGAGAGGAGATTGTGTGAGTAATTTTTAATGCGTAAATTTATAATTATTATTGTATGAGGCTTAATGGACAAAGACAAAAAAAATCCCAACATATTCAAAATAAATTTATTGGGATTTGAATTTTATTTACTGAATATCCCTACTTTGACGGCCTGTAGCTATAAACACGATATTGGCAAATAGCGATTGGTTCCCGCTCGTTTCAACAATCAATCCATTCAAAGTGGCAGTTTTTCAAGGAAATAGCTGTGGTATTCCTTCCACAAAATCAATGTCTTCGGGTAATTCGAACTTTTCTTCTGCGATTTCCACACCTTCCTGTATCTCGGTTACTTCGTCCACAATGATAATTTCGTCAGTGGCCATAAATGTTTTGAGCATCAATCCCTGCCATACCCATACGGAACCTTTCACGCTCTGTCCTTGGGTTGTAAAAGCCATGTTGTAACGCTTGCAGTCTTTTCCTAAAACCTGTTCATTGCCCTTTTCCTCAATTTGGTATGTCTCTTTTACCTCATCGGTCAAGTTTAAAAAATTTATAGTCTTGAAATCGCTCATAGTGGCTATGTTGGTTTTGGTCCCTTGCTTTAAGGCCATGTTGGCACCGTAAATATAGCCATCTTTCATTATGGCTAACATAGTAACCGTCTGACCGCCTATGTTCATGACAATTTCCCCGACCTCCTTGCGGCCGTAGTCGACAATATAGGATACAGTGGAAAAAGTTTGTTCTGTTAATCCGATTCTCGTTACGGTGTTCTTTTTCAGAATAGCGCTTTCAAACTCATAACGTCTATCCTGTCCAAAGGCAGCAGACACTATTACGACTGCCAAAATCATTAATAAAATGTGTTTTTTCATAAAAACTTATTTTTAAAAGTGTTAATATTACATTAATGCTATGCCCAGTAATACAGCAATTATTATAACAATAATCGGAGTATAATCCCTTTCGTTCCATTTTTTCTTAAAAAAGTTTTGCAGCCAAAGTTCAAGAATAGAATATACTATCAGTATTATCATAATGATTACTCCTCTCATCTCCGACTCCATCCATTTTGGTACTGCAACGTGAATTTTTTTAAAGAATAAAGGAAGTGCAAAAAATACCAAAATTATCAATGCAAATACTCCTCTAAATTGTAGTATCAAATTCTTTTTCTTTATAGTCATATCATATTATTTTTAGGAATTAGTAAAATGCATAAATGTCAACTGTTTTATTTTTAACAAATTGTGGCATTACTCAGATTACTTATTATAACCCCGCTCCGTCTGCCACTTCCTACTCATCTATCATATCTTCTTCCATCACATCCTCGTTTATTATAATTTCTTCTTCCGCTACACCATCGTCTATTATAGTCTCGTCTATCGCTTGCAGCCCCAAACAGTCATAAGCTGTTTTTTCACATACTTTTTTTTCATCCTGAAAGGTATTATAGGCATAACTCCATGCACCTAGTGCACAAAGAGGGCAAAAGATACCCATAACTATTATACCGGGCATCTTTCCGTCATAGTTGTTCACAGCTGTTTGTAAACAATTCCACATATCACCTATACAATCTGCGCTTAACTCAGCATCTTGGTATTTAGCTTGATAAGGAATAGCACTTGGCTTCTTTAAGGCTTCTTTTAGTGCCACTGCCTTTAATAACTCAATATTATTATTCAAAAAAATATCACTATACTGAAGTCTAAGGGGCTGAGCAATAGAGTATAGTTTTTCTACATCTTTCTCAAATTCAGAAATGTTTTTATAAGCTGTGTACTTAATGTTTTGTTTAACCCATACCATCAATTCATCCATATTATCAATATTCATATCCAGTTTCTTCTCCTTTTCTGAATACAATTTCATTCCTACATTTTCCAAAAGTTTTCCAAATTCAGCAAACTCTGGAGAAGATACTAATTGTTCACACATTAATTCAATATCCATTTGCGCCCTTGTTGATATTGCTGTTTCAGTTGCCTGATTGTCAATAATGCCAAATTCCTTATCGTTACAAGAATAGACTCCAACAATAAACAACCCTATTATGGTAAATATTATTTTTTTCATATCATAAATTTAAAAATTTGTATAATTTTAATAGATGTTATATCTCGTGTAACATTACAAAAACGTTCCCTTTGCTATTTCGTAAATTTTTGTTTTACAGGCCGTTGCTAACAAGGGAAACCATAGCAACGCCTAAGTTAAGTAAAATTATTCTTCCCCAATTGCCAAATAGTTAATTTCTTGTAAAGTATTGATAATGAATTTATTATACACGTTGGGGGGGGGTAAAATATTGATTTTCAGCAAGATACAAGGTTTTCGGTCGCCAAATAATTGAATAACTAATTTCGGCAACAAGCGAGCAAAGCCGACAACTGACACGGCTGCAAACAACTAATAAACTTTTAATTGTCATTAGCCTGACCATGCCATATTGATATTCAATTCGCATTGTTTGTTATGGAGATGTTTATTTATTCCTATATGGCAAATGTAGAGATATTTCTTGAATTTGCAAAATTTTTTGGAAAAAAGATTGCTTCGTGCCTCGCAATGACGTAAACTTGTTAGCTAAAATCCCTATATTTGCTGTAGGATTTTAGGGGTGCTTACATTATGAGCAGATTTTTTTTGATTTTACTGAATATCCCTATAACATCTGCTCCGATACAATCGTTGCCTGTTCATAGTAAGGCTCGCGCTGCACCAGTAATTGCGCTATATGTTCCCGCAATTCCGGGCCTGTTTTGCCTTCCAAAAGAGGCCGTTGTCGGTTGTTGTTCTCTTTCTCTATACGTTGTGCCAACAATTCCACCTCTGCTTTTAAATAAATCGTAGCGCCGCAGGCATTCATTCGTTCCATATTATCGAAAAAACAGGGCAGGCCGCCGCCGCAAGCTATTACCAAGTTTTTTTGATGCAATAAATCACATAAAACGTCTTGCTCATATTGCCGAAATTTTTCTTCTCCTTCCACAGCAAAAATTTCAGCAATGGTTTTACCATGCCTTTGCTCAATCAAGGCATCAGTATCTACAAAATCATACCGTAGTTCTTCAGCCAAAATTTTACCATAGGTTGTTTTACCGCAACACATAAACCCAATCAAAAAAATAATTGAAGACTCCCGCTTGTTAATCTCTGATAACATAACCTCAACCTTGAACCTTGATTGCTTCGTACCTCGCAATGACATTTGAACTTTAAACTTTAAACTTTGAACTTTAAACTATAATAGTGTCATCTGCACCGCTTGCTCCTCGTGCGCATCGGACAGGTCTGTGATTTCTTCCGAAACTTCTTTTTCGAGCGGTTCGATAAACGAAATGGTTTTCACATCGTAAGTAGTTACCCGCTTTCCCTTAGCCCTGAAGCTCTTTACGCCTATAAATTCTTCCACATCTACATATTCAGGTTCTCGCTTGGCATGTTTGCCCTTGAAGGTAATTTCCAACTGCGGAAAATGGTCGGAAGTAATTTGCAGCAAGTAAGATCCGGCCGTATCACTAATAAATAATTGAGGCGTATTATCACTGGGTTCAAAGGTAAAGCGTTTCACATAGCAGCTTCCCAATTCGGCGTCATAATAAGTAGCCGAATAAACCTTTTTAGCGTCAAATTTCTCTATCAATAATAGCTGCTGTTCATAGCGGTTGCTCAAGTCGAAATTGGTAGTGTAGAACAAGCCCTGCTGTGTTACTGCTAAAATACGGTCGCCGGCCAGAAACTCTCCGAGCAGCTCGCCACGAGCATCAACATTAAGGCGTTGAATATCGTTGTCGAACCATATTTGCTGACCGCCAAAGGTCGAAACACCCTTTTCTTTCAACACAATTTTATGAATGGCATAACGCGAAAGAATATTCCCCATCGACCCGCGCCCCTTGATCGCCAAACCGCTAAATTCAAAGTCAAAAATCAATTTTTTCAATTTCGGACGGGGCTTCAGATATACTTTCAGCACCTCTGCTTCACCATTGGGGTTAGCCGTAAACCACAGCACCTGCGAGCCATCGTTCCCCTGTGTAACATCATAGTCCTTATCGCGGGTAACTCCCGACACAAAGAAACGTTTTACATAGATATCGCCGTTTCTTCCGTCGCGGTAAACCACATTATAAATCGTGCGTTCATCATTGCGCTTGAATACTGCCGCATGAATAATATCCTTACCGAAGAAAGCCTTGTCGGAAACCTTGCTAATCACGTATTTTCCATTGCGCAGGAACACAATTACCTCGTCAATATCCGAACAGTCGCACAAGTATTGGGCATTATCGTCGCGCTTTAAATCCATTCCCACAAAGCCTTCCGAGTAGTTGACATACAGTTTGGCATTAGCCACTACCACATTCGTAGCCTCAATAGTTTCAAAACTGCGCAGTTCCGTCTTACGCTCAAAATTCTTTCCGTATTTCTTTTTCAACTGACGGAAATAATTCACCGTAAATTCAACCAGATTGGCCAGATTATTTTCTACCTCTTCTATTTCTATCTCTATGTTTTTAATACGCTCGGTTGCTGCTTTGATGTCGAATTTAGAAATTTTCCGCACAGGTTTTTCTACCAACCATTCTATATTTTCGAAAGTAATGGGCGCTTTCAATTTCTTTTCATAAGGTTTCAACGCCTTTTCCACCGCTGCCAACTGAAGTTCCCACGATTTGATTTCATTATTTTCCAATTCCTTGTAAATTCGTTTTTCAAAGAAGATTTTTTCCAAAGAAGAATAATGCCAATCCTCGTTCAACTCTTTCAAACGTATTTCTAATTCCCGACGTAAAAGTTCTTTGGTATAATCTGCATTGTGCCGTAAAATATCTTTTACGCCAATAAAGTGCGGTTTTTCTTCCTTAATCACACAGGCATTGGGTGAAATAGATATTTCGCAATCGGTGAAAGCGTAAAGCGCATCAATAGTTTTGTCGGGCGAAATGTCATTGTGCAGATGAACGACAATTTCCACATTCTGCGCCGTATTATCATCTACTTTCCGTACCTTGATTTTGCCTTTATCGTTTGCCTTGAGGATAGATTCAATAAGCGCAGAACTTGTTTTTCCGTAAGGGAGATTGGTAATCAGCAAGGTTTTTTTATCCTGCTTGGTAATATTAGCGCGCACTTTCACTGCTCCGCCGCGCAGTCCGTCATTGTAGCGGATACAGTCGGCCATTCCTCCGGTTGGAAAATCGGGGTACAATTCAAAGTCCTTCCCTTTAAGGTGGGCAATAGCGCCATCAATCAGTTCATTGAAATTATGCGGTAAGATTTTTGAAGCTAAGCCCACAGCAATACCTTCCACTCCCTGCGCCAACAATAGCGGGAATTTCACCGGCAGGGTTACCGGCTCCTGATTTCGTCCATCGTAGGAAGCCATCCACTCGGTAGTTTTGGAATTAAATACCACTTCGAGTGCAAATTTCGAGAGACGGGCTTCGATATAACGCGGCGCTGCTGCGCCGTCGCCGGTAAAAATATTGCCCCAGTTACCCTGGCAGTCAACCGCCAAATCTTTCTGCCCCAACTGCACCAAAGCATCGCCGATAGAGGCGTCGCCATGAGGGTGGAACTGCATAGTGTGTCCTATGATGTTGGCCACTTTGTTGTAGCGGCCATCGTCCATGCGTTTCATCGAATGCAGGATACGCCGCTGCACCGGCTTCAGCCCATCATTAATATGCGGAACAGCCCGCTCAAGGATTACATAAGAGGCATAATCCAAGAACCAGTCTTTGTACATACCGGTAAGTTTATAGCGCTTTTCACCATCTATCAACAGTTTGGCGTACTTCCCCTGCGGCTCGGCAGCAACACCGGCATCATTATCGTCTATGAGTTCTATTTCTTCGGACATAAATTATAATAAATCAAATTGTGGATTATAAGGATTGGCTTTCAGGTGTTCAACCAACTGTGTTAATTGAAATATTCCTTGCGAGTTATTTTGTTTTAATGCAGTAAGTAAATTCTTTAAGTCTTTATGATTTTTGCTTGTATTATGCTTCGTTATCTTAGTAAATAATTTCACATCACTTGGCAAATTATATGTTGCAAGTGAAATGGCACTTCGGTTCGCATCATTAAGGATAAATTGCTCTACTGCTGGAACAATCTTAATAACGTAATGCGGCCGACTGCGGTGCTTATATAACTTTATAGTTTTATGGTATGTTTTCACATATTCAAAATCATTTAAGTCCTTTGGAACAACCTTGTCATCATCAATAATTCCAATGGCAAATTCATTATTTAATTTATTCTTCATTGTACTTAAAACTTTATTGCAAGAATGTTGATGATTATATCCTTTTACCGGAGGGACGATTGTCTCCATAAGAAGAGTGTCCATATAACATTCGGTTAAAATATGCACAGCCATTTTTACAAAAATTTTTCGAGATTAAAAAACAGGTCTTCACCATAATTATATATCTCGTCCACCTCTTTATCAGACAAGCGTTTAGCAATTGTTTGCTCATCTTTAAAGTCAATCAAGTAGATAGCAACTTCTTGTCTGACATCTTCATATTCAATAAAATTATTAACAATGACAGGGCTATGTGTCGCTATAAAAAATTGATTACTAACATTTTCTACTATGTCTTGTGTTACAGTTCTGATGTATGGCGGAAAAGCGTGTGCCTCCGGTTCTTCAAACAGGAGTACGGAATTTTGATTGGACGCAATAGCCGTTTTATAAAAAATCAGACGTTGGAGTGTGTCGGCAATAGAAGAATAAGGAAGTTGGAAGACCTCATCACCTCCCAATTTTTTTTGAACTTTTATGCTATTTGACGATTTATCAAGAACATATTCTAATCCGAATGTCTCAAGTTCTTTTTTTATCCAATTTTTCACATTATTCATCTCATCATTATATGATAAAACATCTATAATGTTTTCCCCAAATGGCGGTAATAATAATTTATATCCAGTTGATTTACAATGTTTTTTGGATTTAAACAAATATCGTTTAATAATATAAAATTCATCTTCAAATGAAGACAAATATTCTAGAATTAAATCATTAGTAAAACGACCTCCTTTATCTATAGTTTTCGTCTTATCAAAAAATAATCGTAACACTTGCTGGTCATTTTCAAGCAATGCTTGTTTCAAATTTGTTGCTATAATGCAACTATTTTTCGATACATTATAAAACAATTCATTTTTATTTTCTACCCTAACCAAACGGTTTAAGTTTTCTCCGATTTTCAAAAACGGTACGGAAAACAAACTCAACGCTTCCAAAATATTCGACTTGCCTACATTCGGATAACCGATAAACAGATTGATTCGCCGGCAATCATCTATTTTCAAATCACGTATAGATTTGAAATTGTTGATTTGTATGTGTGTTATGTGGTTCATCGCTTTATTTTATTTAAATTCTTAAAAAATTGCAGATTATATAAATAATAAATCTCTCATTCCCCATCACAACTCTATTTCTTCCACTAATTCCTCCTCTGCGTCCAAGCCTTCTTCTACACGGAGATTGTCAATAATAAAGACTTGCCGGTCGGGGGTGTTTTTACCCATATAAAACTCCAGCAGGTCGTGGATACTGTCGTCTTTACTCAGGCGCACTTTTTCTAAGCGGATATTCTCACCTATAAAATTACGAAACTCGTCGGGTGATATTTCTCCTAAGCCTTTGAATCGCGTAATTTCGGGGTGAGTGCCTAATTTTTTTATGGCAGTATTCTTTTCGTCTTCATTATAGCAATAAATGGTTTCTTTCTTGTTGCGCACACGGAATAAGGGCGTTTGCAATATCGACAAATGTCCTTGGCGGATAAGATCGGGGAAGAACTGCAAGAAGAAAGTAATCAACAACAGGCGGATATGCATGCCGTCAACATCAGCGTCTGTAGCAATTACCACGTTGTTGTAACGCAGGTCATCTATGTCGTTTTCAATATCCAAAGCTGCCTGCAACAAGTTAAATTCTTCATTCTCATAGACCACTTTTTTGGTCATACCGTAGGTGTTCAAAGGTTTTCCGCGGAGGCTGAACACCGCTTGGGTATTCACATCGCGGCTTTTGGTAATAGAGCCGCTGGCCGAATCGCCCTCGGTAATAAACAACGTAGAGGCCTGCGCCAATTCATGCTTATCGCCGTAGTGAACACGGCAATCGCGCAGTTTCTTATTGTGCAAATTAGCTTTCTTAGCCCGTTCTCGCGCTAATTTCTGAATGCCCGATATGGCCTTGCGCTCCTTTTCCGATTCTAATATCTTCTTCAACAAGGTATCGGCCACTTCAGGGTGCTTGTGCAAATAATTATCCAACTGTTCCGTAAGGAAGTCAAGTATAAAATTACGTACAGACGGGCCGTCGGGACCCATGTCTTTGGATCCGAGCTTAGTTTTAGTCTGCGATTCAAAAACAGGCTCTTCGACCCGTACGCTTACCGCCGCCACTATAGAATGGCGAATATCGATCGGTTCAAAATCTTTTCGATAAAAATCCTTAATGGTTTTACCTACCGCTTCTCGGAAAGCCGTAAGATGTGTTCCTCCCTGCGTAGTGTTTTGGCCGTTTACAAAGGAATAAATGGTTTCGCCATATTCGTTGCCGTGGGTAATCACCACTTCTATATCTGTTCCTTTAAGGTGGATAGGCGCATACAGAGGCTCTTCCCCGATATTTTCATTCAACAAATCAAGCAAACCATTACGGGATACATAATTAACTCCGTTCAGCCTTAGGGTAAGGCCTGCATTCAGATAAGTATAGTTACGCACCATCTGCTCTACAAACTCCATGTTGAAAGCATAGTTGCCGAACAGCTCTTCATCGGGCACAAAACGCACTAATGTACCGTTCTTTTCGGTCGATTTTGCATCTTTTTTTTGTTGCATCAAACCCTTTTCGAAGGCGGCCAAAGCGCTTTGCCCCTCGCGTACCGACTGAATAAGAAAAGCGCTCGACAAGGCATTCACCGCCTTCACGCCTACTCCGTTTAACCCTACCGATTTTTTAAAGGCCTTGTTGTCGTATTTAGCGCCGGTATTCATTTTGTTCACCACATCTACCAATTTACCTAAGGGAATACCGCGGCCATAGTCGCGCACGCTTACTTCACGGTTATCAACGGTAATTTCAATTTTTGTACCGAAGCCCATGGCATATTCGTCCACCGAATTGTCTAACACTTCTTTAAGCAAGACATAAATACCATCGTCGGGCTGCGATCCATCGCCTAACTTGCCAATATACATTCCCGGACGGCGGCGTATATGTTCTTGCCAATCAAGGGTTATTATATTTTCTTCTGAATAATTTTGCAAGGCTGCTTCCATCTTTACAGGTATTCTTTAAATAACTTGCGAAGGTAGGAAAAATTTTATGAATTAGAAATTAAAAGTTTTCAACATTCTTAGTTCCAAACAGTTTTTATATAAACCAAGGCCTTGCTGTCTTCCGCCCTTAGGGCTGCCGAAAGATAGGTTCCGTCTCCAAGATTCTGCGTAACAATATAATAGTTATCTCCCAGCTTAGCTTGCTGTAAGAAATTTACCTCAATTTCCATAATTTTATGCGACAGGGCAAAATCATGGGGAAAGCTGTCTAATACCCACTGGATATAGCGGGTATTGTTTACATGCAGGTTTATATCAATATCGCTCAACACTACCTTAAGCGGCTCGCCGATTACTTCGCTTGCCGGAGTCGGCAATTTTTCCGGCTTACGTTCTATGGCATGCAGGTTTTCAGGAATAGGAATGCCTTGTTTCAGCTCATCTACCCGCTGCGGGCGGCCTGTAGCCATGCTCAACACATGCCATGCCGAAGTTGCTTTGAACATTAGGGCGCCATGTTGGTCATAACCGATAAAATCACGATAGGCCGTAAGCAGTTCGGGCTCCTTACTCCATGTCTGCAAATGCAGTTCGTCGTTCCATTGCAGGTAGCGGTCAATCTGCACTTTCAATTTGGCCAACACCCAAAACTGTTCTTTTTCTTTCAATTGTTCGTAGCCAAAACTCCAGATATTGGCATGTTTCCAAGCTATTTCCTGCAAGAAAAGAAAGAGTCCGGGAATACTTAATTTTTTTTCCCAATCCACATAGTCGGTACGAATGGGAAAATTAACAGCAAAAACATGTTCGGGAACAGTCATAATATAAAAAATTTTAATTGTACTTTTCGGGAGCGATTTTTTTGTGTTCGGACAGCATTAAATCGTGTATTTTTTCTGAAAGTTCCTTTACCGACAGCCTGTCTATTTCTTCTACACTTATTTCCGGCAGCACTTTAATATGAAAATTATGCTTAGCTTTAATTGTATACCCTTTCTTCGGCATCACATCAAAATTACCGTCCATTACCACCGGAAGTATGGCCGTATGCGTAAGCTTAGCCAATACAAAAGCACCGTCTTTGAAACGGTGTATTTGTCCGTCGAGCGTACGTGTTCCTTCAGGAAATACGCTTACGCATACATTGCGGGCTAAAAAATACTGCGCTTTTTTAATCATCTTTTTCATACTGGACTTCTCGCCGCGGCGGATAAGAATATCGCGGTGCATCCACAGGGCCTGTCCGGCAAAGGGAATCCACAGGGCTTCTTTTTTCGATACCCATTTAAAAATGCGCGGTACGTAGTACATCAGCACAATATCAAGCATTGATTGATGATTGCTAATGATTACGTAAGGTTTGTCTTTTTTAACATGTTCTCCTCCGGAGTAATGCACTTTCCAACATGGATTCAGCCAGTAGTGCAGTTTTGCCCAAATAGTAGAATGCCAGTCCACCGCCTTTCGCATAGGGTCGAAGGGAAAGGTAAATAATAAGATAATTAGGCCCGTGATGAACATGAAAAATTCCATCAGAATAATTATCGGCCAAAAGTAGAGAGCGTACATAATAATTGAGAGTTGAGAATTGAAAATTGAGAGTTGAGAGTTGATTGCTTCGCCGTCATTGCGACTGCGAGGGACGAAGCAGGAAGCAACCTGCAATGACGGTTAAAGGATTGAAGTGTATTTTATTTTAATAAATTGAAATAATTTCCAGATGCAGTAGCCGACTAAGATGCCGAAGAGCGCTCCGCAAATAATATCTAAGGGGTAATGTTTCCCTACATAAATACGGCTATAAGACACAAGAGCAGCCCAGCTAAAGATGCACCAGCTATACCATTTTTTACCCAAAAGGAGCGAGGTGATGGTTGCAAAGCCAAAGGTATTGGCGGCATGAGAGGAAATAAAACTAAACTGTCCGCCGCAATGTTCTAATGAGCGCATTATTCCAAAAAAGTCAGCCTCATGACAGGGGCGTATGCGCTGAATGGTGTTTTTAAAGAGATGAACACTCAATTGGTCGGTCAGCGCGAAGGCAAGCAACACTGCCGCTAAGGCCAATAAACCCCAACGCCAGTTGCGTTTCCAAAAGAAAAAGAAGACAACAGTAACATATAAAGGCACCCAGGCGAAATCACCGGTAATGAATACCATTACAGGGTCTAAAAAGGTGCAGTGCAGGCTGTTCAGAAAAAGGAACAGCGACTGGTCAAGTTGTACAATATAATCAAGCATCATCGGCAATGTTTAAATGTTTCCAAAGCATATCTTTCAAGGCGATAATATTAAACCCTGTAAGCGAAGAAATAAAGATATGCGGTATTTTTTTCGGCAGTTGCCGTTTAATTTCCATCATCAGTTCTTCGTCTAACATATCACTTTTAGATATAGCTAATATTCTTTGTTTATCAAGCAATTCGGGATTATATTGCTTGAGTTCGTTCAACAGAATTTTATACTCTGCCAAAATATCTTTACTGTCGGCCGGTACGAGGAAAAGCAGCATGGAATTTCGCTCAATATGACGCAGGAAGCGCAATCCAATACCCCTGCCTTCGTGCGCCCCTTCGATAATTCCGGGTATGTCGGCCATCACAAAGGAATGTCCGTCTCGTACAGATACGATGCCTAAATTAGGCTCTAAGGTGGTAAAGGCATAATCGGCAATCTTCGGTTTTGCAGCAGATACCACAGAGAGCAGGGTCGATTTGCCAGCATTGGGAAATCCCACCAAGCCAAGGTCGGCTAAGAGTTTCAACTCAAGAATGAACCAGCCTTCTTCACGCGGATCGCCCGACTGTGCATAGCGGGGAGTTTGGTTGGTTGCCGATTTGAAGAAGGCGTTGCCCATGCCGCCGCGGCCGCCCTTGCATAAAATTTTTTCTTCTCCGTCAGCAGTAATCTCAAATAAAATTTCTTCGGTTTCAGCGTTTTTTGCAACTGTTCCCAGCGGTACATCAAGCACAATATCAGCGCCGTCTGCTCCGGTGCGCAAGGCGCCGCTGCCGGCCCCGCCCGCTTCCGCCTTAATATGCTTGCGGTATTTCAAGTGTATTAAGGTCCAGAATTGGCTGTTTCCGCGCAATATGATATGTCCGCCGCGACCGCCATTACCTCCGTCGGGGCCGCCCTTCGGAACGTATTTTTCCCTGTGCAGGTGCATAGATCCCTTTCCGCCGTCGCCGGAGGCACAGAAAAGACGTACATAATCAATAAAGTTGGACATGCACAATTAATTCAAAGTCTAAAGTTCAAAGTTTTACATCTCCGCTATAATTCTACTAAGATGCTCAAAGGTATCTTGTATTGTATTTTCGCTATCTACAGTGTATAGTTTATTTTGCGCCTTATAATAATCCATCACCACAGCCGTTTGTTCATTATAATTTTTTATCCTTGTACGGATAATATCAATATTGGCATCATCGGCGCGGCCTTCAACCTCAGCCCTGTGCAAAATACGCTTGATAATGGTACTGTCGTCGAGTTGAAGAACTATCGTCAGGTTGATTTGTATATCGTGGTCGGCCATTGCCTTGTCGAGCATTTCCGCCTGTTTTGTTGTACGCGGAAAACCATCGAAGATAAATCCTTTGGACGTTTTACTTTCTTCCAAACGTCCGCGCAGCAGTTCAAACACAATCTCGTCGGATACCAAATGACCGGCACCCATGAGCTGCTTCACTTCTTCTCCGAGCGCTGTGCCGCGTTTTATTTCATCGCGCAACATTTCACCGGTAGATAAGTGTACCAAGCCATATTTTTCGACCAATAAAGCTGCTTGCGTTCCTTTACCGGCGCCCGGAGGTCCAAATATTACGATGTTCAACATGTTATTAAATTTTAAATTGATGACAGCACATTACTGCACCAATGTGTAAATATCTTTCAAATTACGCCCCAACTCATTATAATCAAGCCCATAGCCCACAATAAAATCGTTAGGTATGGACATTCCAACGTAGTCAATGACATAATCTCCTTTAAAGGCTTCGGGCTTAAATAATAAGGTGGCGATTTTTACCCGTTTTAATTCTTTCGGCTGTAAATCTTTCAGCAACTTATTAATAGTCAGGCCGGTATCAATAATGTCTTCTATCACAATCACCGTACGGCCTTTCAGATCGGTATTCAGGCCTATCAATTCCGAAACTTCGCCCACAGATTGGGTTCCGGCGTAAGAAGAATATTTAATAAAGGAGACTTCCGCCGGCATCTCAATTAATTTCAACAGATCGGCAGCAAACATAAAAGCGCCGTTCAGCAGGCAGACAAAGATAGGCGTTTCGCCGACCGTATCCTTATTGATTTGAGCAGCTATCTTTTCAATCGCTTGCTGAATATCGGAATAGGGAATGGAAAGGGCGAAAGTTTTATCGTGTAAAGTAACTTTTTTCATAGGACTTCTTTTAAATTGCGAAATTAATATTATTTTTGCAGTTTATAAAATTTATTTTACAATGAAAGCTATAGTCAGCATAATTATGGGCAGCACCTCCGACTTAAAAGTAATGGAAGAAGCTGCTAAGTTTTTGAATGACATGAGAATACCTTTTGAGATGAATGCCTTGTCGGCTCATCGTGTTCCCGAACAGGTGGCAAACTTTGCAAAAGAGGCTCACACACGCGGCATTAAGGTGATTATAGCCGGAGCCGGCGGCGCTGCACATCTGCCTGGCGTTATTGCAGCCTTTACCCCCCTGCCGGTTATCGGAGTTCCCGTAAGGTCTTCAATATCAATTGATGGT
The DNA here is from genome assembly GCA_009777095.1 of Bacteroidales bacterium. Classification (GTDB taxonomy): domain Bacteria; phylum Bacteroidota; class Bacteroidia; order Bacteroidales; family UBA932; genus UBA932. The sequence continues at coordinate 6,084 of WRMN01000001.1, read as the reverse complement.
TGGGATTCCATTCTTTCTATTCTACAAATGCCTGCCGGTATTCCTGTAGCCACCGTAGCCCTTGACGGGGCGCGCAATGCTGCCATATTAGCCGCACAAATCTTAGCCACAGCCGATATTGACTTATTTGCTAAAGTACAGCAATTTAAACGCGAATTAGCCGAAAAAATTACCGCTGCTAACGAAGAATTGGCAGAAATCCACTACGATTTTAAAATTTAAATATATTGCTTCCCCGCTGCTGCAGCCCGCAATAACGATTAAACCTTGAACTACATCGCCGTTTTAAACTGATTCAGGAAGCGCACGTCATTCTCAAAATAATGGCGCAAGTCTTTCACCTGCCATTTGAGCATGGCAATACGTTCGATGCCCATGCCGAAAGCAAAGCCTGTATATTTTTGACTGTCGATGCCCGAAGCTTCGAGCACGTTAGGGTCAACCATGCCGGCGCCCATAATTTCGAGCCAGCCGGTATATTTACAGATATTGCAGCCTTTCCCTTTGCAGATATTGCAACTCACGTCCACTTCGGCGCTGGGTTCGGTGAAAGGGAAATAGGAGGGACGCAGCCGTATTTGCGCCTCGGCGCCGAACATTTCGCGGGAAAAATACAGTATTGACTGTTTGAGGTCGGCAAACGAAACGTTTTCGTCGATATACAAGCCTTCTACCTGATGGAAAATGCAGTGCGCCCGCGCCGAAATAGCCTCATTACGGAACACGCGGCCGGGACAAATAATGCGAACCGGCGGCTCTTGTGTTTCCATAGCGCGTACCTGCACCGAACTGGTATGCGTACGCAGGAGAATGGGATTTTCGTCGGTAGTAACAAAAAAGGTGTCTTGCATATCGCGGGCAGGGTGCTCGGGCGGAAAGTTAAGCGCACCGAAGACATGATAATCGTCTTCCACTTCCGGACCCTCGGCCACCGTGTACCCCAAGTGTTTAAATATATCAATAATCTCGTTGCGCACAATGGAAAGCGGGTGGCGCGTGCCGAGCGGTGCGGCCTGCCCCGGCATACTCGTGTCTATGGAAGCGGCTGCCTCAGACTGTATTTCCACCTGCTCCCGCAGTCGATTGATTTGCTCGGCAGCTTTTACCTTCAGTTGGTTCAATAATTGCCCCAACTCGCGTTTTTCTTCGGCGGGCGCCTGCTTAAAATCGTCAAACAGCATGGTAATACTGCCTCTTTTTCCGAGCAGTTGTACGCGCAAAGCTTCTACTTCTTCCTTATTTTTAGCGGTTAAATGCGGTATGTCCGCCAGCAGTTGGGTTATTTTGTTGCGCATGTTATTGAGTTATGAATTATGGGTTATGAATTATGAATTATGAGTTGGGAATAAAAGTAAAGCATAACAAGAGTATTTTGAGCCCTTATTTTTCAAGAGCTTAAACTCATAATTCATAAATCATAACGCATAAATTATTCTGCCGGCCGTATGTTAATAATGAACACATCGTTTACAGGGCGGTCGTTAGAACCCGGATTAATGGTGGGCGTAGCGGCAATTTTGTCGATAATTTCTAATCCCTTAACGGTCTCGCCGAATACGGTGTACGCACCGTCTAAATGCGGAGTGCCGTTATCATTATGAACAATATAAAATTGCGAACCCGACGAGGCTCTTTCCGGATTAACATGATCGCCCATGCGTGCTGCTGCTACTGCGCCTTTTTTATGCTTGTAATGAGGTAAGATTTCGGCAGGAATGGTATAACCGGGGCCGCCGCTGCCATAGTTTGCACCGGGTTGGGGGTGGCGCGACTGCGGGTCGCCGGCCTGAATCATGAAATTATTAATTACCCGATGAAAAATCAGTCCGTCAAAATAGCCCTCGGAGGCCAATTTTACAAAATTATCGCGGTGCAAGGGCGTTTCTTTAAATAATTTAACAGTAATAATGCCCATACTGGTTTCAATGTCTAACAGAGGCTCTTCGCCTAATGCCGTCCAGTCGATTGTTGCTTGTGTTTCCATACTTGTTGATGCTTGATTTGTTGCTTTAGGAGAAGGGCTGCTGCCGCAGGCTATAAACAGGAGAGCGGCAAAAAAGCTGATAAAAGTAGCTGTTGTTTTCATAATTTGGTATTTTATATCTAACTTTGAAGTTTATTGTGTAGGCAAAGGTAAGTGTTTTTATTGAAATAGACAAAAAAATATATTGAACTGTCGGAAATGAAAAGGATACTGCTATCCATATTGCTTATTTCTACCTTTCAGTCGGGATTTTCCCAGACAGTGGGTCTGGTATTGAGCGGCGGCGGAGCCAAGGGATTAAGCCATATAGGCGTGATTAAGGCCTTGGAGGAAAACAATATTCCTGTTGACTATGTGGCAGGAACCTCCATCGGCGCTATCATTGCTTCATTATACGCTATAGGATATGCGCCCGATGAGATGATGGTCCTGTTGCTGTCGAACGATTTTCGTAACAGTTATAAGGGCGAGGTTCAGGAAAAATATCAAACTTATATATTTGATAAAGAGAAAACGCCTGAAATACTGGGACTGAGGTTTGATATTAAAAAAGACGGCTTTCACCCGAGTTTTCCCAGCAGTCTGATTTCTTCTTATCAGATGGATTTGCTGGTAATGCAGATTTTTTCTGCGGCCAATGCGGTGGCGCAACATAATTTCGATAGCCTGATGGTGCCTTTCCGCTGTGTGGCTTCCGATATAGTGGAAAAAAAGCCTTACATTGCACGGAGCGGAAATTTAGGCACTATGGTGCGCGCTTCCATGTCCTTCCCTTTTTACTTCAAAGGCGTAAAAGTGGACTCTACCATGTTGTTTGACGGCGGTTTTTATAATAATTTTCCATGGAATGTAATGGAGCGTGATTTTCACCCCGGTTTTATTATCGGTGCAAAATGCGCTACGAACCCCACCCGCCCCGACGAGGACGATTTGTATAATCAGATGGAAAATATGTTGATGCTGGAAACCAATTACCTACTGCCCGATGATAAGGGGCTGATGATTGAAACCATACTGGACGATGTGTCGCTGCTCGATTTTCACAAACTGACCATGCTGGTGGAAGAAGGCTATAAAAATACCATGGCGAAGATGGATAGCATTAAGGCAAGAGTACAACGACGGGTATCGTCTGAGGAAGTAAAGGCTAAACGAACGGCTTTTAAAGCGCGCATGCCCGAACTTCGTTTTAGAAAGGTTAAAGTATCGGGAAAGGTTGATGAACGACAAATTAGTTTTATCGACGATATGATGCGCGCCGGCAAATATGAGACCTTCGATTTTAATACTTTGAAGCAACGTTATTTTCGTACCATATCAACGAATCATGTCAATACCTTTTTCCCTGTAGCCGAATACGATAGCCTTTGCGGACTTTTTGATTTGCATATCAGAGCTACGCCTGCCTCGCATTTTTATGCCGCTATAGGCGGACATATTTCTTCTTTATCTTTGAACCAGTTATATCTCGGCCTCGATTGGCATATAATGGATAGAAATAGCTACAGAGCAGGTTTACAATTAAACATCGGGCGCTTCTTTTCCGGCGCAAAACTTACAGGCAGAGGCTATTTTAAGGCGTGGCCTGCTTATTTTTATGAGATGGAATTAAGCGCTTTGCGGTTCGACTACTATAAAGGGTCGCAGGACTTGCTGTTTGCCGATAAACGTCCGAGTTATTTACAGGAAAACGACGCTCATGCCCGAATAAATGTAGGCGTGCCTGTTTTTCCGAAACAGCATTTTATGCTCAAACTCGGAACCTCGGTCGGCGTTTCCATTAATAATTATTTTCAGACCGATAATTTTTCTTCCTTAGACACTACCGATTGCATGCAGTTAAATTATATCTCGCCTTCTGTGCTAATGGAGCGGAATACCCTGAACTATAAAGAATACGCATGGCGAGGAAAGAAACAGCAGCTGTCCCTGCGTTATGTGTATGGACGAGAAGATTTTATACCGGGAAATTTATATAGTATCGTTTGGACAGACCCCGCTGTCAAGTATCATAACTGGGTAGCTGCCCGTTTTCAGAGCGAATGGTACTTCCGCCTGAGCCCCTGGGTTTCCATAGGGACTTATGTTGATTTGATGTATTCTACCCAATCGAGATTTGGCAATCATTTTTCTTCACAATTAATGTTGCCCGCCTTTACCCCAACCGCACACAGCAAAACCCTGTTTTTACCCGATTACCGCGCCAATATTTTTGGCGGTTTCGGGTTTATCCCTATAGTTACCATTACCGACCGACTTTTATTGCATTTTGGCGGGTATTATTTTCAGCCTTACGAATCCTTATTGTTAGGTTCTACGGGAATGTATTACTCCAAACCATGGGACAGACATGCCTATATTGCTACCGGCGCCTTTGTCTGGCATACGCCGCTGGGCCCTCTGAGTTTTTCTGCCAATTATTATAGCCATGCTACCAATAATTGGTACATACAAGCGAGTTTTGGATATTTATTGTTTAACAAAAAAGGACTTGATTAACAGCAATTTTAATTTTATTGATTGATATTCAAAGTATTATGAAAAATAGTTGAATTATAGTCATGTAGTTAGAAAAATTTCATCTATATTTGCAAAGGAATTATAAATAAAATTTTATCGTATGGTATAAAACAGAAAAAAGAAGTGCTAACATGCACAAAATAAGACATATAAAATAGCGATTTGCTGTTATTCTTGAACATCATTTCTCACATTTGGCTCATTTTTTGAGTTCATAGTATCAGGAATAAGTTAGTAAAACGCCGTGTATTCGGCGTGGAATGACTTGTTGGATACTATAGGCGTGGGAACCTGATGTTCAGACAGGTTGTTTCCACGCTATTTTTTTGTAATTGTGATAAGATAAGTTACAGGCTAATCATAACCTTTTTAAATTATATTTTATGTATCAAAAATTTTCAAAAACAAATGCAACTGTTGAAAGATGCAGTGCAATGGAGTCCAGATACCATTCAAAAAACGGGGCGAGTCCGAAAGGCCAAATGAGTAGGAGAAATTTTAAAAGGTTATTACAGTTATGTATTTGTACTTATTTTTTAATTAGTTGTGCTACTCCGACAAAAACATATACTCTTTCTGTTGATGGAGGAAGTAGAGCAGATGGTATAATTTATATGTCTATGGTTTATGAGGGTGGAAACGCTGCTATTGAATGGGAAGATGCCAAGCGAAAAGCCATTACAAGATGTAAAAATTGGGGATATAATGGTGCTGAAATTATGGACCTACCTATGATGGGGTGTCGAGGGTGTAAAGTTATATTTAAATATCAATGCACAGATTAATAATAAATATAATGACAAAACAAAAATGAGTGGCGTCTAACGAGCGTAGCTGTTGCGCGACCTTGGTTTTTGTTTATTTTTTTGACATTTTTAGAAAATAATTTCAACATCGTCTTTTTAACAAATTATTTTTGAGAAAATTGGTTTAAAGAAATGAATGTATCTAATTACAAGATATGTTCGTTGAAGCATGAATTGTATTTTGCGGCCGAAATATCTAATACTTTTTATGCAAAGCGTTTAGTACATGACAAAAATTAATCTGTCAGGTGAACTATTATTCGCCGTAAAGCTCCGCAGGAGCTAAACTTTGATAACCCTGTATGTAGCGTAGCGAAATGCAGGGTTGATGACAGGCCGGCTCTCCTCGCGCGGAGCAACTGCGTTTTTCAAGGCGCAGTCCCTACTCCGCGCGAAAGGCCGCGTCGGTTCGTCTAACCGCAGGTAAGCGAAGCGTAACCTGCGGTTATCCACATCGTGTCCCTTGCGGGACTTGTCACTTATATTTGATTTACCACTTTGCTTAGCTTTCGGCAGGCTCATTTTTAAACCTTTGCGCTTTCGCACATGACAAAAATTAATTTGTCAGATGAAATATTATTTGCCGTAAAGCTCCGCAGGAGCTAAACTTTGATAACACTGTAGCAGGGTTGTTTTTACGGTTTTTTGGCTTAATGGTCAAAAAGTATGATGAAAACGCTATAGTCATTTGATATTTATATATTTGCAGCATTTATAGAGAAATGGTTAAAAACGTTGCTTTTATTGTACATCTGTACACATTGTAAGAAATGG